>CAZZMD010000005.1:0-127444 GCA_964655355.1 uncultured bacterium
GCGCAGCGAGGCGTCAAGGGCTAATTTGGCATTTAGACGTACTGCTGTTCCGGCCGGAGGGGGCTTACCCGGGGGGGGGATTATTGGGGCGATCGCCTGTCCACCCCCTTAAAAAATCGCGTTACAATCAGTAACTCAGTCGCTGTAACCCAGTTGTTACTGCTCTCTGGTCACTCAATCTCCCGTGACGTCCGTCACCGATTCAGTGGCGGGTTTATTCGCTTCCCCACCTCCTCGTCGTTTTCTTTGCCCATGACCCGTTCCCCGAATCTCCAGGCGGATTCTTCTGCCCCGTTGCCCCATTCCCACTCCCATCCCCATTCCCACAGCGCCGAGTCCCGCCGCAAGCTGATTAATCGCCTCTCCCGCATTGAGGGCCATGTGCGGGGGGTGAAAACCATGATTAATGAGGACCGGGCTTGTCCTGAGGTGCTGATTCAGTTGGCGGCTATCCGAGGGGCCATTGATCGCGTCTCTCGGGCGGTGCTGGATGATCATCTGTCCGAATGCCTGACCCGCGCTGCCCAGGATGGCAGTATCGAGGCGGAAGTCGAAGAACTGAAACAAGCGCTGGATCGCTTTCTGCCAGGATGATTGGCAGGATCTGACCCCTGCCTCGACGGAATAGAGTTTCCTCGCTTATCGGGCAGATAATCCGGCACAATAGATAGACTCCTGGGCTGTCGCGTACTGGCCTTGGAGTAGGAACACGGCTGTTTCCACGTTCCCAAATCACGACTTCTCTACCCTCTAGCGTCACAGACTGCGCAGCCATGACTCATCCCTTTTTGCAGCGTTTGCACCATCCCGATCGCCCTGTCCTCGTATTCGATGGCGGGATGGGCACCCTGTTGCAATCTCAGAATCTAACGGCGGAGGATTTTGGGGGGGAGCATTATGAGGGCTGCAATGAGTATTTGGTGGTGACGAAGCCGGAGGCGGTGGAGTTTGTGCACCGCAAGTATTTGGAGGCGGGGGCCGATGTGGTGGAGACGGATACCTTTGGCGGCACGTCCATTGTGTTGGCGGAGTATGACCTCCAGGACCGGGCCTATGAGCTGAATAAGGCGGCGGTGGAGGTGGCAAAGCGGCTGACCGACGAATATTCCACCCCCGATAAACCTCGATTTGTGGCGGGATCCATGGGACCGGGGACGAAGCTGCCGACCCTGGGGCATATCGATTTTGACACCATGAAGGCGGCCTATGCGGAGCAGGCGGCGGGGCTGTTTGACGGGGGGGCGGATCTGCTGATTGTGGAGACCTGTCAAGACGTGCTGCAAATTAAGGCGGCCTTGAACGGGATTGAGGAAACCTTTGCTGCCCGGGGATCGCGGTTGCCGTTGATGGTGTCCGTGACGATGGAGACCACCGGGACGATGCTGGTGGGGAGCGATATCAGTGCGGTGGTGGCGATCCTGGAGCCCTTTGCGATCGATATTTTGGGGTTGAATTGTGCCACGGGGCCGGATCGGATGACGGAGCATATCCGATATCTGACGGAAAACGCGCCTTTTGTGGTGTCCTGTATTCCCAATGCGGGGTTGCCGGAAAATATTGGCGGGGTCGCCCACTACAAGTTATCCCCCATTGAGCTGCGGATGGCGTTGCATCGGTTTGTGGAGGATATGGGCGTCCAGGTGGTGGGGGGCTGCTGCGGTACGACGCCGGAACATATTGCTCAGTTGGCGGATGCCGCAAAGGACTTCAAGCCTAAGGAACGCGCGGTCCGCCGGTCCCTTGAGATAGCGGCCGGAGAGATTGCGGCCGAAGAAGAGCCGCAAACCGATGCTGGCTATGAACCTTCTGCGGCGTCGATTTATAGTGCTCAGCCCTATGAGCAGGATAATTCGTTCCTGATTGTGGGCGAGCGTTTAAATGCGAGTGGGTCTAAAAAGTGCCGGACCCTGCTGAACGATGAGGATTGGGATGGGCTGATTGCCCTGGCTAAATCCCAAGTTAAGGAGGGGGCCCACGTGTTGGATGTGAACGTGGATTATGTGGGCCGCGATGGGGAGCGGGATATGCAGGAGCTGGCGTCCCGGTTGGTGACGAATGTGACGTTGCCCCTGATGTTGGATTCCACCGAGTGGACCAAGATGGAGGCCGGTTTGAAGGTGGTCGGCGGTAAGTGCATCCTCAATTCCACCAACTATGAGGATGGGGAAGAACGGTTCCTGAAGGTGTTGGAGCTGGCGAAGCAGTATGGCGCTGGGGTGGTTATCGGCACCATCGATGAGGATGGGATGGCGCGGACCGCAGACAAAAAATTTGCGATCGCCCAGCGGGCTTATCGGCAGGCGGTGGAGTTTGGAATTCCGGCCCATGAAATCTTTTTTGATACGTTGGCGCTGCCTATTTCTACGGGAATTGAGGAGGATCGGGAAAACGGCATGGCGACGGTGGAATCCATTCGCTTAATTCGGGAAAATCTGCCCCATTGCCATGTCATTTTAGGGATTTCTAATATTTCCTTTGGGTTGAATCCGGCGGCGCGCCAGGTGCTGAATTCGGTGTTCCTCAATGATTGTATGCAGGTGGGAATGGATGCGGCGATCGTGAGTGCGGCCAAGATCCTTCCCATGGCAAAAATTGAGGAGGATCATCAAAAGGTTTGCCGGGATTTGATCTATGACCGGCGGGGGTTTGAGGGGGATGTTTGTACCTATGACCCGCTGACGAAACTGACGACTCTATTTGAAGGAAAAACCACTAAGAAAGAGGCTGGGGTTGATGAAAATCTTCCCCTGGAGGAAAAGCTGAAGCGCCATATTATCGATGGCGAGCGCATTGGCTTGGAGCCGGTTTTGGATTCGGCTCTGGCGGAGTATCCTCCCCTGGAGATTATTAATACCTTTTTGCTCGATGGTATGAAGGTGGTGGGGGAGCAGTTTGCTAGTGGTCAAATGCAGTTGCCGTTTGTGTTGCAGTCGGCGGAAACTATGAAGACTGCTGTGGCCTACCTGGAACCCTATATGGATAAGGAAGAGGGGGGGGAAAGTAGTGCTAAGGGTAAGTTTGTGATCGCGACGGTTAAGGGGGATGTCCACGATATTGGTAAGAATCTTGTGGATATTATCTTGACGAACAACGGGTACAAAGTGATTAATCTCGGCATTAAACAGCCCGTTGAGAACATTATCGATGCCTATGAGGAGCACCAGCCGGACTGTATTGCGATGAGCGGTTTGCTGGTGAAATCTACGGCGTTTATGAAGGATAATTTGCAGACTTTTAATGAGCGGGGGATTCAGGTTCCGGTCATTTTGGGGGGGGCGGCCTTGACCCCTAATTTTGTTCGTAAGGATTGTCAGTCGGTCTATAACGGTCGGGTGATTTACGGAAAAGATGCATTTGCTGATCTCAATTTTATGGATAAGTTGATGCCGGCGAAGAAGGCGGGCAATTGGGAGGATACTCAGGGCTTTTTGGATGAGATGGATAGCGCCGATTTGAGCGGTAGTGCGGACGGTGTTCCCGTTGAGCCGGTGGAGGAGAAGCCTAAGGAGCCTGTGCCCGTTGATACCCGGCGATCTGAGGCGGTGTCATTGGATGTCGATCGCCCGACGCCGCCGTTTTGGGGGACTCGGATTTTGCAGGGGGATGATATTCCCTTGGAGGAGGCGTTTTGGCATTTGGATTTGCAGGCGTTGTTTGCGGGGCAGTGGCAGTTCCGTAAGCCTCGGGAACAGTCGAAGGAGGAGTATCAGGCGTTTTTAGAGGAAAAAGTTCATCCCATTTTGAAGGGGTGGAAGGAGCGGGTGGTGGCGGAAAATTTGCTGCATCCTCAGGTGGTTTATGGTTATTTCCCCTGCAATGCGGAGGGGAATACGGTGTATGTCTATGACCCTGAGGCGATCGCCCAGGGGGCTGATATTTCTACCCTGGAGCCGGTGACTTCCTTTGAGTTCCCTCGTCAGCGGTCTAACCGTCGTCTGTGTATTGCGGATTTCTTTGCGACCCGGGAGTCGGGGCAGGTGGATGTGTTCCCGATGCAGGCGGCGACGGTGGGGGAGATTGCGACGGAGTTTGCTCAGAAATTATTTGCGGCGGATCAGTATACGGATTATCTGTATTTCCACGGATTGGCTGTGCAGATGGCGGAGGCGCTGGCGGAGTGGACCCATGCCAGGGTACGCCGGGAATTGGGCTATGGAGATTTAGAGCCGGATAATATTCGCGATATGTTGGTGCAGAAATATCGGGGGTCTCGCTATAGTTTTGGCTACCCCGCTTGCCCCAATATGCAGGACCAATTTAAACAGTTGGATCTGTTGAAGTGCGATCGCATCAATATGTATATGGATGAGAGTGAGCAGCTTTATCCGGAGCAATCTACGACGGCGTTGATGACCCTCCATCCCATCGCAAAGTATTTCAATGTCACGGTTTAAAGGCATGGTTTAAAGCCACCGCCTAAACGACCTATTCCTGGGGGGCGCTACCCCGGGAATGGGAAGTGGCAAAAAAGTTTACAAAATGTGTCGCTTGCGTTGGATAAAATGGAATTTGAAAGGGTTAGTAACTGAAGAAAAAAAACTTTAATATCAACTGGTCTGGTTTCTTAGATGTCCTTGTGCCTCGGTTGTTCAAGGGGGTTTTTACGCCATGGCTGCCCATCCATCCCGCCTGTTGCCTACTGTGACCGTGCAGCAACCCTCTGTTATTACTCGTGAATCGCCTTTGCAGCTGTTGCTGTTTACGGATCAGCGCCCTGCGGCTCGCCGTCAAGTGAAGGATACGTGCGCCCATTTGGAGAAGTTGCAGGAGCGCTCTGAGTTTCAGTTGGAGGTGGTGGATGTGGTGGAGCAGCCTTATCTGGCGGAGCATTTCCGGTTGGTGGCGACGCCGGCGTTGGTGAAGGTGAATCCTCAGCCTCAGCAGGTGTTGACCGGGAGCAATCTGGTGGAGCAGATTGACCGGTGTTGGCAGCGTTGGCAGGAGTCTGCGGAGGATTTTATGGCGCAGCATCCGTTGGAGGCGGATGTGTCGGTTTCGCTGATGGATGCGGCGGAGCAGGTGCGGTTGGCGGAGGAGGTGTTTTCGCTGGAGCAGCGCTGTGATGAGTTGAGTTCGCTGCTGGAGTTTAAGGATAAGGCGATTGAGATTTTGGCCCACGATTTGCGCAGTCCGTTGGCGGCGGTGGCGGCGGCGTTGGAGACGTTGGAGTCGTCCCAGGTGCCGGGGACGGTGCAGTCGTTGCGGATGACGCCGGAGTTGGAGATGCGGGTGTTGTCCCATGCGCGATCGCAGTTGCGGGTGATGAATCGGATGATTGCGGATTTGCTGGAGCAGGATTTGAAGCAGCCGTCGCTTCCCCGGTTGAAGGTGGTCCCCCGGCGGTTGGATTTTGGGGCGCTGTGTGAGGAGTCGGTGGAGTTGACCCGGGAGCAGTGGACGGCGAAGGGGCAGACGTTGAAGGCGGATATTCCTCAGGATTTGCCGCCGGTCCATGGCGATCGCGATCGCTTGAGCCAGGTGGTGTTGAATTTGTTGGACAATGCGATTAAGTTCACGCCGGAGGGGGGCACGGTGACGCTGTCGCTGCTCCACCGCACCACTTACAAAATTCAGTTTTCCCTGTGTGATTCGGGACCAGGGATTCCGGAGGCGGATCAGGATGCGATTTTTCAGGAGGGCGTGCGCTTGAAGGATACGCAAACGTCTGGTTATGGCATTGGGTTGGCGGTGTGTCGTCAGTTGATTCGGGCCCACCACGGCAAAATTTGGGTCAATTCCCGCCCCGATGAGGGGAGTTGTTTCCATTTCACGCTGCCGGTCTATCGCTAAGGCCGTTAGAGTCAGGCGTATCAGGGTTGTTTTTTAATTAGTCCATGCTGTCTGTTGCTGAAGCGGAATCGCGAATTCTGGGGTTGTGTGTGCCTTTGGTTGGGGAGCATACGGAGACGGTGCCGTTGGGGCAGGCGCGGGGGCGGGTGTTAGCGGAGGCGGTGGTTGCGGCGCGGGATGTGCCCCATTGGGATAATTCGGCGATGGACGGTTATGCGGTGCGATCGCAGGATTGTCAGCCAGAGTCAGAATCAGAATCAGAGCAAGGGCTGGCGGTGATTGATGAATTGCCGGCGGGGGCTGAGCCGCGACAGGGGCTGCAGGCGGGTCAGGCGATGCGGATTTTTACGGGGGGAGTATTGCCGGCGGGGGCGGATGCGGTGGTGATGCAGGAGGAGACGGAGCGCAGGGGCGATCGCGTTTTGATCCAGGCTGCGGTGGAACCGGGGCAGTTTGTTCGGCAACAAGGAAAATATTGTCGGGCGGGGACGCCGATTTTGTCGCCGGGGATCGCTTTGGGACCGGCGGAGTTGGCGATCGCGGCGGCGAATCAGACGGCTGAGTTAACGGTGGTCCGTCGGCCGAGGGTGGCGATTTTGTCCACGGGGAATGAGTTGGTGTCGGTGGATGCCCCCTTAGAGCCGGGGCAGATTGTGGATTCCAATCGCTATGCCCTGACGGCGTTTGTGGAGCAGATGGGGGCGATCGCGATTCCGTTGGGGATTGTGGGCGATCGTCGGGAAACGGTGACGGCGGTGATTCGGGAGGCGATCGCTCAGGCGGATATTGTGTTGTCCACCGGGGGCGTTTCGGTGGGGGATTACGATTATGTGGAGGCGGTGTTGGAGGAGCTGGGTGGGGCGATCGCTGTGCGGAAGGTGGCGATTAAACCGGGTAAACCCCTGACGGTGGCGCAGTTTTCGGCGGATACTCTCCAGTCTCTGGGATTGGAGGGAGATCAGGCGTCGCGACCGGTGGTGTATTTTGGGTTGCCGGGGAATCCGGTGTCGGCGTTGGTGGGTTGTTGGCGATTTGTGGCCCCGGCCCTGCGCACCATTGTGGGGCGATCGCCGGATGCCATCGCTCCCCAGTTTGTTATGGCCACGGCTCGGTCTCCTCTGAAGGGGGCGGGGAAGCGGGATAACTATCTTTGGGGGCGGTTAAGCTGTGGTGTCTCGGGGTTTGAGTTTTCTGGGGCGATCGGTCCTCATCAGTCGGCCAATTTGATTAATCTGGCGGGGACCACGGGGTTGGCGATCGTTCCGGCAGGGAGCCCGACTATTTCTGTGGGGGAATCGGTGCAAGTGATGATGATTCAGGAACTCCGTTAGGGCCTCCTGCGTCAGGGGGGGAGGCGCGTGGAGGATGTCAGGTCGACTTAGCAGGTCGACTTTTAATTGATGGTTCCTAACCGGAGGATCCCCTCACTACAATTGGGTAAGGGGAGCTTAGGCAATGAGAATTCGCCAAGGAACGGTTTAGGGATGTTCGACTGGCTTTCCTTTCCAGGCCCCTTGCTCCGTTGTGTCGCTCTTACCCCGGCGCAGTCTATCGAGATTGCAATGGAAGTTAAGGAGCTTTTTTAAGGCGCAGGCCGTCATCATACCCAGAGGGGTTTGGCAGTCTATGCCAGTTGCCCAGGGGGTGGGCGTCGCTGCTTGATCCTGGATGGTGCCCGTACTCTGTACCGCACCGGTCCTATTACCATTGCTCGATTCCACCCATTACTCCCTAATCGGTTATCCACGACTATGAAATCCATCGCCCGTATTGCCCTAGCTGGACTCTTTGCCCTGTCTCTGCCCCTGGCGATCGCCCCCCGCAGCGATGCCCAAACCGTCAAGGCGTTGGATACGTTCCGATGCGACAAAGTACAGGGATATTACGCCACCATGGCGGTGCAACATTCTGGGCGGCGGGCCCCGATGATCGTGTGGGCCAGTGAAGAGTTTAGTAATTCTGGCTATCCCCCGGAGCGGCGGTGCCGGGAGGTGACCCAGCGCCTCAATCGCGCTCTGGAGAACAATGGGGGCCGATTGCGGAATTTATACCTGACTTTGGGCCCGGTTAATCGCCATATGGTGCTGTGTCACGTCAACAACACCCGCCGCGGTTGCAATCGCAATAATGTGTTGTTTACCCTTAGCGATCGCAATCGCCGTGCTGAAAATCCGACCCAGATGCTAAGCCGTCTTTTCAATACGGATGCGTTGAGTAGCGGTAACCCTATTCAGCAGTCGGGTGGACAGCCCTATGTCAGCCTTGAGCAATTGGTGAATGGCCTGTTTTAGGGCTAACTTTAGGGCATTTTTCGGATGATGTTGTGGGGATCAGGGGCGTCGCGATCGTCCCTCGACGTTTGGCACTTCAGGTTTTTGTTTGACCGATGAAGTGCCTTGGGATACTGTCAGTAATCAAGCCAATGTTTATGTGATATCCCTCGGCAATTTCCATATGACCCCACTGGACCGTGCTGCGATCGATGATGAGTTATCAAAACGCCCCTTAGAATTGGATGAAGGGGGGTATTTCATTATTTATGTCCTGCCAGAGACTGGCATGATTTGTGCCAAGCATTTCACCACCGTGATCGATGATCAGGGGCTGGCGCGGGATCCGGAAACGGGGGAGGTGATTCCGGCGAAGGGTAAGGTGGAGCGCACCCACGAAACCCTTTATGAGGCGGTAACCGCTAAGGCATTGTGCGTCGAAATTTTTGAAAAAACGAATCCCTGCCCGGTAACTCAATTCAGCCATGCAGCTTATTTGGGGCGTGAGTTTGTGAGGGCGCAACAGGCATTGGAAACAGGAAGCGAATATATCCAGGATTGATCCCGCTGATCCCCTGGCTTCTATTCCGATCCGATTGCGATCCGAGCCTAAAATAGGATCGGATTTTTAGTGGATTCGTTTGTGGCCCATTAAACCAGCCAGCCGGTTTCATCGTCGTTGCTAGAGCGTCGCTCGTCGATGGGCAGATGGTCGATGCGACGGCGGGGGGGAATGGTGTCTTGGTGAGGTAGGTTGGGGCGGGAAAAGGCTTTGCGGAGTTGACCGGGACCGGAGGTGGGAGCTGCCTCTTGGGATTGGGGGGGCTCCAGGTCTAGTTCTAGACCGCGACTGGGGGATGCCTGGTTAGGGGATTGATATCGTGCGGCAGGGGCGATCGCGCCGGTTTGGGAGCGTTGGGGGCCGAGGGGCGGATAGTCCTGGGGGGACGGAATCACAGAAGGACGACGGCGCTTCCCAGGGGCGGGCGATCGCTGGGCTGATGGGGAGAAGGGGGTGGTGGATTGCTTTTTCTGCTGCTGCGCTAACCACAACTGAAGCCCTTCTTCAACCGCATCCCCTGGGGTGTCGGTGTGCTCCATCACCTGCTCGATCAGTTTGGGATCAAGCAATACGGAGAATTGTTGTTTGGTGCTGGACTGGGAAGAAGGACTCATGGGGAAGGGGGCGAAGAAGGTTGGATATCGAGTGAGATGGGGAATGAGATCAGGGATGGGATCAGGAACTGATTCTTAGGCTTGGCGATCGGCGATGGGGATGTAGGGGAGCTGATGACCGCCAGTGTAAACCTGGGTGGGGCGGAAAATCCGATTTTCTTCGAGCTGTTCCCGCCAGTGGGCTAGCCAGCCGGCAACCCGGGCGATCGCAAAGACCGGCGTGAATAGGTCATCGGGGATTCCCAATCGCTCGTAGACTAGGCCGGAATAAAAGTCCACGTTGGGGTAGATGCCTTTGTGGCCCAGGCGATCCTCCACCACTTCCTCTACTTTGAGAGCAATGTCATAGCGGTGGTCGTGGCCGAAGCGATCAAATAAACTTTCGGCCATTTTTTGCAAGATGGCAGCGCGGGGATCTTTCACTTTGTAGACCCGGTGACCAAAGCCCATGATCTTTTGCCGCTTGGCGATGCGATCGTCGATGTAGGCTTCCACATGATCCACCGACTCAATTTCATCGAGCATTGCCACGACTTCCTCGTTGGCTCCCCCGTGGAGGGGACCGGCCAGGGTTCCCACGGCCGATGCGATGACCGCATAGGGATCGGTCATGGTGGAGGCGGTGACCAGGGCGGAGAAGGTGGAGGCGTTGATGGTGTGCTCGGCGTGGAGGGTCAGGCAGGCATCAAAAATTTTTGCTTCTAGGGGATCGGGCTCCCGCTCGTTCAGCATATATAGAAAATTCGCAGCATAATCTAAATCGTCGCGGGGTTGGATGGGGTCATTGCCTTTGCGAATCATTTCGAAGGCGGCCACCATGGTGGGGATTTTCGCCATCAAACGGACGACGGCGGCCCGGATATAGTTGGGATCCAGCAGGGCACGGCGGGAGTAAAACAGTCCCAGGGAGGCGGCGGACGCTTGCAGGGCATCCATGGGGTGGCCGCTCTCTGGGAAGCATTTCATCATGTCCCGGATGCGAAATTTAAGGCGGCGGTGGAACTGGATATCGGTTTTGAAGTTGGCCAACTGTTCTGCGGTCGGCAGGTTGCCCCAAATGAGCAGGTAGGTGCATTCTAGAAAGGTGCCCTGCTGGGCCAGTTGGTCGATGGGGATGCCTCGATATTCCAGGATTCCCTGTTTCCCGTCCACATAGCTGATGGACGATCGCACCGCTGGGATGCCTTCTAGCCCAGGGCGAAAGGCACAGGTTCCGAGTGCGCCGTTGACCCCGCCAGCAGCTTGGCCGTTAGCGGTGTTGGTTGAGGTAATCATAGGGCGTAAACTGTGAACCTTTTGCTAGGGGGACGACAGGATATGAAGGATACAACGATCAAGGGAATTATAGAAATGTTCGGCCCCTTGGGGCGATCGCCGCACCGATTAACGCCTTAGTATCCATTGATTTTGATTAATCTTCGGGAACGGTTCTGGGGAAGTCGTATCCCAAGGATTGAAATCTGAGGTAGGGGTCTTGATGGTATCCCATTGCCTCAGGGTTTTCCCTTAAGTTTTTATATCAATCATACCTGTTATTTATCGATGCATTTATCGGTGGGATAAATGCCCAAGGGGGGATGGACCATCACGTGGGGCGAAACCGTTCCAGGAGCGATCGCCAGACGAAATAGGGGAGGGCTAACATGCGCCGCCATCGCCATGGCTCCTGGTATAGACGATAAAGCCACTCCAAATTGTTCTTACAAAACCATTCGGGGGCCCGGTCTTTGGTCCCGGACCAAATGTCAAAACTGCCGCCGACCCCAATCCATAGGGCGTTGGGGCAGAGGTGTCGGTGTTGTTCAATCCAATATTCCTGACGCGGAACCCCTAATCCCACCAAAATAATTTCGGGTTGGAGGGCTGCTAATTGCTGTTGCTGTTGGGCGATCGCTGCCTCATCCAAAAAACCATGGTTGACGCCGGCAATTTGGAGCCCCGCATACCGCTGGGTTAGGGCTTCGGCTGCCTGGGCACTAACCCCAGGGGATCCCCCATAGAGCCAGACTTTCCAGCCGGGACGGCGCGCCGCTTGGGCAACCATGGCCTCCGCTAGTTCAATGCCGGGGCAGCGATCGACGGCATAGCCCTTGGCTTTCAGGTTTAGCACTACGCCGGCTCCGTCGGGAATCACCAGCTCTGCATTTTTTAAGGTGGTGGCGAGCTTCGCGTCTTCCTCTCCTCGGACGGCCATTTCAGCGTTGATGGTGACCACCATCGTGCCTTGACCCGTATCAATGCGATCGCAAAGCCAGACTACATAATCTGAACTGAGGTGAATGGGCAATCCCAATACGGATGCCGTCTGAACGCTGGGAACGGTCATAGGGAAAAGATAGGGGGACTGTTAACAATAGGCTCAGCGCCTGAATTATCCCAGAAACTTATCCCTTCCTCGCTAATTCTCTAATTCTCCAACTGTATTCCCGCTAGATGGCGTTTCGATAGATGACATTCTGAAAATCGACGGATTGAGCAAATCGTGATCCCGTGATCTGATCTTGCGACCTGAGCTTGTGACCTAAGGACCCCAACCTTGTCCTTGATCACCGGCTGAGCTGGCCATGTTTAGTGCTGCATATTTAATGCTGCATAATGGCGCGCATTCCCCAAAAGATCGTATTGGGGTCACATTCCATACATCCTGCTAAGTCTGGGGCAATCAAATTCAAATGCCGCCATAACGCAACGCTGTCCCCACCGGTGAGGACTACGCTTGTGCCGGGATAAACGGATTTCCAGGAGGAGATAAATTCCCGGATTCCCGCCGCCAACGTATATCCCACCCCACTGCGGATTGCATCCCGAGTGCTGCGGGCGAACCGTTCCGGTAAAGCGCCTGATGGCACGGTCACTGGCGGTAAACCAGCGGTTTGTTCCGATAGCATCCGCAATTGCAGGCCGAAGCCTGGCAAAATCGCGCCGCCGGCCAGTTCGCGATCCTCATTAGCGACCGTGATCGTTAATGCGGTGCCGGCATCTATGGCGATCGTCGGAAAACCATAGGCGATCCCTGCACCAAATACCCCTAGGGCACGATCAATGCCTAGGGTGGGATACATATTCAATAGCGGCACATCGTCCAAAGTGAGCGATCGCACCGGACGGGCCAAACGAACACTGCGGGTTAATAAATCAACCGCATTGGGCACCACCGACGCCGCCACCACCGTCCCGCTGAAATCAGCGGGCATCCCTGTAAATCCGACGGATTCGGGCACATCCCACTGCTGCTGGAGGGTCGTCCCGGAGAACTGTCCCCAATGCCAGCGGGAGTTCCCCACCATCAACGCTAACCACGATTCCCCAAAAGGGGACTGTCCGGCTTGCTCTGTCATAGTCGAGCTTGCCTGACGATTTAGTAGATCCATTAGTAGAAACCATGCGCATTTACCCTGATAAGCAAATGCACCCTGTTACCCATGATACTGGGGATGTTTCCTCAGTACTGAGGCGAAACGTAAAGCTACGCTAAACATAACCATATTAAAACGTAAAAGTAGCTCATGGTTCTCAAATTGTGCATTGGTCATATTCCACTGACGTGCCAGGGCTATTTTGCCTGGATATCCTTGATGTAGGCGGAGATGTAGGCGGATGATGCAGGTGCGATCGTGGCTTGGGCAGCGGCTCTTGTCAGGGGGGGGTAACAGCGCTCAAAGGGAACTCGGGTAAGAAATTTTGGAATCAAGTCTGGATCAAACCTGGATCAAATGCAAAGTATTATTCGACACTTAAATGATTTCTGCTTTGATAGCTTTGCGATTTTGGGATGCCATGGACGCCGTCCTTTCGGGAGATTCTATGATCTCGAAAAGACCACTGACCGTTGAACGGGAATGGCTTTGCAGTCCAAGGAATGGCACGCTGACGCGCCACGGGTCTGATTTCGGTCAGGCGCGATTATCGGTAGGAAACGACATCAAATTTTGAGATTTTAAAATCCGCAAAGAACCCCTCACAAAAGGTCCTTGAGGGTATCGAATGAGGTCTTTTGTGTATCTGCGCGTGTAGTGGCGTCGGGGGATGGCCAGGTCGGGACCGCCATCCCCTGATGGGGGGGTATTTAAGCGGAGGCAACGGCGAAGTCCCGTTCGGCGCGCTTGTATCCTTCGTCCAGCACTTCCGATAGGGTGGGGTGGGCGTGGACTTGGAATGCAAGGTTCTGGACCGCATCCCGGTTGGCGATCGCGCTGGCGGCTTCTTGGATCAGGTCCGCTGCGTGGATCCCGAAGATGTGGGCCCCCAACAGTTCGCCGGTGTCTTTGCGATAGATCAGTTTGGCGAGACCGTCCCCTTCCCCTTCGGCGATCGCTTTGGAGTTGCCTTTGAAATAACTCCGAACGCTGGCCACTTCGAAGCCTTCTTCTTTGCCGAGTTCTTTGGCTTGGGGTTCGGTTAAGCCCACAAAACTAACTTCTGGGTGGGTGAAGGCGGCGGCGGGGATGCTGCGATAGTCGACGGTGCGCGATCGCCCGACCATATTTTCTACGGCGACGACTCCTTGGGCGGAGGCGGCATGGGCCAGCATCATCTTGCCGGTGGCGTCGCCGATCGCCCAGAGGTGGGGAACGGGCTCCCCATCCTTCAGGACCTGCATTTTGTCGTTGACCGGGATAAAGCCGGGGCGGACGGTTTCAACGCCGACGGTTTCGAGTCCGAGGTTTTTGGTGGCGGGACGGCGACCGGTGGCGACTAGGCAGGCGTCCACTTCTAGGACATCAATGACTTCCTTGGTTTTGGCGTCCGTCAGTTCGATGGTGACGGGGGAACCGGGGATGACCTTCGTCGCAAAAGTGCCGGTGTAGGTTTCTAGGTCGCGACCGTCGACGAGGGTACGCTTGGCGACTTTGGCAATGTCGGGGTCGAAGCCGGGCATCAGGTTATCCAGGGCTTCAATCATGGTGACTTCTGCGCCGAGGGCGGTGTATACATCGGAGAATTCGAGGCCGATGTAGCCGCTGCCGATGATGGCCACCCAGTCGGGGACGGTTTCCAGTTTCACCGCTTCATCGCTGGTAAAAACGGTTTTGCCGTCCAGTTCGATGCCGGGGGGCACGGCGGGCACGGACCCGGCAGAAATCATCACCTCTTTTGCCGTGATGGTTTTGGTCAGGGTGCGGTTGCCGTCGGGGCGGGTGACTTCGACTTTTTGGGATCCCAGGACTTTGCCCCAGCCTTGGATGATGTCCACATTGAGACGTTTCAGGCTATTGACCAGATCCCCTTGCAGTTTGGCGACGAGGTTGTTGGCATGGTCGGCGATCGCCCCGCGATCATAGGAAACGGGGCCCACCTGGACGCCCATCGCCGACAGGTGCTTGACATCCTGCAATTCCCGCACCCGACCCGACGCAGCCAATAGGGCCTTGGAGGGAATGCAGCCCCGGTTAACGCAGGTGCCGCCCATATCCGCCGCTTCAATGATGGCGGTCTTTAGACCACAGGCCACCGCATGGAGAGCAGCACCGTGGCCCCCCACACCGGCACCAATAATGACTAAATCGTAATCGAATTCCTGACTCACGCCCGGCTCCTCAATCTGTTTGACTGCCTGTTGTTTGATTGCCTGTTAAACGACAGGCTTCTGACCTTAGTTTTGAAGCGCAATACGCTGTACTGCTTCTATGGCACTGCTTCGTACTGCTTTCCTATTCTCTGGGCAAGGGGCTTACAGGGCAACCGTCTAATCGGAACGGGATCCAGGGAATGGGGCGAAGCCGCCCTAATCATTAGGGCATCATTATGGCCTTCTCCCCTAGTCAGATGGTGAATGGGTACGTAATGATTGGAATGGGACAGATTATTTTCCCGTCCTGGATTATCATCCCGTTACATCACCTTTGCCCAATCACTGCCAGAAGTCATGTTTTTAGATGAACTAACTCCCCTCGTGCGGGAGGTCATGGGCCAGCCTTTAGCCTTCGTGGGTGGTCTCGCCTCAGGACTGTTTCGGATGGACCCCAATCAAGATCCGGTTAAAAGCTGGCTCGAAAAGCAGGGGGCTAATCCCTTTGCTGCGCCTGCTGGATTCTCGACGCCGACGGATTCCAACAGCTCCTCGTCTGGTCCCCAGACCATTGATATCGATTGATTGATATCGATTAACCAGATTGATTAAGGCACAGGCGGGGAGCTGATTGCCCCCTGCTGACGAAATCAATGAATGAGTGCTGCTTCCTCTCGGGCGAGGGGAGGCAGTTTTTTATTGGGGAGGGTGGAGACGGGCGAGCTTCTGGGACGTTTACAAATGCTCTAGATCTATTTGAGAATCTGTTTCATTAATGCTAAGGTTCCTGTCAGGTCTTTGGATAGAAAAAGCCTCCTTGTGGGGGTGGCTTACCAGGAGAAATAATGAGCAAGTTGAATCAGAAGTTTGGTCGGCGGTCATTTTTAGCCGGGGGATCTGCTCTTGCGGCGGTTGCTTTGGGAAGTGCGGGGCGTGCCCAAGCCCAAAGCGGTGGCGGGGAGGTCAATCTCTATTCCGGTCGCCACTACGATGCGGATCGGAAAATTTATGATGCGTTTACCGCCGCGACGGGTGTCAAGGTCAACTTGGTTGAGGGTAAGTCTGATGCCTTGATGGAGCGGATTGAGGCAGAGGGTAGCAATAGCCCCGCTGATGTTTTGATTACGGTGGATGCGGGTCGTCTATGGCGCGCTGATCAGGCGGGTTTGTTCCAGCCCCTCAACAGCGCTCAAGCTCCGAATTTATATAGTGCTGTTCCTGCTCACCTGCGCCATGAGAATGGCCATTGGTTCGCGATGTCCCAGCGATCGCGGGTGATTATGTACAACAAGGACATGGTGAATCCGGCGGAGCTGAGCACCTATGAGGATCTGGCAGATCCCAAGTGGAAGGGCAAGATTCTGATCCGTAGCTCGGGCAATATCTATAACCAGTCCTTGATTGGTGAGCTGATTGAGGTGCTGGGCGAAAGCGCGACGGAGGACTGGGCTCGGGATTTTGTGTCTAACTTCGCTCGCAAGCCGACGGGGAATGATACGGCTCAGATTCGCGCCTGTGCCGCTGGGGAAGGGGCGATCGCGATCGCGAATACCTATTATCTGCCCCGCTTGAAGACTGCTGATAATCCTGCGGATCGGGAGGCCTTCGAGAAGATTGGCGTCTTCTTCCCGAACCAAGGACCCACGGCACGGGGGGCTCACATGAATGCGAGTGGTGTTGGTGTTCTGAAGAATGCTCCCAACCGGGCTAATGCCATCAAGTTCCTGGAGTTTATGGTGAATCCCAACGCCCAGGAGATTTTTGCGAAGAGCAATAATGAATACCCCGTCCTGGAAGGGATTGAGTGGGCTGACACTTTGAAGGGCTTCGGCTCTTTTAAGAAGTCCAAGACCAGCATTGCCGCGTTGGGTCGTAATAATCCCAAGGCGGTGCGTTTGATGGATCGGGTGCAGTGGGCCTAGGGTTGGGTGCTTAGGGTATTCCTAGGTGCAATGTAATCTTTCGAACCTGCGTTGTCCTTCTCACGGTTTTGGAGCACATTTCCATGTGCTCCTTTTTTTTTGTGCGTTGGTGGGGCGTTGATTGCTAGGGGTCTTCCCCTCGGGCGGCGGCTTGAAGTTCTTCTAGGGTGGATAGGCGATCGCTGGCCTGCCGTCCCAAAATCACCGTTCCCGCTGCCGTTTGGGATGACACCACGTAGTAGTAGGCCACCACTTCTGGGGGGTTGCCCCGAGACACAATAAATTCGCGCGCGGTTTCTGTATTGTCGTAAAACGCTTGGTTTTGCTCGATGGTCACGCCTTCTCCGAGGGAGTCCCGGAGGATGTCGCCTAATAAATTGCCATCATGGATTCCAACGCCGGGGGGTAGAGAATAGCAGTCGCTGCTGCCACAGGCCTCTCCCGCTTCGGGTAATCCTTCTACCACCGGAATGCCTTGGGGGAGGGGTGACGGGCTGGCCCCTGGTGATGGACTGGCACCCGGTGATGGGCTCGCCCCCGGTGATGGGCTCGCCCCCGGTGATGGACTGGCCCCCGGCGATGGGCTGGGATTGGCGGCGGGACTGGGGGAGGCTGCGGGTGAGGGGCTGGGATTAGGGTTTGGCCGGGGCGATCGCTTGGGACTTGCTTTGGGGGTGGGTTTGGGGCTCGGGGATGGGGATGGTTGTTGGAGGGCTTGCGGTGTGGGTTTGGGGGTTGGGCTGGGGATGGGGGATGGGGTTGGCTGAATGGGTAATTGCTGGATGGGGATCGGTTTGGTGGCGGAGTTCGGATTGGCTGAGAGCCGCGTTCGAGGGCGAAATTCAATCACCGGCAAAATCAACACCACCCCGTGCAGGGCGATCGCCCCGAGAAAGATAAGGCCCAATTCCCCTAATTGATGCCACCGGGATGCGGACTCTCCGAGTAATGGTGCTTCCACGACATCAAATAGGGTGTCGTCTAGAGGGTCCCCTTGGCTGTCATCTTGAGTGTGATCTTGACTGTCATCTTGGATGTCGCTAGGGGCCGTTTGGCGGATGGCAGCCGGCTCCGAAGCGTCGTTGATCAGCGACGGCTCAGCGTCTGGCGGATCGTCGTGTGGGGCCAACGGTTCTAAGGGCGATCGCTCCATTATTCAGGCTTCTCGGGAGATGCCTCGGCCGATTCTTGCGTCGATTCTTGCGTCGGTTCTTCCGTCGACTCTTCTAAGGACTCTGGAAGGATAGCCCCGTCGGTTTTGGCACCGCTCAGGTCAAACGTTAGGGGTTGAATATTCAGCAAATCTGCATTGCTGAAGTCTGTCTCGTCCACTGTTGCGCCCCGGAGGATGGCTCCCCGCAAATAAGCTTTGGGGAATTGGGCTTGGTCTAAGGTGGCATCGGTCAGGTTGGCTTGGTTCAGGCCCGCGCCGGTTAATATTGCCCCGGTCAAATCAGCGCCACTAAAGTCCACTTGATCTAACTTTGCTTGACTGAAGTCTGCCCCCTGGAGCTGGGCTTTCTGGAAGTTTGCTCCGTTGAGGTTGGCGTCGCTAAAGTCTTTCCCCTGTAAGTCTTGACCGGAGAAGTCGCAGGCTGGACAGTCTTTTTCTCCCTGGGCGATGCCGTCTTCAGAGGATCCCTCTGGCGTGGCGGTTTGACAGCTTGCCAGGGCGATCGCGAGGGTCGTGGCGGTCAGGAATCGTAGGGGCATGGGAAGGGCTAGGCGATGAATCATTGAGGTGAGTGATCGGGTTATGTCGGGCTGTAGGTTATATCGAGCCGTAGAGACTAGAGACTAACTTATCGAGTTGTAGATGCTGACTTCTGGAGGACCGGTATAGCTCCTCGTCCTGAAGAAAGCCGGTGTTAGAGCCGGTATTGATGTATTGCCTGCTTGGGGCGATCGCCCATCCGTCTGGACGATTGACAATGATAATGATTCCCATCAAGAAAATACCAAGCTGGGAGTGACTCGCAAGAGATTTTTGCAAGTATTTGGCATTAAGGATGCTAGCACAGGATCTTCTCTGGAAAGACAATCTCTAAGGGTTGTTCATCGATGCCAGCCGTGTTTGCTTCAAAAGCTGGGTGAATGATGCACGGGCCTGTTGGGACCAGAGCCGCTAGGTCCGCTGGGTGGCGGTCTGGGGTGTTCTGTGAAGTCTCCGTGAATTTACGGAAATTGCTTGGGTTTTGGTCCATGATGGGGATGGGAGTATCACGCCTATCGTGGATCGTTGTCAAGGGTGGCTTAACGGTAGATTGCTGAGGGACCAGGGCTGCTTCAGGCTGGAATGCTGAGAGGTGTGCTTTGGGCGGGTTGCTTGAAACTTCGAGGGGCTCACACCGTCTATGTGATCGAGATCGATTAAACCCGCTGTGGAATCACTGGGGATTGTGATGCAGCTCCCCCTCCTGATCAGCTTCTGTTTCTAAGATGGAATTACAGGGACTAGGGTTTGCATCCTAAAGCTCAATGTCTGATTTCAATGTCTGAGTTGACATCTGATTTGGCTGTCCCGCGGATGCTAACGCCATCAATGATTTACCGTGCTCGTCGATTACTCTCCTAACCTATCCTCTGTTGCTATGAAAGCCTCTCTTCTGGTTGTTGATTCCCGCATTGCTGATTCTGAGCTGTTGTTGCAGGGGGTGGACCCGTCTGCGCAGGTGATGATGCTCTCCCCTGAGGATGATGGGGTGGGGGCGATCACGGGGATGGTTGCAATGTTGGCGGCTAGCTCTGGGGAGCTGTCGCGGCTGGAAATTTTGTCCCACGGGGAGCCGGGTCGGCTGCTGTTGGGGCGGGATGTTTTGGATTTGCCGCGGCTGCGATCGCTCCAGCGGACGTTGTATACCTGGGGCGCTTGTTTGGGGGAGGCGGGCGAAATTGTATTACATGGTTGCCGAGTGGGGGCGACCAGTGTTGGTCAGGCATTTGTGGAGCAGTTCCATCGGCTGACGGGGGTGGCGATCGCGGCGAATCGTCATGTTACGGGGGGCGATCGCACTGAAGGGAATTGGGATTTAGATGTGTTGGTTGGCGGGGCGTCTGGTCAGTCGAGCCTGAGCCGGCGATCGCGTCAGGCCTATGCCCATACCTTGGCCACGTTCACTGTGACCCAAGCCACGGATGACGGTAGTGGCAATGTCCCGGGTACCCTCAGCAATGCCATCCTGCAGGCTAACGCGACCCCTGGGGAAGACACCATTCTCCTGTCTACCGATGTGACGTTGAGTGGCGTTGCAACTCGGTTAATCAATTCCGATATCACTTTGACTGGGGATGATCCCAATACCAATGTGATCGAAACCAGAACCATTAGTGGGGGTGGGGCCTTTCGCCCGCTATTTGTTCGATCTGGCGAAGTTTTTATTCAGGATCTGACCATTACTGATGGCCTTGCTGAAGGGGGGCTGGGTGGTAATGGCGGCGCTGGGGCCGGGCTCGGTGGTGGCTTGTTTGTCTACGGCGGTGAGGTGGCGGTTCAACGGGTTGATTTCACCAATAATGAGGCGGTTGGTGGCTCCATCTTCTCCATTGGACCGGGGGGTGGTTATGGTCCGATTACGGGGGGAGGGGGACTCTATGGTGATGGCTACTTGGGTGGTGGCGGTCTGTTTGGCCCATCCTTTGACCCCGATGGAGGCTACGGCGGAAGTGGGAACTATGGGGGATTCGCTGGCGGTGGAAATGGCGGTGGAAATGGCTATAACGGTGGTTTTGGCGGTGGGGGTGGGGCCGGATCCAACGAATCTTCGGCAGTGTCTGGGGGTAATGGTGGCTTTGGCGGCGGCGGCGGTTTTGGCCTTTCTTCGGGGGGGGCAGAGTCTGCGGGCTATGGCGGCTATGGCGGCTTTGGCGGTGGTGGCGGTTTTGGCTACGCTTCCTATGGCTATGGGGGAATTGGGGGCTATGGCGCGGGCGGCGGTGGTGGTTACGACGGCATACCAGGGACCGGGGGCTTTGGCGGCGGCGATGGGGCTTTTGGTACCAGTGTGTTCATTGAGGGCTTAGGGGGGACAGGCGCTGGCTTCGGGGGGGCGGTCTTTGTCCGGTCCGGCACCGTTACCTTTGAGACCGTCGATTTCAGTGGCAACAGCGCTACCCCTGGGATCGTCACCGGATTTGATCCGGGTCCTGGTAATTCTGATGGGCGGGGCGGTGCAATTTTTGTCCTGAATCGTACCCAGAGTGAATATGCTTCGGAGTTTGGTAATGCGGCGGGGGTTCCTGGCGCTTTGCCAACGGTGGAGGCTGTGGATGTGACGTTCTCGGGCAATTCCGCGAGCAGTGCGGGCGGCTCCACGGGAGTGGATGGGGTCGGCGCAGATCAGGATAACGGGGATGTGTATGGCACGATCGCCCCGGGAACGCCTCTTGCGGAGGCCGATATTGCGGTGTTCAGCAATGGGGTTGAGTTTGATGGGCTGGATACGCCCTTAGCTCTGGATGATGTGGTTTTTGGGACCACGTTTGAGCAGGTGCTGGAGGTTAGCAATGTGGGCACCGAAGTCCTGAATTTGACGGATGTGGAGGTGCCGGAAGGGTTTGAGCTTTCCCTGTTGGTGGGGGCGTCGGTGGAGGTGTTTGAAGGGGACTCGATCTTGGAGTTGGAGATTGCCCCTGAAAGCTCCTTGGAATTCACGCTGCGGCGGACGGAAGTGCAGGTGAATAGCTTTGAGGGAGATATTCGGTTTTTCAGTGATGATCCCGATGAGACGATTTTTATTATTCCGCTGACGGGTAGTGTGGCGTTTTCTCCCCAAACGCCGTTGGATGTCGATTTTGAGCTGGCGCGTTTGAATTTGCCCGCCACGGAGGTGGATGAGTCGAGTGTGCAGCTTGCGGCGGATCAGGTGTTGTTGCCGACGCCCCAGTTGGGGGACGTTGGGGAGACCATTGTGGGCACGGAAGAGGCGGATGTGCTCTTTGGGTTGGGGGGCAATGATAATTTGGTCGGCCTGGGGGGCAATGATTTTCTGAATGGGAATCAGGGGAATGACCAGCTTGAGGGGGGCGATGGGAATGATCGCCTGACCGGTAGTGGCGGGAGCGATCGCCTGCTGGGGGGAACAGGGGATGATTTTCTGCGGGGGAATAGCGATGATGACCTGCTTCAGGCGGGGACCGGTAACGATTTCCTGCTGGGGGGCAGTGGCAACGATTTCCTCGACGGCGGTGACGGGGACGATATTCTCCGAGGGGGGAGTGGCGATGACTCCTTAGGAGGCGGTGTCGGGAACGATTTCCTGGCTGGTGAATCGGGTAATGATGTCCTGGCTGGTGAGGACGGGGATGATGCCCTCGATGGTGGCGACGGGAGCGATCGCCTGGACGGTGGTCTGGGGGATGACGATCTGAATGGCGGTGCTGAGGCGGATATTCTCTTTGGCGATGAGGGGGATGATGTCCTGATTGGCGGAGAGGGGACGGATACCCTGGACGGTGGTTTGGGATTTGATGTCCTGACCGGTTCGGGGGGCGCGGATGTCTTCGCGGTCAATATTGATTCCATCGAGACGGTGCCGGATGAGTTCGATATCATTACCGATTTTGAGGATGGGCTCGATGTGCTTGCGATCGTGGGCTTGACGGAGGTGGATTCGTTGACCTGGAGCGATGGTGCCAATGGGGTCGATGTGTTTGTGAATGACATCCGTATTCTGGAGTTGACGGGGATTAGTAGCAGCGTGATTGATCCCTCAGACTTCGGTAGTACGGTCTAAGACGAGGGGGCAGGCAGAAGGTGCGACTTGGAATCCGGTGCTGATTCCTGGCTCCTCCGGCTTGCCCCTCACGCCTATCCTCACACTGACATCATGAATATCTGCCCCTAGCGAATCTTGCCGATGGAGCGTCCGACGGATTCAACGTCGTCGTAGTTTTCGTTGGTGGTGGGGATAAATTTTTCGGCGGCGAATAGGTCCAGGATTTCCGCATGGTCCGGATTGCTGGGATCTAGCTTTTCAAAGGCCGCTAGGATTCTTTCGCCGATGTCGTCCCCAAATTGTTGTTTGAGAGTGGGGTTGAGGACCCAGTGGTAGTTGAAGTAGGTGGGGGTTTCGAGGATCAAGTTCACTTTGTCGAGATCTACCTCGCCGGCTTCGGTGCGCTTGGTCCAGACACTGGTGCTCAATGCGCCAACTTCGTAGCTGCCGGCTTCTACCACTTTGATGGTTTTGTCGTGGTCGCCGGAGAAGCCGGGTTTACCCTTAAAATCTTCTAGGGAAACGCCGGCTTGCTCTAAGAATGCTTGGGGCATGAGGCGGCCGGAGGTGGAGGATTCACTGCCGAAGGTGAAGGTTTTGCCTTTGAGCGCCACTAAATCTTCCACGGAGGATAGTTCGGGGACGCCGGCGGCGGTGTTGGCGATAAAGACGCTTTTGAATTGGGTGTCGATTTCTCGCTGGGCGATCGCCTCTGCGCCGGGGACCTGGAGTCGCGCTTGGACTCCGGTTAGGGCACCGAACCAAACCAGTTCTAGGTCGCCGGTTTTAAAGCCGGTGACGGCGGCGGCATAGTCGGTGACGGGCTTGTATTCGACGGGGACGCCTAATTCCTCAGAAAGATAGGTCGATAGCTTTTCGTATTGGCGTTGTAGCTTTTCGGGATCTTGGTCGGGAATGGCCCCTAGGGTTAGGGTTTCTTCGGTGGTGGAATCAGCCGCTGAATCGGCGGTTGAAGAGGATGACGTTGACGATGAATCAGAGGGACCGCAGCTCACCATTCCTAGGGATGCCGTTCCCACTAGGACTGCACTGAGCAGCCGTCCCAAACGTTTTCGTTGCAGACGTTTCATGGGCTTTCTGTTACTTCACGTATAGGTGGACTAAACCAATTCCTGAAGATAACAGACTTTAAGGAAGGCGGAAGACGTCGATCAGGAGAGAGCGATCGCCGATGAGGCGTTTGGGACCGGGCCCCTTGTAGACCACCCATAGGGCCGGTTCCTGCCAACAGGGCGCTAACATAGCACCTTCAGCGTAGTCGTTGCCGAGGGCGGTGGGTAGGGTCATCATCGGCTGGACTAGTTGTTCGTCGGGTACGTCGATAGTATCGGCGGTGTCTGACTCCACATCTTCCAGGGGCGATCGCCAGCGCACCACATCGGCATGGCCATTAATGTCCAAGGTCGGCCCCCCTAGGATCAATAAATCGTCTCCGTCCCAACAGAGGTCGCGGATTCCCTGTCCTTGTAGGTCAAGCATATGTTTGCGATAAAGGTGTTTTCCGGCGACGGGCAGCAAAATTAACTCTTTTTTTTCGGTGGGATCAAATCGCAGTTCTAAGACGAGGGGGATATAGCCCCGCACGGCATCGCCCCACATGACTGAGCTCTGCAGGCCAATAAAGAGGCGATCGCCCCGTACCGCTAAGCCTTTAATGGAGGGGATGTAGGTGCTGGGGCGGCGATCGTCAGCACTCCTGAAAAAGGGATCCTTGCTCAGGGCGGCCATCAGGGGGTTGCCCTTCCAGTCGTTGTCCGGGTCTCCCATGGCTAACATGGCGCTGCCTTTGTCCGTTAAATCTCCTGTGTCAGACACGGAAATTCGTCCTAGGGTATAGCAGTTGGGCTCCCTTACGACTTGGGTGCGGCGTTTGAAAACTGTGCCAGGTTTGCCTTTGGGGCGTTTCCGTTTTTGGCTATAGGAGCCCACGAACCACAGAAAACCCTCCCCATAGTCCAACCCTTTAAAATCAATTCCTCCCTCGGGATCCGGTAGGTCCAAATTTTTCGGCAGGGCGCAGCTGTGGTGTTCCCCATAGTGCATGGGGCTGAGGGGACGCAATCGCTCTAGGGTTTGCAGTTCGTCGGAGCCGCCGACCCATAGGCTGCCGTCGGGGGTGAGGGCGATCGCCGAGAGTTTGCTCCATAGATCCATGTCTGCCCGGTCAAAGTCCAACAGAACTCGCCCCAGTAAGAACGCTGCATGCTGTTTTCTTGATCCCATGGTGGATGGCTCCGATGTAAGGATGGGTGGTTTCAATGACCCGTGCCGAAGTTGAATCTGTTACTTCACGGATAGGTGGGACTAAACCGATTCCGGAAGATAACAGCCTTTAGGGAAGGCGGAAGACGTCGATCAGGAGGGAGCGATCGCCGATGAGACGTTGGGGACCGGGACCGTCGTGGACGACCCATAGGGCTGGCTCTTCCCAACAGGGGGCCAGCATGATGCCTTCGGCGTAGTCATAGCCGCGGGTGGTCGGTAAGGTCATGACGGGCTGGAGTTGTTTTTCGTCTGGCTCGTAGATAATGTCGGGGGTTTCGGATTCCGCATCTTCCAGGGGCGATCGCCAGCGCACCACATCGGTATAGCCATCGATGCCCATGGTGGGCCCTGCCAGCAACAGGAGATCATCCCCGTCCCAACAGAGGTCGCGGATGCCTTGGCCCCGCAGGTTGAAAATATGTTTGCGATAGAGATGTTTGCCGGCGGCGGGCAATAGAATTAAATCCTTTTTTTCGCTGGGGTCGTACCGAAGTTCCAGGACGATGCCATAGCCCCGGAGGACGGGACCCCGTAGCCCGATGAAGAGGCGATCGCCCCGGACTGCTAAGCCTTCGATGTCGAGTCCGTTTTCCTTGGAGGGGATGGGGTGGTGAATGTAGTCTCCGAGGTGGGGATCCTTGCCCAGGGCGGTCATCAAGGGATTGCCTTTCCAATCGTTGTCCGCATCTCCCATGGCGACCATGGCGCTGCCTTTGGCTTTTAAATCGCCTTTGTCAGACACTGCAATCCGTCCCAGGGCATAGCGGTTGGGCTCTCTGACGACCTGGGTTAGGCGCTTTAAATCGTTGTCTTTGCCTTTGGGGCGTTTCCGTTTTTGGCTATGGGAGCCGACGAACCACAGAAAGTCGTCCCCGTAGTCCAATCCTTCAAAATCAATTTCTCCCTCTGGATCCGGCAGCGTCAAATTATCGGGGAGGGGACAACTGTGGTGTTCCCCGTAGTGCATGGGGCTTAGGGGCCGTAATCGCTCTAGGGTTTGGAGTTCGTCGGAGCCGACCCAGAGGCTGCCGTCGGGGGTGAGGGCGATCGCCGAGAGTTCGCTCCATAGGTCGACATCTGCCCGGTCAAAGTCCAACAGAACTCGCCCCAGTAAGAACGCTTCGTGCTGTTCTGTTGATCCCATGGTGTGGTTGCTCCGGCGTCGTGGTTGATGATCCCCATAACTGGGATCCCGATACTTACCGTTCTAACTTGCTTCCGCGATTTCTGAGAGTTCTAACCAGCGCTCTGTGCCGGTCTCAATTGCCTGCTCTAGCTCCGCTAGCCGGGACGTAAGGGCTTCGATTTCGGTGTAGTCGCTGGGGGGATTATCGTAGAGGGTTTTCTCCAGGGTTTCTTTCTCCTCTTCCATGGCGGGGACTTTTTCTTCGAGGGCTTCCAGCTCCCGCTTTTCTTTGTAGGATAATTTCCGCGATCGCTCCCCCGCCTGAGATTTTTTAGTGTGAGGTGGATTAGACGCTTTAGTTTTCTGAGTCTCTTTTTGCTTCGTCTCTGCTTCCAGTTCCTTGGCTCGGGCTTCTTCTCGCGCGCAAAAGTCTAGGTAGGTGGAATAATTGCCCGGATATTGGCGCACGTTGCCTCCCGGCTCCAGGGCAAAGATGCGATTGGTCACCCGATCCAGAAAATAGCGATCGTGGGACACAACGATGACACAGCCCCCAAAGGATTCCAGATATTCCTCCAGGACCGCTAGGGTTTGTACATCCAAATCATTCGTCGGCTCGTCTAATACCAATACATTGGGGGCAGTCATCAGCACCCGCAACAAAAATAGCCGCCGCTTCTCTCCTCCGGATAATTTTTCGATGGGGGCAAATTGCATATCGGGCGGGAATAGGAACCGCTCCAACATTTGTGATGCCGTAATCGTTGTTCCGTCGGCGGTGGCGACCAGTTCTGCGGCGTCCTTGAGGTAGTTGATAACCCGCCAATTGCCCTTGTCGCTTAGGTCGTCGGTGTGCTGGTCAAAATAGCCCACATGGACCGTTTGCCCCAGACTCACTTCCCCTGCATCGGGGGCTAGCCGCTGAATCATGATATTGACCAGGGTGGATTTGCCGGCTCCGTTGCCGCCGATAATGCCGACCCGATCCTGGGGCTCAAACGTATACGTAAAATCTTTGATTAGGGTGCGATCGCCATAGGATTTGGAGATGTTTTTAATCTCAATGACTTTCTTGCCGATGCGCCGAGAGGCGGTGGCAATATCGACCTTGCCCAGGTCTTCCTTAAACTCTCGCCCCTTCATCTCGTTGTAGCGATCAATGCGGGCTTTTTGCTTGGTACTCCGGGCTTTTGCCCCCCGTCGTAGCCAGGCTAATTCCCGGCGTAGGACGCCCTTTAATTTCTGTTTACTGCTGGCGGTGACGGCTTCTTCTTCCGCCTTTTTCTCTAGGTAATAACCGTAATTACCGGCAAACGAGGATAAATCTCCTCGGTCGAGTTCCAAAATTCGATTGGTAACCCGATCCAAAAAATAGCGATCGTGGGTCACCAGCAACACTGCGCCGCGATAGCTTTTCAAATAATCCTGGAGCCATTCCACCGATAGGGCATCCAGGTGGTTGGTGGGCTCGTCCATCAGCAATAAATCTGGCTCCGATAACAGAGCTGTCGCTAGGGCAATCCGCTTGCGATATCCCCCGGATAAATCCCCGACCCGCGCCGAAAAGTTATCGATCCCCAGCTTCGATAGCACCACCTTCGCCTGGGTTTCCAAATCCCATCCCCCGGCGGCATCAATGCGATCGCCTAGGTCGGCCATTTCTGCCATCAATCGGTCCACATTGTCGTCCGGCTGGGGATTGGCCAATCGCTGGGACAACAGTTCATAATCCCGCACCAGATTCAGGCGATCGCTACAGTCGGCGAACACCTGTTCCAATACCGTCCGCTCTTCGTCTACCGGCGGTTGCTGGGGGAGATACACCACCCGATATTTGGCATTTATCCAGCGATCTCCCTGATCCAGGGGCTCCATCCCCGCCAGCATTTTCATCAGGGTGGATTTACCGGAGCCATTGGTGCCGATTAGCCCCACCTTTTCCCCTTCCTCCAGGCTCAAATTGCCATCTTGCAAAATGACCTTAATGCCAAAATCCTTGGCCGCATTTTTAAGGGTGAGAATGCTCATCGGTTTGCACCGGTTGGATGGAGAGGAGGGTGGGGCAGGAGCAGGCGATCGTTAATGAGCAAATGTTAGTGATCGGAGGCTGCGACTTTTCTCCGTTCTTCTTCGATCCGTTCTTCAATGCTATCCAAGGTGTTGACCACTAAGCGTTTGGCCTGGAGCTGCCATCCCCATTTTTGGATGGTCCAAGCGGCGACGACACCGGCACCGGTAAACAGCAAATCCCCGGGTTGATTCATGGAGACGGCCAACAGCAAGCCCAGACCGGCAATGCCCCAAAAGGGTAGGGCGACCGCTTGACGCTGGTTTTCAACGGTCAACGCTAACCCGTCTTTGGGGAGTTCTTCTTGCAATTGTTCGCGGACGGCTTGCTGTTCCGCGAGGGGGACGCTAAGGGCGATTTTCTGTTGGAGCTTTTCCACTTTGCGGGCGGTGGTGCTGAAGTTGGTTAGCTCGTCCTCGGCCATCAGCACAAGGCGTTTGGTTTGATTAATGGTCATGGTTGGGCGTCACTCAGAAAATGAATTGGGTTGGACAGGCTGGCGGTATCAGCGGGGGGTAAATTTCGACCGATTTGGGACGGTTTACCGGGAGCTATCCCAATTAAGTTGGCTTAGGATAGGGGCACGACTAATGCTAGTTAGTGGGACGCGGCCGTCACCGAGGCGTTATTCAGCATAACGGGTTGTGTGGTACCCATGGGATGCTCCCAGGGGGAGATTTCCTACAGGGAGGAGCGCCGACGGATGCAGCCCGCGAGTCATGGCAGTGGTGAGTTAAGCAGTGGTGAGTTCATATGACCCCTGAACCTAAGGATCCGCAGGATTTACAGCAACGGCTACGGGAGATTGAGGCGGAGTTGAACAGTGCCTCGGAGCCGGCTTCAGCGGAGCCGGTGAGGGCATCGGTGAGCAATCCATCGGGCATGGGTGATACAGAAGTGTCTTTGGCGGCGATCGCCTCGTCGGTGATGGGCTGGTTTAACGGATTGGGCTCCACGGGCAAAATTATTGCGGGGGTGATTGGCGCTTTTGCTGCCCTGACGCTACTGAGGATTACCGTGACGTTGGTGTCTACGGTGGTCAGCCTGGTGGCCCTGGGCTTGATTGCTTACGCGGCTTATCGGATTTGGATTGCACCTAAGACTGACGATATTTCGAAGGGTTAGGGGCTAAGGGTTGGAAGCCAAAAGTTAAGGGTTAGTCCAAACGGTTAAGGACCGACGGTACGCTGGATCAGGGCTTGGGTTTCTGTGTCGTAAAGTCGTACGTAATTCCAATAGTTCCCTAGGACCGCTTTGACATAGTTGCGGGTTTCCGGGAAGGGGATTTGTTCGACAAATCGATCAAAATCCTGGGGGTTAAACCGTTCAATCCATTTGGCAATATTGCCTGGACCCGCGTTGTAGCTGGCGATCGCATACATGGAATTCCCGTCATATTGCTCGTGGGTATAGTCCAAAAACCAAGTGCCCAGGGCCAGGTTATCGATGGGATCCCGCAGATCGAAATCTGGGAGTCCAATTTCCTTCGCACCCCAGTCTCCGGTGCCCGGCAACACCTGCATTAGCCCGATCGCCCCGGCCACAGACACAATATCTTTCTCAAAACGGGATTCCTGACGAATCAGCCCTGCTATTAGCAAGGGATGGAAATTACGGTTTTCGGCGGCGGCTTCGATGGCGTCGGCATAGGGCAGCTTGTAAAGGGCATGCCAATAGGCATCGGTTTGGGATAAGGCAGCATAATCAGCCCGCTCCTCCGGTAAATCCCGCCATGCCAGGTTGGACAGTAGGAAAATGCCCCGCAGGTTATCCCCCTGCAGCTGTCGCATAATCCCATCGGTGTATTGCTCGGGCACACTGGGCGATCGCTGGTTCCGCTGGGCTTGCCATTCTTCCCAGGCGGCGTCATCTAGGCGCAGTTGATACAGCTCCTGGAGGGCAGGGCTTCCGACGGGCAGGGGCGATCGCGTGGTGGGCAATTGGGTGTTGGGGCGTAGCTGTCGCACCGTCGTGAAATCGCCGACGGGCAGCCCCAATTCATCGGCGGACCGCCAGGCGTAGTAGGAGTCGGGGTGATTTTTCAGCACAAACTGATAGCTGCGGATGGCGGCGTCCGATTGGTTTCCCCGGCTATACCATTTCCCCAACCAAAATCCCGCTTGGGCCGCTAACTCGCTGTCGGGGGCCTGGTCCACTAGGGCTTGAGCCTGGGTGACCGCATTCGCGATTTGATTATTTTGGGCGGCCTGCCAAGCCCACTCCCAGCGCAGCTCGGCGGCGGTTTCACTATCCCCATGGCTCCCAAACAATTTTTGTCGCAGTTGGGTTGCCGTTTGAGGGCTCCCAAGTTCATCAAACGCCGTTGCCTGCAGGGCGATTACCTCGCCGGCCAGGTGGGGAAATTGAGTGAGGGTACTCTCCAATACTTTCAGTCGGTCCTGGGCTGGCAATAGCCCTGCCAATTTCACCCGTGCTTCCCCCGTTTCCGGTGCCTCGGGAAACTGTCGGATCGCCCGTTGATAGGCCGCGATCGCCTCGGGCTTTTTCCTGCCCAATTGCAATCCCCGCCCCGCCCGATAGGCATTCCGAGGCGTCGGGGACGCTTTTGTGTAAGCTTCTCCGGCCTGGCGATATTGAAATTTCGACCAATAAATTCCCGCGATCGCCTCCCACTCTTCTGGGGTCAAGATATCGCTATGGCGTTTCTCCAACTTCACCAGATAGGTGCCAATGTTGGGATCATCCGGCGAATAGCGCACCAGATGCCGCAGCAGTTGAGGATCGTCCGGTGCAGCTTGCAGCCGTTCTTTGACGATCGCGATCGTCTTGGGATGCTGTTTTAGATAGACATTGCTTGCTGGGCTATCTGCCTCTGTCGGCGGTTGCGCTTCCGCCCCCCCACCAATCACCCCATCCCAAAATGCTGATCGCTCATCCCGCAGCGCATAATTGGCCTCCACCGTCAGGAAATCACTCAACTCCGCCGACTCCAATAGCGATCGCCATTGTTCCGGCACTGTGGGATCCCCGGTCGCCGCCAATGCCTTCAGGCGCAACGCTTGAATCTGAGCCCCTAAGACGCCATAATCCTGCTCCAAATTCTCCAGCCATTGCACCGCCTCCGCTGGCTGATTCTGGGCGATCGCATCCATTGCCAGTAAATATCGCGCCCGCCACTGGGTTGCCGATGATTCCCCCTGGGCCAGCGCCGTCAATGCTGCTTGCCGTTCCGCCGGTTCCTGGGTCAATAGCGGTACCAAAGGATTGTCCGGGGCGATCGGGTCAAACTCTCCCCCGGTTCCTTTCGTCTCTCCCTGCCCGAATCCCAGGAAACTTCCCCCGTCCTGAAACTCTTGAATCCTTTGCTGTCCCCAAGGGGATACGGCTAATACGCCGCCGCCGATTAATGCGATGCAGCCCAATCCCAAAAGCGATCGCTGTAGAATTTTTTGCCCCATAGTTTTCCTTCCCCAATCTCCCAAGAATACGATGGGCTTTGATAACGGATTTGGTGTAATTAGTTTTAGATCAAACTGGGCAGTTTTTGCCAGTTATTTAAATCAATAAATCTAAAATTCAATGCCTTGCTGAGCAGGAATCCCCTGTTGAATGGGATGCTTGATTTTTTTCATTTCCGTTACTAAATCTGCCATTTCCAATAAATCATCAGGCGCATATCGTCCCGTGGTTGCCACATGGCATAAATAGGGGCGATCGCGGATTCCCTCAATAACCGTATTCAAGTCGAGCTGTTGATTTTTCAAGGCGATATGTAGCTCATCTAAGACTACTAGGTTGATGTCGGGATCCTGAATATATTGCAGCGCCATTTCCCAGGCCGCCTGGGCCATCGCCCGATCCTGTGCAGGGTCTTGCGTTTCCCAGGTGAATCCGCCCCCGAGGGTATGAATCTCGACCGGCATCCCTAGGGTTTTTAACTTGGTCAGCATCAGGCGATCGCCATCGGGATAGGCCTCTGAATTTTTTACAAACTGAACCACTGCCACCTTTAGATCATGGGCCAGATGGCGATAGACTAAATTCATTGCGCCGCTGGTTTTACCCTTTCCTAATCCAGTAAAAAGCAAATATAATCCCTTTTCATTGCCCTCGCGATCGCGGTGAGATTTATCTTTTGCCGCCTTTTTCTTCTGCAACCGTAATTGCTCTGTATCGTCTTTGGTTGCTGCACCCATAACACCCGTTCTCCCTGACATTAATTTGATATTGATCTGATATTAAATTGGTTTTTGATGCTGGGAATTTAAGATGCGATCGCCGTTTCGGAATTCGCCCTAAAAAGGGAGGGGCGCAATAGTAAATATACGAGCGGTCCTAGGAGGGGAATGCAGGCGATCGCAACCCAGAGCCCAGGATTTTCGCCCCCCCGTCGCCGCATATCATCCCCCACCAAGGAGGGAAACAACAGGGATAGGGCACAAAAATCTAAACTCATGACATGGACAAATTTACTGGTTTGCCACTGCTCTACGAATGCCCCCCAATCTCCCTGGGTAATGCCGTAGGTGGCGAGCGCTCCCGCCCCCAATAGCAAGGCCAGCGCCAGCCATCGGGAATCCCAAAATCGTAAATTCCGTAGCCGCCTTTCTGTAAACTCCTGGGTTGCCGAATCCGTCATCGGCTGTCGCAACGCTAGATAGGGCAACACTGCAAATGCGCCGACCCCAAAGGATGCTGCCCAAAATGGCCAAGCTTTCGGCGATCGCCCATGGCCATCCGCCAGGAGGATGCAGCCGTAGACCATTGGCCAAATCCCCATCAAATTAAAGAGCGCCACCAACAGCGGATTTAGCCCGGCCGTTTGCCCGCTGGACAATTTCACAATGACATCCAAGGTTTCTGGATCATCCGGCGGTGCTAGGACAACGGCATAAGCAATAAAACCTAGCCATAAAAAGCCGAAAGCCCATCTTGATAGGTTCTGTCCTGCTTCAACTTCCTGGGAGCTAGAGTTCATGATTGTGTAACTTGTTGAGGTGTTAAACTTTCAGTGTTTTAGATTGTTGACTTGTCAAGTTGCTCGAGCCTCCGTATTCCCATGTTTTTAACTTGTTGAATGTTGATAAAGTTATATGGACGGGGTGACGGCTTCTGAGAGGAATTCGGCGGTGGAGTCTACTAGGGCGATCGCGGTGTCGTAGTCCATGCGGGTGGGGCCTAGGAGTCCGACGCTGCCCCAGTGGTTGGTGGAGTCGCCGTATTGGGATGAGATAAGGGAGTAGTTTTGGATGGGTTCCCATGGGTTTTCGGAGCCGATGCGGACGGTGACTTGCCGTTGGGTCCGTTGGGTTGGGGGGGGAGATGCCCCGTAGATCAGGGCGCTGAGGTGGTCTTGTTCCTCTTCTAGTAGGTGGAGCAGGGTTTGGACTTGTTCAAGTTCGGTGAATTCCGGTTGGCGTAGGACGGTGGAGACGCCGCCAATCATGATTTTGGTGTTTGAGGGGGTGGGGATGGCCTGTTGGCTCAATTCTTGGAGTAGGACCTGTAGGAAGTCGCCGTAGTGTTCGAATTGTTTGCCTAGTTCTTGCCAGTCGAGGGTGGATAGGTCCCCTACGGTGTGATTTTGAAGTTGGCAGCTTAGGAAGTTGGAGACGAGGCTGAGTTCTTGGTTGAGATGCTCTGGATCGAGCCCTTCCCAGGGGTTGGGGTCCATGGTTTCGGCGGGCGATCGCGGTTCGGAAATGGGCGGGGATAGGGTGATCAGGCTCGAATAACTTTCGTAGGTTTGGGTGACCAATAGGGCCATGATTTTGCCCGGTTCCATGGGCAATAGTCGGATCTGATGGACTTTGCTGAGGGGGGCTTGGGGGAGGGTGATGAGGGCGATGCAGCCGCTGAGTTCGGCTAGGATTTGGGCTGCTCCTTTGAGCAATAAATCCAAATGATTGAGGCGGAAACGGGTGCCTAGGCTTTCATGGCTCAGGCGTTCGTTCAAAATTCGTTCTGCGAAGTCCCGTTCTGCGGCGATCGCCTCTGATTCCAATGGATATAAATAGTGATCAACGTAGACCCGATAGCCCGAGTCGGAGGGGATACGCCCTGCTGAGGTATGGGGTTGATATAGGAGTCCGACTTTTTCCAGGCGTCCCATGGTGTTTCGGACGGTTGCCGGGCTTGCGCCAATGTCATATTCCTTGACCAGCACTTTTGAGCCAACGGGCTCCGCTGTCGCCACATAGTGGCGAATAATTGCCTTGAGTATGGACGCCTGTCTGGGGGAAAGGTTGAGATCCATAAACGTTCAGGTAAAGCGCTTCAAAGGAAATCGAAAGAAAAGGTGGGCGTGGGCAATGATGCCGAAGAGAGTTTGATAGTTTTTGGTGGGGTCGGTTTTATTTTGCTCAGAATCTATCTATTTCGGATCTGTCTATATTGTCGGACTAAAGGGTCAGTGGGGAAGTCAGCGCTGATACTCAAGTCTTAATCCCGACAGTCCCGAGGTTGCGATCGCGGTATCGCATTCCCTTTCAGGGTAATTGAATCGCAACCTGAAGTTGCAATTTGGAATTGCAATCTGGTGCTCTTGGGCGGCTGTGGCACAATAAAAGAGCCCGGCCATTGCGGGAAATTTCCAACCGGATTTCCTGGCGATCCAGGGATACGGTGTGGGGCATGGGTCTAGCGACTGGAGAGAAATGGGAATGCTTCTCAGAATAGCAAAATCCTTGAACCTCTCTGTCTGGGAGACTTTCGAGGCATTGACGAGGAATTGAGCCGCTGAAAATCCTGATGCTGGTGTGTAGGGTCTGCTATGAATGATGCGTCTCTAGAAGCTTTGGTTGAAGCGTTGAAAAATGCGGATGGTGAGGTTCGCGATCGCGCCACCCGTGAGCTTTGGCAGCATTGGTTTACCCAGAAGGGAGTCCAGGGGCTTTCTCGGCTTCAAGAGGTCCAGGATTTAGTGGATGTGGGGCATTATCTCCAGGCGGAACAGCGGTTGACGGCGTTGATAGAAGCGCAGCCGGATTTTGCTGAAGCCTGGAATCGTCGTGCAGTTTTGCAATACACCCGGCATTATTATCGACGGGCTTTGGCGGATTGCCAGCAGGTGGTGGCCCTGGTGCCGTTCCATTTTGGGGCGCTTCATGGGATGGGCCTTTGCCATGCAGCTTTGGGAGAGTATCGTGAGGCGATCGCCGCTTTCCGCCGCGCCCTAGAAATCCAGCCCTATGCCCTGGTCAACCAGCGATTAATTCTGGAATGCACCGCCCGCCTCAGTTAGGCATGTCAGTATTAGACCCTAGCCACATTAAACTCTAGCCACCACTAACCGGAGGGATTGCGACTAGCTCGTCCCCATTATTCAAAACCGTTTCCGGGGGGACGAATTGTAGGTTAACCCCAAATCGGGTGAGCGATCGCCATTGTTCCAGCTCCGGCTTTTCCTCCAATAGTTGATCAAAAATCTGAGCGACGGTGGTCCCCAACGGCACTTCTTTCACTAGCTCGGGCAGACCATAGGCTTCTTGGAAGGCGGCAAATAACTTAACTGTGATCGTGATCGTCGAATCGCTCATGGTCAATATTGCGAAGGGTTCAACCCTGATCTATATAGCGCAATCGCGTATCTATTGCGTCGTATCTATCGCGGCGCGGAGAACGATCGCCCCGACACTTCAACCCATTGTTGATCCGTACAGATTGCATCTAAGGGCTGGTCCCATGGTTCATGGGGTAATGACTCTACCAACAGTTCGTCAAATATTAGCCCGACCTTCGGGATTGCCTGCCATTGGGGGGCGCTGAACAGTCGATCATAAAACCCTCCCCCATACCCCAGTCGATATCCCTGGCGATCGCCGGCCACCATCGGCACCAAAATCAAATCCACCTGTTCCGGCTGAATGGTTGGCCAAGCGGGGTCTGGTTCCCGTAATCCATAGGTTCCAGGCTCTAAAGGCTGTCCGGGTTGCCACTCATGCCAAGCCAATTGGGTGGGCTTTGGATCGGAAGGATGGCCCTTAATGCAGCGAGGTAATCCCCAAATCCGTTCGGCCATCACCCTCTCCGAACGGCCCCATACCGTTGAGAGATCCGGCTCTTGCCGGTGACTTTGATAGGCCAAAATCGTCTTCGCAGTTTCTACCGCAGGGTGGGACACCAGGCGATCGCCCAGGAGCCGACTTCGATATTGCCACTCCGCGATCGATAATCCACACCGCCACGTCATATATTGACGACGCAATAGCCGCTTCTGACCTTGCAACGCATTCACCCTCTTTCACCCCTAAACTCGCAAATATCCAATGATTGCCCAGCGATCGCCCTTCTTACCCCCCTTAACCCCTCTCCCGAATGCAAGATTAGAATTGTAATCTTGCATTCGGGAGGCGAGAATCATCAAAATTTAGACTATCTCGCCCCAAGTTGGAACACTTTTGCCATAGTCTCCATCTACTAAGGCATCAGACACAAAATTACTTACTCCTTTACTTACTCCCTGCAAGCAGTATTTCGAGAAGTCACTCCATGCCCCCACGTCTGGTATCGCTCGGCTCAGTTAGGGGTTACTCCCCTCATATAAACTGAGCGGCGTTTGAAGAAGTTACGGGGGGGACTCTCCCGTTGAGTCCGCTAAATATTTATTTTGCCTTGACGAGGCTTGAGACACTCCAGCTCAACCCTCAGACTAATCTGCGTTCTGGAACTACGTACACCATCCATCCTGCCCAGGAGTAATGACATGGACGTCGCAGTAAATACCTTTACCCGTTTCTCTGGCCCCCGTTTCTCTCGCACCAATCAGAGAAAGTCCCACAGAAAGCCCCTTAATCAGCCCGTCATCCTCAACCCCCTTACCCAGCAGCCAATTTTGCCGTCAGAACAGGCCCTCGATGTCTCGATCGCAATTCAGCACCTGGTTCAGCGAATTTTCACGACCGGTCACCTGTCCCACGATGACGAGTCCCAACTTCGGGAGCTGATGACTCGCCCCTACTGCCGCGACACATTCCGACTGCTCATCTCCCTTCAGAAAGCAGCCCAGAGCGGTAGCATCATCCAAGCCTCGCGCCAGATAGGCTCCTAATAAGTCCAAATAAGTCCGATCTCAATAGGTCCTAAAGCTACAAATCCTAGGACCACAGGCCCTCAAACTAAAAATCCTCAAACTACCGCGATCGCCGGCGCATCTGCTGCCAGGCCAACAAAACATCCAACCATTCACTGGGATTAGCGCGCGCACTATCCAAAAAATGGACGATCGCCGCCTCCACCAATACCTCTTTATAGGGAGCATTTTGCTTCCCTAAAGCCAGCTGCAATTCCAGGTGAAAGCGGTCAAGATCATCGACGGTGCCCTCCCTCAACTGAAACGTAGAACGCCGTAACTTCGCCCCCCGAGTGGTTGGGGGCTTAGGCAGTGGCACCGGCAACTGAGCAGACTCATCAGCCTTCCCTTCACCATATCCCTGCGCCGACGAATCTCCCGATTGCCGAGACCCACCGAACAGGTCCGTTACCTTGTCACCGTCAAACCCTTTCTGAGAAGCCATTGGCCTACCTCCACCCAGCAATCAGAGCATATCACACGTCAATCAGACCACACCTTGACAATCCAGAAACTCAGCATTGCAGAACTCTGACCTCTTGAGACTTCAGGAGTCTAACAAGTTGAATGTTTAACTGAATAAAGTGTCGAACATCTGACTTTCTAGAAGTGTGGCTTGTTTGGAGGGTGGGTTGTCAGAGTGCGAGATGTAAGAATGCAGATATTGATGAGTAATCAACGGGCAGCGGCAGTAATTTTTACCATGCCCTGTCATGACACTTGTCGACATTGACTTTGGTCCCCATTGCCGAAATCCTGAATGTTCGTCAAAACATCGCGGACTGCCTCAAAGCAGGGTACAACAGGAGTAAGGGAGAGGGAGGCCCTGCCACTTGCCCTACTGTTGCATCGGCCGTTACTTTTGATACACGTGGCTAAGGGGCTGTGGCGCTGAGCGTCGACACGGTGCAGGATGAGGAATTTGGGGCTGACTATGGTTTTAGGTGGGTGGATTGGTGGAGCAAATGGGGGCGACTGCTAGGGCTATGAAGGGGCGATCGCTCGGGCAAGGGTTTCTGGAAGCGTCTTTTAATGGCTGGCTTGTGTTAACGCCAGTATTGACCTCGAATGGGCAGTTAAAGGATTTAATTTGCACCCAGGCAAATTGTCAGGTGGGAGAGCTTTTAAACTGTGATTTACAGAGCCTGATTGGCCAGAGTTGGCGAGAATACTGTCAGAATGATAAGCAGCTGGGGGGGATTTTAAAACTGTGCTTGGAAGCCGTCCGCTCTGGGACAGCCCAAAGCTACAACTGGCGTTATAACTATTCCGGATCTCAGGAGGTAAAGACCCGCTACCTTCGTAGCAGGGCCTGTGTCACCAATGAGCATGTTCTTGTCTCCTTTGCGGACTGGAGTGATCATGTCCGACTCCAGCGAAAAATTCGGCACCAGCAAGAGCAAATTCAATACCATTTAGAGTACGATCATCTGACCGGATTACTGAATCGAAAAGGATTCATTAGTGCTTTAGAAAGCATGATGAAAAAAGATGATCGGTATACTTTGGGACTGCTCGATTTGGATTATTTTCGGGAGCTGAATGAAAGCCTTGGCCATGCGGCGGGGGATGAGATGCTGACGGGGGTCAGCTATGCCCTGAATATGGCAGTGGAGGGGGGAATCATTTCTCGAATCAGTGGGGATGAGTTTGGTATTTTATTTCCGGGAGATGTGCAGGATGCTCAGCTACAAACGGAGGCATGCCTTGCATTTATTACCAGCATTCGAGTTTCTCGTAAAAATGTGATTTTTACTGGGAGCGCATCAGTCGGTTTGGTGGATTTGGAAGACACCAGAATTTTGGAAGGAACACAACTTTTGGTCGTGGCGAATGAGGCAGTGCGTCAGGCTAAAGTACGGGGACGAAATCAGATTTATATCATGCCGACGTCCAGCCCTTTATTGAAAGAGCAACGTCAGGAGGCAGACTGGAGACGCCGCATTAAAGATGCCATTGAATCCAATAATTTAGTGCTTGCCTGTCAGCCTATTGTGCCGATGCCGGGCCAGGAAGATTGTGATCCCATGGTGGAGGTGTTAATGCGGTTTAATGACAATGGAAGTATTGTGTCAGCCGGCGCTTTTATTGATGCGATCGCCCGTCATCCTGAGCTAATGAAACGGGTTGATCGATGGGTGGTTTCTGAGGCAATAAAACTGCAGGCAAAATATCCTAATATTTGCCACGCGATTAATCTATCGGGGGCGAGTTTATCGGATCCTTCGATCGTCGACTATATTGCCAAACTCCTAAAAGAAACGGAAGCTCCGCCCCATCAACTCCACCTGGAGGTGACCGAGCAAATTGCCCTGCAGGCGGAGTCGGGGCAATCAATTCTGAAGGAATTGTCGGAGTTGGGGTGTTGCATCGGTTTAGACGATTTTGGGACGGGCTATAGTTCTTTTTTATACCTTCAAAAGTTTCGTCCGGACTTTATCAAGATTGACGGCAGTTTTATTCGCCATATTTTGAATGACCCCTGCAGCCAGGCGATTGTGCGGGCGATGCTCGATATGGCAAGCACGTTAGGGATTTCTGCGATCGCTGAGTTTATTGAGACAGAGGCGATCGAATATAAACTCATGAGTATCAAAGAAGAGGTGGCACCTGACTTGAAGCTGTATGGGCAGGGATGGCACTACGGGGGGGCTGAGGTGCAATCGGAGTTGGCTTAGGGGCGTCTGAGGAATTCGGTGAGGGGGCTCGGTGAGGGGGACTGCTGCGATTCGTTTTGCTTCGGTGGGGAGTGTCTGGGGATGGATCGTTGGCACCGTGGCGGTGATCGGTGGGGCGATCGCGGTGGCGGTGTCGCCCCATGAGCCCTGGTTTAATGGGGGCGGTCTATCTCAGGTGCAACAGTTTTTAGGGGCGGCCCTTGAGCCGGACGTGAGTCCCGATTTTTTACGTTTGACGGCCCTCGCGGCGCTACAAACCCTCGCCTTTGCTATTTGCGGAACGGTTGCCAGTCTTGGGTTGGGGTTTGGATTGGGGGTGGTGGCGTCGGAGGTGTGGTGGATGGCGATCGCCCCGCGCTGGAGTTGGGGGGTATCGCGGGTGGTACGGACGGCGTTGGCGATTCCTCGAACGCTCCATGAAGCTCTGTGGGGGGTGTTATGTGTTGAGCTATTTGGGCTGGATCCCCTCGTGGCGATTGTGGCGATCGCGATTCCATTTGGGGCGATCGTTGCAAAGGTGTTTTCGGAGCTGATGGATGAGGCACCGCGCCAGGGGTTTGATGCCCTTCGGGGGGCGGGCGCGAAGCCCGTCGCGGCGTTTGCCTACGGGATTTTGCCGATGGTCTGGGCGGATTTGTGGTCCTATGGGCTTTACCGATTTGATTGCGCTATTCGGTCGGCGGCGGTGTTGGGCATTATTGGTGCCGGCGGGCTGGGCTATGAAATCCGCCTGAGTTTACAGTCCCTGCGCTATGAACAGCTCTGGACGTTGCTCATTGCCCTGGGGGGGCTGACGGCGATTGGGGATCTGTGGGCGGTGACTTCAACGGGGCGATCGCTGGATGAAATTCGCAACCGCCAGGGGAACACCGGGTCAAGATCAATAGCCGCCAGAGCGGGACGAAATCCTTGGACAATCGGGGCATGGCTTGGGGCGATCGCTGTTATTGTGGCCAGTTTTGTGGGGGTGGGGGCAGACTACAGCAAATTATGGTCTCCCATTACCTATCAGCGAGGGTGGACTCTTTTATTGGGAGCTTGGCCGCCGGATTGGTCCACCCTGGGGGACTCCTGGGGGGCGGCAATAACTGTGCTGCGAGACACGGCGGTGATGTCCATTGTGGCGATCGCGATCGCGGGGGTTGGGGGAATAATCTTCGCCTTTCTAGGGAGTCAACAGCTTGGAAATACAGCGTCGTCGGGGACATCGCGTCGTTTCCCCCTGGCGCTCCTGCGGATTATTGCCGTGCGTGGGATCTTGCTGGCAGAGCGGGCAGTGCCGGCCCCCGTATGGGCACTTTTATGTTTGTTCATCCTATTTCCGGGGATTTTACCGGGGGCGATCGCCCTGGGGATCCATAATATGGGCGTCCTCGGACGACTGATGGCGGAAGTGGTGGATAACCTGGATCAGCGTCCCCTCGATGGACTGCGAACCACCGGTGCCGGTCCCGTCGCGATTTTCTTCTATGGCGTTCTGCCCCAAACCCTGCCCCGCTTCCTCGGCTATATCCTCTACCGCTGGGAAGTGTGTTTACGGGCCACCATCATCGTGGGGCTAGTGGGAGCCGGTGGTTTAGGGCGCATTATTTCTGAAGCCCTTAGCAGTTTCCACTATGCCGGTCTGAGCAGCGCCCTGATTGCCCTTTTCGGTCTCACCCTGATGGGAGACACCGTCAGCCAACTACTACGCCGCCAACTGCGAGACACCTCTAACCCCTGCTGAATCCTGCCCTGGAGAATCCTGATGTTTTCCCATCAAAAAGCCTCCTCAAGCATTGGTGGGGAGGCTTAAAACTCAGGGTGAGTTGAGTGGAATAGCCAGGGAAATGGCTAAACCCTATGCGCGAGCAATTTCAGGGATCCCAAACATCTGGCTATTGCCCTGCCCCGGCTTCACCATGGGATAGCAATTCTCATCCCGCTTCACCAGGATATCCATCAGCACCGGACCGGGATGGGCCAGCATCTCCTGGTAAGCCGCCGCCAAATCTTCCCGACGGGTCACCAGCATGCCCTTCATGCCAAACGCTTCCGCCAGCTTCATAAAATTGGGCATCCCCTTTTCCATATTGGAAGAAGAATAGCGCTCGCCGTAGAACGCCTCCTGCCACTGGCGCACCATCCCCTGCCAACCGTTATTAATAATCACCGTTTTCACGGGGATATCGTATTGCACCAGCGTGGCCAACTCCTGCAAGTTCATTTGGAAACTCGCATCCCCCGCAATACAAATAACCGTCTCATCGGGGAGCGCAACCTGGGCCCCCATCGCCGCCGGCATGCCATAGCCCATGGTGCCTAGTCCCGCGCTGGACATCCATTGACGGGGACCATTTTTCAGGAATTGCGCCGCCCACATTTGGTGTTGTCCCACATCCGTGGTGTAGTAGGCATCCGGCGCGCTCTTCCATAGCTCGACGATCGCCTCCTGGGGGGTAATTTCCTCAGAGCCGGTGGGGGTAACCAGCGGGAAATCTACCTTCCATTGATCAATGCGCGATCGCCATTCCGCGGTGCCCTGACCATCGGACGGAATTTGCAACTCTTCAATGCGAGCCAACATTCCAGAAAGCACCTTGCGCACATCCCCAACGATGGGCACATCGGGGACGCGGTTTTTACCCACCTCGGCGGGATCAATATCAATATGGATAACCTTGGCATCGGCCGCGAACTCATCCAGTTTTCCAGTGACGCGATCATCAAAGCGAGCCCCAACGGCAATCAGCAAATCGCAATCCGTAACGGCGAAATTAGCGTAGGCGGTGCCATGCATCCCCAACATGCCGACGGATAGGGCATGGCGCTCATCAAAAATTCCCTTACCCATCAACGTTGTGGTGACGGGAATTTGGAAATGCTCCGCCAGTTTCGTCAGCTCCTCATGGGCACCTGCCGCGATCGCCCCGCCGCCGACATAAAGCAGAGGCCTCTGGCTCTCGCGAATCAAATTCAGCGCCTGGGAAATTTGGCGATTATTCCCCTTCACCGTGGGTTTGTAGCCCGCCAACTTGATGGATTGGGGCTCAACGGGAACGTAATCACACTCCTCCAAACCCACATCCTTCGGGACATCGATCAGGACCGGCCCCGGACGACCGGTCGACGCAATATAAAACGCCTCCGCCACAATCTCAGCCATATCCGCCGGGTCGCGCACCACATAGGAATGCTTCACCACCGGCAGGGTGATCCCCCAAATATCCGTCTCCTGGAAAGCATCGGTCCCGATCGCATGGCGAGGCACCTGGCCCGTCACCACCACCATGGGGATCGAATCCATATGGGCGGTGGCGATCCCCGTCACCAGGTTCGTCGCGCCGGGGCCGGACGTGCCGAAACAAACCCCCACCTGTCCCGTCGCTCGGGCATAGCCATCGGCCGCATGGGAGGCCCCTTGCTCGTGGCGCACCAAAATATGTTGGATCTTGCCCTCCGCTTCCGCCTTATAAAGCGCGTCATAGACCGGCAGAATCGCGCCACCGGGATAGCCGAAAATGTGGGAAACCCCGTGGCGGACCAGGCTGTCAATTAGAGCATAGGCACCAGTCTGGCGCGTCACCGGCACCAAGGATGGGTCAGCATGGGAAGCGTTTCGCGATCGCACGGGGTCCACCTCACGGGATATCGAGGGCAAAGGTCAAGATCGAAATTGTACTAAGTTCCGGCAAGAGTTCCGGCAAAATTATTGCGCTGATCCCCCGGGGATCGCTCGGAGGGACTGTCCCTTAGGTCTGCGACGGGGGCACTAAGAGTTTAAGAATTCTTAAAGTCGGTTCAAATCGCCTGAGCAAATCGCCTGAGCAAACCGGTCTTAATTCTCCTTAGTGTACCGATTGACGGCGATTTCAACTGTTCGGTGTCAGCTTTTGCAATAGTTTGTGCAAGGTTTTTTTGCAATGTTTTTTGGGGCAAATTTTTGGGGCAAATTGCTTGGGCAGGTTTTTGGCAAGGTCGATGGCGGAGAGAGCGATCGCCCCGCCCCCGAAAACTGGCCCCTCGAACCTAAGAACCGCAACGGGGATAAATTGCCCCCTGGGCACAGAGATAGTTAATTTGCTGGGGATCTAGGTTTTTGACCTGACTAAAATCAACGCCGCGCACCTGGGCCGACGTATCGGTGGGGGTGCGGTCAATGAAGCCGCTGCCCCCGTTCGCATTGCCTGGAAACAGGGTCACATTCTCGAAATTGGCCCCCGCTAACTGGGCATCTCGCAAATCCGCACCGATCAAGTTAGCGCCGGTGAGATTAGCCTGCTGAAGCCAAGTTCGGGTAAAAGTCGCCCCCTCTAAGTTTGCCTGACTTAAATCGATTTGTGTTAAATCGGCGCGGTCAAAATTCGCCCGCGATAGATTGGCATCCCGCCAACTGCTTTGCCGGAGATCCGCGCCCGTAAATTGACCATTTTCCGCCTGCGATCGCGCCCCTTTCACCCCTTGTAAATTGGCCTCCTCAAAATTGGCCTCACCAAAGTTGGCCCCCGTAAAACTGGCCTGGAAAAGGCGCGATCGCTTGAAAACGGCGGAAACCCCTTGCGCGCCACTAAAATTCGCCCCTTCCAAGTCACCGCCGGAAAAGTCCGCCCGATTTAGCGTTGCTTTGCCTAGATTGGTGCGCCGCAGCGCCACGCCGGTTAGGAGTGCCCCCGTCAAATCAACATCTGTCAGGGCCGACCCGCTTAAATCTGTCACCCAGTCATCGTAGGTATCCCATTGCCCATCAGCGCCGGCGGTGCGGAATTTTGCCCCCCGCAGTTGCGCCCCCGATAGCAACACACTCCGTAGATTCAAGCCCGATAAGTCTGCGCCGCCTAACGCCAAGCGGAAGGGGAGTTGGGGATGATTCGATTGGCTGAGATCCACTTTGCTGACGTCGATGGTGGGGGCATTGGGATCGGGGCGATCGCGATCGTCCAATCGCCGGGGCCCCAGCCGCAGGAGTTTACCCAGCACCCGTTGGGTGGCACGGAATCGACGGCGGGCCGTCAGTTCTTCTTTTGTGTTTTGTCCCGTGCTGAGGGATTCCAAATCGGTTTTGAGGGTGCGATTTAGATTGGCCAGATAGGGCAGGGCATCGGGGCCGGCGGCGCTCAGGGCCTGTTGCAAGGCTTCGATTAACTTAGGATCTTCTTCCTGACCCAGCAGGTTGCTCAACAGCACAATATCTGAGCGATCGTCCCGGATACTGCCCAGGGCCATAATCGCTCCCCGCCGCTCATCGGGTGCATTTTGGCTATATTGCCCCACCAAATCCTTCAAAAGCTGCTGTTCCTGTTCCCGCAGGGCATAGGTCAAATTCTGCTGCTGCACATACACCTGCGTCCCCACAAATGTACCTAGCACCAGCACCATCCCGCCGACCACCGCCGTCACCAGAGAAGCCCCCGGATATTCCCGCAGCAGCAACCACAATCCCCGGTGATCGCCCGACGGCACCAGCCGACCCGATGCCCCTGGGCTGGGCTGACCAAACACTTGCTCCGTCGGACCAGACTCGGACGGAGGAGTCCCGTCAAGAACCGCAACGGATTCGGCATCGTGTACCCAAGTCCCCACCAGGCGATCGCGCAATCCCCGGCCCCGCCGATCTAGCAGCGCCGTCGCCCCCTCCACGGTCAAGGCAAGAATAACTAACCCCGCCAACAGCCCCCCATCGGGGAAGGCACCGCCATAGCGCCAAATGCCATAGGCGATCGCCCCCGGAGCGCCCCAGCGGCCAACCCCCTCCCGCAATAACACCCGCAAAAATCCCGGCGGCCGCCCATCCACCTGGCTCAACTTGACCCCAAACCACCGTTTCGGCGAGGTCTGCCCCCGCACCGCCAATAAATAAAATTGCGCCGCCCCCAACGTCAGCGGCCCCACCAAACCAATGGACCATAGCAAATTGGTTAGGGGAGCCACCGCCAACGTCCGAGCCTGCTGGGGAATCGCCAACGTTTGGGCCACCGATTCTTCCGCGATCGCCAGGGCACCATTCAGGGGCACCGGTCGACCGGTATAGCGTTCATTAACCGCTTGCCCCACCGCAAACGGCACCATCGCCGTCACCCCCACCAATCCCACTTCCACCAGCCACGCCAATCCCCGCCGCAGGGGCAACGATTGTCGGGGCGATCGCCCCGGTGGTGGGGAGGGATTCGGTTGAGGATTCGATTCTTCAGGGGGGGAAGACAAGCTGACCATGGCAGAAAATGACGAGTTATCCCCGAGGGTAGCAAGACTTGAACGCCCCAGCCAATGGGCGGACGCCAATGATAGCTACTGATAGCGACTAATAAGAGAGCCTAGGGCTCCAGCCATAATGGAGGCGTTGCCAGAGGAAACCGGACGGGGCGAAATGGCGAAAGGGGATCAAATTTATGTGTGGCGATCGCTGGCGGGGCTAGAGGGCGTCTATGAGCACCACGGCATTGATTGCGGCGATCGCACGGTGATTCACTACTCCAAGCGGGGGGAAACGCCGACCGTCACCCGCACGGCGATCGCGGAATTTATTGGCAACACAACCCGCCCCGGACGGGTCAATATCAAGCCCTACACCACCTGCTATATCCCGGCCACGGTGGTACAGCGGGCGGAAAGTCGCCTGGGGGAACAGCAATATAACCTAGCGTTCAATAATTGTGAACATTTCGCCACCTGGTGCAAAACCGGTGTCAATCGCAGTACCCAGGTAGCGGATTGGATGCCCTTTGCCGATCGCTTAGATCCCAGTGTGTTGGAGCAGGCCCTGGGCAGTGGTCCGAAGTTAGGGAGCGATCGCGGCGGTGCCCCAGAGAGTTTGAATCGAGCCTTAGACGATATCCAACGGAGTTGGGATCGATTGCAGCCCCAGCACGAGACGGCGAAACAGGAGTTCAAGCAGTGGGATTTAGTCGCAAAAGTGGCTATCCAGCGGGGGCGAGATGACCTGGCCCGGGGGGCGATCGCCAAAAAACTGGCGGCAAAAAAGCAAGCCCAATCCCTGACGGATCAACTTTCTCAATTGGCAACACTCACGGAAAAACTCGTGCGCCAGGGGCAAGCCATGGGGATTGATTTGAAATCCCGACGGTCCTACAGTTAAGACGCCTAAATCGCCGTTGCCCCCTAAAGTCCTGGACCCATGACCGTATCCCAACTGAAATACGCCATGGTTCACGAATGGCTGACCCCCATGGCAACGGGGGGATCGGAGCTAGTCGTCGAGCAAATCTTGCAACACATTGATGCGGACCTTTTTGCCTTAATCGATTTCGAGTCCCGCAATCCCGAGAGTTATCTCTATCAGCGCAACATCGGGTCGACCTTTCTCCAAAAATTACCGGCGGCAAAACGGGGAGTGCAGAAATATTTGCCTCTGCTCCCCTTGGCGATCGAACAGCTCGATGTGCGGGACTACGACGTGGTGTTATCGTCCTCCCACGCCGTCGCCAAAGGGGTGCTCACCCATGCCCAGCAAATGCATCTGTGCTATTGCCATGCCCCGATGCGCTACGCCTGGGATCTCACCCACGATTACCTCAATGCCAGCCGAGCCGGTCGCGGACTACCGGGCTTGCTGACGCGATATCTTCTCCATCGCCTGCGTCAGTGGGATGTCTTGTCGGCAAACCGGGTTGATTATTTCGTCGCCAATTCCTGCACCACCGCCCGCCGCATTTGGCGGTGCTATCGCCGGCGGGCCGAGGTTATTTATCCTCCTGTCAATACCCAACGATTTACGCGGGATCTCGCCCAGGCTGACTCCCAAATGCCCCCCAAGCCGAAAGACTATTACCTCACCGTGACCCGATTGGTGAGCTACAAAAAAGTGCCGATGATGGTCGAGGCCTTCAACCGATTGGGACGGGAACTGGTGGTTATCGGGGGCGGCAAAGCCCTAGATAAATTGCGATCGCAAGCCAAATCCAACGTCACCCTCCTCGGAGAACAGCCGGACGAAGTGGTTGAACAATATATGGCCGGGGCACGAGCCTTTGTTTACGGCGCATTTGAGGATTTTGGGATTGCCCCCGTGGAAGCCCAAGCGGCCGGAATTCCCGTCATTGCTCTGAATGCTGGCGGCACTGCCGAAACCGTCCGCGATATTCGACAAGATCCCCAGCGCGGGACCGGTATTCATTTCAATCAGCAAACGGGGGAATCACTCGTAAATGCGGTGCTGGCCTTCGAGGAGTATGAGCATAAATTCAGTGCCGAGGCGATCGCCCGCCATGCCGAAGGGTTTTCCCACGATGCCTTTGCCCTGCGATACCTCAACTTTTTGAAATGGGCATGGCAGGATTGGACCCAACGAAACCAGCGAGAATTTTCACCCCCGGATCTAACCTTTTGAAGTTGCCATTCCCTGTATTTTCATCTGCCACCTCCTGTGCAGGCTGGAGAATGGAACACCCTAATCCTGACTGGGGGCTTTGGGGGCGATATAACATAGGGGAATAGCTAAAACGCCCATCGCGAAATAGCTACAACCTCGACCCAATCTGACCAGGAAGGCCCGTGAGCGATCGCCCCACCCCCAACACCCCATCCCACCCCTCCAAAGGAAAAAAAGACGCCCCCGCTGAACAATCGGAAAATACCCTGATTGAAGCGGTCAAAACCGTTGGGTTAAGCGTCGTACTCGCCCTAGGGATCCGGACCTACATCGCCGAAGCGCGCTACATTCCCTCCGAATCCATGCTGCCCACCCTGGAGGTGAATGATCGCCTGATCGTCGAAAAACTGGGCTATCGATTCAGCGGTCCCAAGCGAGGAGACGTGGTGGTTTTCGATCCCACTGACGGGCTCAAGGAACGGGATTTCAAAGATGCGATGATCAAGCGGGTAATCGGCCTGCCGGGGGAACGGGTCCAACTTCAGGAGGGCCGTGTCCTGATCAACGGTGAACCCCTGCGGGAAGGATACATTGGGGATGAACGGCATCTGACCCAAACCATGGCCTCTGACACCGGCGATGTCCCCTTGACGTTCGAGAGCGGTGAGCAACGCACTGACGTCAATGTGTGTGGCTTTGAAGAAAAACCCTACCTCAAGGAATCGGTGGTGGTGCCCGAAGGGTCTTACCTGGTGCTTGGGGACAATCGCAACCGCAGCTATGACAGTCGATGCTGGGGCGTCGTGCCCGGCGATCGCATCATTGGCCAAGCGGTGTGGCGCTTCTGGCCCCTGAACCGCCTGGGAGGGTTGGACTAACCTGGCTGGACTAATCGAGCTGGGACCGCTCGTCAACGCCATGGACGCCCCCCACTCACCCAACCTAACGCCAACTCCCACCGATGACCGATTCCAAAAAACTGCCCTTTGTTTCGGTAATTGCCCCTCTCTATAACGCCCACGATGACTTGCCAGGGCTATTGGATTGCTTGGCGGCCCAAACCTATCCCCGCGATCGCCTGGAATTCCGGCTGGTGGATAACAATAGCCAGGACGACACCTTTGCCCTCCTGCAAGGGGCGATCACCCGTTTCCAAGATCTCGGATTCACCCTTATTCCCCTCCAAGAACTGGAGATTCAATCCTCTTACGCCGCCCGCAACCGGGGCATCCAGACCGCGCGGGGACAAATTTTTGCTTTCTTGGATGGGGACTGTCGCCCAGAACCCGACTGGCTGATCGAACTGGTGCAACCTTTCCTCTCCGACACCTCCAAAACCATTGGCATGGTCGCCGGTGAAATCAAAGCCCTCCCCGGCTCCTCCCTGATTGAGCGGTACTCAGAACGTCAGGATATCCTGTCCCAAAAACACACCCTAGCCAGCGACTTCCTGCCCTATGGTCAGACCGCCAACTTGGCAGTCCGCCGCTGGATTTTTAAACGATTTGGCCTCTTCCGAAGCTATTTAACCACTGGCGGTGATGCGGACATCTGTTGGCGGATGCAACAGCGATCGCCCAAGCAAACCATCGTGCTTGCCCCTAAGGCGATCGTCCGCCACCGCCATCGAGCCACGATCGCGGAATTTCGCAGTCAGTTTCGCCGTTACGGTAAATCGAACCGTTGCCTCCATGACCTACACGGGATCCCCCTGATGGAGCCCTGGAGTTCAAGGGATTATGTGGTGCGACCGTTGCGCTGGTTGCTCAAAGAAACACCGATTGCCCTCGCCAAGCGCCTCTTAGGACGCGCCCCCTGGCAGGATCTCGACCTGGAGCTATGGGGGACGCCGCTGGAACTGCTGGGGATGCGATCGCGCTATGCCGGTCAACAATCCTCCCAACTGCCGGAGCGGGCCCGAGACATTCCCCCCTGCCCGGAGACATGGCTACCCCCCCAAGACAAAGCCCCTTCCAAACAGTCTTGACCCCCCTTCAACGCTGACGATGCCAACCATCACGAATGAATCGTCAAATGAATCATCAATAGAATTTAAAACGTAGAAGTTGGCAATTGTCCCATTGCCAGGAGACTGTCGGGTCGGGTTGATATAAATTGCCTGTCCGCCTCCAACGTTCAACTGGGCCAAAAGATGTCCCCAATCACTTCGCGAATTGTTGCGGAACCCCCTCAATTGATGACAATTATGACGTTCAATTGCAGCCCCCTGCCCCCAGAAAAAATCTGAGAAGACAATGGAGCAAAGTTGAAACAAATATCAATCACTGGCTAGGGGATCGCGCTTCCCAAGGTCATCACAGCTAGGATGATTGACTATGGGTTGTAGGAGCGAGTCTTATGCGGATGCTAAAAAAGCGGCAATCACCCTCAGAATTGGAGACGCGAAAACGGATTCTCGAGGCGGCCCAAAAACTCTTTGCCCGTAAAGGTTATAGCGCCACCACCACTAAAGATTTAGCCACCACGGCAAAGGTGGCCGAAGGGACTTTATTTCGTCATTTCAACAGCAAAAAAGCAATATTAGTTGAAGTGGCCACCCAGGGCTGGGTTGAGATTTTGACCGAGCTGCTGATGGAACTCAGCGAAATGGCCAGTTACCGGGCGATCGCCCCCCTATTGCGCAAGCGGATGGGCAACCTCCATAAAAACGGAGACATGATGCGGGTTTGCTTTATGGAAGCCCAATTCCATCCGGAACTCCAGGAGCGGATCCAAGGGGAAGTCATCGATAAAATGACCGACGTCGCCGAAGCCTTTTTCCAAACCGCTATGGATCGGGGTGTTTATCGAAAGATGGATCCCCGGGTCGTGGCACGGGTATTCCTCGGTATGTTTGCGATCGCCGGCTTTAGCGAAGCCACCATTATGCACAACGGTGCCAGCCCCAAAGATTTACAACTGATGGCCGAGGGACTCGCCGACATTTTCCTGAATGGCGTCCTCTCGGGATCGGCCGACATTGCCGCTAGCTAAGCCACTACTTAGTCCGCCAGCTAAACCATTCCCAGGGTCGGATCTCCAAGGGCGACGACGACCACCCACGCATCCACGAGCAATAACAGTCCCGAGAACCCCAATAAAATCAAATACATCCAAGGCTGAGCCAGGGGGATCACATCACGGGTGTCGATCCCCGTCTCTTTCTGGACCCGCTTGACCAGGCGATTAAATCCCACCACCCGCATAGGCAATAGAAACCCTTCGCCCTGGGCATTCAAAAAGTAGTACACCAATCCCCCCTGCCCCGTCGTCCGGGGTTTCAAGGCGGTGACCTCCACCCAGGGCAACGTCCATCCCCGACGGAGTAGCCACGCAATCCAAGGGGCATAGGCCACGGTGATCCCCGCTTTATCCACGGTGACCCGCTCCGATAAAACCCCCATCAGGGCGATCGCCCCCAAAGCGATCCCCACCCAAATGACGTTCCCGGAAACCGGTGCATCCGTCACATCCGCCAAAAACGGCAAAGGCAAGGTCAACGCCAGATACAACGTCAACAGCGTCAGACGAATCAGGGGTGAAATCCGAAAAATATCCGTATCGCCGGTCCCAGAGGTTGGGGAGGTTGGGGTAGATGCTGGGTTAACGGGCTCTGCCATCGTGAAAACACTCCTTCTCAATCCATCCCTCTAGCTTTACGGGGAAATCCCCATAAAACAACCCCGATGATCGCCATCAAACAATCATCGGGGAAAAGATATCAACACCGTGAAAAATGCGGGTGAAAGGACTTGAACCTTCACGTCCGAAGACACTAGAACCTAAATCTAGCGCGTCTACCAATTCCGCCACACCCGCTCGGCACCTAATGATAGCAGACTTCTCCGATTTGGTTACCCCCAGCTCGCGACCGCACCCAAAGCCTTTGCTCGGGGGACATTGGGCGATCGCCACCGGTTGACATAGCCCCTTATTTCATCTGCCATTTCATTTTGCAATCCCTTGCCCCTGAAATGGCGATCGCCCATAGGACACAATCCATCGCGCACCTTGGTAACATACGGTTAACTTTTGTTGTTGTGGTTGACGTTACATGTACCGACCCCGATAACTCAACCCCCTTCATGGAGTTTTTTATGCTGCGATTGGAGCGCGTCAAAAAGATTTATCCCACGGGTGAAATCCTGCGGGATGTGAGCTGGGAGCTTAAGGCAGAAGAGCGCGTGGGCCTGGTGGGCGTGAACGGGGCCGGCAAATCAACGCAGTTAAAAATTATTGCCGGGGAAATCGAACCCACCGCAGGACAGGTCATCCGCCCGGCGGATCTCAAAATTGCCTATCTCAATCAAGAGTTTGAAGTTGATCCCGGTCGCACGGTACGCGAAGAGCTATGGAAAGCCTTCAAAGCGGTCAACGAGATCCAAGCGGAAATGGCTGCCGTGCAAGTCCGTATGGAAACCGCTGATCCCGATGCCTTAGATAAGGAAATCGCCCTACTCGATAAACTTCAGCGGCGATTTGAAGCGGAGGATGGGTACGCCCTGGAAGCCCGCATTGAAAAGATCCTGGCGGAGCTGGGATTTGAGATAGACGATGGCGATCGCCTGGTGCGGGCCTTCAGCGGCGGCTGGCAAATGCGGATGGGGCTCGGCAAAATTTTGCTCCAGGAGCCGGATGTCCTACTGCTGGACGAGCCCACCAACCACCTGGACTTGGAGACGATTGAGTGGCTAGAAAGCTATTTAAAGGGATTGGCAACGCCCATGGTGATCGTGTCCCACGATCGCCAATTCCTGGACAAACTCTGCACCAAAATCGTTGAAACCGAGCGGGGGATCGCAACGGAATACCTGGGTAACTATTCCAGCTACCTATTGCAAAAGGAAGAGCAGGCGACCGCCCAGATGAGCGCCTACGAACGACAACAAAAAGAAATCGATAAACAGCAAGCATTTGTTGAGCGATTCCGCGCCAGCGCCACCCGAAGCACCCAAGCCAAAAGTCGAGAAAAGCAGCTCGAAAAAATTGAGCGTATCGACGCCCCCACCGCCTCCACGCGATCCCTACAGTTCCAATTTCCCCCCGCCCCCCGCAGCGGCCGGGAGGTGGTTCACATTGAGGACTTGACCCACACCTACGGGGATAAAATCCTATTCTTGGGCGCAGAGCTATTGGTGGAACGGGGCGATCGCATCGTCTTTCTAGGGCCAAACGGCTGCGGCAAATCCACCCTATTACAAATGATTGCGGGGATCGAAACTCCCGATGAAGGGCGTGCAGAAATTGGTAAGCACGGGGTTTTACCCAGTTATTTCGCCCAAAACCAGGCGGAAGCCATGGATTTAACCAAAACGGTTATTGACACAATTCAGGATGAGGTTCCAGACTGGGACCATGGAGACGTTAGGGCTCTCCTGGGGCGCTTCCTGTTCAGTGGTGAAACCGTCTTCAAAACCGTCGGCTCCCTGAGTGGCGGCGAAAAAGCCCGCTTGGCCCTTGCCAAAATGATGGTCTGCCCCGCTAATCTACTCATTCTGGACGAGCCCACAAACCACTTAGATATCCCCGCGAAAGAAATGCTGGAGGACGCCCTCCGGAACTACGACGGCACGGTTCTAGTGGTTTCCCACGATCGATTCTTTATTTCCCGCATTGCCAACAAAGTTGTTGAGCTAAAGGATGGTGAATTGCACCTCTATCGGGGCGATTACCAGTATTACCAAGACAAAATTGCAGAAAAAGAGCGTCGTGCCGCCCAGGCTGCCCTAGAGGCAGAAAAAGCAGCAAAAGCTGCACGGAAACGGGCGAAACAACGGGATAAGCAGAAGGCAAAAAAGGCGGCAAAGTCATAGCTGAACGCGATCCCACGCTTTTCTTCGAGTTAATCCACTTGACGCGCGATCCCGATGCTATGATTTCGGGAACCTTAAAAGATCATGAAAAAGCGACCTGATATGGCTGAGATCCCCATTTCCCCGGTAGTTCTGGCGATCCTGGATGGCTGGGGCTATAGCGACCAGTCCGATGGCAACGCGATCTCAGCCGCCAACACGCCCGTGATTGACAGCCTTTGGGAGGTCTACCCCCATACGCTGATTCGGGCGTCTGGCAAGGCGGTTGGCTTACCGGATGGTCAGATGGGAAATTCGGAAGTCGGCCATTTGAATATTGGGGCAGGGCGGGTGGTTCCCCAGGAGCTGGTGCGGATCTCAGATGCAGTTGAAAATGGGTCGATCCTCAGCAATCCAGCGTTGGTGAAATGTTGTGAGTCTGTGACAAAAGCCGGTAGCAAGCTACACCTGGTCGGACTGTGCTCCGATGGCGGGGTCCATTCCCACTTGAACCATGTGAAAGGGTTGCTGACCCTGGCGAAGCAGCAGGGTATTGAAGACGTTTGCATCCATGCCATTACCGATGGCCGTGATACGAAGCCCACTAGCGCGATCGCCTATTTAGAGACGCTCCAGGCCCAGTGCGATGAAGTGGGGGTGGGGCGTATCGTGACCATTTCGGGTCGTTATTTTGCAATGGATCGGGATCAGCGATGGAGTCGAGTGGAGCCGGCCTATCGAGTGATGGTTGATCCCAGCCCCGGCGATGGCCGATCGCCCCGGGAGGTGATGGAAGCCTTTTATGCGGACGGTACAACGGACGAATTTGCGATCCCCACTCGCATTGCCCCGGGGGCGATTGAAGCGAACGATGGGGTTATTTGTTTTAACTTCCGACCGGATCGGGTGCGTCAGCTCTGCCAGGCTTTTGTCGGGGAAGAGTTTCAAGGGTTTGAGCGATCGCTCATCGAGCCCCTGTCTTTCGTGACGTTTACTCAATATGATCCCCAGCTTCCGGTGGCGGTTGCCTTTGAGCCGGAGAGTTTGACCAATATTCTCGGGGAAGTGATTTCATCCCACGGGCTGAAGCAGTTGCGCACTGCCGAAACGGAAAAGTATGCCCATGTGACGTACTTCTTCAATGGTGGCCTGGAGAGCAATTTTGAAGGGGAAGATCGCCGTTTGATCAGCAGCCCCCCTGTGGCGACCTATGACCACGAGCCCGCCATGTCGGCCAATCAAGTCACCCAAGTGGTCGTCGACGCGATCGCTCAACAGGAATATGCCCTGATTGTGGTGAACTATGCCAATCCCGACATGGTGGGCCATACGGGCAAAATGGAGGCGACCACTGAGGCGATCGAAACCGTGGATCGCTGCATTGGTGAAGTATTGGCCGCTGCTAGTAAAGCCGGGGGGACCGTCCTCATCACGGCAGACCATGGCAATGCTGAGCGAATGTTTGACGAAAATGGCAACCCCTGGACCGCTCACACCACTAACCTGGTGCCCTTTATTGTGGTGGAAGGGGAAAAACGTAAGATCCCTGGCCACGGTACGGATGTCCAATTGCGGAAGGATGGATGTTTGGCGGATATTGCGCCGACGATCCTAGAGATCCTTCAACTCCCCCAACCTCCAGAAATGACCGGGGTCTCTATGATTGAGCCGGCGGGTTATCAATCGAAACTCAGCCGTACGCCCGTAAGCGTTTCCCTGTAGGCTCCGTCAAAACACTCAATCAAGGGAAATAGGGGGAATAGCTCACTCGGCTGCTCAGCGATCGCTCCATCGGAACCCTAGGAACGAGTCGTCTGCTATTCCCGGGATTAATGCTCCAAATCTGGGGGGAAAATCGGCAGCGTCAGCATAAAGGTCGTGCCATTCTCACGATCTGAGGTGAAGCTGATACTCCCTTGATGCTTCTCTTCGATAATTTGTTGGGTAATGGCTAACCCTAATCCTGTCCCTTTGCCGACGGGTTTAGTGGTGAAAAATGATTCAAAGAGGAGGGGCTTAATTTTGTTAGGGATGCCCGGACCATTGTCATGGATGGAAATTTGAATTTGATCACCGTCGATGATCTTGGTGCCCAGGGCAATCATGGCCGGTGGTGAGGATTTTCCCGCCATGTCGGGAGCCGTCGTCAAACTCGCCTGCTCATCCAGGGCATCAATGGCATTGCCGATCAGATTCATAAACACCTGGTTCATGGGACCGGGGTAGCAGGGGATTAAGGGAATATCCCCATAGGTGCGCTGAATTTCGACGGTGCCTCGGTGTTCATTACTCTTGAGGCGATGGTTCAGGATGAGGAGCGCACTATCCAGCAGTTCGTGGAGATCGGTGGTTTGTTTTTCGCGTTCATCGCTACGCACGAAGTTACGGAGAGCGAGGGCAATATCCCGGACCCGCTCGGCTCCGAATCGGACTGATCCTAGGGTTTTGGGGAGATCTTCTAGGAGAAAGTCCAGTTCGATCGCCTCAATCTCTTCAGCAATGATGCCACTGGGATTGGGGTACTCGGACTGATAAAGGTCAACCAGATTTTTTAGATCATCAATGTATTGGTTGATGTGGATCAAGTTCCCCAGAATAAAGCCGATGGGGTTGTTGATGTCATGGGCGACCCCTGCCAAGAGTTCCCCCAGGGATGACATCTTGTCGGACTGCATCAATTGGCTTTGGGTTTCCTTGAGGGAAACACTCAGGGCATCAAGCTGTTTATCCTTACGGGCCAGGGCTTCGCGAGCTTCCGCCAGAGCGATCGCCAGGGCTTCAGGGGAGTCCGACTCCTGAGGAGACTCATGTTGAGCATCATTCACCATAACAAGCCGCTGCGTCTGGGGGAGAAGGGATAATCGCAATTATTAATCGTTCGTCATCTGAGTACACCGGTTGGGATCAACTCATGGACGCTGAATCATCGAAATTGACGAAAAATCTACCATCAGGGATGGAGTTGAGAGCTAGAGGCAAGAATCGAAGGATGTAATGTTCTGGAATGATAGGGGGTCAAGGGGATGTAGTCCTTTCCCATCGAAACAGAAGATATATCGATAGGGTGTGATTGCGATCGCAGGCATGGTGCAGAATCCTCCCCTGATAGAGCTGTCGGATGGTGTCCCCATGGGGACACCATCACAGGTGCTGCTTTTCCCTCTCTACCTAGTCCCAAGCCTTCGTTATCGGGCCAGGATCGTAAGACTAAATTTAAAATACCCGTAAATACTTTGCGGATACACACATCCAAATAGTGCCAGCCTGGATTCACGATTAGTGCAGTGGCGGGGATGCTCAGTGCCACTGCCTGGGGACCTAGGATAGGAATGCTACACGACCCGCCGAATGGGGCATACTCTCTCTGGGCATACTTTTAAGTCCTCTCTATGGTTTCAGGGGACGCGGTTCTCGACCGCAGCCCCCCATCGTCCAAGTCATCTCCTGCGCCTATGTCTCTGCCCCAATCCTCCGGCGTCTCCCCAGACGATATCGCCACAGCCCCCACAGATAACCTTTCTCCAGGCACGGGGATCGTGAACTCGGAGCTATCTCCTGAGGAACAGGAACGGTTAGAGAAAATTCGCGCCCAATTTGACCGTGCCCCCTATCCCCGTTATCCCCTAGACGGTAAGCCGAGTGCCCTGAAACGGCATGTGCACTGCCTCAGAACGGCTTACCATCGCCGTTATCAGAAATTGACTGAGACAACGGGAAAACGGATCCTGGACGTTGGATGTGGCAGTGGATTTGGGACGTTGGCGTTGGCTCTGGCGAATCCAGATACCACCATAGTGGGCGTGGATTTGTCAGCGGCGTCGTTGGATCTTGCCCAGAAGCGAATCGAGCATCACGGGTTGGAGGATCGATGCCGGTTTGAGAAGTTGAGCTTGGAACAACTCGATCAGCTCTTGCCCGACCAATTCGATTTCATCAACTGCGACGAGCTGCTGTATCTGCAACCCGACCCCTCCGTGGGCTTAAGGGCGATGAAAAAAGTGCTGGCGGCGGATGGAATTATTCGTACCAATCTCCACAGCCAGCTTCAACGGATGCCTTTCTTTCGGGCCCAGGCTTTGGCTCACTTGATGGGGCTGATGGATGGCAATCCCGATGACATGGAAGTAAGCGTATTTCGGGAGTTATTTGAGTCTTTAAAGGATTCCACTCAGCTTAAGAAAACGACCTGGGTTCCCGATAAGGCGGACGAAGATGCCTACTACATGATGAATTATCTGTTTCAGGGCGATCGCGGTTTTACGATTCCCGATATGTTCAGCGCCCTTGAGCGATCGGAGCTGAGCTGGATCAGTATGGCGGACTGGCAAAGTTGGGTGATTGAAGATTTGTTCAAGGATCCCGAGGATATGCCCGCGTTTTTCGCCATGGGCCTGTCCATGGCATCAGACGTGGAAAAATTGCAGATCCACGATCTATTGATGTCGAGTCACCGGCTGTTGGATTTCTGGTGCGGCCACCCGGAGGCCGACCAAGACTGGCTACCGGTGGAAGACTGGGAGCCGGAAGATTGGCAAACCGCCAGAGTCGCCCTGACGCCCCAACTGAATACCGAGCAGTTCAAAGAGGGATTGGGGGACGCGGTTACCGAATTTCGAGATTTACAGATGCGCCGCTTTTTTGATGTGTCCTGGGGATTGCAAAAAGTGAGTGGGGCGATCGCCATTGGACTGCTTCCCTTGCTGGACGGTCCCAAGGATTTTGCAGAACTTGTGAGTCATTGGCAGACCGTGTGCCCCGTAGATCCGGTCTCTTTGACGCCAACGACACCGGAACAGGCGGCCGCTCCGCTGCGATATCTCTTAACGGAATTGGCGAAGTGGGGGTATGTTTTGCCTGAGCGCGCCGCCCCATAGCCCAATGCCCTTGATGGCACAGCCGGGCCCAGAGTAAGCCCCCCAATAGCGCATTCCCCGATTTTCATACCTCCTATGGCTAACCCTTCCCAGAGCACGTCTGCCCAAACGTCTAATGAATCCGCCCAGTTGGAGGCACTGCGACAGCAATTTGATGGAACGCCCTACCCCTGGCAGCCCCTGGATAAAAGTATCGATGACAGCTCTGTCCTCTTCCATGAACATAGTATTGCGACGGCATTTTACCGCCGGGATTGCCGCTTGGTGGATACGACGGGGATGACCGTCCTGGATGTGGGGTGTGGCAGCGGATATAAGGCCCTGGCTTTGATGCGCGTCAATCCAGGTATCAAAGTGCTGGGAATTGACCTCTCCCCGAAGTCAATCGATCTGGCACAACAGCGGGCGGAATTCTGGGGGCTGGGCGATCGCCTGAAATTTGAGGTTTTGGACCTCGACAATCTGGGCCAGTTGGGGCAAACGTTCGACTACATCAATTGTGATGAAACCCTATACCTCTGCCCCGATCCCCTGGTAAGCCTCAAGGCAATGGCCAACGTGTTGGCCCCCGACGGCATCCTGCGGGCCAATCTGCACGATTACCACCAACGTAGAAAGTATCTCGATGCCCAGCGCGCCGCAAAAGTACTGAATCCCGGTCCTGCCCCCAACAGTGAGGAAGCGATCGCCAACTTCTTTGAGCTGTTGGACTACCTTGCGCCGACCACTTCCATTGGGGACGTCTGGAGCAAACTCGGTAAGAATGCCAACAAGGATCAGCGGATTGAATTAATCCAAGCCAATTTCCTGTTGCAGGGCGATCGCGGCTTCACCATCGAAGAAACATTCAAGTTGATTGAGGATGCCCAATTAAACTGGGGCGGCCTGGTTGCCCCGCAGCGGTGGAACTGGAAAAAGCTATTTGTCGACAATAAAACCCTGCCCGATCGCCTCCTAGAAATTTTTAAGACCTTGGGCGATCGCCAAACGCTTCAATTGGTGGATTGGTTGCAACCGACGAATCGCCTCATTGATTTCTGGTGTAGTCATACCCCCGCTTCCCAACGTGCACCGTTGGAGGAATGGTCACCGGAGCAGTGGGGCAATGCAACCCTGGCTTGGCACCCGATTTTACAGACTGAGACATTTCATGGGGAACTCATGAATGCGGCACGATTCCTCAAACCCCTCGATATGACGAACCATTTCCGGACACCGACCCCCATCACAGGGATTAGTGCCGCCCTCCTACCCGCTCTGATTCCTCTCAAAGACGGTCCTCAACCCTTTAATCAATTGGTGGACAGACTGGGGCAGGTGCACCCCCTCTCGCCGGTGACCCAGGAACCATTCACCCGTGAGCATCTAGAGAACGCTGCGATCAACCTCTTCCAAAGCCTTGAGGCGGCGGGCTATCTCTTCGTCTGGTGATAGGGCTGGTGATAGGGGCTGGTGGTAGGGGCTGGTGGTAGGGGCTGGTGGTAGGGGCTGGTGGTAGAACCTGGCAATGAATTTCCCCACGCAATGGGGAATGGGGAGCGACCGAGATTGTAACAAGATTAGACACTCTGAAAATCCTGTAATTGGAGTGATATCAAAAGGATTTTGGATGGGTAGATTACATAGTAAGGAAGTGAAAACCACGGGTGCACACCTTGCCCCGTCCTCTATCTCTCAAGGAGAGCCTCAATGAAAACTAGCTTCAAAGCAAAACTGATCCAGCACATTGCTGCCAAGAAGAACAGCGAAGAGGGTTTTACCCTGATTGAACTGTTGGTGGTAATCATCATCATCGGTATTCTGGCTGCGATCGCCCTGCCTTCCTTCTTGAACCAGGCAGCGAAAGCCCGTCAGTCTGAGGGTCAGACCTACACCGGTACCATGAACCGGACCCAGCAGGCATTCTACGTTGAGAATGCTGCCTTCGCAGCGGATCTCGCGGCCCTGAAGGCCGGTGTCCCCGATGAGACCGATTCCTACACCTATACCACCGCGGGCGCCGCTGACAACGCTGTGAGCATCGCAACCAGCAAGGCTGCTGAGCTGAAAGGCTTTGAGGGCACCGTGCAAATCAACGGCAACACCCAGCAGGCAGAAGCTAAGCTTTGCATCACTGCAGACGCTGGTATTGGTAACGGCCCCGGTGCGACCCAATCTTCGACCAGCACTGAAGAGGCTTGCCCCGCATTCGCCCCTTAATAGTTGGCTGATCTCGAGGGAAAGGTACACATTTAGCCGACTCCCTCGAGCGTCATAGTCATCTAACGAAAGCCCCTTCCGTTCTCAAAGGACGGAAGGGGCTTTTTGTTGGCATCTCTTTTTGGGTAACTTGGGGACCGTGAATTTAATCGGTACCGGCCATACAGGTGTTGTCACATTGCTCGGCGGCCGTCGCGATCGCCGATAGTTCTTCGGGATCAACTGAGGTGTCAGCCGCCATAGAAGACCAATAGGTTTTTGATCGCTTTCCGAACCAGTCATAGCGGTGGTCGCGAATTTGACCGTAGGCAGCATCTCCAAAGGCTTTTAATCCCGGAATCGAGAGATAAAGCTGGATAAACGGACGGGCCGCAGGCAATAAAAGAGCAATTTTTTCAGCCGCATCGGCCCCCTGCCATCGCTCGTTTGGATTTTGCAAATCGATGACGATCATCCCGCGATCGCAATCTTTCGAGGACAGGGAATAGCGCCGCAATGCCTCTTGATCTTGCATGGGCGCATAGCGAAAGAGTTGCCCCTTCTCCCAACGCTCCAATTGCTGGACGAGGGTACTGCAAAGGTTACAGTTGCCGTCGTAGATCACGAGGTAATGCATAGGGGGCGTTAGGAGGAGGTGGCGGGGGGGATGGTGATGTCCAATTCTTGAACGGTGCCAGCGCTAGACGATAGCAGGGGGGTAATCTCGGCTTTGTCGCCCACGATGAGGGTCACCAATTGGTCGGGCTTGAGATATTGGTTGGCCACTCGCTCAATATCATCGGTGGTGGTGGCTCGGATGCCCTGCTGGTATTGGAATAGAAAATCGCTGGGGTAGCCGTAGTAGTCATAGGTCATCAGGCGGGACAGCACCTGCAGCGGACTCGCAAAATTAAAGACAAACGAGTTGAGGGTGGAGTCCTTGGCGTAGTTGAGTTCCTGCTCGCTCAGGGGCTCGGTGCGCAGGCGGTTGATTTCCCCTTTGATTCCGTCGATAAAGGTGGCGGTGCTTTCGGTGCGGGTTTGACCGCCGGCGAGGAAGAGACCGGGGTAGTCATAGTTGGCACTCCAGAATCCATAGACGGAGTAGGCCAGACCCTGGCGCGATCGCAATTCATTAAAGAGCCGTCCCCCAAATCCATTGAGGATGCCGTTCATGACGCTGAGGGCGGGATAGTCATCGCTACTCACAAGACCACTGAGATGTCCCAGCCGGATTGAACTTTGGGTCAGTTCGGGGCGATCGACAATAAAGGTGCCGCTGGTCTTAACCTGTTGGGCGCTGGGCACCGGGGGGAGGGCGTTGCCGCTGGGCTGCCAGTCCCCAAAATATTTTTCGATGAGGGCTTTGGCGGTTGCTGTTTCAAAATCGCCCGAAATCCCCAGGATGATGTGGTCGGGGGTGACGTATTGGTCATAGAACGCAACCACGTCATCGCGGCTGATGGCGTCTAGGGTGCTGTATTCAATGGTGCGGGCGTAGGGGCTGGTGTCACCATAGATCAGTTTGCTGAACTCTCGACCCGTAATGCCGCTGGGATTATCGTTGCGGCGGGCAATATTGCCACTGATTTGCTTTTTGATCAGCGCTAGACGCTCTTCCGGGAAGGCGGGCTGGCGAAGCACTTCGGCGGTCAACCCGAGGACAAAATCAAAATCTTCCGTGAGGGCGCTAAGGCTGAGGGACCCGGAGGTGGTGCCAATGCTGGATTCGATGCCGGCGGCGCGGCTTTCTAATAGGGCGGCCAATTCTGTTGCGGTGTGTTCTGTGGTGCCGCCGCTACGGATCAGGCTGCCGGTGATGCCCGCCAAACCAGTGTGGCTGGCGTCTTCCCAGCGGTTGCCGGTGCGGATATAGGCTTGCCCTTCGATTAGGGGTAGCTCATGGTTTTCCTGGAGATAAACGGTCATGCCGTTGGGCAGGCTATACCGTTCGTAGTCCGGTAGGGTGAGTTCCCGAAGGGGGGGAAAGCTCAACTCATCGTGATATCGCACTTCATTGGCATGGGCGGGCGATCGCCACCCGAATGCCAGCACCAATCCGAGGGTGGCGATCGCCAACACGGGAGCATACCAACGGTTGAACCAGCGTTTGGGGGGCAGCGATCGCCCATTGGGGGAGGGTTGAGTTGTCGTGTGTTGCTTCAGGAACGCCATGGGTGAAGTTGCAGGAAAAGGTCGGGTAGGCAGGAAGAAATTAACGTAGCGGTCGAACCAGGACTATTCGGCAGTATCGTCCTTCGGCAACAGTCGGCAAACGGTGCGATTGCTCGCCTTAAAGGTTTTCTGGGCGACCCGTTGGATATCTTCGGGGGTGATGGCAGCAATGCGATCCAGCTCCCGGAACAGGTTGCGCCAGTCGCCGGTTTTGACTTGAACTTCCGCCAACGCGTTAGCCATCCCTCGGTTGGAATCCAACATCCGCAGCCGGCTAGCGCGGGCTTGGGTTTTGATACGCTCCAAGTCTTCAGAGGAGATCAGCTCATTTTTCAACTTGTCCAACTCCCGGTGCATGGCGTCGGCGATGGTGTCCAAATCATTCCCCGGTGCCGGCAGGGCATAGAGCAACATCAACGTGGGGAAGCGATCGCCGGGGAAACCGTAGAAACCATCGGCATTCAGGGCAATTTGCTGCCCTTCCACCAGTTCCTGATAAAACCGGGAGGTGCGTCCGCTAGTCAACAGGCGATTGATGGCTTCATAGACCTGGGCATCCGGGTCGTTCGTGCTGGGGACATGGTATCCCTCGAAATACCAGGGTTGGGATTCCAGACGAATGGTGACCGATTTTTCCGCCGTTTGGACCGGCTCTTTGCGGATAACGCTGGGGGGCTCAGGGCGAGTGGGAAAGCGACCAAAATAGGTTTCTGCCAAACGCTGCACTTCTGCGGGATCCACATCCCCAACGATCGCCGCCGTCAGGTTACCGGGGCCGTAATAGGTCTCGAAAAAGTCCTGCACATCCAGCCGGGTCAGGTTGCGGATGTCCTGGTTGTAGCCAATAACGGGACGCTTATAGGGATGCACGTCATAGGCCTTATCTAAGAAAACCTCGATCGCCTGACCCACCGGGGAATTATCCGTGCGTAGGCGGCGCTCCTCTAGGATGACTTTCTGCTCCTTGTAAAACTCTCGGAAAACGGGATCCAAAAACCGCTCCGATTCCAGGGACATCCACAGCTCTAACTTGTTGGACGGAAAGCTATAGAAATAGAAGGTGGCATCGGCAGAGGTGGCGGCATTGAGCCCGGCACCGCCGGCCTGTTCCACAATTTGCCCATACTCGTTTTGCTTCACATAGGGCTGCGCTTTTGCCTCCAGGGCAATCAGCTCATCCCGTAACCGCTCCGCTTCGGCCGTATCGCCGCGATCGCGGGCTTTCTGGCGCTTCACCTCAATTTTGTCCATTTCCGCCATGACGGGCACCTCCGCATCATGGTCCGTGGTGCCGATGCGGGTCGTGCCCTTAAACGCCAAATGCTCCAGGAAATGGGCGATCCCGGTCAGACCGTCCGGCTCATCCACACCGCCCACATTGGCATAGGTAACAAAGGATACCAGCGGTGCCGAATGGCGTTCCAGCACCACGAATTTCATGCCGTTGTCCAGGGTGAATTCGCTCACCTCGTCAATGACCCGATCCAAATAGGGCTTGATGGACGCTTCCACCGCCAATGCTGGTAAGGGCGCGATCGCCTGGCCAACCACCATCAGCATTGCCAAGGTGATGGCCAACACCGACGTTAATTTACGCCTAATGGGTTTGATGGGAGGGGCGATCGCTCGGGAGCGTTGGAGGGGGGATGTCTGTGCGGAGAGGGGGGCCGGGTCAGTCATCGGTTAGGAGCTAGGAGATTAGAAACTAAGACTGGGAGCTGGGACAAAGTAATATTTTTGACTGGATTTTGGGCTAGAACTTGTGTAATCCAGATGGGGCCTGACTTACATCGGGCCAAAAATTCGCGTCAATAACGCCCTTATAAGGATAAGGGGTTTTTCGGGGTTCGGCACAAACTGGGGAAAAGCGCGGACAATCGATGGAACTTACGGGGTGAAATCTCCGCTCCGAGATACTTTTTGCACCTTTTGTCGGGCGCGCCGAAAAATTGTGGATTGGAGCAGAGCTGGTTATTCTGGGCGATGTTCCCCTCGGATGTTCCTTTCAAAAGAGCTGGTGCTATGGCTACGTTGCGATCGCTCGACGAATTTCCCCAGTGGCGGTCCAGTATCCGGGTCGTGGCGACGGATATGGATGGAACCTTGACCCGAGAGGGTGAGTTTTCGGCGGCGCTGTTGGAGGATTTGGGGTGGCTATCGGTCTCAGAGATCCCGGTGATTATTACCACGGGGCGATCGGCGGGATGGGTCAGTAGTTTGGCGCACTATCTACCGGTGGCGGGGATGATGGCGGAAAATGGCGGCGCATTTTTTCCCGGTCCTCGCTTAGAGACATTGCTGCCCTGGCTGGGGCTGTCGAGTTTGGAGGAGCTAGACCCCCGGGCAAAGGATGAGTGGGGTTGGTTTTTGGGCGATTTGGGGGCGATCGCCGACCATCGCGCGAAATTGGCGGCCATGTTCAAACAATTGCAGATGGCCTATCCCCAATTGGAAGAGGCGGCCGATAATCGATTTCGCCAAACCGATTGGACTTTTGATGTGCGAGGCCTGAGCGATCGCCAATTAGATAGTCTAGCCAGTCGATGCGAAGCCGCCGGCTTTGGGTTCACCTACAGCAATGTGCAGTGTCATATTCAGCCCGGGGGACAGACCAAAGCCCGGGGATTGAGTTTGTGGTTGGACGCCTTAAAACCGGGATGCGATCGCCGGGAAATCGTAACCCTGGGGGATAGCCCGAACGATGAAAGTATGTTCGACCCTTCCCAATTTCCCTGCTCCGTTGGGGTTGCTAATGTGGCCCACTATCGCGATCGCCTAGCCCATTTACCAGCCGCAATCACCAACGCCGAGGAAGGCTACGGCTTTTGTGAGTTTGTAGGTTGGTTGCTGGAGGGGAAAGGGACTTAAGGGCCAACTCGAGGGAAACACACCACCCGAAAACCGATGAAGTTACTACGGCCACCGCGCGGTATGAAGCTGCGATACGCCGACCGGCAGATCCCCGGCTCGAAGATCCAGGAACCGCCACGCACCACATAACTTGTTGAGCTGTCGCCAACCCGGGAGCTACCATCTGTAGGGGCTCCGCTGTAATCAACGTGCCAGGTATCCTCACACCACTCCCAAACATTTCCATGCATGTCATGTAAACCCCAATCATTGGCTGGATATTGGCCCACATCCGTTGTTTGCCCTAGATCTCTCCCTTTTGGACCATCCCCATAGGCACCCTTTCCGTCGTAATTCGCTAAGTCTGTGGTTAAGGTCTCTCCAAAGGCAAACGGCGTCGTTGTTCCAGCCCGACAGGCGTATTCCCATTGGGCTTCGCTGGGGAGCTGAAAATCGTGCGACAACTCCTGAGATAAGCGATTACAAAACTCCTGAGCATCATCCCAAGACGCCTGCTCCACCGGGCGGCTATCCCCTTCGAGAAACGAGGGCTCAGCGTCTAATTCCCGATCAATTGAATTGAGTCCAGCCATCCATCGCCACTGCGCCTGAGTCACTGGATACCGCGCCATCCAAAACCCCTGGGCAAAAGTGACCCGATGCTGTGGGCTTTCACTAGCAACCCGCCCTTCTTCTTCATCTGGCGACCCCATCAAAAACCCACCGGCTGGAACCCAAACCATTTCCAGCGGTGTTCCCCCCAAATCAAAAATCTGCCGTCGCCCTTCTCCCTGTTGCTTAGTGACTTGCCCATCAGGTGTTACTGACGCAGTCTCAAACGTAAATGACTCTCCTTGTAAATCTTGAGGAGGCTCTGATGTCTGAGAAGGACCATCTTCCCTTGACTCACGCAATACTGGCCCAAACAGCAATGTAGCTACGACCCCTACAATACCTGCCCCTCCATATTTTAAAAAATCCCCTCGGCTCAGGGGGCTTGGAGAAGTCGGTTGCGGTTGCGTCCATTGTGGTCTCTTTCTTTTTTTCTCAGCCTTTGGTAAGACTTGGAAGCTACTGCCAGGATTCTCAAGACGAAACGCTTGATACAGCTCATCCAACTCCCCCTTTGCCTCCGCCTGATTAATCAACGCAAAAGCGACTTTGTTCAGATCTTGCCCACGGGCAGCAATGCTAGGCAAACGCCATCCCAACTCATCGGCAACGAAAATCTCTAATGCGTCATAATCTCGATAAACATACTGTAGGGCTAAGCGAAATCTTTTCTTGTCTTCCTTGCTCCAAGCCATAGCCCATAAAATCGGCAATATTTTCCCAAAATTGTACCCTTGCCCCAGATTGTCTGAATTGCTTATAGGGTTTGATAGAGCTGTTTTAGGTCTTGGTCCGTGACCGTTGCCATCGGCTTATCAAATAAAATCCGTCCATTTTGCAACGCGATCGCCCGATCAAAAAACTGTTGTGCCAGGTCCACCGTATGCAGGCTTGCAACTAAGGTTTTCCCGCGATCGCGACAGAGATTGGTGAGTAATTCCAACACCGCCCGCGATCGCTCTGGATCCAAACTGGCCACCGGTTCATCGGCCAAAATGACCGCTGGATTTTGCATCAATACCCGGGCGATCGCCACCCGCTGCTGCTGCCCGCCCGACAATCGCCCCACCGACTCGTAAAGTTTGTCGGGGATACCCACCTGGTCCAATAACCCTAAACATTGCCGCGTATTCAACGGCCACAGCAATGACCAAAGGGTTTTCCACAGGGGCCAATGCCCTAAATTCCCCGCATTCACATTGTGAAGCACGCTCAAATTATTAATTAGATGAAACTGTTGATAGACCGTTCCCACCTGTTGCTGTAACCGACGCCGCTGGGGCGATCGCAACCGATTTAATGACTCTCCCAACACCCAAACCTCCCCCGCCGTCGGGACTCGCCCCCCATTCAACCAAGACAGCAACGTACTTTTCCCCGCCCCCGACGGACCAATCAACGCCACACACTCCCCCGGTGCGATCGCCAAATCAATGTCCCGCAGCGCCCAACCCGCTTCGGAAAACCGTTGCCCTGCCCCCCGCAACGCCAGCGCTAAATCCTGTGGCTCCTGACCCAAACCCCACCTATCCCAACTTCCTGTCCAAACTTCCTGTCCAAACTTCCTATCCAAACTTCTGCAAAAGTTGCTGAACCCCCTTCAGCGCCTTCACATCCCCCAGCTCCAAATAAATTTCCTGAGCCTTTTGCCAATGGGCGCAAGCCTCCCCTAACTTACCCTGCTGTCGCAACACCCGCGCCCGCGCCATATAAATCTCCGGGTCATAGGGATTACACACCAGCGCCTCATCCAACAGCCCCAGTGCATCCTCCACCTGATTCGCCCGTAATGCCTGGACCCCTTGGGCATGGCACAGCGCCGCCCGATCTGGATCCAATTCCCGCGAGAGCCATCCTTCCTGGATCGCCGTCGCCGTCGCCCCGTCTCCCCGATCCCAAGCACAATCCCGCGCCCGCTGTTCCGACACGATCGCCTTCACCGGTTGCTCCTGGGCGATCGCCACTTCCGCCGCCAATAAATGCACCTGGGGATGGCTCGGTTCCTGGGCGATCGCCTCCTTCACGATCATCGCAGCCTGGTCATAATCCTTCGTCTCATAGGCCTGTCGTGCCTGGGCTAACAACACCATCCCATCCGCATCACCTCCGCCTAAACTTCCACTGCCCCCCGCGCCCGCACTAATCTCATCCCCATCCCCCGTCTCCGTCGCCGCCCGCAGCGCCTCCAATTTTCCTAGGGCCCACTTCGCCGTCCGCTGGACCGTCTCATCCTTATCCTCAGCGGCATAGGCCAACATGCGGCTCACCTGGGCAAACCGGTCATACACCTGGGTCAAATCCCGAATCGCATTAACCCGCACCTCCGGGTCACTATCCTGCAATGAAATCGCCATCGCCCGTTCCATCGGGCGCAGCGTCCGCGTCCCAATCTCCGACAACACCGCCAAAATAATGCTGCGCTGCTGGGAATCCGCCGACACCATCAACTCCATCAACGGCGCGATCGCCCGAGAATCCCCCCACTGACCCAAATTCCAAATGGCCCGCCGTCGCACGGCCGCACTGGAGTCCTGCAACTCCGCCAACAGTCGATCCGCCCCAGTTTGAGGCAACACCCGCGTGATCGGCATAGCCGGTGACACGGATGGGGAAGGCGACGCGGGAGCAGGCTCCGGCTCGTCCGCCTCATTGCCCTGATCTGCCCCATCCGCCTTCGCTCCCCCCAGTCCCATAGCCCCTAGACCTGCCATCATTCCGGCAATGCTCTTGGACCGTGCCTTTTTCCGGCGATCGCTCGCCTGCTGCTGGGCGGTCATCTCCTCCAGGGCTTCGGGATCCAACTGCTCCCCTTGGGTTCCCACCACATCCACCGTCATCATCGCCGGCGATCGCGTCCCATCCCCCTGCAAATCCCCATCGGACGGCTCTTCAAAATCATCCAGTTCGTCGTAATATTCATCATCCCACTCCTCCGCCTCGCGCTGTCGCCGCAGGAATAGCCAGCCGCCCCCCGCCAACATCCCCCCGGCCAGAACACCGCCCCCCAACAACAACCAACGGGTAATCCGCCCGCCCCCCTGGCTGGCATCCCCCTCCTCTGACGGCGGGGCATCATTACCTTCCTCGTTGCCTTCGCTTCCCTCGTTATTGCCCTCGTCCCCTTCGTTATCTGCCCCCCCTTCTTCCCCAGATCCTTCTTCCTGGGAACCATCCTCCGCGTCAGTCCCTTCCTCCGCCGCCTGGGCAAACAGAACTGCTGCCTCGCGCTCTAGCGCTGCTGATGCAGAAGGCATCGCTCCCGATCCCACGACACCACTACTCAACACTAGAATCGTGAACCACCAAGTCAGTCGCATAAAAACCATCGGGATAAAGAATGGAGTGGGAAAAACGGGATACGTTTTGCGAAGCTCTGTTTGGGAAGCCCTGTAGCCGTCGATTGCCCTGACCGAGACCAACTTAGCAGGGCTTCTTATTATTCTGCACCCTCCAACCCATCAGATCCGAGAACTGCGATCGCTGCAGTAATCCAACCAACAATCGAATCAACAATCAAAACAGTTTGGAAACCCTGTCATTCTGTTTCAGTGCAGCCTATTCCTCCTCCGGAAACCCGAAACGCCTAAACCATCAACTAAAAATATCGGCCACAGCGATCGCAAACCCCTCAAACAGCGGCGACATCAACTCACCCTCCGCAAACAACGTTGCCACCAACTCCAGCCGTGCCTGTGATCGCCGGAATATTTCTACCGTCTGCTGCTGCCAATCCACAATCCAATATTCCCGAACCCCCACCCGCGAATACAACTTGAGCTTGATTTGGCGATCGCGTAACACATCCTTCGTCGCCTTCGACACCACCTCTACCGCCAACTCCGGTGCCGCCGTAAAATGTCCCGCTTCGTCAACACAGTTTTCCAGCGTGCCATTGCTGACCCAGACCAAGTCCGGGATGACATTGTCATCATTGGCAAAAACAAAGCCCGGTGTTGCTAGAACTTTGCCTTGCTTATGTTGTTTTGCCCAAACTGCCAGAGGCGTGCTGATGTTGGTGATTACATCCTGATGTCTCCAGTGGGGCGCACGGGTCACGTATAAATCTCCATCAATGATTTCGTAGCGATCGCCCGTATCAGGAAATAACGCTAAATCAGCGCTGGTCCAGCGGAGCTTGGCATCGGTGGCATCGGTGGGGGCAACCATGACTTCTAACCCTCGTCACACGGCGTACGCGTCATACAAGAGATGGGACACGTGATATTGCCATTCTAATCACGATGGGCGCCCCCGTTTCAGATACCCTTTCGACCTGCCAGCGCTGGGGGGATGACAATTATGGTAAAAATCACCATAATTAAATTGCCAGGGGTTAATTGCCGCTGATCGTTGGTTAATCGTTGAGAGAGTTGGGGGTCAAAATGTCTCAGGCAGTTGTGCGAGAGAGGGTGGGTCAAGGGTCGGAGTTGATGGTGTCGGCGGGTGATCGCGCTTTGCTGGTGGATTTGTATCAGTTGACGATGGGGGCGTGTTATTGGGGGGAGGGGATTGCGGAAAAGACGGCAAAATTTGAGGTGTTTGTGCGGCGGTTGCCGGCGGGGTTTGGCTATTTGATTGCGATGGGGTTGGAGCAGGCGCTGCAATATTTGGCGGGGTTGCAGCTTACGGCGGAACAGGTGGGGTGGCTGCGGGAGACGGGGATATTCGATGATGCGCCGGATCGGTTTTGGGAGGCGATCGCCCCGGGGAAAAAGGTGTTTACGGGATCTGTATGGGCGGTGCCGGAGGGGACGCCGATTTTGGCCAATGAACCGATTTTGCGCATTGAGGCTCCGTTATGGCAGGCGCAATGGGTGGAGACCTATTTGTTGACGACGCTGAATTATCAGACGTTGATTGCGTCGCGGGCAGCGGGGATGCGGGATGTCGCGGGGGAGGAGGCGATGCTACTAGAATTTGGCACCCGGCGGGCCTTTGGTCCCCAGGCATCGGTATGGGCGGCACGGGCGGCGATCGCCTCAGGATTTAGCGGCACGTCTAATGTATTGGCGGCGCAGCAGTTGGGGATCCTGCCCCGGGGGACCATGGCCCATGCGTTGGTGATGGCGATCGCGGCAACGGCGGGGGGCGATGAGTTGGGGGCGTTTCAGGCATTTCATCGCGCTTTTCCCGGTGCGCCCCTGTTGGTGGATACCTATGATGCGATCGCGGCGGTGGATCTGTTGGCAGCGGAGGTGGCGGCAGGGCGAATGACGGTACCGGGGGTGCGGCTCGATTCGGGGGATTTGGTGGCCCTGTCGAAGGCGGTGCGATCGCGGTTGCCCGATACAAAAATCTTCGCCAGTGGGGATTTGGATGGGCCAGAGATTGCCCGGCTAAAGGCCGCGGGGGCGACTCTGGATGGCTATGGTATCGGGACTAAGTTGGTGACGGGGAAGCCGGTGAATGGGGTTTATAAATTGGTGGAGTTGGAGGGGGTGCCGGTGATGAAGGAGGCGGATGGCAAGGTGACCTATCCGGGGGCAAAGCAGGTTTTTCGCCGGTGGGATCCGTCGGGCCATTGGGTGGGCGATCGCCTGGGCTTGGCTACGGAAACGCCTAAACCTGACGAAAAACCCTTACTCATAAAAGTTATGGAGGGGGGCGATCGCTGTTCTCCGGTGCAGTCGTTGGCGGTGATCGCGGCGTTTGGGCGATCGCAAGTGAAAACCTTGCCAGAATCGGCCCGTCGTACGGTGGATCCGGAGCCCCTCACTGCCCAATTGTCAGCGGCATTGCTACAGTTAACGGACCAAACCCGACGCTCCGGTTAGTGTTTCGTTTCTGTTCCTTACTGCTGCCCCAGTGCTGCCATATTGCTGCCATGCCCACCCTTGCTCTGTTCGGAACCAGCGCCGATCCGCCAACGGTAGGGCATCAGCAAATTTTGGGATGGTTGGGGGAACAGTATGATCAAGTGGCGGCTTGGGCGGCGGATAATCCGTTCAAACGCCATGGCACCCCGTTGGAGCATCGGATGGCCATGTTACGGGCGGCGATTCAGGAATTGCCCAGCGGGAACATTGGGGTCTATCCCGAGCTAAGCCATCGGTTTACGCGGGTGACCGTCGACCAAGCCAGCGATCGCTGGCCCAACGCCGATCTCACCCTAACCATCGGGTCCGACTTGATCGCGCAGCTCCCCCAGTGGTACCAAATCACGGAGCTACTCCAGCGCGTGCGCCTGTTGGTCATCCCCCGCCCCGGCTATGATTTGACGTCTGATGCCCTCGCGCCATTGAAGTCGTTAGGGGCAAGGGTGACCGTGGCAGATTTAACCGGCTTGGCCATTTCCTCCACCGCCTACCGTAATCAGGGCGATCGCACCGCCTTGCCCCCCAGCGTCGCCGCCTATATCGAACAGGAACAACTCTATCGATGACGGAATCGATGACCGGCCATAAGCCTTCACCCGAGCCTTCAGATTTGCCCTCGCTCCCTATGCCTTCTAGCCAACTCGCGGATTTTAAGGTGGGGGTCGATAACGTTATTTTTTCGGTAGATATCGACCAAAATCGGCTGCTAATTTTATTGGTCCTTCGCCAAGAGCCCCCTTTCAAATCACAATGGAGCTTACCCGGTAGCTTGGTCCGCCAAGGGGAATCCCTGGAAGACGCTGCCTATCGCACCCTGTCGGAAAAGGTGCCGGTGAAAAATCTATATCTGGAGCAGCTTTATAGTTTTGGGGGACCGGGGCGGGATCCTCGGGAAGCCCCCGATAGTTTTGGCGATCGCTATCTATCCGTGAGCTATTTTGCCCTCGTCCCCTATCGCGAACTATCCTCCCCGGAATCCACCCCCGTAGCCTGGCATGAAGTCGGTAAGCTGCCGGATCTCGCCTTCGACCATCGCGACATCATCGACTACGGCCACCGGCGGTTAAAAAACAAGCTGGAATACAGCCCGATCGCCTTTGAGGTGCTGCCCCAACACTTCACCCTGAACGACCTGTATCAGTTTTATGGCACCGTCCTGGGATCCAACTTTTCCGACTATTCCAACTTCCGCAGTCGCCTCCTCAAGCTGGGCTTTCTGTCGGATACGGGCAACAAAATTTCTCGGGGAGCCGGACGCCCCGCCAGCCTGTACGAATTCGATGCGATCGCCTTCGAACCCTTTAAACACAAACCCCTCGTCTTCGTCTAGCCCCAGAGGGGCTTTGTTTAAGGGCTTTTTTAAGGTCTGACCGGTAGTGTTGATCTTTCGTCGATGTTTTTTCTCTATGGTTCGGCAGCCAGAATAGTGATTCGATGTCACGTCCCCTTAACTCGATGGTGCGAAACCCGGTAACTGTGATTAAATTCGGGTCAGCTTAGAACTACTTTCGCCCTGGGTCTAACCCCCCACCCTGACTTTCCCGTGACTTCCCTTGCCCCCCTCCGCCAACTCTCCAAAGCCTCTGCCTTTCTGGGGCTTTCGGTCGGTTTACTCTCTATCTCCTTCGCCCCCATTTTTATCCGCCTAGCGGAAACAGAACTGGGGCCTAATGCAACGGTTCTTAACCGTATGCTGATTTTCCTGCTCGTTTTCGGGCTCGGACGATGGATTAGCCGCAGTCTCTCAGCCGCGATCGCCCCCGCGCCCTCGGAAGCAACATCTGAAGCAACGTCGGAGACCCCCGCCTCTCCCACCACCACTCAATATTTATTGTTGGGCAGTGCCGGCGTAGTCTCTGTGATTTCCCTGATGCTCTGGGCGGTCTCCCTTCAATACACCACCGTCGCCAAGTGCATGTTGCTGAACAACCTGACGCCCCTCTTCACCAGTCTGGGCAGTTGGCTACTGTTCAAAAAACAATTTGATCGGCGATTTCTTATCGGTATGGCGATCGCCTTGGCCGGGGCGATCGCCCTCAGCTTCGAGGACCTGCACAGTGCAGACGGTCTACTTATTGGCGATTTATATGCCCTGCTGTCCGCCGTCTTCCTGGGCAGCTATTTCTTAATTATCGAAAAACTTCGGCAGCGATTTTCGGCGACCACTATTCTGCTGTGGCGCTGTGCCGTTGGCAGTGCACTGCTCTTGCCCGTCACCCTGGCGACCGAACATCAGCTTGTGCCGACAGAAATGATTCCCTTGGCGGCAGTCTTTGGCTTGGGGATCATCAGCGAAGGCATGGGGCAACGGCTACTGGCGGACGCGATGCAGCATTTTTCCTGCAGCTTTATCGCCCTCTTCCTGCTGCTGGAGCCCATCCTGAGCGCGATGTTAGCCTGGGGCATTTTTGCCGAAGCCCTAACGGCGAGCACCTGGCTTGGATTTGTCATTGTTCTGGGGGGAATTTATCTGGCCCAATCGAGCAAGTGCGCTGGGCAAGAACTGGGGACCGAACCGGAGGTCACGATAATTAGCCCGTCAAGCGAGACCCCTTTGGAGGCTTAGCGGGAGCCTGCCCCCACCGTATCCGCCGGCGCGCCGCGGTCAATCGGCATGATGGAGCGATCGCTATTGATATTGCTATTGACATTGCGATTGACATCACCATTGACCTCGGGGGACTGCTGGTCAGCAGCCGTTTCAGTCAAGGTCATGGGAGCACCTCCGCCCCCCTGAGCGGTCGGCGTTCCCTGGAGGGAGTGGATGCCCAAAAACACAACCGGCTGTAGGGCAATGCAAAGGGTCGCGATGCCCACTTTTGCCGCTTCGGCGACTTTGCTAGAGCGCTTTAGGTAGGGGGTGGGGGAAGAGCTGATGGAGTGGGTCATGGTAGAGATTGGGGAGCGAGTGCAAGAGGCAGACTAGGAGTGAATCCCAGAGGACTTAACGATTCCGTTGCGTCCTTGGTCTTAGTATTGCGGGGGGCGTTGAAGCGGGTTACCGTCCCTGGCCAAGAAGTGCGATCGTCCCGTTGCTCCCCTCTGGAATGCCCAGTGTTGCGTTGGGGCAGACCGGAAATCAGGGACCGGTTTGGAAATTGGCCCTGCAGCCTGGGTCAGGCACTAGATCAAGAGCTGGGGCAAGAGCTGGGTCAAGGGCTGGGTCAAGAGCATGGCATCGTATGATGAGACTCCGGTTATCCAGACCCATGATCCGGACACTTTCTCCCACGGCGGGGAAAATGTTTACTTTTTCGCAGACGACTAACGCAATTTTTCACGTTCTAACCAGCTATGACTCGCACCTATCGCATTACGCTGTTGCCCGGTGATGGCATCGGTCCCGAGATTACCCGCGTAGCCGTGGGGGTATTGGAGACGGTGGGACGGCAGCTCGATGTGGCATTTGAGTTTAAGGAAGCTTTGATTGGCGGTAGTGCCATTGACGCAACCGGGGGACCGCTACCGGAGGAGACGTTAGCGGCCTGCCGGGATAGTGATGCGATTATGTTGGCGGCGATCGGTGGTTATAAGTGGGACACCTTACCCAGTGACATTCGCCCGGAGCGGGGATTGTTGGGGCTGCGGGCGGGGCTAGGACTGTTTGCCAATTTGCGTCCGGCTCAGATTTTGCCCCAGCTTATCGATGCATCGACCCTCCAACGGGAAGTGGTCGAAGGGGTCGACATTATGGTGGTGCGAGAGCTGACGGGGGGGATTTATTTCGGAGAACCGTCCGGCATTTTTGAAACGGAATCGGGCGATCGCCGGGGGGTGAGCACGATGGTCTACGGGGAAGACGAAATCGATCGCATTGCCCGTGTCGCCTTCAAAACTGCCCAACAACGTCAAGGGCGACTGTGCTCAGTGGATAAGGCTAATGTTTTGGCGGTGTCTCGGCTTTGGCGCGATCGCCTGACCACCCTAGGCAAAGACTACGAAGACGTAGAACTGTCTCATTTATATGTTGATAATGCGGCGATGCAACTGGTGCGATCGCCCAAGCAATTCGACACCATCGTCACCGGTAATTTATTTGGGGATATTTTGTCCGATGTGGCTGCCATGTTGACGGGCAGTATCGGGATGTTGCCGTCGGCGAGCTTAGGGGAGCCCGGTCAGCCGGGGGTATTTGAACCCGTCCATGGCTCCGCGCCGGATATTGCCGGTCAAGATAAGGCAAACCCGTTGGCCCAGGTATTGAGTGCGGCAATGATGTGTCGCTATGGCTTGGATCTGCCCGAGGTGAGCGATCGCATTGAAGCGGCGGTGAATACGGTCTTAGACCAGGGCTACCGCACCGGCGACATTATGGCGGAGGGCATGACCCCCGTGGGTTGCAAAGCCATGGGTGAGGCACTTTTAAAAGCGCTGGAATCTGCCGAATCCTAGGCAAAGCATCATAGGAAAACACCGATGGATTCCATCCTTCTATTCCTCAAAGCCCCCGTCCCCGGCAAAGTGAAAACGCGGTTGGCGGCAACCATCGGTTTTAAGGAAGCCGCTGAACTCTATTCCGCGTTCGTCCTGGATTGGTGCGATCGCCTGTACCAGCTCTGCGACCTAGCACCGTCCCCAGTCACATTGCGGGTGATGTATAGCCCCCCCGATGCGAAAGATGCGATCGCCGACTGGTTGCGCCTCAGTCAATGGGGGGTAGAGATTACGGATCGCCTTTACCCCCAATCGGACGGAGATTTGGGCGATCGCCTGCATCAGGCATTTGTGGCGGCCTTTGACAGCGGCGCAGAACGGGCGATCGCCGTGGGGACGGACAGCCCAGATTTGCCATTGGAGCGCCTAACGCGACTGCTGGATGGGCTACGCACCCATGATTGCGGCCTCATTCCCAGCACCGACGGCGGCTATTGCGCTATCGGCTTCCATCGGGATCGCTACGAACCCGCCGTCTTTCAGGACATGGCGTGGAGCACGGAAACCGTGTGTGACGATACCCTAGCGAAATTGCAACTCCACCAGCGAACGGCGTTAACCCTAGAACCTTGGGTCGATGTCGATGACCGTGATGATTTACAGATTTTGATTCAGCGATTGGAAGATGGGGCGATCGCCGCTCAACTCCCCCGCACCACTCAATGGCTCAACGAAGGCGTTTAATTTCAAGGTCTTCAATTTCAGGGCTTTCAACGCCTTTACCAAGGACTTCCGATCGCGGTGAAGGCTGACCAATAGTAGGGATGTTGTAAGCCGGCGGCGGATCTCCCCTGAAGATCGGGCGGCAATGGCACAACGAGGGATCCCCCATCCAGAATTAGGGTCCCATCTTTGACTGTGGCCTCCCCCCGCATCATGGCAAGCTGTGCCCGTTGGAGCGCCTCCGATTTGGTCGTAATGGTCCCGCTGGCCCAATAGCGATACAGCCCCCCCATCAATACCGATGTCCCCGTATCATCCACATACCAAAGGCTGGCGATCGCCGTTCGGACCCCTGCTTTCACGCTGAACCCTGCAAATCCCAACTCTGCCTCCGCATTCCCCAACGCTGTGCGGCAGGCGCTCAGGACCAATAAATTCACGATGGGATTCCCCAGTTGTAGACGCCCTATCTCTTCCAAGCTCACCCGCTCGGTGCCAAATTGAATATAGGAATTTTGCAGCTGGCCGGCCTGGAACTCCCCATGGGTCGCCAGATGGACGATCGCATCAGGGGCCGCCTGCCGTTGGGCCAAGAAATTGTCGACGCTAAAGGCCTCATTGAGGAAAGATTGCCCTGTCCAGCTTTTTTGAGTGATGGTATTTAACTCCACCGGCACAAAGGGCAAAGGATTTTGCTTGGGATCCTCAAATTGGGACGCCCCCATCGCCAAAATCCCAGTGCCCCGATTCAATTGTTGAGTGGAGTCAATGGCATCAAAGGACGGCAGGATGGTGAAATTGTAATTTTCGATGAAATGGCGATCGCCGTCGTGGAGGGTGGCGATCGGGGTGCTCCGTAACTCTGGGCTGAGGGACAGGATGAGGGAATCGATATTATCGAGTTCAAGCCGTTCCTGAACAGGACGAATAAGGTGATCATAGAGCTGTTGGGCGGCCGGCAGGTAGGACTTGGGGCTGATTCGCCGCTTCAGGGGATTGGTCATGGCGGTCCGCAACTGGCTCGCCTGACTGCTCAGGGCCAATTGCCCAACCCCCGGAACAATGCGATGGAGCGGCTCTCCCTCTCGGGTAATAAGCAACAATTCCAGGCGATCCGGATAGGACAAGGTATACAAAATGGCATAGCGCTGCCGAGTCCGCTCCTCCCAGGTCTGCAATAACTTCTTCGCCCGCAGGATCAGATCTTTGTCCACCGTGCGCACGGATTGTTGCACTTCATCCTGGAAATGGACAGCGAATTCATAGCGGCGCAGGGCATCCGTTGCCGCGATCGCCCCTGGAATATCCCCCTGTTTCAGCGACGCCTGAATTTGGCGGGCAAAATTCACCGACACCGCATCGGTTCGATCCGCCGACTTCGGCAACAGTTCATCGGGTGCCGCTTCGTCCAGGACTATTCCATCCCGGTTACGCTGCTGCTGTAGGGCATCCCCTAACTCCAGAGAGAGCTGAGTATTGGTCGAATTAGCTGATGAGGTATCCGCCTGGGCGATCGCCCCTACCCCTTGGGCCACCGCTGTCGGTGTGATCGCAATATCCAAGGGCGTCTCAACGAAGGCAGGCGTAGTCGTTTCTGCGGGCGGGGCGATCGCCGTCGGATCTAAGGGGATGGAAGCCACCATCGGCGTCTCTGGGCGCGGGGGAGGTACCATCGTCATCACCCCTAGAATTTCCCCGGGCGTCACCGATACGCCCCCGTCCCCAAAAGACGTGGAGGGCGTACTCAGCAGACTTAATCCTGTGGGAATGGTATTGACGCCATTGGTTAAACTCCCCGCACTCCCATTGCTGCTGGGATTGCCCACTTCAAAGGTTGGGGAGGCGCTGCCATGGCGGAGATCAACCCGGGAACCGGACGTAGTACACACACTCGCCCCCGAACAACCCGCATTCGGTGCAATCCCCGTAAACCGTAAATTGCCCCCCGTCGTCTCCACAAACACATTGCCTCCGATGCCCGTTGAACCGCCACTGGCATCAATCCAAGGAATTTCAATATCCCCCACCGGATCCACAAATACATCGCCCCCATCCCCCGTCGTACCCCGGGCATTCAATGCCCCTGAGGTGATTTGGGTTTCCGCCAGGACCGTGATATCCCCCCCGATCGCGGCGGTCGTCGAGAGATCCCCCGCCGTAATCTGACCGGTGCGACTTTCAACCTGAATGGGATTACCGGGAGTGGTGATATCGCCCACCGTTACATCGCCATTGGCAGATAGGGTCACCGGACCCGTGCTGTTGATCGCCAAACCCTCAAAGCGATCGCCCTCACTGCGGGCATCAAATCCACCGCTATCAACGGCCCCCGTCACCAACACCTCATTCAGAGCCCGAAGGGTTGTATTGCCACCGGCGGTTATAGACGTACCGGCGATCGCCCCTTGGTTCGCGGTCAGGGAAATGGTCGTCGCTCCCTCCAGCGCCTGATGGGTAATATTCCCCCCATCGCTCACCAATTCCAAAGAGCCCTGAGTACTAGACAGGCCGGCTACGGTGACATCACCGGTCACACTGCGCAAAAACACATCGCCCGTAAAAGTGCGATCGCCCGAGAAGGTTAAATTGCGCTCCGCCGTCAGTGAGTACATCCCCGTATTCGCCGACGATCCGGTCAGAGGCACATTGAAATCAATCCCCGTGCCTGTCCCCGTCGCCTGGAAAATAGCATCCCCCGTACCCGTGGCCCGTGCCACGGCAGCAGCAGCATTGGTCACGGTAATGCCGTTGCCATTGGCTTGGGTGGCGGTTCCCGTCACCCGTAATATTCCGGTTCCCGTGGTCTCAACGGTGTTTTCAATCTGGACCCCGCTAGTCCCTCCGTCCCCCGTAATAGTGAGATCGCCATCAATGGTGCTGACGGGACCCTGTAGATTGACCCCGGTATCATTGCCATCACCGATAAAGGTAAAAGATGCGGTGCCGATCGCCGTTATTTGACTGGTGTCACGGCTGATAACTCCAGCCCCATCACCGCTGCCGGTCAAACTGGTTCCGTTGATGGTGGCGATCGCACCGTCTCCAAGGGCTAGTCGTCCCCCAATCTCAACGCCCCCATTATCAGTACCGGTCCCTTGGCTAGTCCCGTTCAGGGTGACCGTTCCGCCATTCGATACAACGATGCCAGTTTCAGGGGGAATCGTCCCCCCCCCCGATTCAGGATTTTCCACCACAATGCCCTGGCTGATGCTGCCCCCCGGAGCACTGATCCCGGTAATCGCGATCGCCCCACCGTTGGTGCTCACAAGCCCAGTAAGCCCCCTAATCGCCACCCCATCATTAAACTCCCCGGTGCGCGGCGTCGTTGTCCCCCCGGTCCCATTGCGAATGGTGACCGTTCCACTTTGGGTAGAGACAGCGCCCCCCAAAAGCACATCCCTATTGCCGATATCGCCACTCCCTCGGACCCCTTCCAGGATGATATTCCCCGTCCCCGTCGCAGAAATCTCTGCCCTCGTCGGTACCGCCGCCGCCAACTCTAAGACCACCCCAGAATTGAAATTGCCGGTGCCCCGTGCCGTGCCTGTCAGCGTCGCGGTGCCATCGGCTACCTGAATAGATGACGCCTCTCGTAGAAAAATACCGTGGTTGCCCTCCCCCGCCCCAGTGCTCCCGTTACCGGTCAGCGTAATGTTGCCAGTGCCGGTCGCCGTCAGGGCACCAGCAATATCAATGCCATGGCCCGTATCGTCACCAATACCCGTGCCATCGCCTGTGATAGTCAGGGTCCCATCCTCAACGGAAAGCATTGCCCCCCCCGTGATCTCAACCCCATTGCCCGCATCATCAGTCCTCGTAATATTACCGGCGGTGCCTTGAATGGCGATCGCGCCAGACCCTGTTGCGGCAATGGTGACCCCATCAATGACAACCCCCTGATTCGCTCGCGAATTCCCATCCATCACCTGCTGCCCCGTGCCAGTAATGGAAATTAATCCCCCACTCTCAATCTGAGTTGAGCCTGAGATCTCAATGCCGTTGCTATTGGATGCAATGGGCTCCAGACCAGGCAGAGCGGGGAGCTCAGACCCTCCTGTTCCCGTCAGCCGAATTTCTCCAGTCCCCGTTTTGAGGGTCGCATCGTCTAACGTTAAACCGATTGGCGCAGACTCACCCAATGGCAAAGAAGGAGAGAACGGGATACTAGCCCCTGTCAGGAAAATATTGCCAGTGCCCGTTTCCAGCCGAGTCCCCGATTGAAAGCTAAGGGGGCCTCCATTGGGGTTGTTTTCATTGACTGTTATATTTCCGGAGTTCGTCGAAATACTTGTTCCCGTTAATTCCAAGCCACCTATTCCGACATTGATATCAACATTGCCACCGGTAGTAATGATTTGAGCCATAGACTGACCAACGACTCCGTTGCCCGTCAAAGTCACATCCCCGCCATTGGTGGCGATTTGTACCCCAGCTCCAATTTCAATGGTGTTATCCGCAGAAAGATCGACGCTCAGTGCTTCAGCGGTGGCAGTAATATTGGCGTCGATAGAAATAGCGTTGCTGAACAGCCGTAGCGTCGCATCTCCCCCGGCCGTTTTATTGATGGGAACAGCGACGGTGATGCGATCATCGGCCTCAAGGGTCACATCAGTGCCCGCATTCAAGGTGGCCTCAATGGTGCTGTCCAAAATAGCCGCCGGGTCGCCGGTCGCAACATATTCCGTTTCCCCAAGGGGGCCAGTTGTCGTGCTGATATTGGATTCTCCCGAGCTGGCAACCGTTAAACTTCCCGGATCAAGCAGCCAAGTTCCTGGACTTCCCAGGGTTGCCCCTGCATCGACGATCGCCCGGGATGCATCCAAATAAACCAATCCCGAGGTTTCCACCAAACCACCATCCCCCCCCAAGGGGCCACCACGGGCGATCGCCGTTCCCTCAAACCAGGTATTGCCATCGGCCCAAGCGATCGCCGTGCCCCCCGGTCCCGTTTGAGTAGCGCTCACATCGAAAGTACTCAGGGAATCCACCGACGTATTCTGGGCATTCCACACCGATCCCTGCCCCTTGAAACCGCCCCCCACTTGCAATAAACCACCCCCCTCAGGTCCCGTCGCCGTAATCGTTCCCCCCGCCACCGCCACGCGATCGCCCAACACATTCACTGTTCCGCCAATCCCGGTTGAGGAGGATGCACTGACGGATCCTCCCGCGATCGCCGTGCCCCCTTCCGTCGCCACCCGAGTCCGCCCCAGGGTGACCGTGCCCGTCGCGTGATCCACCGCCACCGTATTCGCCGCAGCCTGCACTGCCAGATCCGAACCGGTCAACAGTTCCGGCAGACTTTGTGGGGTGATACCCGTTGGGGCGATCGCCGCCGCCTGAAATTCTAAGTTTAAGAGCCCATCCCCCCGGCTGAGCTGCACCATTCCCGGTTCCACCGCCGCCAACGTAACCGTGCCCCCCGGTGCCGAAAGACTGCCCCCATTGAGCACCGTGCCCCCCATCAACGTCAGGTCCGCCCCCGGCACCACCGCCAATGTCCCAAAATTCACCAAACTTGCTGGGGCACCAAACCTAAAGCCCGTCGGATCCCCAGTCCAACCATTAAGCGCCGTCGCTGAAATATCCCCAACCCCCAACACATCCCAGCCAAACCCACTGCCAAACCGCACCTGATCCGCCGTCGAAAAGTGAAACGATGCGGGCACATTAAGCTGACTATTGGGCCCAAAAACCGCCCCAGCGGGATTCAGCAAAAATAAATTCGGCGCTCCCCCAGAGATCTGAATCGTGCCATCAATCAAAGACGGCTCCCCCCCAGAAATCCGCCCCAAAATATTGCGCAGTTGGGGCATCGCCTGAAAATCTGCCGTATGCCCCGTCGGGACATTAAACCGGTCAAAACCATGGAATAAATTGCCCTGATCGCCGGACAATTGCCCCCCTTGGATCACGGTGCGATCACCCTGGGGAATCACCTGGGTATTCAATCCATCCTGGGCAGGCACAATCGGAGGCTGGGCATCAACACGGATATTTGAAAGCGCCATCACAACAAAGGGGACCAAGACCATTGCCCGAGTGAATTGGCTACTGCAATGGTTCTGATAGTTCCGAAACTCCAACCCACCCATGGCCCTGTCCTCTGATGCACCGGTCGAGCAATGCGGAAAATATACTGCAAAGGATTTGGAGAAATCCGAATTATTGCGGTACGTCAAGGAGTTCTTCAGACATCTTCTTAGTTCGCTCCTTAGTCCGCCATCGCAATCGCAGCTCAGTTCCCCCGCACCGCTCAATGGCTGAAAGAAGGTATTTAAGTTCAAAGTCTTTCTGACTTTTTTTTGACGACACCGTCAACGGTATAATCACCCACCTCATCATTGGGAGGTGAGTGGGGGTCGGCATTCTGCAAAATCAGTGGGACAACCATTTGCGGCACACGTAGCGGTAGAGTTCATGGTGTGGCACTTGGTACGGTTAATGGTGAGCCCAGGGTTGGAAATAGGTGCTCACATCTTCGTTGGCTCAAAAGCGCCGTGAGACCACATTGGCGGATCGGCACGGCAATTTGATGAATGGGAGAATTATGAAAATAGCGGCTTTTAGGGTTTTGCTTGCGGCGATCTTTGTGGCAATTGCTACATACACTCTGGTAGTGATATCAGACCACGGCATCAATTTATTGAGCGTATTCTTCGGGGATATGGCAAAAATGGCTTGGCCCGGTCAGTTCAATCTGGATTTCATGTGCATGCTCATTCTTTCGGGCCTTTGGGTGTCATGGAGACATCAATTTTCGGCGGCTGGCATTGTTCTCGGATTGCTCGCCTTTCTCGGGGGAGCCCTGTTTCTGAGTGCATACCTACTCGTCGAAAGCTTCCGTACAGGCGGAGATGGCAAGGCGTTGCTTCTAGGTTCTTCTCGGTGTACAAGTTGAACGGAGGTGGGGTGGCACCCAATCGCTCGCAACTTATTTGGAGTCAAGTTGGCGTGCGATCGCATTGTGCCCGCCCTCACGAAAGCGAGCCTCTCGTTCGTTTAGGGGGCAAGTCAGGAAAGGCATCGAGAATGGCGATCGCCCCAGATCGTCCCCTGTGATTTTTACCGCCCGCTGCAAAATATTTTCGAGATTTTAAATCCAATTACCGTCCTGGCTCGTATCTGGAACGAACGATTTCCGACAACCAGGAGTGACCCCCTCTCATGAAAACGAAGTACGCCCGTCCTTTGGCCTTAAGTTTCGCTCTCTCGGCGATCGTCTTCCTCGGCGCTTGTGGGGCTGATGATCAGTACAGTACCAGTGGCGCTGATGAAGCAGCATCGACCGCGACGACCACGGAAACCGACACCGACTCCGAAACGACTGCGGCTGAACCCTCGGCCGAACCTGCCGCGGAGGGCGAACTCACCACGCTTGCCCTAACTAATGTTGATACCGGAGAATCATTTACCCTGGCAGACTTTTCCGGTCAAACCGTTCTGGTTAAGCCGATGGCAACCTGGTGCGGCAAGTGCAAAACCAACTTGCAGGGGGTGAAGGAAGCCAGTGCCGACTTGGCTGAAGGCGACTATAAGATTATTGCCCTGAGCGTAGAAGACAAGCTTCCCGATGAAGATTTAGCCAAATACGCCACCGAGGAAGAGTTTGACTTCACATTTGCTGTTGCTAGCCCCGAAATGATGCGTGCGCTAGGCGAAAAATACGGACAAAACGCTCTCAATCCCTCCATCGGCTCCCGCTTCATCATCAGCCCCAGCGGTGAACTCTCCGACCTGACCACGGGCGCGATCAAGCCTGGCGAGCTAGTGGCTAGCCTGGAAAGCGCTAGTCAGTAGTCCTAGACGTAAATTTCAGACGCAGATCTCAAACGCAGATCTCAAACGCAGCAAAATAGGACCTTTGTGGGGCTGGTGAGGGAATGGAGAGCCGGACACGTCCCGTCTTTTCCATATCCTGACCCTCCCCTTTCTTCTCCTCCTCTTTTGCATATTTCTTCGCGTATTTTTTCGTACTGCATCCGGGCGATCGCCTCACTTGCTGCTTAGGGTGCAGCTTAAGATGCTGTCCGTTCGTTAACCCCGCTAATCATTCCCTAGGACGCAATCAGTGGTCTCAGAACTCTTCCAGGCATTTGTCTTGGGCAACGGTGCCATTCTTACCAACGTTTGCATGTTGCCCCTCTACCCCGGCATGATTGCTTTCCTCAGCAGTAATGTGTCTGAACGCAATGCCCGCCCGGTCAGATTGTTGCTCGGTTTTGCGGTGCTCGGCGGCATTTTGAGCATGATGGTCGCCATCGGAGCTGTTTTATATGTGGTCGGCCAATCCTTTGCCCGGATATTACCGTGGGTGTTACCCATTATTTACGGTCTGGTTATTGTCCTTGGCGGATTGATGGCAATGGGGTTCAACCCGTTCTCCCGGTTGCTGACGCCCCAAGCGCCCACAGCTAACAACCCCTTCGGCACGGCCTACCTTTACGGATTAATGTTCGGACCGATGACCCTGCCTTGCACCGGGCCGATTATTACCGCCGCATTTATCCTCAGTGTCGATTCGACGGGGACCCTCTCCGGAACCGCGTTGATGTCGCGTCTGCTGTACTTTCTCTTTTTCGGTCTTGGTTTCGGTTGGCCGCTGCTCTTACTCCCCGTCCTGGCGCGATCGGCCCAACGCCGGTTCCTACAGTGGACAACTCAGAATCATGAACTCCTCGTGCGCGGCTCGGGAGCACTGCTGATTGTTATCGGCATCTTCGGCATTTGGACGGAACTCCTACCGAATTTGCGGTAGTCGTTAGCAACTAAGGCGATCGCATCCAATTGGAAAGGAAAGTGATCCTAGGTTTAGGACGGTGGGCATGTCAAATTGATGGAGACTAATGGCGGCCAACAGATGCAACACCCATGAATACTCCATCCCATGCAATTATCAGTCTGGCGATTTTGGGGCGTAAGAATCGTCCTGAATGGAACTGGCCCATCGTCGTCGGGGCGATCATCCCAGACTTAGCCATATTTATTTTCTATGGCTGGGCGAAACTAATTGCGGATCTGCCAGAGACCCAGATTTGGAATGTCACCTACTACGAACCGTTCTGGCAAAATATATTCGTTGTGTGGCATTCAATACCATTAGCCCTAGTGGGAATTGGGGTAGGAGTATGGGCAAGACGCCAGACGAAATGGCCCCAATGGCGAGGGGGCAGCACCATTATTGCCCTTTGCAGTGCCAGCGCTTTACTGCACTGCTTAGCTGATCTCCCGGTGCATCGAGAAGATGCCCATCGTCATTTTTGGCCCCTGAGTAATTTCCGCTTTGAGAGTCCCATTTCTTATTGGGATCCAGAGCATTATGGCAACATTTTCTCGTTATTTGAAGTTGTTTTAGTGTTGGTGCTCAGTATCTATGTTTTTCGACTAATACGCTCATGGTGGGGCAAGGGAAACTTGATCGTCGCCAATGCTCTTATGTTGGCAGCCTGGAGCTTTTTTTATCTTCACTGATTGACACCTTTAGTTGATGCCCCTAGTTGATGTCTCTAGCTGAAGGAATTAGGGGCGATCGCCCCTAATTCCGTATTTCGCCGGAGATTGGACGCCGTCTCCCTGCTCAAAAAAAATCCCCCAGCCCCAAAGTCCAGGAGATTTCAATTAGGGCGATAGGACGAACTAGATCGCTTACGCCATCGTTCGGCGAGCTTTCACACCGGTCGCCAAACCGACTTTTTCCAAGGCCCAGACCACATACCAAACCGGATCCACCTCCCACCAGTTCCAGCCAAAGCGGGCAGAATATTGCACCGCGTGGTGGTTATTGTGCCAGCCTTCCCCAAAGGTCAGCAGGGCAACCCACCAGCAATTGGTGGATTGGTCGTTGGTGTTATGGCTGCGGTACCCCACCATGTGGCAAGCGCTGTTCACAAAACAGGTGGCGTGGAAACCCACAAACAGCCGGGCAAAAATTCCCCAAACCACCCAGGGCATGCCGCCCATGAAATACAACACCACCCCCAAGGCCACCTGAAGAGGAATGTAATAGTCGTGGCAAAACCGATAGAAGCGATCGTCGTTGATGTCGCGGGTATGGTTAGGGCGATTCTTCCGGTGGGGCACCTCGTGCATCAGCCAGGAAATATGACACCATAAAAAGCCTTTGGTGGAATCATGGGGATCCAGATCCGTATCCACATGGAGGTGGTGTAGCCGGTGATAGCCCACCCAGCCCAGGACTGCGCCTTGGCCCGCCAGGGTGCCACACAGGATAAAGAAATATTCCAACCACCGGGGCACCTTAAAGCTGCGGTGGCTTGCCAACCGGTGGAAGCCAAGGGAAATGCCCAGACCAATGGTGATGATATGGAGCAGAACCGCAACACCGACGGCGCTCCATGAAAAATTACTGGGCAACAGGGCAAACAGTGCGCCGATGTGCAGCAGGATGGTGGGGATGAGCACTGCTGGCCGTAGCCGTGGTGCTGCAATGGTTCCGGTGGTCATGCAAAATCCTGTGGGTTTATCAATAGCGAGCTATTCGTGAATCCTTAATAGGATAACCATTAAGCAGTGTTAAGTCTGTATTGTTAAAGCTCCGTAGCGTCGGCCGGGTAAATATTCGGGCAAACAATTCGACGATCAAGCCAGTTCTTCGAGGATACGACCCCAGGCGATCGCCGGGTTTTCCGCTTGGGTGATGGGGCGACCGATGACGAGATAGGTAGCTCCAGCGGCGATCGCCTCGGCGGGGGTCATGACTCGTTTCTGGTCCCCTTTGGCAGCCCAGGTAGGACGCACGCCAGGGCAGACGAGAACAAACTCAGGGCCACAGAGCGATCGCAGGGATGGGGCTTCCAGGGGAGAACACACCGCGCCCGCCAGTCCCGATGTTTTGGCGAGCTGGGCCATCCCCTCAGCATAGGATTTAACCTCGGTCTCCACCTTAAGTTCTTGGCTCAACTGCTCCGGGGCAATGCTGGTCAGCAAGGTCACCGCAATCACATTAGGCGGAGCTACATTCGCCTGGGTAGCCCCTTCCACCGCCGCCGCTTGAGTTACTTCGAGGGCGTGGCTACCGGCGCAGGCGTGAACTGTTAGCAAATCCACCCCATATCGCCCTGCCGCCCGCGCTGCGCCGGCCATGGTGTTGGGAATATCGTGAAATTTGAGATCCAGAAAAATTCGCTTTTGCCGGGTCTTTAATTCATTGAGAATTTTTGCGCCGTCGCTAACAAATAGCTCTAGACCCACTTTCCAGAATTTGACGTCTGGGAGTTGGTCCAGCAGGGCGATCGCCCCGTCATAGCTCGGCACATCCAACGGCACAATGACGCGCTCTGCTGGGCTTAAGGCTGCAATATCAGGCATGTTCAATAATTCGAGTCAAAGATGAGCAAGGACTAAGGCATTAGGCGAACAAATTTTTTCTTGCCCAACTGCAAAATGCGATCGCTCAGCTCATCGGCGCTCTCAAAGGTTTGGTTCATATCGGTGACTTTTTCACCATCTAACTTGACGCCGCCGCCCTTGATTTGCCGTCGGGCCTCGCCGCTGCTCTTGCATAGGCCGCTCGCGCTCACCAGATAAAAAATCGGCACCGGGAATTCTATGTCTGACAAGGAAAACTCCGGGACGTTATCCGCCGCGTCCGTGGCCCCGGCCACCAGGTTTTGGGCATCTTTTTGGGCTTGTTCTGCCGCTTCAACCCCATGGAATTGGGTCACCACGTCCACCGCCAACTGTTTCTGGCGATCACGCGGATTTTCCGGCAGTTGATCCAACGGCAACTTGGTCAGTAATTCAAAATAGGTCTCTAGCTGGTCATCGGGGGTTTTCTCCAGCTTGGAATACATGGTGAGCGCATCCTCCAAGAGCCCCACATAATTCCCCAAGGACTTAGACATTTTCTGAACGCCGTCAGTCCCAATCAAAAGAGGCATCAGCAACCCAAACTGGGGCGTCTGGTTAAACAGCCGCTGTAAATCGCGCCCCACTGCCAAATTAAACTTTTGATCGGTGCCCCCCAACTCCACATCGGCTTCAACCGCTACAGAGTCATAGCCCTGCATCAAAGGGTAGAGAAACTCATGGAGGTAGATGGGCGATTCCTGATTAAAGCGCTCCGAAAACCCTTCCTTCGCCAACATTTGCCCCACGGTCATAGAGGCCAACAGCTCTAAGATTTTGCCGAGGTCTAACTTGGATAGCCATTCGGAGTTGTAGCGAATTTCCAACCGACCGGGAGTATCAAAATCCAAGACGGGGCGCAACTGATTCAGGTAGGTTTGGGCGTTTTGTTTAACCTGTTCTTCCGTGAGCTGTTTGCGCACCTCCGACTTACCGGTGGGATCGCCAATACGAGCCGTAAAATCCCCAATAATCAGCACCGCCGTATGGCCCGCATCCTGGAATGCCCGCAGTTTACGAAACGGGATACTGTGCCCCAAATGAATATCCGTCCCGGTGGGATCAATGCCCAACTTCACCCGCAAGGGGCGATCGCTCTCTAATAAGCGCTGGACCAAATTCTGATTAGGATCCTCAGACTCCGGCTGGTTCGGAAAAATTTCCACAGTACCGCGATGGAGCCAGTCGAAGGTGGGGGAAGGGGAATCAGACATGGAAGACACAGATTCAGAAAATTTCGTTGAATACGTTGAATAGTCGAACAACCCTATGGCAGGGGGCATCCTAGCTTACCGTCGCGTGGCATGGTCATATACACCGGATCTGATCTGACTCTGATCTAAGGCGTTTGAGGGGAGGGCAACCTTGTCAAACTCTTGTTAAACAAAAGACCTTGGGAAGCGGTCGGAATGCTGGAATTTCGATCAGCATAGACCGGTTCGGGTGATCATTTTTACGATTTATCCTGACCCGTTGGAGGAAAGTTACAACAGAGTTAAGGGGCGTCTACCGAAGCTCATCTGTACCTAGCTCAGTTTTTAACACTCTGGTGACTATCCGGGTGACCATCCGGGCGATCGCATCGTAAGCAATCGCAGGCCAATCTCCGGGGGAATCAGCGTACGCCAGAACTGAGGGACAGCAGGGTGTGCAGCCTTAATAATTGCTAATCGGTCGCCATTGTCGCTATTGATGACAGGGGGGACGGGTTAGGGATTCTGTTGGCTGCGGATTTGGGTACTTCAAGGAGTCAACGGAATGACGCAGCGGGAACGAATTATGGCACGGCTACAGACGATGCCTGACGCGAGTCTTCATGAAGTGGAGACCTTTCTGGAATTTTTGCAGTTTAAGCACAGTGCCTTTGACTGTCCGCTTCCTGAACAATTGAACGGTGCCTTGGAGCGGTGGGGATCCATGCCGGAGGGCTTGGATGTCAGGCTGGATATTTTGGTACGAATACGGGCGGGATTCCAGCGCATCCGCAGCCACCGGGCGAATACCTTGACCCTCTATGAGGTCTATCGGCGATCGGGGCCCCAACTTGCCCTGGACCGCCCGACATTCCATGAAATTTTGGTGGAGCTATCTTCCCCGTTTGTGGGCTATCTCGGCCGTGAGGAAGGGATTAGCGGGGATTACGATTATTTTTGGTTGGAGAAGGGTTGAGCCAGGTCTGTCGCCTGCGCTATTCCAGAGCCACCAATCCCTGTTGTAAATCTTCCCAGGTGCCCAGCAAGTTGAGCTTAAGGAGACGGGCCACGCCGCGAATCAGATGAAATTCCGGTTGGTCGGGCGATCGCGCCAAAGCTTTTTCAATGGCTTCCTCTGCTGCCCCGGCCCGAAAGTCATAGAGATTCACGAAGGCGAGATAGGCATGGGCATAGGGATTCTCGGCATCCAGACGGGCGATCGCCTCAAACGCTTCAATCGCCGCCTGACCGTTACGCTGCAACACCTCGGCTAGTCCTAGCAAGTACCAATGGGAGAGCCGCTCCGGCTCTTGCTTCAGTCGCTCCCGAGCCAATGCCGCCGCCTGTGCCGTGTAAGCCTGATGGGGATCGTATTGATTAATGCGTCCAATTTCCGCAAAAACAGGATCTAGCGCGGGGATCCCCTGGCGAAGCTGTAGGGCTAACAGTCGTAATTGGGTGATGCGATCCAATTCGGGGGCAGGCTGTTGAGTCGCCGAGGGGTTAATAGTAACTGTAATATCCGGGGTATCTAAGGCGTAAGTCTCGCCCGTTTTGTCGTTGAGGTAGGTGCCTGTCACCCGATAGACATCGGGGGCCAGATTCGGCGGCGGCAGGGTGGCCGCGCGATCGCTCACGGAAAATCCACCATTATGCTCGCCAAATAACGTCCCCTGGGCGATCGCCCGATCATCCATCCAGGTAGTCCGCGCCTCTGGATCTTCTGAATCCCCTACCAACGTCCAGGTCAACGCCACTAACCCATCCTGTAAATCTTGCCAGGGGCCCGCCCAATCGTAGGTCACCGCAAAAGGCTGTCCAGGCGGCACCTGTTCCGGCACCGTCACATTCACTAGCTGCACCTGCTCTGGTGCATCCGCAAGGGGCGTCACCCTAGACGTAAATTGCTGGCGACCAAATAAAAACAGTTCGCTTTCATCGGGCAAGGACCAAACCGCCACCCTCTCAAACTCACCACCATTTTTCACCGTTTCCACCAACGCCGCCTGGGCTTCCCGCTTCGACTGCCGGCGCAACGATCCTTGGTTGCCACTCTTGGTCAAAAACCAATCCAGCGATCGCCCATCCGCCGCCACAAACTTGGGATCCACCCCCACCTGTCGCCCATGGATCTGAAAATCCGCCAGCGTCCCAAAATAATTCACATTGTGCTGGTTCACCTCCGACGTGGACGGCAAAACCCCAACTGTGATCTCCCGATAGGGATCCCGCTCCTGGATTTGGGCGATCGCCTCCGAATGGGGCCAAGGCTCTCCCGTATAAGCCAAATGCAAACTGCGGGGCATTGTGATCTGCCCTAACCACTGGGCCGCCCTCCCCGGGGCGATCGCAAACCCATTCACCGTCAGCAACCCGATACACAGCGCCACCATTCCCCACCGGGTGCGCACCCCCCAAAATCCCTTCCACAGGATCAGCCCCTGGGCAAACACCAAACTCAACATCGGCAAATAGGGCAGCACATACCGCCAATCCTTATTTACCAGCGCCGAACACAGGAAATACGCCCCCCCGAGGACAATGGCGACCCACTGCCACCCCTTGGCGATCGCCGCCCGCTCAATCAATAAATCCGGGGGAATTTCATTTGTTGATTGCGATCGCCGGGGTAAAAACCGCCAATGGAGGAACCACCGCAACAGCCCCAACATAAAACCGCCCATCACCACCCACAGCACAATCAACGAACAATGCTGAGGCAGTAATTTCAAGTAGTGAGTCCAGGCGTCCAGGGTCGCCAGACTGGGATCCCCCTCAATTTGCGCTGAATCAATGGTGGCGCGCTTGCCCCCGCTCAAAATCAAAAGCCAATTGGTGCGATACCAGGGATACCAAAGGGGCACCGACACCAAAAACGCGCAGCCCCATTGCAAAAGCCGCACCCATCGCCGCCGCCAAATCGCCTCAATACCGATCCACCCCCACGGCACCGCCAGAAAAAATACCGCCGGCTGTTTCACTAACATCGCCAACCCAAAACAAATCCCCGAGGCGATCGCCCATGCCCAGGGGGCAGCATCCTGAATCCGGGCAAAATCAAACCACCGCGCCCGCTGCCGCTCGATCCCAAATAACTCCCAGCGCCGCCCCGCCCAATGCCACCGCAGCACCAGCGCCAAATTCAGGGTCACCACCGCCACCAGCGGAAAATCCAATAAATAATCGAGCCGCACTCGCCACAGCCCCGGCAACAACCAGCAAATTCCCGCCCCCCAAAGTCCCAACCGCGATCCCAATATCCCCGGAAACACCGTCTTAGCGATCGCATACACCGATCCCGTAATCACCACCCCCGACAGGGCATTAATCATCGTCGCCCCATCAAAATTAGCGCCAAAAATCCACAAAAACGGCACCGTCAAAATTGCCACCAACGGCGGCGTCTTCGTCGACAACTGCCAAAATTCCGTCCACCACTCCCCCGAGAGCCAGCCCCAGGAGGCCACCCCCTCCGCGATCGCCCGTTGATAGGTCAGCGCCGCCGTCAAATATTCCGCCTGATCCCAGGCCGGCACCGATCCATCAACCGCAAACCAAAGGCGATCCGACAGGACACCGGCGATCGCAATCAACAGCAACCGCCAGCCATCCCTAAAAAACCAGCCCCACCACCAGCCCCAACCCATACGCGATCGCCTAAGACTGCCTCAGAAATATTCAGAAAGATTCAGCGATATCTAGCCTAACGCCCCACTTCCCCCTGACTCAAAAAGCCGGGCGATCGCACTAGATCCTCCCGGCTTTTCAAAGTTTAAAGTCCTACAGCAAACTAACAGCAAACTAACTGCCAGAGGTTTCCGCCACCGGTTCCGGATCAGACGGCTCACTCATATTGAACGCCACCCGCAGCATCGGCGGCGCGAGGAATGTGGTTGCAATCACCATCACAATAATTGCCGCATCCAGGGACTCGGGCAAAACGCCGCTAGCGGCACCCACCCCAGCGAACACCAAACCCACTTCTCCTCGGGGAATCATACCCACCCCGATCGCCAACTTGTTGACCTTTTCGGAGCCCCCGACCAATGCATAGCCGGTAACCACCTTACCGATAATGGCGACCACCACCAGGAATGCCGCAATAATCAAACCTTCGCGGTTGGCAGGGATGGCAGGATTAAGCACACCCAAATTAGTTTTGGCCCCCACCACCACAAAAAAGATAGGCACCAAAACATCGGCAACGGGCTTAACCTGCTCCTCCAACTCGTGGCGCTTTTCCGTTTCAGCCAGCACCAAACCCGCAGCAAATGCACCCAAAATGCCCTCAAGCTGAATAACGTCAGCCACATAAGCCAGAGAGAAAGCCAACACCAGCGACAGAATCAACACCTGTCCCCGAGTTTTGAGCTGGTTCATCAGACCGACGAAATAGGGAATCAGCAAACGCCCCAAAACAATCACGCCAATCAGGAAAGCAGCAGCGCTGGCCACCAAAATCAAGACGTTAGAGATTTCAACGGTACCCTCTTTAGCCAGACTCGCCACAACGGCCAAAATCACGATACCGAGGATGTCATCCAGGACCGCCGCCCCAATAATGATTTGTCCTTCGCGGGAACTCAGTTTTTGAATTTCCGCCAATACTTTTGCCGTAATTCCGATACTCGTCGCGGTCAGCGCAGCACCGGCAAAAATAGCAGGGACCGTATCCATATTGAACAGATAAACCAGACCGCCAGTACCGAGGATAAAGGGCGTCACCACACCAATCACGGCAACGATCGCCGCCTGGGGACCTACCCGAATCAACTCATTCAGGTCCGACTCCAACCCAATCTCAAACAGCAGCAGGATTACTCCAATTTCCGAGAGCACTTCAATGGTCTCGCTGGTGGAGGCGAAAACATCGCCCATGATGGCTGGGTCAACCCCCGCCGTGAGCTGCAAAAAACTCATCAATCGGGAATCGGCAGCGGCTTCAGCAATCCCCCCCTCGGGAAACACCAGCAAGTTCAACACCGAGACACCGACCACAACGCCCCCCACCAACTCGCCCAATACGGGCGGCAGGTCCAGGCGCATACACAATTCACCGCCAATCTTGCTGGCGAGATAGACCACGATCAGACTAAGCAGCACCCCAGCGAGGACCAGGGGTCCCGTTTCAGCGGCGGGGGCTTCGGCCAACAGATGGACCGGAACGGAAGGGGGCGACAGGACCGGGACCCAACTCGGGGCGATCGCCGTAAGAACAAAATCAAGCATGGATGTTCGTTACTGACTAATGTCTGAACTAATGGGCTGACGGACCGTTCGCAATGCTCGCGAATGGCTCAATACCTTGCCGTAATGGCAAAGATGGTCTGAGTCTCGGGTTGTGAGAACGATAAGTTTCGCTAATAAGTTAACGAGTGTATCGATTCGTATTACCAATCTAGGATACGGGCGCGTACCTCTGTCAACTGTGATCCCCGCGACGGTTTGAGGAGCGGGGATCGGCTGTGATGCTCAGACGGCGATCGCTGTATCGTTAGGAAGGGCGACAGGATTCACAGAATCTTGAGCAAAATCCGCAATGCAACCTACCGGAGGAAGAGGCGTCGATGCAGGAAGTTAGCGTTGAAGAATTGGCGGTGCAGCTCCAGGCCGAAAATGATGCTTTGCAGCTCGTGGACGTGCGGGAGCCCCAGGAATTGGCGATCGCTAAGCTTCCGGGGTTTGTAAATCTGCCCCTGAGCGAGTCCCAACAGTGGGCCGGCGATATTCAAAATCGTTTAGACCCCAGCAAAGAAACTTGGGTGATGTGTCACCACGGGATGCGCTCTGCGCAAATGTGCCAATGGCTGACGGAGCAAGGCTACGGCAATGTGAAAAATATTTCCGGTGGCATTCACGCCTATTCTATCCGGGTCGATGGCACCGTTCCTCAGTATTAAAAATCACCCTAATAAGGACAACAAATCTGGGGTGATCCAGCCAGAGGGACCCGACGAGGGCAATAAACCAGGGCAATAGAGCTTAGGAAGACTGGGGAAACCCGAAAGAATTTGTTTAAATGGGGTATTCATTCCGGTAACCCATCCTCGTTTCCAGTTTTTCCTGCCTCTTTTCCTGTATTGGAATTCGTCCGGTAACCCCGTAAACCCTATGACTGCACAGATTACCCCTGGCTCTTCCCGTGATGGTGCGCCCCTGGTACCGAACCTGGGCAAAAGTACGACCCATCCCATCTCCGCCGATCGCTATGCAGACCGGTTGATGGATGATTTGTTCGATGAACTGGAAAGTTCGTTGGACGAGGGCGTGGATATTCCCCTGGCGACGGAGGAGATGGTACCGGCGGATAAGGAAGAGGAGCCCCTCAGTTTGACGCCGCTCCAGGTGTCGTCTGTGGTGTTGCCGCCCCAGGTGTTGCCGACGGGACCGAAGGTGGAACGGCAGGAACGGGAGCGGGCGATCGCCGATGCGGTACGGGCAGAGGAGCGCGATCGCAGCGAGAACAAGAATTTTGATCGGTTTGTTATCGGGGCGGCGTTGTTCTCCCTGGTGGCGTCCATGGGGCTCTGGGCATGGAATCAACGGAATCAGCAGGCCGCATTAATGGCTGCCCAACAGTCTGAGACGGCGGCCAATCAAACCACGGGAGGCACCGGGAATTCTGAGTTTGTCGGCTATATGCAGCGATCGCTCAGTGCGATTGATGCGGCCAAGCCTGAAGAGTCCGAGACGGCGGTCGTACCGGTGCCTGTGGATTCAGTGCCGGTATTGCCCGAGGGCGCGCCCGTAGGCGATGTGGGGCAGAACCCGCCCTTCACCAGCAATTTGGTGGAGGCCATTGATCGCCTGTCGCGCATTTTGGAAAATATGCCGGTGGATTCCGAGGGTCGTCCCCTTCCGTCTTTCCAGGTCATCCCCGGTACAGAACAGGCGGCGGCACCAAAAGCAGAGGAAAAGCCGGCGGCAGACGACCAAGCAACGAGTGCGGATGCCGGCGGTGAAGCGAGTGAGGCAAGCCCGATCATTCCTCAATATTCCTTGGTGGGATTGTTGGAATTGGGCGATCGCTCGGTAGCGCTGTTTTCCATTGATGGGGTCACTCGCCGGGTGGCGATCGGTGAAGCGGTCGGCGGTAGCGGCTGGGTCCTGGCAGAAGTTGACTCCCAGGAAGCCAAGATCAAAAAAGATGGTGAAGTGAAAAGTTTATTTATTGGGCAGAAGTTCTAGGGGCGGGCGAGAGTCGCCCACAATTCTAGCCAAAGGTTTGACCCCGATTAGGGGGTACCCGGGCAGGCAAGAATAAAGCTCAATAGAAAACTCGACAAAAAAACTCAGTAAAAAATCAAAAAAATCAATAGAGATTGATGCGTCGTGTGACCACCGACCTGCTAGGGTGGTACTCCTTGTCCGTGCCCCCGTAGAAGTAGAGCCAGATTGTGGATACGACGTCTCCCCCCACGACCCAACGCCCTTGGAAGCAAGGTGATCTGTTGGAACTTGCCATTGAAAGCCTGACCGACTCCGGAGATGGCCTGGGGCGATGGGGCGATCGCGTGGTGTTTGTCCCGGATACGGTGCCGGGCGATCGCGTGGAAGCTCGGCTACTGGTGGCGAAACCTCGATTTGGTCGTGCCCAACTGCGCCATGTTTTGATGCCATCACCGCAGCGGGTGCGGGAAGCGTGCATTGTGGCGGATAAGTGCGGAGGCTGCCAATGGCAAGGGGTGAGCTACGAAACCCAGCTCGCCGCAAAACAGCAACTGGTGGAAGACGCATTAACTCGAATTGGTGGATTTCAGGATATTCCTATCGACCCAATTTTGGGGGATACCTTCAACAATCCCCGGGGACTGCACTATCGCAATAAATCGACCTATCCCGTTGCCGCCGGCACTGAACCGGGCACATTGCGGGCCGGTTATTACCGCAAAGGCAGTCATAAATTAGTCAATCTCAATCAGTGCCCCGTCCAGGATGAGCGATTGGATCCGCTGCTGGCCCAAGTAAAAAAAGACGCCGCTGCTCGGGGATGGAAAGCCTACGATGAGAAAAAACATGCCGGGCATTTGCGTCACCTGAGTTTGCGGGTGGGGCGGCGCACTGGGGAAATGTTGCTGACCTTGGTGACGCGATCGCTCTTTATCAACGACATCGAAGAGCAAGCCCAACAGTGGCTTGAGCAATTCCCGAATCTGGTGGGCGTATGCCTGAATCACCAGCCCAATCGCGGCAATTTAATTTTCGGGGAAGACACCCAGTGCATCGCGGGACAGGGCTATATCACCGAAACTTTCGCCGATCTGATATTTCATATCGGTGCCGACACATTTTTCCAGGTCAATACCGAACAAGCAGAAGCCTTGACCCGCACGATCCTGGATCAGCTCCAGCTCAAGGGCCATGAGACGGTGATGGATGCCTATTGTGGGGTCGGTACGCTAACCCTGCCGATCGCCAGCAAGGTGCAACACACCCTAGGGATTGAGGTCCAGGAAGAAGCGATCGCCCGAGCCCGAGCCAATGCCCGACTTAATAACCTGGACAACGTGGAATTTCGAGTAGGCAAAGTGGAAATCGTACTGCCGCAATTGCTCCAGAGCGAAAACGCTTGTCCGGACTTAGTCATCCTCGATCCCCCCCGCAAAGGCTGCAAACCCCAGGTATTGGATGCCCTACTCCAGGTCAAGCCCGAGCGTATCGTTTACGTTAGCTGCAAGCCGGCTACCCTGGCCCGCGACCTCAAACACCTATCCAGCGCCTATCAACTGGATCGAGTCCAGCCAGCGGATTTCTTCCCCCAAACCTCCCACGTGGAATGTGCAGTCTTCCTATCCCTAAAACCTAAATCTGAGCAGTAAAAGGTCCCTTTAGCGGGGAAATCCTTCCCCAAAAAAACATTAAAAAAACATCGCCAGAGGCATTCAATCCTCTGGCGATGTTTCTTATTTTTGTCCCTGTAGATGTCGGCGCAAATGTCGACGTACCAGGCAGCCTAGACAGGTACGGTCAGCAAATCCTTGTCCAATACCTGAGATTCAATCAAATCCAGCGCGGCCCCTAAGTTGTCGACGATCGCATCGGGACCAAAGGACACCAGGCGATCACGATTACGAATCCCGCTCAGCACGCCAATGGCCGGCACCTTGCCATACCTGGCCGCCGCAATATCCGCCTCCGTATCCCCCACCATCCAGGTTTGGGACACTACCGGCAACTCCGCGATCGCCGCCGCCATCAACTTCGGCTTATCGTTCGAATCCCCAGTTTTGACATAATCATTCGCCAAACAATAGCGCCGCTCAGGGGAAAAAAAGCGCCCCAAATCATACCGTTCCAGCGCCGCATCCAACTCCCGCACCCGCCGCATCGTCATCACCACCAACTCCAGACCCATCGCCTCCGCCCGCTCCAACGACGCGATCGCCCCGACCACCGGCTTATCGTGCACCAACTGGGGCACCTGATGCACCGTATCCTTACGCAACTGAGCAAACTCCCGCGACTGCGCTGGACTTAAACCCGAGCGCTGCCCAATCTCCACCTCCGGCACCTGTGCCCGCTTCAGCGCCCAAAACGCTTCCTTCGATAGCTGATTCACCTGCTGCCGGCGATCGCTCACCGACTCCAAACAGAAGCAATACACCTGGTAATAGCGCTCCGAAACATCCATCACCGGACCATCAAAATCCGTAATCAAACGCAGCATAGGATGACAAAAGCTAACAACAATTGACCTTGAATTGACGGCAGCCTAACACAGCCCATTCACGGTTCGTTACATAACCAGCGCCAATTCACCAGCCCCTCCAATCTCGCCAAATCCATAGAAAATGCCCCAGTTCCACGGATCCAGGGCATTTCTAAAAGTTTAAAAAACAGAGTGGTGTTTTAATTCATTGGTAATAATTATGGGGCAGGTCAGGGATACAAATAAACTCTGAACCCCCAGCCTGCCCTGCCAAACTCGGGACTAAAGAACCCGACGGCATTAAAAACAGAATTTATAGAGATCGGAATCTATATAGATAAAGCGACTCCGGTTCATATGAGTCGATCCTAGAGCCAGGATCAATTTTTTTGTTTGAGCTTCAAATTATCTTTATATTTCGAGTTTTTCTGACATGTTGGAGGGATTTGTGGCGCGATCGCCCCCTCCGAGCCCTACGACATAGCCCCAGGGTCGCTTCCAGGGACGGGCACTCCGACCCACAGATCAGCTCCCCCCAGGCAAATAAATTTTTAGAGCCTCGCCGCCAGCCCTCAGCGCCCGATCATCAAGCCCACCCAAACACCGCTACCTAGAAGGGCTACAGAACATCTCAAGCTTGATCTTTTATATCCGATAAAAAAAGTCGGGATTGTTTGACGGTGCTTTTTTCAGCGTGATAGCTTGCACTCAGTCAGTTCGAAGTTCGATTAATCAGTTCACCGTTCCCAGCACAAACCATGACTCAGGCCTTAGAAGCGCCCACCTCTGCCGCTAGTCTCAAGCGGAATGTTCCCCACTTCAGCCACTTGAAATGTAAAGAGTGCGGTGCTGAATATGAGCCCAAAGCAATGCACGTTTGCGAAGAGTGCTTTGGTCCCCTTGAAGTCAAATATGATTACGAGTCCCTGAAGGGCGCCGTCACCCGCGAATCCATCGAAGCGGGTCCCAACTCCATCTGGCGCTATCGGGACTTTTTGCCCGTCGCCAGCGAAAACCCCATCGACGTGGGCACCGGCATGACCCCCCTGTTGAAGGCAAACCGGTTGGCACGTCGCCTGGGCATCAAGGAGCTGTATATCAAGAATGATGCGGTGAACATGCCCACCTTGAGTTTCAAGGATCGGGTGGTATCCGTCGCCCTGACCCGCGCCAAAGAATTAGGATTTGAGACTGTTTCCTGCGCCAGCACCGGTAATCTGGCGAACTCCACCGCCGCGATCGCCGCCCATGCCAACTTAGACTGCTGCGTCTTCATCCCCTCCGACCTAGAAGCGGGCAAAGTCTTGGGCACCTTGATTTATGGTCCCACCGTGATGGCGGTCAAAGGCAACTACGACCAAGTGAACCGCCTGTGTTCTGAGGTCGCCAACACCCACGGCTGGGGCTTTGTGAACATCAACCTCCGCCCCTACTACTCCGAGGGATCCAAGACCTTGGGCTATGAGGTGGCAGAGCAACTGGGTTGGAAACTTCCCGACCACATCGTCGCCCCCTTGGCATCCGGTTCCCTCTACACCAAGATTTACAAGGGCTTCCAAGAGTTCATCAAGACTGGCTTGGTGGAAGCAAAAGATGTGCGCTGCAGTGGTGCCCAGGCCCTGGGTTGCTCTCCTATCTATGAAGCTTTCAAAGAGGGTCGCGACTTTATTAAGCCGGTGAAGCCCAACACCATCGCCAAGTCCATTGCGATCGGCAACCCCGCTGACGGTATCTACGCCGTCGAGCAAGCCCGTGCCACCAACGGTCATATCGAAGCAGTGACCGACGAGGAAATCATCGAAGGTATGAAGCTGCTGGCGGAAACCGAGGGTATCTTTACCGAAACCGCCGGTGGGACGACGATCGCCGTACTGAAAAAGCTAGCGGAGCAGGGCAAAATCGACCCCGACGAGACCACCGTTGCGTTCATCACCGGAAACGGTCTGAAGACCCAAGAAGCGGTGCAAAGTCATGCGGGCGAACCCCTGACTATCGATCCCAAGCTAGATGCCTTTGAGCGGGCATGGGATCGGGCTCAAACCCTAGAGCGTCTGGAGTGGCAGCAAACCTCTGTGTAGGATTTGTAGGGTTTGCCCAGGGCAAGCTTTGAACCTTGCCCGGCTCCACCCAGGGGTTTGAAGTGAGCCCCATCCTCGGCAGCGACGAGTTTTGTGCTTATTTGTCAGATTTCGATTGCTGCCTGTCCCCTTCCGCTGTGTATTGTTATTAATCTGACCGTTCTCAAATCATTTCATGGCTGTCAAAGTTCTTATCCCGACCCCCCTGCAAAAGTTCACCAACGACCAGGCTGAAATCCAGTGTGAAGGCGCAACCATCACCGAGCTGATTGAATCATTGGAATCCGCCTGCCCCGGCATCAAAGCCCGCCTGTGCGATGATTCCGGCAAACTGCGCCGTTTCCTCAACTTCTATGTGGACAGCGAAGACATCCGCTTCCTGGACAATATGGAGACCAAGTTGGAAGACGGTGCCGAAGTCAGCATCGTCCCCGCAGTTGCCGGGGGCTAAGGCAGCGTGTAATCCTGGAGCCGTTGGGAATGCCGCCAGCTGAGTGAGTCGAATCTGTGAGTCGAATCATAAGCTGAGGGCATTACCCAGTTATTCATCACCATTAACAGACCTTCATTGGGAGTTGGATCGCAATGGCAGACGAAAAAGATAACAAACAGGCAACAGGAGCTGCCGCTCCCGCCAAGACTCCCCCCAAGAAGGAAAAGCCTCCCAAAGTTGAGGACAAGCCCTTTGCCGAATTCATCAAGGGTCATTTCCTTCCGGCCCTAGAGGAAGCCTTGAAAGACGAGGGGGTTGGGGACTTGGCCCTGTCCTTCGTGAAAGAACCCGTTGCCGTGGGTGGGCTTCCTGGGGCGGGCCTATGCTCCCAAGTGGTCGGCAACTGGGGTGGGGGCGATCGCGAATTTCGGGTGTACTTCCCGAAGGATGACATCAAAGGAATTAAGACTTTCTCCTACGCGGAAACCGGCGCATCCAGCAGCATCCTCGAATCATTTCTGATCGATGAGCGCAAGATTACCCTAGATCTTTTGGTCTCCGGAGTACTCCTGCGGCTACAAGCGCAAAAATGGATCGGTCGTAACTAAATTGAAGCCAATATTCCCCAGTGCTTTGATTGAGTCACAGACTGATTAATCGAAACTGACTATTTCTGATTTCATCGTAGGTAGACTGATAGGATATGTGCAGCTCGTACATATCCTTTTTATTTATTGGTTCCTAGAGAGGACCAAGCGGGCATAACAGGTATATACTTGGCTACGTTTAGGACAAAGCTTGAGTTGAGCAAGGTCGCAGTTATGGGCTCAGTAAATGTAGGCGTTCCCGAGAAACTGACTCAGTTCCTGGGTGAACGTTATGGCATCGAAAACTTTATTGAAACAGGTACCTATCTCGGGGATACATCCGCATGGGCAGCCAAAGTTTTCAAACGTGTCTTCACGATCGAAGCCTCTAAGGATCTATATTCGCAAGCCTTGATCAAGAACGGAAGCAATTCCAATATCCAGTTCAACCATGGCCACACCAAGCAATTTTTAGCGAATTTGGTTCCGCAGTTAGAGCAGCCCTCTCTCTTCTGGCTTGATGCGCACTGGAGTGGTGGAGTCACCTATGGATCTGATGATCAATGCCCACTCCTTGAAGAAATTAGACTGATCAATACTTCATCTACAATTCACTTCCTTCTGATTGACGACGCCCGCCTATTCCTATATCCGCCGCCGCCGCCACAAAATCCTTTAAATTGGCCCAGCATTGATGAAGTGATCCGGGTTATTCAGGCGCGAGATAAGGACATTTATGTTTGTGTGTTCGAAGATGTCATATTTGCTGTTCCAAGCTATGCAAAAGCAGACCTGATGACTTATCTTCATCGGGTTCAGTTTCAGTAGAGTTTACGCTTCAGTGCTTTCTCTTCTTAGATATATTGGCTCTAAAGTCAGCCTTTCTTTAGGGCGAGCCTTATAAAGCTTTTCATCAGGCACTCGTTGGATTGGGAATTGCTGCGTTGCAGGGAGGAGGTAGCTATGCAAGCCGAAAACTTTGGTTGCCATTGGATTGATGCTGAATTCCCATTTCCCTGCGAAATTCATTGGTGTTACCCTCGAAGCCATTTAGAGGGCGATCGCTACAAAGTCTTTATGGACTTTTCAGAGCCATCGACCTCCTGCATTGACGTTAGTTTTTTACGCCAAATCTCCCCCGGCTTTGATCTGATCCTAACGAAACATCAAGCCCTGGCAGATACTCTGCCTAATGCAGAGCTGATGCTGTTTGGTGATAGCCTTATTCACCCCTGGGTTCCAGAAAACAAAGACTTCTCTGCATCATTTTTATGCACGAAGAAGCTCTTAGATTTACCTGGATATCGCTTGAGGTATGAGCTGTGGGACAAGCAAGACAGCATTTCCATTCCGAAAGCTTTTTACAGTTCTTGTCGAGAACCAATCGATGCGTCTCGCATGATGCCAACGGACTCTAAGGAACATATTTTTAAGTCCATGTTTTCAGTAACCCTAGAAAACACTGCTGAGACAAACTACTTCACCGAAAAAATCATTGATTGCTTTTTGACCTATACAATTCCCCTGTACTGGGGTGCACCCAATATCGATCAGTATTTTGATATGGATGGGATTTTAGTCTTTTCCTCCATAGATGAGCTAATTGAAATGGCTAACCGCTTAACGGTTCAAGATTATTGGGAACGACTGGGGGCGATCGCAGCGAATTATAAAACTGCCCTGTCATATGTAGGTCTAAATCGACGTTTAGAATTAGCGATCAATAATGCTTTCCATCAGAAAAAGGCGGAAATGGTCACTGTTCGAAATAATGTTGATCAAAATAATCTGTATGTCTTTTAATAAAAATTACGTTTGACAATCAGTCGTTCTTGCTGCCCTAACTCGAAAAAACTATGTTTGACCATCTTTCCATTGGTGTTGCTGATCTGGATCAAAGTCTCAAGTTTTACGATGCGGCCCTGAAGCCATTGGGGATTAGTCGCATGTTTACCATGAGCGATCACGGTATTGCTGCCTATGTCGACAACCAAAAACTATCGTTCTGGCTTTACTCTAAAACTGCGGAGCAAGCCCCTTTGGTCGACCTTCCTAGCCCGCCGCGATTTCATTTAGCCTTTAAAGCGGCTGACCGAGCCACCGTGGATGCTTTTTATGAAAATGCGATCGCCCAGGGCGGCACCGATGACGGACCACCGGGCATCCGCGCCCATTACCACCCCAACTATTACGCTGCCTACGTCCGGGATCCCAACGGTTACAAAATTGAAGCGGTCTGCCAGGATCCGGCTTAATCTATGGTTTTAGATTGGCTTTGGATTGTTGATCGGGGGCTTTAGAGGTTATCGATCAATCATGCACTCATAGAGGTCTGCAAAACTTCGGTAAAATTGGGCTGCCTAATTTGACGCAGGTTTATTGCAGGTCCATCACCTATGACCACCGCCCCCTTTTCCCCTGAAGAAATTGCTGCTGAAGGGATCAAGCCGGAAGAATATGACGATATTGTGGGTCGTCTTGGTCGTCACCCAAACCGGGCAGAGCTGGGGATGTTTGGGGTCATGTGGTCCGAGCACTGTTGTTACAAAAATTCTCGCCCTCTCCTATCCCAATTTCCCACCGAAGGTCCGCGTGTGCTGGTGGGTCCGGGGGAAAATGCCGGGGTCGTTGATCTGGGGGATGGACTCCATCTGGCGTTCAAAATTGAATCCCATAACCACCCCTCTGCCGTAGAACCGTTCCAAGGGGCGGCAACGGGGGTCGGCGGCATTCTGCGGGATATTTTCACCATGGGGGCCCGTCCGATCGCGGTCCTGAATTCCCTACGATTCGGCAGCCTGGACGATGCCAATACCCGCCGATTATTTGAAGGGGTCGTCGCTGGGATTTCCCACTATGGCAACTGCGTTGGTGTGCCCACCGTGGGCGGTGAAGTGTATTTCGATCCCGCCTACAACGGCAATCCCCTGGTCAATGCCATGGCGATCGGGCTGATGGAAACGGATGAAATTGTGAAGGCGGGGGCGTCGGGGATCGGTAATCCGGTGCTGTATGTGGGATCGACGACCGGTCGTGATGGCATGGGTGGCGCGAGTTTTGCCAGTGCGGAATTGAGCGAAGAATCCCTGGACGATCGCCCAGCGGTACAGGTGGGGGATCCCTTCCTCGAAAAATCTTTGATTGAAGCTTGTTTGGAAGCGTTCAAAACCGGCGCAGTGGTGTCTGCCCAGGATATGGGAGCAGCGGGGCTGACCTGTTCCACCGCAGAAATGGCGGCGTCCGGCGGCGTCGGCATTGACCTGGATCTAGACAAAATCCCCGAGCGGGAGCCGGGTATGGTGCCCTACGAGTATTTGCTATCGGAATCCCAGGAGCGCATGTTGTTTGTTGCCGCGAAGGGGCGCGAGCAGGAGCTAATCGATATTTTCCATCGCTGGGGGTTGCAGGCGGTGGTGGCCGGGAAGGTCATCGAAGAGCCCATTGTGCGGATCTGGTTTGAGGGTGAAATTGCGGCGGAAGTGCCCTCCACAGCCCTGGCGGATAACACCCCGATTTATAAGCGGGAGCTTTTGGCGGAGCCCCCAGCCTATGCCCAGGAAGCCTGGAAATGGACCGCCGACCGGTTGCCCGATTGTGATGCGGCTGGCATTGACGGCAAATCCTGGACCGAGGTTTTGTTTACGCTACTCACCACCCCCTCGATCGCCTCGAAAAATTGGGTTTATCGCCAATATGACCATCAGGTGCAAAGCAATACGGTGCTGATGCCCGGTGGCGCCGATGCGGCGGTGGTGCGACTGCGGCCCCAGCTCGATTCTTCGGCGGACACCCCCTACGAAAAGGCGATCGCCGCCACCGTCGATTGCAACTCCCGCTATGTCTATTTAGATCCCTTCGGGGGAGCTAAGGCCGTCGTCGCCGAAGCGGCCCGCAATCTCTCCTGTGTGGGGGCTGAGCCCATCGCCGTGACCGATAACCTCAACTTCGGCAGCCCCGAAAAACCCATTGGCTATTGGCAGCTCGCCGAAGCATGTCGGGGGCTCTCGGAAGGATGTCGCATTTTCGAAACACCGGTAACGGGGGGTAATGTCTCCCTCTATAACGAAACCCTCGATTCCAACGGCACCCCCACCGCCATCTATCCCACCCCCGTCGTCGGCATGGTGGGCGCGGTGGAGAATATCAACACCCTGGTGGGGCAAGGCTGGCAATCCGCCGGCGATCACATTTATCTATTGGGCATCCCCACCCACCAAATCGCCAACCACAGCGAACAAATCACCCTCGGCGCATCGGAATATTTGGCCCAAGTCCACAGCACCATTGCCGGTCGGCCGCCCCAGGTGGATTTTGACCTGGAAAAACAGGTGCAAGCTGTCTGCCGTGACGGAATCCGGTCGGGGATCATTCGCTCGGCCCATGATTCAGCGGAAGGGGGCATCACCGTCGCCTTGGCCGAATCGGCGATCGCCGGAAACCTCGGCGCAGATATTACGCTAGATGCCGCACCGGGCGATCGCCTGGACACACTACTGTTTGCCGAAGGGGGAGCCCGAATTATCGTCACCGTCGCCGCCGATCAAGCCGAGACCTGGGAAGCCACCCTAACTGCAGCGATCCCCAACCATTGGCAAGCCCTGGGTAACGTTGCCGATGGGGATCGATTTACCGTAGCGATCGGTGGCAGCGGCGAAACGGTGATTGAAACCTCGGTGAGTGCCATGGCCGATAGCTGGAACACGGCGATCGCCCAGAAAGTCGCCGGCGATGTGGCCCTCTAGATATTGCCCCCTAGATATTGCTCTCTAGAGATTGCCCGCTAAACGGCTGGCCGGTAGCCCTGAACACAGAACTGATGTGCCAATTCTTCCTAGAGAGAACATAAACATCAAGACAAGTTGTTAAGAACCGTTTAAAATCTGGGTGTTTCAAGCCCAGCACCCATCCAGACCGCGCCCCCGGCGATGGTCTCACCCGTTACTGCTACAGGAGCGTTCATCGCCCATGACTTTCCCCGCCCCCATCGACGTACCGTTCTCAAGCGATCGCCCCGACAAACCGGAGGAGGCCTGTGGTGTCTTCGGTGTTTACGCCCCCGAAGCAGAAGTAGCGACCTTGACCTATTTTGGGTTGTTCGCCCTGCAACATCGGGGTCAGGAATCCGCCGGGATTGCCACTTTCGAAGGGGATACTATTCATCTCCATAAGGACATGGGGTTAGTGTCCCAGGTCTTTGACGACGAGATTTTGGCGACCTTAACGGGAACCATGGCGGTCGGCCATACCCGCTACTCCACCACCGGCAGCAGCCGCGTGGCCAATGCTCAGCCGATCAAAATCGACACCCAACAGGGGGCCTTTGCCCTGGCTCACAATGGCAATCTGGTAAATGCTGCAGAGCTACGGAATGCGCTGCTGGAGCAAAATGCCACCTTTGAAACCACCATTGATTCCGAGGCGATCGCGATCGCCCTGGGCTTAGAAATGGACGCCGGCCATGACTGGATTGAGGGCGCGTCCCGGGCCTTTAGGCGATGCCACGGGGCATTTAGCCTGGTGATCGGCACCCCCGTTGGATTGATGGGCACCCGTGATCCCAACGGCATCCGCCCCCTCGTAATCGGTCAGCTCCCCCACAATGGTCGGTATGTGTTGGCATCGGAAACCTGCGGCTTGGATATTATCGGAGCCGACTATGTACGGGATGTGCAGCCGGGGGAGCTGGTGCTAATCAATGACGAGGGGATCCAATCAGTGGTCTGGGCAGCGGAACCCGCCAAGAAAATGTGCGTGTTTGAAATGATTTATTTCGCCCGCCCCGACAGCCTAGTCAACGACGAAACCCTCTACTCCTACCGCAAGCGGCTGGGGCGAGAATTAGCCGACGAATCCAACGTCGAAGCGGACATTATTATCGGCGTCCCCGATTCGGGGATCCCTGCGGCGATCGGCTTTTCTGAGGCATCAGGCATTACCTACGCCGAAGGATTAATTAAAAATCGCTATGTGGGGCGGACTTTTATCCAACCCACCCAAGCCATGCGGGAAACGGGGATCCGCATGAAGCTGAATCCCCTGAAGGACGTGCTAGCGGGCAAGCGGGTCATTATTGTGGATGACTCCATTGTTCGGGGTACCACCAGCCGCAAAATTGTGAAAACCTTGCGGGATGCGGGGGCGACCGAGGTTCATATGCGGATTTCGTCGCCGCCGGTCACCCATCCTTGCTTCTATGGTTTGGATACGGACAATCAAGATCAGCTTATTGCCGCCACCAAAACCACCGAAGAAATCGCCAAGCAAATCGGCGTCGATACCCTGGGCTATCTGAGCGAATCGGGAATGTTGAAAGCCACCCAGGATAATGTAGACGGGTTCTGCACAGCCTGCTTCAACGGTCACTATCCCATTCCGGTACCTCAACCCCTCCAGCGGTCCAAGCTGATGTTGGAAGAGGTCGCAGCCCATGCACCAGGGGCGATCGCCCCCGTCCCCGAACCGGCAGCCGAAACCCCAGAACGGCAGGCGCTCCCCGTCTAGGATTTCCGTGTTAACCCGGGGGGCATCCGGACTCACATCCCTAGACATAGCCCCCCTAAAATTTGGCACATTGGAAACGGGCAAGGCCGAAAAGTCCGTTAGGGTAGGCTTACCTTCCATTGTTGAATGATCGATCCCCCTCCCCATGCCCCATAGCACTTCTCGAAATCGTATTGCCGCCTTTGTTGGCACCCTGGGGTTTAGTGCCCTCGGTGCCTTTGCGATCGCCGTTGCCCCCGCCAACGCCCAGAACAACGCATCCACCTACCCCTCCAGCTTCACGACCGCTTTTCTTCAGGCTTGCAAAAATGGTGCCAGCGCCAACGCCGAACGGCTCGGGCTGAGTGATGACCAGCTTGACCAATATTGCAACTGCTCCCTGACCGCGATCCAAGACCGCTATACCTTCGATGAACTCCAAGAGCAGCTAGGGTCCATCGATTTATTCAGCATCACCTGCAATTGCGCCCAAGCCAGTGGCATTGGTTCCATCGTTAACCAATGCGGCCAGTAAAACTGGTGGAAGAAGACAAAGCCTCCTGGGCAAGGGTCTTGGGGGCTAGGGTTCTTTGATTAGGAATGACCCAAATAGGCTTCCAAGACGACCTTACTTTGTTGAATGTCGGCGGGGGTGCCGTCTTCCAAATTCTGCCCCTCCGCCAGCACCCACACATGGTCACACAGGGACATAATCACGTCCATATTGTGCTCCACAATCAGAAAGGTCAGTCCCTGCTGATTCCAAAACTGAATGCGATCGCAAATCTGATCGATCAGGGCTGGATTCACCCCCGCCGCCGGCTCATCAAGCAGAATTAGCTTGGGATCCGCCATCAACGCCCGCGCAATTTCCAATAATTTCCGCTGTCCCCCCGACAGGGACCCCGCATAATCCTGCGCCTTCTCGTCCAACCCCACATCCGCCAAAATGCCCATCGCTTTTTCTTTGAGCGATCGCTGCTCCTTGGCGATCGTCTTTGGTCGGAGCCACACATCCCAAAAGCGCTCACCGGTCTGTTGCTGCGCCCCCAGGAGCATATTTTCCAACACCGACAATCGCGACAGGGCCCGCGCCACCTGAAACGTCCGCACCAGCCCCAACCGAGCAATATGGTGGGACGGCATATCCTGCACCGCCTTGCCATCAAAGGTCACCGTGCCGCTGTCGGGATGAATAAAATTCGACAGCAAATTAAACAGCGTCGTTTTTCCTGCCCCATTGGGACCAATCAACCCGGTGATAGTCCCCGGCTCCACTTGGATAGACGCCCCTTGGACCGCTTTGACGCCGCCGAAACTTTTCTGCAAATTTTGAGCGGTCAGCAGGGGTTGGGGTGCGGGCATAACGATTGAGCCGTTGAGTCAAGCAGACAGTCACACTAAATATTCAATCAAGGGGCGGGAGCAAGGGCGGCTATAGGAGCGATCGCGCCATCCCATCCGCCTGACTGGCATAGCCGCCGCCAAATAGATTGAAATGATTAAGGATGTGATAGAGATTGTAAAGGGTTTTGCGCTGCTCATACCCCGGCGACAGCGGCCATTCCGCCCGGTACCCTCGATAAAAACCGGCCGGAAACCCCCCAAATAATTCCGTCATCGCTAAATCCGCCTCGCGATCGCCCCAGTAGGTCGCCGGGTCAAAAATCACCGGTCGCCCATCCGCCGTAATCGCCGCATTCCCCGACCACAAATCCCCATGCAAAATCGACGGCTGGGGGTCATGCCCTTGCAAAATATCCGGCACCGCCTCCAACAGGCGATCGCCCCAGGAAAAACTCCCTCCCTTACGCCGCGCCAACTTGAGCTGAAACCCTAACCGGCGATCGCGAAAAAACTCCACCCACGATCCCATCCATCCATTGGGCTGAGGGGTCGCCCCAATCGTATTATCCTGCCCCCAGCCAAACCGAGGACAATCCCGCTGCGCCTCGCTCTGCCACCGGTGCATCACCGCAATCTGCCGCCCCATCGCGTCCCAAGCCTCGCCGCGACGTCCCCCCAACTCCAACCACTCCAACACAATGTAAGACGAACTCCCCGCCACGCCCCAACACAACGGCTTCGGAAGGGCGATCGCCCCCGATCGGCGCATATCCTGTAACCCCAGCGCCTCCGCCTCAAACATATCGAGCCGCTCCGCCCGATTAAGCTTCACAAAAAACGACCGCCCAGCCTGATCCGCCAAACCATAGGCCTGATTAATACAGCCCCCACCCACCGATCGCCGGCGGACACCCCCCAACCCTTGCCCGGTCCGAGCGGCGATCGCCCCCTCAATCTCATCCCACATCGCCCCTCCTCCCTGGCAACCTTCGCGACAACGGCAACTGCGGCAATGGCAACTGCGACAGCGGCAACTTAGCGCGTCACCAAGCCATTCGACCGAGTGTCCACCTGGTCCATCACCCCCTTCAAATGGGACGGCAACTGAGCAAAATGGAACTCAATGCGGTTCATCCCTGCCTGGAGGCACTCTTCCAACGATCCATAACTGCGATGATCCGAATCAATGGCATCCCAAGAATCCGGCTCCGCGATCGCAAAAGAATACCCACCCCCCATAGCAGACACCGGGACCACCAACAGACCGCGGTGGGAGCGGGCCCTCGCAAAGAGGACATGTTTGTAGAGAGAGCGATCGTGCTCCATAAATCTAGTGCCAACTATGAGTCGGCGTTGAATACTGCAATTCCACAATCCGTTCTGACATCCGCACCCTCGATTCCCGCATAACGAAAATCTCTGTGTCCTGAGGATATCAATCGAAAACTAAACCATGACCAAGCTAAGCCAAAATATTTTGCCCCTATCAGAATAGCCAATCTATGCCCTTAAAAATAGCTATTAATGATGGGAAAACTAGACTCGGAAAGGTTTTAGACGGAGACACGACAGAGAAATATTAATCTAGTCACAACTAGAATATGAATTAAATTATAGTTCCTACAGTGATCTTTGCAGTCCGCAACAATACCTCTAACATCCTTGAAATTCTGAAAAGCTCTAACGTTGTCAGTGGGGCTACCCCTCACTCAAAAAACTAGGCTCAGAGACCATCAAATCAGAGAACATCAAAACTGTCTTAATGCATTGCCGCCTAATTCACCGCCCCACCCTGCTCCCCCCCCCACGACCGAAGCAGATTAGGGTATAGGAAGAAACATTAACTGCCCGACGAAAACAACCCTTTCCCAGCACCCGACCGGTTCCACGCAGCCCCATACCTCTATTTCCTATAGATATGGATCGTCCTTACACCACCCAAGAGCTCGTCGATATTTTGGCCCAGGAACATCAAGCCTGCATCAAAGGAGAACGGTTAGACCTCAACGCCACCATCTCCGGGAATCCCCTCCTGGACCAACTCATTAACCCTGAAGGTGCCCAAAGTTTTGCCGCCTATCAAGGCTTTCGACGCACCATTCATAGCTATCAGCGGCGCGAGCAAATTTCTGGGCTCCTTTGGCACACCATCGAACTCAATCAGGAGCGATTAACCTTCCCCAAACTCCACGAGCATCTCATTGCGCTCCCCAGGGACATCCAACAGTTAAGAAATTATCTCAAGCCGGTTTGTCAGTTCTGGAAACGGGCCATGGCATCCATGGATCTCTATCTGGAATGCGATCGCGGTCGAGCCCATCAACTCATCACCATGGGCGACATGGAGCCTCTGATTCGCAGCAAACAATGGGCCACCCTCAGAAAGCATGAGCGAGCCCAATTCCTGGAAGTCGTTCTGGAACTCGGCTGGGGCGATCCGAGCCAAGCCCTGCACCGCCAGGGCTGGCCCGATTCAGGGGTGGACTATATCCACGGCGTACGCCCGGGATCCAAACCCATCGCCTAACCCCGGCGTCTACCCCCCGGCCGCAAAAATACCCATCACCACCGCAGATAACAAAAGCCCAGGGCTAAGCAGCAGCACAAGCAGGCCAAACTCATGAAGTTCCATAACTTAAAACGTAGAGAATATTAAGCAAAGACAAAAAAATGGGAGTCGCGTTGAATGGGTGGAAGTGTCACCCCTTACCAGGATTAACTTTTATGATTCGTTATCGCCGTCATTCAACCCTTGCGCCAATCCTAACATGACATTTTAGACGCCCAGTTTTGAGTGGTTTGCGCCCCTGTGACCCGCCATGTTTAACCCAAGAAACGGAAAGAAAAACTTAAGAAAGATCGACAAAAAGAAGCGCGCCGCGCCGGTTGATACTGCATCCCGGGAGATGGCCGCTCCGTAGGGCACTTTGATGACCTTGGGAAACGGGGCCTATTCGCGGTCTATTATTGAGACAACCTTTCATTGAGAGCCCCTTAAGCTCTCGACCGTTGTCCGAGGGTTGGGTGAGGGGTGTGGACCGTAACAGCAAAGGGACGAAACTCGTTTATAAGTGACTTATGGTTGGGTAATATCTAATCAGGCGTTGCAAAACGGCAGCGGTGGCCTGCCCCCTGAGTTTTTTCAATGTCTCCGGCGTACTCTCGACTCAGCAGCAGTCCCATTCCGTCACACCGGCCGCACTGGGTTCCGTGGTAGTTTTTGGTTACGCATACTCTGGGCCAGCATGTATCCGATATGACCTCGCGGATACGGCTGCTCGGCATTGATTCATCTGATTGACAGGCTTGAAGAATGGGCTGACTGGCTGGGCTAACCGCTAAGGCTTCCCAACCCAGCAGACGGACTGCATTGGTGTCAATCTTGCGTCGAATCACGATGGTTACTGATATTCAAGCGATGACAGATTCAGGGGAGCTTCCCATACAAGAGGCGCAAGAGATTCAGAAGCTGGCAAAGCGTTCGTTGCGGGATGGGATTGCTCTCCACGAGGGACGACAGTTTGAGGCGGCGGTGTCGGCCTTTGCGGCGGCTCGGGATCATTATGAGCGGTTGAATATACCCCGCTATGAGAGTAAGGCATTGCGGGGGATTGTTCTGTGCCATTACGCGTTGGGGAATTATCCGACGGTGGTGGAGTGGGCTGAGGTATGGCTGGGGTTGGCGCGGCGGCAGGAAGATTTATCGTCCCAGGAGCAGGCCCTGAATCATTTGGGTAATGCATGGCGACATTTACATGATTACCGCCAGTCGATTAAGTATCAGGAAGAAAGCCTGGCGATCGCGGAGCAATTGGGGAATGAGGGAAGTCAGGTTGCCGTTCTGAATAATTTGGGGCTGGCCCATAAAAATCTGGGGGATTTTAAGCAGGCGATCGTGGTGCAGCAGCAGGGGTTGAAGTTGGTTCGCCGGATGAAGGATACGGCGGCGGAACGGCAGGTGCTGAAAAATTTGGGCAATACCTATTATGCGGCGGGGCAATATCATGATGCGATCGCCACCTATGAGACGTTGCTGTCTAAGGCGCGGGTTATTGATGATGATCATTTGGTGGGGCAGGTGTTGCGGGGCTTGGCCAATGCGGCGTGCCATGTGGGGGAGCTGGATATGGCGATTCGATATTGTGAGCAGCGCTTATCGGTGATGCGATCGCTGACAGATTTGCGCGGTGAGGAACAAACCCTGGGATCCCTGGGGGTTGCCTATGATGCGGAGGGGAATTATGCCAAGGCGATCGAGTTTTACCAGCAGCGGTTAACGGTGGCTCGCCTGATCCCGGATTTGGAAGTTGAGGCGCAGACGTTGCAGAATTTACAGGTGGCCTGTCTGGCGATGGGGGATCAGGCGCGGGCGAGCAATTATCGTCAGCAGCGAGAGGCATTGTTGGGGCAGCAGGGCAGCGATATGGATGATGATCTGGAATCGACCCTGGGGGCGACCTTTGCGGGGGAGCTATAGGGATGGACCCGGTTCGTCGGTATACTCCCAAATAGCTCCCGTTTGAATTTTTTATGTGCGCCATTGGCGTTTTGTCTGCATTCGTTGGCGTTTTGCCTGTGCCCGTTGGCGCTCCGAAGTTTTTCCCGAAGTTTTGTTCGAAGTTTTATGGTTGTTGCGCTGTCCGTCGTCCCATTCCTCGCTGCGGAGGGTCCGATTTTTGACGCGCGCAGCCCTGGGGAATATAGCAAAGCTCATATCCCCGGAGCCCTATCTCTACCCCTCTTTGATGACGAAGAACGGGCGGCGGTGGGCACCTGCTATAAGCACCAGGGCCATGAGGCAGCGGTGGAATTGGGGCTGGGGTTTGTGGGGCCGAAACTAGTAACGCTAGTGCAACAGGCTAAGGCCGCGCTACAGCAATGGCAGCAGGAACACGGGGGCGATCACAAGGGGAGCCAGGATAGTAGCCGGGCCATTCGAGTCCATTGTTGGCGGGGGGGAATGCGCAGCTCGAGTATGGCGGCGCTATTGGAAATGGCCGGGATGCGGGTCGCGCTGTTGGACGGAGGGTATAAATCATTTCGGGGATGGGTGCGGCAGTGTGTCGCCACGCCCAAGCCGGTGATTACCTTGGGGGGGATGACCGGAACGGCGAAGACAGATATTTTGGGGGCGTTAGCGGCGCAGGGGGAGCAGGTTCTAGATTTGGAAGGGCTGGCCCACCACCGGGGCAGCAGCTATGGGGCCTTGGGATTGCCCCCCCAACCCAGCACCGAACATTTTGAAAATTTAATCGTGATCGCCTGGTCTCGGTTCGCGACGGAGCGCCCGGTATGGATTGAGGCAGAGAGCCGGAATGTGGGCAGTTGTCGGGTACCGCCGGAATTATTTGAGCAGATGATGGCCGCCCCCGTCGTGGAAATCCAGCGATCGCAGGCGGAGCGCATTGAGTATCTCAGTCAGGTCTATGGAGAATCCTCTGACCTGGCGGGGCTATTGGCGGCCACGGAGCGCATTCGCAAACGGTTAGGGGGATTGCGCACCCAGCAAGCGTTAGATGCCATTCAACGGGGGGACGCAGCAACAGCGATCGCGATCGTCCTGGAATATTACGACCGCACCTATCGCTACGATCTAGACAAACGCCCCGGTCCCACCTATCCAGTGCCCCTCAAAGGACTTGATCACACCGTGGGCGCTCAACAGGTGCTGCAGGTCGCTCAGGGAGCAGGTCTTTGTGATCCGACAACCGACGATCCGACAACCGATGATCCGGCAACTGACCCGGAAACTGATCCGGCAACAATTTCTTCCTTCGCTAATACCCATTAGGACGCATTACGTCATGACGTTAGGACGCATCAGTGGACCAGCGATAATCTACTCCTAAGTGATGGCGATCGCAGGCGGATTCTAATTGTTTTTGTTGGGCTAAGGCTTTGCGTAGGGTGGCCACCAACTCTTGAAGCTGGCGTTGGTGGTCCGGAAACTGATCCCGCTGGTCGAAAAGGGCGATCGCCGTTTGCTGTTCCAAGACCTGTAATAGCAACTCGTAGTGAACATGGGCCGGAACAGGAATGGGAGCCATAAACAGGAAACGACCAGAATGACAGTTTAGGAAGGGTGATCAGAAGGCGTCGACAAAGGGCGGCGGGGCTACGCTCCCTATAAATAACGTGGGGCTTAAACCAAATTGCGAACACGTTACAAACAAACTACGAAAATGACTCGGGATCAATCTGTTTTAGGGGAATAAAACATTCTCCCGGCAGCAAAATCGGAGACTTACCAAACACCGGCTTACCCCGATGGGTCACCCCATGGATCGCAACACCGCTGGGCTGACGCATAATATCGGTCTGCACTTCACAATAGGTCTCGTAAATGGTCCGAGCAGCGCTAAGGAGCGTCAGGTCCAACGAAGAGGAAATGGAGTCCGGACTCGTCGCTAGGTTGTAGGACAGGGCAGCGGAATAGGTCATAGCAGCATTAATAGCAGCATTACAGAATGGCGGACGATACCGCAGTCCATCTCAACGTAACGAGCGGTTGGGGTCGAGTCAATACGTTTTTCCGTATGCCTCAGCATAGTCTCAACCTTGGGCAAACTGATCCAGCGCCGACTGGAAAAGGGGAGGATAGCGCCTGAGGACAGTGCCTCGCTGGGCGTCCAGGGCAACCAGCGTCACCTGTCCCGTGACATAGCAAAGGGGGGACAAGTCCTCCTGATTTCCTGACTGCGAAGCCTCAGGCAAGGGGGATTCAATCCGGTAATCCCAAATCAGCCGGACTCCCCGTCGCGGCAATGGGCGCGATCGCACCACCGCCTCATCCCCCAACCGCAAACTCCGATGGTATTTGAGGGACAAATCCACCACGGGCAAATCCACCCCCATCGCCACCAGATCGGCAAACTTCACCCCCACCGCCGCCAGGGCATCCACCCGCGCCGACTCTAGCCAGGTGATATAAGTGCCATGCCAGACAATGCCCGCATAATCCGTATGGTGAGGCTGAACACGAATGGGATAGTCAAACCAGTGAGAAGAATCAGCCCCCCTATGCCCATCGTTGCCGGGGTTAGCGTCGGGGTCAGTGCCGGGGTTAGCCCCTGTTGGCTTTTTCACGGTGAAATACCTCCCATAGGCTTCAGGGGAAGGGCAATGCGACAACCAGACCCCATCGGATAGCTGTCAAAGTATTCCATACTTCCAGAGTTTTGTTCCACGCGGGCCGGGTCAGTAATTTACAGTCCTAGTCCTCTGCTTTAACGGACTGATTTCAGCCAAAAGGCTGGGCAATACAACCCTTGTGAAGAATTGAGTAAAAATGCTGGTTTCTGGTTTCTCTGCTTTGGGATAATGCGACCATAGATCTTACAGAGCTAAGTCAGCATAAGGGTTACAGCGGTTTTTATTGGCCGTCTCGGTTGACCGTGCTTAGGCAACAGCGCTGGATATTAAGCAACACGAAAATTCCTGTAATAGGCGCTATCCATGGGTAAGAAAATTCTTTTGGCCGACTCCGGTACTGGGCAGTCCGAAGATATGTTGAAGTATCTGATGGAAATTCCTGCCCTGAAGGATAGTCAGGTGACCATCTTGCATGTGGTCCCGCCGGAGGTGTCGTCGGATGATATGGCGGATAAGTTGCAGGCTGGGGCGGATACCCTGGCTAAGGCGATCGCCACTTTGGGAATCCCGGCGGAGCAGGTGTCCCCCATGTTGCAGCAGGGGGATCCCAAAACCGTGGTGTGTAAGGCAGCGGAGGATCTGGATACGGATTTGATTGTGATGGGCTCCCGTGGTCTCAAGCGTTTGCAGTCAATTTTGGATAATTCCGTTAGCCAGTATGTCTTCCAGTTGTCCTCCCGCCCCATGTTGTTGGTGAAGGACGATATTTACGTGAAGCGTCTCAACCGGCTGATGATTGCGGTGGACAAATCGGAAGCGTCCCAGCAGGCGATGGATGAGGCGATCGCCTTTGCCCGGGATATTAAGGGAGAACAATTGCTTCTGGTACACCTGGATTCCAAGTTGAAGCCCGGGGAAGAGGTGCCGGGGGATCAGGATCCGGTCCTGGCCGGAGCGATCGCCGCCGCCCGCCGCTACAACATCGACTTCCGCGCCATTTCCATCGGCGGAAAAGCGGGTCCCACCCTATGCAAAATTGCCGACGATCGCAATGTGGACCTTTTGATGCTGGGGTCTCCAGACCGTCGTCCCTCCATTGCCAAAGGATTGCCAGACCTGGATCGCCTCCTCGGCAATTCCCTGTCCGACTATGTGCGAGTTCACGCCCCCTGCCCGGTGCTACTGACTCGCCCGACGACCGACGTCTAGTTACGGGCGATAGAGCCAGAGGGGCATCCCGCTGGTTTCCAACTCAAAACTCACCCAATCAAAACCGCTGTTCACCCGGGAATCCATAATCCGGTTGAGCAGCGATTTTTTATCTTCAATGGTGGTGACCTGAACTTTATCGGGATCTAGCTTCACGAGTTCCGCCAGCCAACGTTTTGCCGCTGCTTCGCTGCCAAGGCGATCAACAACCCCCATTTCCTTTGCTTGGGCCCCCGTAAAAATGCGCCCATCGGCAAAGGTTTTCACCGTTTCGACCGGAATATCCCGCCCTTCGGACACCGTCCCCACAAATTGCTCGTAGCTATCGTCAATCAGGGATTGCAGAATGGTACGCTCTTCGTCGGTCAACTCCCGATCAAAGGACAAAATATCTTTGTAGGGTCCCGACTTAATCACCTTGAAGGAGACGCCCACCTTATCCAGCAGTTTTTCGATATTGTTGCCCCGGATAATCACCCCAATACTGCCGGTGATGGTGCCGGGATTGGACACAATATGATGGGCTCCCATGGCAATATAAATGCCGCCTGAAGCGGAAATATTGCCGAAACTGGCGACGATTTTGACGGTTTTGCCTAACTCCCGCAGGGCATCATAAATTTCCTGGGAGTCTCCCACCGTACCGCCAGGGCTATCGATCCGCAGCAATAATCCTGGATATTTCCTTTCTTTCACCGTTTCCAGGGCCTTCAGGACCCGTTGACGGGTCGAACCGGCGATCGCCCCGCTCACCTCAATCCGAGCCAACTGCTTCCGACGACTCCGCTTAAACGGCCAAACCATGCCCAACTCCAATAATTGTCAGCCCAGCGCTTTCAGCCAGACTGTTTGGCTAATCGTTTCAGCCCAGACCCTTGCCGTGGGCCGGTTCCATATTCTAGCGGCTTCTCCCAAACCTTTCTAACCTAATCCCCCGCCGCCCTAGGGGGATTCCCGACCCTGCCTGTCCCGGGGTGCTAGCATACGGCTATCTCCAAAGGTTCGACTGTACAGCCCCTATGCATTCTCGATGCATTCCCTGTGCCTATAAACCTGTGCCTATAAAGCGTTGCAGTCCGCTTAACGTTCTGCCTTGCTGCCCTTAAACTTTCTGCTGCCCCCTGCCCGTGCCCCCGAAAGTAGCCCCGTCCCAGTCTCAACCATCCCCGCCGGTCCAAGGAGATCAGCGCACCACGGCCCGACGGCGATCGCGCCCGTCCCGTCCCACCCCCGAGGCCCCCTACTGGTGGTCCGTAATCCAAAATGCGGGGCGAGTCACCGGCGGAACGCTCCTAACAACAGTATTGGTGGGCAGCGCCACCCTGGCCGGTGGATTGGTGGGATTGGCGTTTAGTTTCCGGAACCTCCCCGATGTGCGGGTGCTCCAGGACTATTCCCCTAGCGAAACCAGCTATATCTACGACCTCAAAGGCAAACTCCTCAGCAGTCTCCACGATGAAGCTAACCGGGAAGTGGTCGCCTTTGAAAATATTTCCCCCCATTTGAAGCGGGCCGTCCTGGCGATCGAGGACAGCGCCTTCTACGACCATCCCGGGGTCAATGTGGGCAGTGTGCTGCGGGCATCGGTGGTGAACCTGGAAAGTGGTCAGGCCCGGGAAGGGGCGTCCACCATCACCATGCAGCTAGTCAAAAACCTATTTTTGTCCCCCCAACGGCAATTTAGTCGAAAAGTGGCGGAGGCGGTGCTGTCTTTCCGGCTAGAACAGATTTTCACCAAGGACGAAATCCTGAGCATGTACCTCAATCAGGTGTATTGGGGGCACAACAACTACGGGGTCCAAACCGCTGCCCGAAGCTATTTCAACACCACCGCCGCAGAACTCAGTTTGGCGGAGTCGGCCTTTTTGGCGGGGCTGATCCAAGCTCCAGAGGACTACAGCCCCTTCAATAACAATTACCCTCTGGCGAAAAAGCGACAGATCCAGGTGCTGGATCGGATGGTACTGCTGGGGTGGATTAGCTCTGAAGAAGCGGCCGCGGCGAAGGCAGAGCCCCTGTGGATTGCGGAAAATACTTCGTTCCAAACCAGCAAATTGCCCTACATCACCAATGCGGCGATTCAGGAGTTGGAAAAGCGATTTGGGCGCGATCGCCTGTTGCGGGGGGGGATGCGGGTCCAGCTAACGGTGGACCATAACTACCAGCGCATGGCGGAAAACACGGTCAAGGAGTCCTATGCCCGTCTCCGGCGGCGGGGGGTTCGCATTGACCAAATTGCCCTGGTGGCGGTGGACCCCCGAACCCATTTTGTGAAGGCTATGGTGGGGGGCGTTGATTTTGAGAAAAGCCAATTTAATCGGGCGGTACAGGCCCTGCGGCAGCCCGGTTCGTCCTTCAAACCCTTTGTGTACTACGCCGCCTTCGCCAGCGGTAAATATACTCCCAATTCCGTCGTCCAGGACACGCCGGTCAGCTATCCCGATGGCAATGGGGTCTACCGTCCCAAGAATTATGGCGGGGGATTTTCCGGGAGCGTTTCCATTAAGCGGGCGATCGAAGTGTCCCTCAATATTCCGGCGGTTCGACTGGGGCAGGAAGTGGGGCTGAATCGCATTATCGAAATCTGCCGCATTTTGGGATTCCACAGTCCCCTCGAGCCAGTCGCCTCCCTGCCGTTGGGCTCTGAAGATGTGACCCCCCTGGAGATGGCGGGGGCATTTGCCACCTTTGCCAGCGGGGGATGGCATTCGGATACGACATTGATTGTGCAGGTGACCGACAGCAACGGGAAACAGCTCCTGGACAATACGCCCAAGCCCCGATTGGTATTGGATCCTTGGGCGGTGGCCTCGGTGAACCAAACCCTGAGGGGGGTGATTACCCAGGGCACGGCAAAGGGGGCGGGCTTGGGCCGACCCGCAGCGGGCAAAACCGGCACCACCGACGCGGAGCGGGATGTGTGGTTTGTGGGTTATGTGCCCCAGCTATCGACGGCGGTGTGGGTCGGGAATGACAATTACAGCCGCATTGGGGCCGGGGCGACGGGGGGAACCCTAGCGGTGCCGGTGTGGCGGGCGTTTATGCAGCGGGCGTTGAAAGGGGTGCCGTCTCAGGATTTTGCGCCGCCGAGTCAGTTTGCCAAGCCGACGGGATTTTAGAGCTTCTGAGGGTGGGATCGGGTCTACCCTTGGTCAGGATTGCTTAAGCATCTAGGGTGCAACCGGTAGACAGCGGCCGGTCAGTGGCAAAATATCGGTGGCAAAATAACAGACATTGCATCAGGGATAGATCGACAAAACTGTGTATTCTCCTGCACCCAGCCCCGAGGGGCGATCGCCCGGTCAGCGATTGAGTTTATATCTGGACCACAGCGCCACCACGCCCCCCTGTCCAGAGGCGATCGCCGCGATGAATCAGGTTTTACAGGCGCAGTGGGGAAATCCGTCCAGCATCCATGCCTGGGGCGATCGCGCGGCAACGGCCCTTGAGACCGCTCGATATCAGGTGGCGATGTTAATTGGGGCGGACCCAACGGAGATTTTTTTTACCAGCGGTGGCACTGAGTCCGATCATTGGGCCCTGATGGGGGTGGCCCGCCAGTATCGACAGCCCCAACATTTGATTATTTCGGCGGTGGAACATTCCGCGATCGCCAAAACCGCCGACTTTTTAACCACCCAAGGTTGGGCCGTGACCCGCCTGCCCGTGGATCGCCAGGGCCGAGTCCGCCCGGCCGATTTGACGGCGGCGATTCAGTCCAATACGGTTTTGATCTCAATTATTCACGGACAAAGCGAAGTAGGCACCCTCCAGCCTCTGGCGGAATTAGGGGCGATCGCCCGACAAGCCGGGATTCTGTTCCATGCCGATGCGGTGCAAAGTGCTGGGCGCAGCCCCATCGATGTCGCGGCGTTACCGGTAGATTTACTGTCCCTGTCTAGCCATAAACTGTATGGTCCCCAGGGGAGCGGTGCCCTTTATATTCGGTCAGGGGTCGCGCTTCAGCCCTTGCTATTTGGGGGACGTCAGGAGGGAAATCTTCGGGCCGGAACCCAGGCTGTCGCCGCGATCGCCGGTTTTGGGGCGGCAGCGGAACGGATTGCCCAGCAAATGATTCCCGAAGCTGATCGCCTTGTGGTTTTGCGCGATCGCCTGATCGCGGGCATGGCCAACCATGGCGGGCTCCAGCTCACCGGGGATCATCGTCCTGGGGACACCACCCAACGACTGCCCCACCACGCTAGCTTTTGCCTCGATTTAGACCATTGGCCCGATCCCCAGGCTCGCCCCAGCGGCCGCGACCTGGTACGACAGTTAAACCAAGCCAGCATTGCCGTCAGCTCCGGCTCCGCCTGCAATAGCGGCAGTTTGAGCCCCAGTCCCGTGTTACAGGCCATGGGCTACTCCGAAGCAGAGGCGATCGGAGCATTACGGATCACCCTGGGGCGATCGACCCAAGCCGCAGACATTGACTGGACCCTTCGAGCACTCCACCAGGTTCTAGAGCGCCTAGGATGCCAACGCCCCCACGCCCTCACCGCCTGATCCCCCACCACCTGACCGCTGACGACATAGCCGGCTGAGGAAATTCCTACAGTTCCTCGTAGCGCATATTGATATTGACGCTATTGGGGGATAGCTGCGTTGCTTGGATCACCAGCATCACCTGGGGGCTGTCGCTGCCGTTCACCGTCAAGGAGTCGCCCACCTGTAATGCGGGTTCACTCGTGCTGGACTCCGGCTTCAGGGGAAAATCAGCGGGGGGGATAAACACAACACTAAATCCCCAAGCCCCGCTGGTGGTATTGATGGTGCGCTCGGTATAGCCTTCCTTCGCCAAACTCTCCCGGTAAAAGTTCAAAATGTCACCACTGTTATCGGATCCCATTTGGAAATTCAACGCTTGCTGACCGTAGGAGTTCGCGCTGAAAATAGCCGGTCGATTGCTGGGGGCACCGGCTGGTTGAGGCAAGGCCTGTAGCAGTTCAACAACACCCTTAGGGGCGGCGGCATGCTCCCCCGTCATAGCAACCGTTCGCACCTCCTGGGGCTGGGAGGCGATCGCCTCTGACTGGGGAATCCCAGCGCAGCATAGCAATGCCCAGGGAGCCAACAGTGCCCAGCGCTTCATATTCAGGCACAGGGTCAAGCAATACATCATCATGGCGAACCTCTTTCAGGTAAAAAGTCACTATCAACCTGTTTACCCCACTGCACCTGGCAGGTCCGCTTCACTGTGCCAGCTTCCATTGTGGTGGGCGGAGAAGACGCTAGTCAGCATGACTCAATATATGGCTCAGTAGAGGGGGCCAAAAAATCGGGAAAGCTTCAGTGGGGCTTACATTTGCCCGAACGAATCAAACCAATACGACGGGCGATCGCCCCATCATGGGATCGAAAAGGTCCCCACACGCAGCGCTCCTTCGTATTCCGATCCGGCGGAGGCTGTCCCTCTTCCACGGAAATGATATTGCAGTGACCGTCTTCACAGGTGACGATATACCAGTCCAGTTCAGCTTCGATCTCAACCTCCCGCTCCCGCTCGGTAAGGGGCGGATAAACATTACCTGCACCAGGGTTTGACCCCGCCCCATCGTTATATTTGCCCATATCTTCTTCCCCCGATCCACTAAAGAGAACCGGCTCGTTTTTATTGAACCATAAAGCCCAGGCTGGGCTGGGGAAGATTGAGCAACATTGCATACGCTTTCATACTCAATAATCGACAGCTCCATATCCAGAACATTTGCACAGAACATTTGCACAGAACATTTGCCCGGAACACCTGTCCAGAACACTGCCTGATTGCTCCAGCCGGTCTTTTGTCCTAACCATTCCCCAACCGGTAAAGACCAGCTCGCTCACGGTCCATAACCGGTATAACCGCTAAGCAACTGCCCCCTTTGCTAACCCTAACGGGTCGAGCTTGCGGAGACTGAGCTGATTGTCTTCTCCAGTTCTGCCAGGGCGCGGGAATATTGAGGATCGTCCAAGGTGCCGATGCGATCGCGATTATCGGTCAGGAATTCCACATCTTCCTCCGACAGTTTCACCTCAATATCGGGCTCAATGCCCAACTTATTGATATCGCGCCCGCTGGGGGTTAAATACTTCGCCACCGTCACAGCCAAGCCCGATCCATCCCCTAAATGGCGCACCGATTGAACCAATCCCTTCCCGAAGGTTTTGGTCCCCACCAACACGGCTCGATCTAAATCCTGCAACGCCCCCGACAAAATTTCGCTGGCGCTGGCAGACCCCTCATTCACCAAGACCACCAGGGGACGACTGGTTAAGGGTTTCCCCTTTGCAACCTGGCGATCAACTTCACCGCGACGATCCACCGTAGAGACAATCGTGCCCTCCGACAGCCACATCCGGGCAATTTCTACGCTGGAAAACAGTAAGCCACCGGGGTTGGACCGTAGATCCAGAATGTAGCCATCCACATCCGCCGACTCCAGTTCTTTGATGGCATCGCGCATTTCTGTTACCGCATTGCCATTGAATTGGGTCAGGCGGATATAACCCAGGTGGGTGGATTGTTCTTTGCGTTCTTCGTGGCGCACCGGATGCAATTCAATGCGATCGCGCCGAATCGGAAACTCAATTTTTTCGCCATCCCGATCCACCGTCAACGTCACCGTCGTTCCCACCGGTCCCCGGATCAACTTGACGGCATCATTAATATCCATCCCCTTGGTGCTCTGCCCATCGATCGCCACAATTTTGTCCTTGGACAAAACCCCTGCTTCAAAGGCCGGCGAATCTTCGATGGGGGAGACCACCACCAACTCATTCGTATCCTTATCCTGCCCTAGCTGAATACCCACGCCGGTCAACTCACCGGACGTATCGATCTGCATATTGCGAAACTCATCGGGCTCCAGGAAACGGGTGTAGGGATCCCCCAACTTATCCAGCATTTCCTTGATCGCCCCATAGGCATCCTCGGGGCTGGAATAGACGCGATCGCGGACATATTCGGTCCGCACCGCCAACCAATCTTCCTGATTGAAAGTGGCGTCTAAATAATTACGATTAACCGCCTGCCAAACCTCATCCACAATCTCGTTGGGATTACTCTTGAAAAAAGCATGCCCTTGGGACAGGTGAATGCCAGCGCCGGTCAAGGTAATTGCAGCAACGGCGGTTGCTGTTGCGCCCAATGCGAGATTCTTCTTCATGGTCATAGACGGTTAGCTAAAAATTGGAGTTGTGGTTGGAGGTGTGAATCAGCCCGACGCTTGTTTTCCATCATACCTCGCCAATTTTCGGACGCTGGCAAGCCCCAGAAATAAAGGGGTTGACTGAGTATAAACACTTAACCAGCCAGGATTTAAGGCACAGGATAGGCCCGGACGCGAGGGGTCTGCCCATCCAGCGTGTATCAATCAATCTTGATTTTTCTTTATTTTGAAAATTTTGAAAGCTTGGTTGTTAAAGCAAGTCCGACCCCCTCAATTGGTTGAGGGTGCCATTGATCGCATTGATCAGATCGCCACTGGCTCCCGGAATCGGCGATCGCCCTTCACTGGCCCCATTGGTCAAGAAGTGTACCCAACCGGAAGAAAATGCATTCGATGAAACGGCCGCTCCCACATCGGGATTACTGGCCAAATAAAATGCTTCGTCGAAAATCTCAGGCGCACGAGATTCTAGGGCTCCGGACTGGATGAAATGGAGGAACGGATCCACCAACGCATCCGCGACATCAGCGTTACGGGCCAGATAATCATCCCGATCAAACCAAAGGTCTAGCCCGTCCCCAATCAGCTCACCAACGATTTGGCCCGTCAGCAAGTCCGTCGCAAAGGACAGGATAGATCCTGAGCCAAAGGGACCGCCCATCAACGTTCCCAGAATGGGCAACGCATCCTCAAGCTCAAGGACATTGTCACCGTTTTGCACCGACGAGAGGAGGTCGTCAACACCATCCTGGAGGTCATTGGCAATGTCCTCCAGGGGGTCCCCGGTCAAGAAGTCGGTCACGTCGTCCTCGAAATCGTTAAACAAATCGAAGAAGGCCGGCATGGTAGAACGCTCCAAACGTATAGGTGTCAGTTAGCGCGATCGCTGGGACGGAGATCTGGGTCCCGATCCGAGCTTAGCTTAGGATTATCAGCGGTCTAATATTTTGCAAGGGCTTTGGCGAGGACTACCCTTGGCATAGGGTATCCAGGGTCGGAACAAAATTGGGATAGGAGATGGCGGCGGCTTCAGCGCGGTGGATTTCCGTCGCACCGTTGGCCACCAGAGCCGCGATCGCCAGACTCATGGCAATGCGATGGTCTGTGTAACTATCCGTGGACGCCCCGTGCAGTGAAGCCCCCCCTACTATTTCTAATCCGTCCGGGTGCTCGGTGATTTTGGCCCCCATGCCACTTAATTCACTGGCCATCACCGCCAGGCGATCGCTCTCCTTGACGCGCAATTCTGCCGCATCGCGAATTACGGTAGTGCCCTCCGCACAGGCCGCCGCCACCGCCAAAATAGGAATTTCATCGATCGCCCGAGGTATCACCGCGCCACCAATTTCACAGCCCTTGAGCTGACTGGTGCGGACGCGAATATCCGCCACGGGTTCTCCGGCGGCATCCCGCTCATTTTCCAGGGTTAAATCGGCCCCCATCTCCCGCAACACCTCCAGAACACCGGTGCGGGTGGGATTGATGCCCACGTTTTCGACGACTAAATCGGAATTGGGCACGATCGCCCCGGCCACCAACCAAAATGCCGCCGAACTAATATCCCCCGGCACAATCACCGGCTGTCCCGT
>CAZZMD010000006.1:0-123286 GCA_964655355.1 uncultured bacterium
CAAGAAGCGGGAAATCACCGATCGCGATCTCGAGGCGATCGTGACCGATGAAATCCGGCAAGTGCCAGAGCTGTTCCGACTGGAGCGGGTACAGGTGTCCTGCGGGAATCCGGCAGCCCCCACCGCAACGGTCACCCTGCGCCTACCCGATGGCTCCGAGGCAACCGATGCCGCCGTCGGAACCGGTCCGGTGGATGCGGTCTATCGCGCCGTCAATCGCATTGTGGACCTGCCCAATGAATTGATTGAATTTGCCGTCCAGTCCGTCACCGAGGGCATCGACGCTATGGGTGAGGTGACCATTCGCCTACGCCATGAGTCCGGCGTATTTTCCGGCCATTCCGCCAATACGGACATTGTGGTGGCATCCGCCTATGCCTACATCACGGCGCTGAATCGGCTCTATGTCTCGGTCAACGGCATCGGACTCGAAGAGCCAACGCCCGACCAACAGCAGGCCATGGCGTCGGTCGCGTCGATCTAGTCCCTGCGGCGGACATAGGAAAGGAGAGCGATCGCCCGATTATGGTTTAGATGATTTGAATTGTTTAAACCATTGGCGCGATCGCTCCATGCCGTCCACCGAGAGCACCAAAATCAGGGCAATTTTCACCGCCATCACCGCCAAAAACTTTAGTTCGACCAACAGGCGAGGCTGATTCACAATCGCCAGCCCCAGCAGCCGCGCGGAATTGATCCCCCGCCAACGGTTGGGGCTGCCTGCGGTTAAGGCCTTGCAGGCTAATCCCTTATAAAATCGAGCCTTGGCCGGGCGTTTCAGCTTTTGCGCAGCAGCAGCAAAAGGAGGCGGAGCCGTTTTAATATGGCGCTCCAAAACCTGGACGCAAGCATCTTCCAAACGGCGCAAACTAGCCGACGACGACGACGCAGACACCCGATATCGAACCTGAGCCTTCGGAACGGCGATCGCCACACACCGGGCCGCCAGCTTCAGCCACATATCCCAATCCTCCGCCGGAATAAATTGGGACTCAACCCCCCCCACCGCCTCCAACAGCGATCGCCGCACCAACGGATTGGAACCATTCTCAATAAAATTATTCGCCAGCAACGCCAGAAAAATGGGACCACTGGGACCGAGATGAAACCCCGGATGCAGCAGTTGATTATCGTCGTCCACATAATCCGTCCAGCTATAGGCAAACCCCGCCGCCGGCCGATCCGCCAACGCTCGGCGCTGATCCGCCAACTTCGCCGGCGTCCACCAATCATCCGCATCCAAAAATGCAATCAGCGATCCCCGCGCCACCGTCAGCCCATAATTGCGGGCGATCGCCTGCCTAGCATTCTTCTGGCGCACCACCCGAATCCGAGAATCTTCCCGGGCTAACCCCTCGGCGATCGCCCCCGTATCATCCGTCGACCCATCATCAACAATCACCGCCTCCCAGTGAGTATCCGTCTGAGCCTGGAGCGATCGCACCGTCCCTGGCAACGTCGCCGCCCCATTAAACACCGGAATAATCACCGAAATTAACCCGTCTTCGATCACCCCATTTTCGGTTGCTTCATTGTCAGTGATCCCCGACTGTCCCATGGCCTAAGCCACCTTCGCTTCCTGCTCAAAATGCTCAATCTGGCTGAGCAACACCGTGGCATTGCTGTAAATATCCCGGAAGAGGGGCATCTCCGGCGAAACCCCAATGCCAGCCAACGCATTGTTCACCATCCGGTTCCCTTGGCTGGGCGATCGCACCAGCAGATCATCCAGCAACTGCTCCGTCAACTGCTCCAAATCCTGGGTCAACCGATCCACCAACCGACTAATGGACTGCACCTGCTGCCCCGTCGCCTCCTGGGGGCGGGGATCGCCAATCAATGCCGTCCCCAGGGCCGCCCCCCGCCAACTCAACTCCCGCCGCTTCAGGGTTTCCCGCAGCAACTCCGACACCGTCAAAATCTGAATCGCCGCCCCATAGGCTTCCTGCAGCAAATCGCGGCGTTCCCCCTGTTCCACCAGATCGTCGGAGAGCAACGTCAGCACCCCAATCAACACATTGAGATGGGTCCGCACCTCATAGGACAAACGCTCCAGCACCGAAACCCCCGCCACCGTCCCCCCCCTCTGCCCCATCACCAACTTCTGACGGGAGATATCAAAATCGGGATTGGAACTGTGGTGACGAATCGCCGCTGCCACCCGCTCCCGGATCCCATCCCGAAACTCCTCATCAATGCGCTGTTGCTGAAAATTCACCCCCTCGCGGCTGGTGGCATAAAGCGCCGGCAACTGGTTCAACGTATACGCCATCACACTGCTCACATCCACCGTCGCCACCACCCTCGACGCCAGCTCTTGCAGGCTCTCCGCATCCAGGGCTTGATCGCCCGGGTAATACAAGGACTGCAACGCCACATCCCCGAGTCTCATGTCCTTCTCTTTCCCCTGCTCCGCCCCCCCCAGGGACTTCCACCAGGCCATCTGGGCCATGGCCTCCTGTAGCACCACCTGCTCCAGCACATTCTCACAATGAATCGCCGTCGGCGTCTGGCTATCCGTAAACTGCATGGCATAGAGCTGAGCATACTTGCCATTCAGGGTCAACAGTTCCCCATGGGTGCCCTGCTCCACAATCTCCCCCTGATCCATCACCACAATCTGGTCCGCATTTTGAACCGTGGAAAGACGGTGGGCAATGACCAACACCGTCCGCCCCCGACTCAACTCCGTCAGGGCATCCTGCACCATCCGCTCCGAAACCGTATCCAGGGCACTAGTGGCCTCATCCAGCACCAAAATATCCGGATCCCGCAACAGGGCCCGCGCGATCGCCAATCGTTGCTGCTGCCCCCCCGACAACCGCACCCCGCGATCGCCCAGCATCGTGTCATACCCCTCCGACAACTCCTGAATAAACCCATCGGCATTGGCCCGTCGCGCCGCATCCCGCACCGTCTCATCCGTCGCGTCCGGGCAAGCATAGGCAATATTGTTCCAAACCGTATCGTTAAACAAAAACGTCGACTGGCTAACGATCCCCATCGCCCGGTGCAGAGATCCCAGATCAAAATCCCGCAAATCCCGCCCATCCAGCAAAATCTTGCCACTCACCGGATCATAAAACCGCGTCACCAAATCCATCATCGTCGTCTTCCCCGCCCCCGACGCCCCCACCAACGCCACCGTCTGACCCTTCGCGATCGTCAAATTCACCTTCTTCAACGTCCGCCGCTTCTTCTGGGTCGGATACCGAAAACTCACATCCACAAACTGAATCGCATCCTCCAGAGGACGATAGGGCACCGTTCCATTCGGCACCTGATGCTTATTATCCACCCGCAGCAAATTCACCAAAGCATTCACCGCCGCCGTACACAGGGCCAAATTATTCAGCGCCTTCCCCAACGTCGTCACCATCCCCAACACCCGGGACAGCAAAAACAAATAGGTCAGCAAAATGGCCGCATACGCATCCGACTGACTCGAAAAAATCCACTGCCCCAGCACCACAATGGAAATCAGAGACCCCACCACCATCAACTCATTCACCGACGCCACCACGGACCGGAACCCCTGGGACTTCAGCTCCACCCACTGCTTCTGCAAAATCGTCTGGGTTAACCGCTCAAACTCCTGATCCTCATTGCTCGTCCCCTTAATCAGGCGAATCCCCGCAATCGCCTCCACCAACTGACTGGTATACCGCCGCCCCAAAATAATCGCCTGTCGCCCCAGAGCCTTCGCCGTCAGGGCAAACCAGCGATTTACCAACACCACCATCCCCCCGAACACACTGGCGATCAACGTCATCTCCCAGGAAATCGACGCCAACACCCCGACAAAAGTCAGCAGCGTCACCAAGGTCGCCGTAATCTGAACCACCGTATTAATGGTGCCCACCGCCCCAGTACTCTCCGACCCCAGCCGCTGAATCAGATCCCCAGTCTTCACCCGGCTATAAAAATCGATCCCCACCCCCAACACCAACCGCAACCCTCGAAAAGTCGCCTCATTAATCAACTGCCGAGACAGGTGCCCCCCCACCGCCGTGTTCAGCAGCATCATCAGGTTCTTCATCACGATCGCCCCGATGATGACCAGCATCATGATGAGCAATCGGTGGGATGCGGGCAGGCTGCCAAACACCCCCAGCACCTTCCCCACAACCCCCGGGGCATCGCCCAAAATATCCTGCGCCCCCACAAACCCCAACAGCACCGGCACCAGCAACGCCACACTGACCCCATTAAAAATGCCCGTCAGAAAGCTAACCACAATGGTGCCGGCAATCCAAAACCGATTTTGCTTAGCGATATCCAGGAGAAGGCGAGTACCTGGGGAAATATTCATGGCTAATTCGCAACAGCTAATGCGCAAAGGGAGGAGTAACTTCAACCCTCACTCCGATGATCCTGCGATCCGGTCAGCTTGGGACAACCTTCCCTATCCTATTTCCCGAGTTCCCGTTCCGGTAGGGCTAGAACGCCCCGAAAAATCAAACCCAGGACAGATCGCCCCCCCCAGTCCACCGAGTTACTATCAAATCCAGCCCCACCCAGCCCCTCAACAACCCCGCCCATTCCATCAGCCGTTCTTATCCCTTGTCCCCACAAAACAGCCCCCTAAAAGCATCCTCAAATCAGACGATCTTCGCACCGATAGTCAATATCAAGCCCCGATCAAATCCCTTCAAGAAGCCCCCACCTTGATCTAGTCAACCCCTCTCTGATATCTTGCAGACGTGAATAGAGAAAGCATAAGTAAAAATTAATTGAATCGAGAAAGGCGTCACAGTTGAATCCGTAGGGCGTGCAGAGACAGTAATCTTTACCTACGCTTTCTAATAGGAACCAACGTTCTCCGGGCAGCAGTCATCATCAAGCCCTAATTTTTAAGCCTCGTCCCCCAGCACGGCCTTGTCCAAGCCCACTTAGTAGTAGCATTCAGTTAGTTGCTTGGCCACCGCCAAAGTTTATTCCTTTGGTCGCCGTTGCCATATAGTCATCGCCTCTCCGAATTCCCATCGTCCTATCCGGCAGGGACAGTCACCGGTGAGTCACTAGAATTGAGACATTGTCAGTCCCCTTCCCTATGAAATCTTCATTAGTTATCCTGTATCATCGTCAGCCCTACGACGAATACACCGATGAGAATGGTCAGGTTCGATTCCGAGATAAAAAGAGCCCCAACGGAATTGTTCCCACCTTGAAAAGTTTCTTTTCTGGCGTTCAGCAAGGGACTTGGATTGCTTGGACCCAGGTATTAGCGCGACAAAAAAATAAGTTCCAAGAGCGCATCACCGTTGATGATGCCAATTACAATGTGCGTCGAATTCCTCTGACAGCCCATCAGGTCAAGCACTTCTATCACATCACTTCAAAGGAAGCATTTTGGCCGATTCTGCACTCATTTCCCTACCATTTCACGTCCGAGTCATCCGACTGGGAGAACTTTAAAACGATCAACAAATTGTTTGCTGACGCGGCCTGTGACGAGGCGGCCGATGATGCTCTCATTTGGGTTCATGACTACAATTTATGGCTAGCCCCCTACTACATTCGCCAGAAAAAGCCCAACGCCCGCATCGCCTTTTTCCATCACACCCCTTTTCCATCGGTGGATATGTTCACTATTCTGCCGTGGCGGGATGAAATCGTAGACAGCCTCTTGTCCTGCGATATTGTCGGTTTCCATATTCCCCGCTATTCCGAGAATTTTGTGAATGTGGCGTGCAGCCTACGGGAGGTGGAGATTTCCAAAGAGGTGAAGGTGGCAGAGACGAGTCACATGGTGCCGGTGGGTATGGCGTTGGCCGAGCAGCGGGCGGTGACGGAGGTTGTCTATAACGGCCGCAAGGTGATCATCGATGCATTCCCGGTGGGGACGAACCCTCAACATGTGCGCAACGTGGTGGAAGCACCGGAAACCCAGGAACGCTTGAAGGCGATCAAAGAAGAATTGGGCGATCGCAAGCTGATTGTGTCCGCCGGTCGCATTGACTATGTGAAGGGAAATCAAGAGCTGCTGGAATGTTATGGTCGCCTGCTGGAGCGGCGTCCGGAGTTGCACGGCAAGGTGCAATTGTTATTGGCCTGTGCATCGCCGGCAGCCGGGATGCGGGTCTATCGGACCGCCCAGAATCAAATTGAACAACTGGTGGGCAAAATCAACGGTAAGTATGCCCGGTTAAATTGGACGCCGATTTTGCTGTTCACCCAGTCCATTTCCCTGGTGGAGCTGATGAGCTACTACCACCTGGCGGATATTTGCTGGATTACCCCCCTGCGGGATGGTTTGAATCTGGTGGCGAAGGAGTATGTCATCGCCAAAAATGGCGAGAAAGGGGCGCTGGTTCTGTCGGAATTTGTGGGCGCTGCCGTGGAACTGCCGGAGGCAGTGCTAACCAATCCCTATTCCGTCAGTAAGATGGATGCCTCCCTGGATTTGGCGCTGGATATGTCCGAAGACGAGCAAAAGCGTCGGATGCAAGCCATGTACAAGACGGTGACCACCTACGATGTGGATCACTGGGCAGGTCGCCTGTTCGATCTATTCGGCCAAAGTCGGCCGGGGGATGATTCGTCAGACACGAACGGTACGAAGCCCCTCGCGGGTGTGGGATCCTAAGTCTTAGCGATCGCCTAACGAAATGAGCCCATAACCAATCGCCCTCCCCACTGGGATCAATGCTGGGGGAGGGCGGTTATTTTTTGCGGTGCTGAGTCCGGCGGTTGCTGGTGCCTCGGCCCTAAAACTGTTCAATACCTTGAAAGGCTTCGGGATTGGCTTGGGTCGCATTGGCCGCTTCTCCGCACATCTTGGGGGTGGGGAAAACCTTGCCAGGGTTCGCTAGCCCTTTGGTGTTGATGGCTTGGGTCACCCATCCCATGGTTTCGAGATCGGTGTCGGAGAACATCTGTCCCATGTAGCATTGCTTATCGGTGCCAATGCCATGCTCGCCGGAAAGGCTGCCCCCGGCTTGGATACAGCGTTTCAGGATTTCTCCCCCGATCGCCTCGACGGTTTCCAGCACGCCGGGCACACTGCGATCGTAGAGCACCAACGGATGCAAATTCCCATCGCCGGCGTGGAATACATTGGCGATTTGATAGTTATATTGGTCGGCGATCGCCGCAATTTCCCGCAACACCCAGGCCAATTTGGTCCGGGGGACGACGCCGTCCTGCACATAATAATTGGTGCTCATTTTTCCGGCGGCAGCGAAGGCAGCCTTGCGACCCTGCCATAGTTTTTTGCGATCGCTGGGATCGGTGGCAAGGGTCACATCCCGAGCCCCATCCTCAAAACAAATGGCGCGCACCTTTTCAATATTGGCGTCCACCTCCACTTCCAAACCGTCCAACTCCACCAGCAACACCGCCTCCGCGTCCCGGGGATAACAGGCGCTCCCCGTAACATCCTCCACGGCATTAATGCTGAGGTTATCCATAATTTCCATACCGCCGGGGATCACCCCCGCGCCAATAATATCGGCGACCGCCTGCCCCGCCGCTTCCATCGTCGTAAAGTCTGCAAGTAATACCTTGACGCAATCGGGCGATCGCAAAATTTTCAGGGTGATTTCCGTGGCAATGCCCAGCGTCCCCTCCGATCCCACAAAAATACCCGTCAGGTCATAGCCCGGCATTTCCGGCACCCGGCCCCCAATTTCGGTCACCTCGCCATTGGGCATCACCACCGTCAACGCCAACACATGGTTCGTGGTCACGCCATATTTCAGACAATGGACACCGCCGGAATTTTCCGCCACGTTGCCGCCAATGGAACACACAATTTGACTGGAGGGATCGGGGGCATAATAAAACCCCTTGCCGCTGACCGCCTGGGTCACCCAATTATTAACCACCCCCGGCTCAACGGTAATTTGGCGATTGTCGTAGTCCACCTTGAGGATGCGCTTCATCCGGGCGGTACTAATCAAAACGCAATCGGGCACCGGCAACGCGCCCCCCGATAAGCCCGTTCCCGCCCCCCGGGCCACAAACGGAATATTCAGGCGATCGCACAGGGACACCACCGCCGCCACCTGGTCCGTACTGTTGGGCAGGGTCACCAACTTGGGACGCTGACGATAGCTGGTCAGGCCGTCGCACTCATAGGTTAATAACTCTTCCTTGCGGCGAATCACATGGCGATCGCCCAGAATATCCACCAACTCCCCGTACACCTGTTCCCAATCCACCTCAACGGTGCTTGGCAGATCAGTTTTATTAGCAACAGCTTCATTAGCAACAGCGGCAGTTGCAGAGGAGGAAACCATAGGTTAAGGGGAGAACAACCGTATGGTTAGGATACCTCGTCCCCAGAAAGCCACTTGGTTTGTTGCGGCATTGGTAAATTCATTGCCTCGTGGAAATCGAGCTGCACCTTACGGGTCAACCGCTTCGACACCTGCCGCACAATCTGACTCAGCAGGCGATCGCCCGTGGTTTGTAACAACTTATCCGGCAAAATCCGCAGAAACTTCGGAAACCACACGTCTACTGCCAAATTCAGGGTCCAGGTCACATTCGTGGTCACGCCCTTTTCCCCATCCGCCGGCACTTCCACCAGCTCCATCGACGCATTGAAATCGACATCATAGCCCGGCGGCACATAATCCGGCACCGGCACCGAATGAATGCGATAAACCCGTCCATCCTCCGGCAACAGGCGCAGCCCAATCTTAGGCTCCACAAAATATTCAAACGCCCCAAACCGACCAATGGTAATGGCATAGCTCTGGGCATCCAAAGCATTCACCTCCATCGGCGCAGCGCACCGGACAAACCACTCTTGATGCAGATCCAGATACTTGGAATAAACCTCCGACGAGGCATTAACCTCCATATGGTCTTCATAGGTATAGAAGTACCGGAGGGGGGTGCCAGTCTTGGGGACCGACTCTTGATTGGGATCAGAGCCAGCCATTGCACCATGGGTAGAATTCATGGGTTCGTTCATGCAAATCCCCAATGAAGTGGAGGGTGAAGTCACCTCCCGTTGGGAGGCAGAGGGGGAGGCAAAGTTGAGTGATCGTTGAGTGACACTATTGTTCGGAAGAATCCGATTCCAGTCCGTATCACACAGCACACGGTCGCCATTAACCGCCATTGGCAGTGTCTAGCGGGCATCAAGCGCCACAAACATTCCCCTCGGATCCTAGCAAGGGAGTTTGGGAATGGTGGGCTCTGTAAGAACTTTGTAAGTTAATTCGCGTGATTTCCTCCACAATGGCTATCCTCCCACCCCCATCCCCCCTGTGCGTGGCTCAATAATGGCTTACCTTAATTAGAAATTAGACGTTCATCGGCCCCCTGAAACCGTGGCCCCACCCATGCAGCGGAGGGGGTGCTGACGAAACGATCGCTATGGAGCCGAAGAAGGGTAAGGCAATGACGACAATTTTTGTGGCCGGGGCAACCGGGGAAACGGGACGGCGAGTGGTGCGATCGCTCGTGAAACGGGATATCACCGTCAAAGCATTGGTGCGGGATCAGGCCGCCGCCCAAGAAATCCTGCCCGACGGCGTTGAATTGGTAACGGCATCCCTGGGCGATCGCGCGGCGTTGGGGACTGTGATGGCCGGCTGCGACGGCATCATTTCCGCGACAGGCGCTCGCCCCAGCTTAGACATCACCGGTCCCTACAAAGTCGATTGCGACGGCACCAAAAATTTAGTTGATGCCGCAAAAGACCAGGGCATTGACCGGTTTGTGATGGTGTCATCCCTCTGTGTCTCCCAATTTTTCCACCCGTTAAACCTGTTTTGGCTGGTGCTCTATTGGAAATTACAGGCGGAAATCTACCTCAAAAACAGCGGATTGAATTACACGATCGTGCGTCCCGGCGGACTCAAGAATGAGGACGCGGAAACCCCAGTGATCATGAAAGGGGCAGACCGATTATTTGAAGGCAGTATCCCGCGATCGCAGGTGGCAGAGGTGTGTGCCGAAGCATTAAATCAGCCAGCAGCGGCGAACAAAATCGTAGAAATTGTCGCCAGTGATGACGCTCCCCAGCAAGCCTGGTCAGAGCTATTTGCGTCGGTGGCTTAGATAGCGGAGTCGATCAAATCAAGCGGGGGCAATGGGAGGGGTTAGCCCATGGGACTTTTCGGCGACTTAACGGGAATGTAAGCGATCGCCGCCAACCCCGCCTCCGCCACCACACTGACTAACCGGTAGCAAGCGACCCCAGCCAATAGGGCACCGGGGGCAACCAACCGGCCCAATAATCCCAATGCTGTCGCCTCAAAAACCCCCACGCCCCCAGGAGCACCGGGGACGACCAACCCCACCAGCCATGCCAAACCGAAACCGCTGAGCAACTGCGGCCAATGCACTAACGCCGCATCGTCAAAGGCGGCGACGACACATAGAAAACCGGCCCCCCGCCAGAGTAAAAATCCCCCTTCCCCCAAAAACGGCAGGGTTGGATAGCGTTTCATACCAGCAGTCGTCAGTTGGGTTGGGACTTCCCCCGGGTTGGTATCGGCATCGGTCGGCGAAGATTTGAGTTTGCTGCGACCAAGTTTTTTCAAGATGGGGTTCAGAAATTTGGGGTGAACGCCAATGAGGACGGCCGCCGCGATCGCCCCTTGGATCCACCAATTACTTTGGGGTGCGGCGATCGTCCCCAATAACAATGCCGCCGCCGCCATTAACAACGGTTCCAGAACAACGGTTGCGGCCGCCCCCGCCCAAGACATGCCCCACCGGTGAGCGGCACGAATCCGTCCATAGAAATGCCAAACATTGCCCGGTAAGTATTTTGCAATATTGGTTTGGAGGTAGACCTGCATCACCGGGAAAAAGGGGGCAGGCTGGCCAAACTCCCGCAAAATCCAGCTCCAGACCCAGCCAGACCAAAGGTGGGCGAGGGACGTCACCCCTAGGGAAGCCGCCAGCCAGCCCCAGGTTTCGCCGGTAAACGTCAACTCAGCCACATCCGCGGCGCGATCATAGAGCGTCTTGCCCAGGAAAAGAAACACGGCCCCCAGGATGCCCCATCGCAATAGCGGTTTGAGGGGACCGATCAGACGGGCAAAGGCTGGAGGCATAGTTAGGCGGGGTGGAGGATGGGCTGATATAGGGTATCCCGTTGCTGGGATGGACGGTTGGGTAGTGCAGCGATCGCCTGACGCAGTTCTTCCACGGTTTTACCAGTTCCCCCCTGGGCCCCTGCCATTGTCGTAATATGCTCCTCCATCAAGGTGCCGCCGATATCGTTACAGCCCCAGGTCAGGGATTCAACCGCCACCTCCAATCCCAACTTGACCCAACTGGGCTGATGGTTCGGAATCCAATCCCCCAAATAAATCCGCGCCACCGCCATCAACAACAGCGCCGCCTGGGGATCAGGCTGATCCCGCTGCACCCGACGACGCAGGGGAACAGGCGCATCCTGTCCCACAAAGGGCAACAGAATAAATTCCGTGATGCCGCGATCGCCCCGTTGTCGAGCCCGCTGTTGCAACTGCCGGAGGGCGTCCAGATGGCGCACCTGCTGCTCTGGGGTTTCCAAATGCCCCGATAGCATCGTGCTGGTGGTGGGGATCCCCAGTTTGTGAGTGGTCTCCACAATCTCCAACCATGTCGCTGTGTTAATTTTCTCCGGACACAGAATCCGCCGCACCGAATCGTCTAATACCTCCGCCGCCGTCCCCGGCATGGACCCGACCCCTGCCGCCTTCAATTCCCGAATCACCGTCGCGAAAGCGAGCCCATCTTCCCGCGCAATAAATTCCACCTCCTGGGGGGAAAAGGCATGGAGATGAAGCTGCGGAAATTTATGTTTGAGGGTGCTCAGCAGGTCCGTGTAATAGTCCAGCGATCGCCCATTGCGTTTCGCCTGGGGATTAAGCCCCCCCTGCATACAAATCTCCGTTGCCCCCTGGGCGATCGCCCCCGCCGCCTTTTCGAGAATGGCCCCGCCATCCAACCAAAACGCCCCGTCTTGATCGGCATCCCGTCGAAAGGCGCAAAAGTTACAATGCTGCTCACAAATATTCGTAAAATTGATATTACGATTCACTACATAGGTAACCACATCCCCTGCTTGACGGTGGCGCAGCTCATCCGCAACCGCACGGATTTGGGCGATCGCCACCGGATCGGTCTGACGTAACAGCGTCATCGCCCCATCAGAGGTCAACCCCTCTCCGGCGCTCACCCCTCCTAGGATTCGATCAATATCATCAATATCAATTAGGACTCGATCAATGGTGTCCGCCTTTTCCCCAAGCCCCTTGCCCCCAAACTGCTGATCCCCAATTTCCTGGACTACCCCCATCCCCTCAACCTCCCATGAGTCTGGTCGCCATTTCCCCTTCCCCCACCCCTGCCCAGGGATATCACCCTGTCACTCTGTAACTGTAACCCTGTAACTAATAACGGTTAACTAACGGTCCACTGCCCAAAGCCGTTATCATCGTCCCCACATTCTATGGCAAGCTGTCTATGCACGCTGAGGATGCGTCCTATCTTCCATGACCCAGCCCTCTACCCCCATTGTCCCCTCGGGAGCCCTTGAAAATAAGCCCCCTGAGCGCACCGTTGGTAAACAGTATCAGCCCTTAGCGTTGGTACTGTTAGTCACTGCGTTCGTCCTGGGCGGGATCGGGAGTCGGTTGGCCTATCTACAGATTTACGAAGGCGATCGCAACCGCAGCCTCGCAGAAAGTAATCGCATTCGATTGGTTCCCCAAGCGCCAGAACGGGGGAAATTATTAGATAGCCAGGGGCGCATCCTAGCGGACAATCGCCTCGCCTTTTCCCTCGCCGCCTGGCCCATTGCGCGATCGCCCCAGGAATGGCGATCCCTCGTACCGACCCTGGCCCGGACGTTGGACGTGCCCAAAGCGGAGCTATATCAGCGCATCGATTCGGCGGGCTATCGCTCCATGGAATTGGTGCACCTGGCGCGGGACATTACCCCCCAGCAGATGACCGCATTAGTGGAGCTGCAAAGCGCCGAAGAGGGGCTCGAGATTATTAAAGAAAGCGCTCGGGTCTATCCCTACGGTAACCTCGCCCAATCCACCGTCGGCCGCGTCCAGGAAGCCCAAACCCGGGATATTCCTGCGGATCGAAGCAACGGCGTCCGGGTGGGGGATTGGCTCGGGATCAATGGTCTGGAAGCCGCCTTGAACCAACGATTGACGGGGAGTTGGGGGATTCGCCAGGTGGAGCTGAGTGAGGAACCGGGAGCCATGCCCCGTCCCCTCGCCGGCCAAAATGCCCAGATGGGGGAAACCATTCGCCTAACCCTAGATGCACGGGTACAACAAACGGCGGAAACCCTCCTGGGCGATCGCACGGGCGCGTTAGTAGTACTCCATGGGGAGACGGGCAAGGTCATGGCCCTAGTCAGCAACCAGGGTCCCCAGCCGTCAGAGACCGCCAATGTGGCCGCCGAAATCGCCCTCGCCAATGCCCCCAATGCTTCGATAGACCGTGCCCTAGAGCGAGGCGAAGAACGCAACGATGTGGGGCAAACCCGAGGGGAGAAGCCCTCGCAGGTTCCCCACCTTGCTTTGCGAGGACAACTGCCGGGATCGTTATTTGAGTTAGTGACCGCGACGGCAGCCCTGGAATCTGGCACCATTGCCCCCAATCGTCGGCTCCGGGTTCGCCCTTGGAAGCGGGTGGGGGGCGTTCGATTTGGCGATCGCTACCGTAGCGCCTCCACCTTCCTCAGCCTACGGGCAGCCCTTGAACGGCAGGATTCCCTCCTCAGCGAAGCCTTTTTTGAAGATATTGCCCTCACCCTAGGCACCGGCGAAGCCATCACCTGGGCTCGAAAACTCGGGCTAGGGCAACGGACCGGCATTGAACTCCAACAGGAAGAGGTCATGCCCCTGCCCCTGGAGCAACTCTGGAAACGGGAATCCGAGCAAGAGCGGTGGTTTGTGGGGGACGGCATCAATCTTGCCCTGGGCCAGGGGGAATTGCGGGTTTCTCCCCTACAAATGGCAGTTTTTGTGGGACTGCTCGTAAACGGGGGATATCGGGTCCAGCCCCACCTCGTGGACGGGGCGACAGCGGCAACCCCTCGGCAATTTGTCGGTCTGAAACCCAACACCGTCCGCACCCTACAACAGGGTTTCAAAGTAGCGCCGTTGGCGATCGCCAAAGCCACCGCCCCATCCGATGCCTCCTCCAAGACTCCCGCCGATGCTCCCACAGGGGACTCAGCAGGCTTTCAATCCACCCTCGCCGGCCGCAGCAGCACCGTCTCCTATCCCAACGGCGATCGGTGGCACTGGTTTGCCGCCTATGCCCCCGCCCAAGCCCCCCAATATGTGGCCGTGGCGATCGTTGCTGATGGGACTACCGATGGGGCCGCCGCCCCTCAATCCAACGGACTCCCAGGGTCTCGCCTTGCGGAACAGCTCGTCCAGACCGGCCTTTGGGAAAGCCTCGATCCCAGCGGGAGCCGCCGCCAACTGGTGCCCCGCCTGCCCAAGATTGATAGCCCGCCCCCCGTGAATACCCTGATCACGGATCCCCCAACCCCATCGGCTCCATAGCGATCGCCCTGGGGTAGCGTCAACCTCCCCAAGCCGATTTCCCAAAGTGTCCCAAGCAATCGCAACCTGGAGACCGCCACAGCCGTGCCATTGGGCAGCCGTGCCATTAGAATCGAAGCGTATTCGACACAAAAACGACCAACAGGGAGATTGGCTGTGGTATATCCCCTACCAGCCATTATTATTCAGCTCATTCTGCTGCTACTGGGTTCAGCGGTCCAAGCTCGCGTCTACCATGGTCGGGGTGAAATGAACCGACGGCGCAGCATTGAATACTCCTTTGCCCTAGAACTCCTAACGATTTGCCTCGGCTGGACCACCTTTTTTACCGCTTACGACTTTCTGCCGCCCAACCTGCAACAGGGGATCCGATATTTCATCCTGCGCGGGGTATGGATGGCAGACTTAAATCCCGCACTTCTGATCCTGATCCCCCTCATTTTCTTCCTTGCCCTGGAAATCAAGATGCTTGCCGTCCGGATTCTAGACTTCTGGCTGTCCTACACCGGAGAACTGCTAGAGGGGGAAGAACTGCCGATCGCCTTTGAAGAAGACAAGCCGGGCACAACCCAGTTTGTCCAGACCCGGATCCAAGTCTTTGTGAATCGATATCAGCGCCTCCAACAGAGCCTGACCCAAGAAGTTATTTTCCTGGGCCACACAGGCAGCAGCATTGCCTGTGCCGCAGCCTTCGGCATCCAGGCAGCCGTTGTGAACTGGTTCAGAGCCCCCCTTAGCTAATCCCCCCATCCGCCCAGCCCACCCCCGTCCCCCATGTTTAAACAACTCTCCAACGATCTTTGGTCCGTCCTGAAACCCCCTACTTTGTTCTCCTGGCAGAGCTTACTCCTGTGCAGCCTAGTGCTGTGGGGGCTTTCATTTGTGGCGGGCTACTTCAACCTGGAGCAACAGCAAACCCTAGCCACCTGGGGATTGCTACTCCTGACTTTAGGGGGAATTTTTTGGGCCATCCAACAAAAGCCCCTGGTGATTCGGGGAACGTCTATGGGGCCGTGGCTGGCGGCGGTCTTGGTCAGCACATTCATTTATCGCTACCAAGCACAGGTGCTGGGTGAAGCCGAGCGGGATGCCCTGGCCACAGCAGCGGTGGTGTGGCCCCTGGTGGCAGCGCTGCTAAAAATCATTCCCGACCTCATCAAAACCAAACCTCGCATCGGGCTGGCGGTTAAACCCATTCACCGCACCGGCTTAGCCATTTTCATGATGCTGCATTTTGTGATGGCCTTTTGGATTCGCTTTGGATTTATGGCGCAGGGCTGGGTGGAGGCGGATCCGACTTTTGCGGGGGGCGATCCGGGTCTGTATCAGGCCAGTATGTTTGTGGTTCCCCTCGATCTATTCCAGTAGGCGCAACCCAAACGCATGGCTCGTATTTGTGCCCAGATCGCCCGATCGCCCGCCTTTCAGCGTCTGATTGTCGGCAGTATTGTGCTGGCGATCGCCCTGGTGGGCTTAGAGACAGAACCCTGGATCGTGGACCGGGTAGGGGGACTAATCTGGGCGCTGGATAAAGTCATCCTGGGATTGTTTGCCGTCGAAGCCGCCATCAAAATCCTGGCCCAGGGCGATCGCCCCTGGCGCTATTTCCGCGATCCCTGGAATACCGTTGATTTCTTGATTTTGGTGTGTTTGCTGCTGCCGTTCTGGGGCAACTTTTTTGTACTGCTGCGGGTGGGGCGACTGCTGCGCATTGTCCGGGTCATCACCGCCTTCCCCCGCCTGCGGATGCTGATCTCCACCCTGTTCCAGAGTCTGCCCTCCATGGGCTATATCATGCTGATTCTGGGGCTATTGTTCTACGTCTATGGGGTGGCGGGCACGTTCCTATTTGGAGCCAACGATCCCGTCCACTTTGGCACCCTAGGGGTCGCAATGCTGTCCCTATTCACGGTGGTGACCCTGGAGGGCTGGACCACCATTATGAATATCCAAATCTACGGCTGCGATCGCTACGGCTATGATCCCTTCCCAGACCTATGCACCGCCCCGGATCAGTTCCCTTTGCTCGCACCGGCATTTTTTATCAGCTTTGTCCTTCTGGGAGCGATGGTGGTGCTGAACCTATTCGTGGGGGTCATCATCAGCAGCATGATGGACACCATGGATGATGTCCATGGCAAAAATGGCTTAGAAGATAGCGTCGCAAATGGCGCAGAAAATAGCGTCAATCAGGACGCCGTATCCTCAGATCAATCCCCAATCGGTCGAGCGTCAGACGTGCGATCGCTGGAGGACCATAACGTGGTCCTGCAAACCCAACTCCAGCAAGTGGAGAACCGACTGCACCGGATTCAGGACCATATCCAGTCCCTGCGCCAAGAAATGGACACCCTGTCGGACGCCGCCCCCCGATCGCTCTCGACGCCCGACTCCCCCGCCAGACGCAGAGGCGCAAATCGAGATCCCAATCGCGATCGGGGCTAGGGCCAACGCTGGCGGACTTTAAACTAAAAACTAAACCATTTCCGGCGTGCGATCCGCCGCTTCCAACACCGCTTGACGGGCCCAGCGATCCGCCGCCAGAATGTCCTCCAGGCTGGGGCTAGGGGTGTTGTCATTGCGGTGGCGATCGCACACGGTCTCAATCACCTTAGGAATATCCAAGAACCCAATTTTTTCATCCAGGAATAACGCCACCGCCTGTTCATTGGCCGCATTCAACACCGCCGGCATCGAGCCCCCCGCCCGTCCGACCGAGTAAGCCAGATCCATACAGGGATACTTCGCGCGATCAGGCTCCCGGAAGGTCAGATCCCCCGCCTTCACCAGATCCAATTGGGGCCAATCCGTATAAATCCGCTCGGGGTAGGACAGGGTATACAGAATCGGCAACCGCATATCGGGCCATCCTAGCTGGGCCAGCACCGACGTATCCTGAAGCTCAATCAGGGAATGAATAATGCTCTGGGGGTGAATCACGATGTCAATGTTGTCGTAGTCCATCCCAAACAGGAAGTGGGCTTCAATCACCTCCAATCCCTTATTCATCAGGGTGGCAGAATCCACCGTAATCTTGCGCCCCATGGACCAATTGGGATGCTTCAGGGCATCAGCGACCTTCACCTCCGGCAATTTTTCGACGGGCCAATCCCGGAACGCCCCACCGGAAGCGGTCAACAGAATACGGCGCAGTCCGCCCTCGGGAACCCCCTGTAAACACTGGAAAATCGCCGAGTGCTCCGAATCCGCCGGCAAAAGCTGCACCCCATGCTTCTCAATCAGGGGCAACACCACCGGACCACCGGCGATCAGGGTTTCTTTGTTAGCCAGGGCAATATCTTTCCCCGCCTTGATGGCTGCAATGGTGGGCAACAATCCCGCACAGCCCACGATCCCGGTGACCACCACCTCAGACTCCCCATAGGCCGCCACCTCGACAATGCCGTCTTCGCCGCCCACCAACTTCGGCTGCACCGGCACATCCGCGATCGCCGCCCGCAGCTCGTCTAATTTGGATTCATCCCGCAGGGCGACAATTTCCGGTTGAAACTGTCGAACCTGCTCCGCCAAGAGAGTCACATTGCGCCCCGTCGCCAGCCCCACCACCCGGAACCGATCCGGATACTGCTGCACGATATCAAGAGTCTGAGTGCCGATAGAACCGGTGGAACCGAGAAGGGTGATTGCTTTCACGATGCTGTATAGGGCCGTCTAAGCCAGGTGACGATAAGTAGCGATCGCCCCGACAAACCCCGTGGCCCATCCCACCGGAACGGGGCGCGTGCCTCCAATCTTATTAGATCTTGGCTTAACTCTTAGTTCTGTCACCGGTCTTTACCCAGCGTTGCAATTCCCATTGCCCCTGATCGACCCTGGGCAGCCTCGGCAATAAACACGCATCCAAAGCGTCGCAGGGTTCGGCCGCGGGCGCGCGATCGCCCTTGAGGGTTCCCGACTCCAGCGCCACCAACCCCACCACCATCAGAATTGCCGTGAGTAACACATTGAATAAATCGCGAGTCATAGCCAGCCCTCCTGATGAATCCCAACCCTTGCCGTATCCAGTCACACCAGTGCAGCGAGCGAGGTCTATTTCATCTTCCACTCTTCCCCGTTTGTAGCCGGAGACTTCCTAAGAATCCCTGGGGTTCCCACCCCCCCTGGTTCACTCCCCTTACAATGGAGAAATGTTAACGGGAAGGTGACAGTCGGGTGACCGTACACCCCTCACCCCCCCCGCGTCGGTTTCTACCCCTATCCCCGATTCGCCCTTCGATCAGCCCCTCGATTTCAGCCCCCCCCCGATTTCACCCCCTCGACTTCAACGCCTTGATTCAGCCCCTCGAGTAACCACGGTCCCATCCGTCCTACGCCCATGTCTCCCCTGCCCGGTCCCTCCGATCCCCTCTCCGGCAAGTCCAACACCCCGTCCACTGATCCCCTCGGCAACTCCTTCAAAGCGGACTTTCTACAAAAGTATGGTCCCCCCGTCGAGGCCCCCCAATCCGTCAGCCCCGCCGCCAAAAAACTCCTCAACAAAGTATTTTTGTGGGTGCTTCTCATTGGGATCGCCGTGGGCGGCTTGGTCTCCGTCGGCATTGCGATCGCCCTGCAACGGGCCGGACTCCTCGGCGTCCCCACCCCCACCGACGCCCCCGCCCAGGTCCAACCCGCACCCCCAACCCAATCCCAATAGTCCCTACCCCCAGGTTAAGGCTGAGTAAAACTTTGGCGATCGCTTCCCCCACTTAGTAACAGGTGATCCCCACATTCCCTGAGGTTAGGGTCCTGGCAGAAGTAGAAATCAACAATAATATTTGGTGGGATCATCAAAGCCGACAGCCCTTACGGGGAGCCCTTTGCCGCGTTTTTACATTGATCGAGCCAAGCTCTATAGCGGCTGTCCTCATCCGAGGAAACTGATGGCAACCGCCCCAAACCTAACAATCACAATTGGATTTTCAGAAATCCCTCCCTGGCGATGCCGGGCCGAGAGCTGAAAGAATCGGTATAGGATGTATCTGAAATATTGACTTCCACCCCAAAAAAGCGCCGCACGCTCATGTTAGCTACCGAATCCGGCTCCCCTTCCCAGTCCATGCTGTCCCGCACCAGTCGGGTGTTGGTGGTGGAGGATGAAGAACTTATCCGCGACATGATTGCCAGTGCCCTGCGGGACGAGGGATACGAAGTGACCACGGCGGCGGATGGGGCAACAGCACTACGGTTGCTCCAGTTGAATATGACCGTCTCCAGCGGCTGTGATTACGACCTGGTGATTCTGGATTTGATGCTGCCCCAGTTCAACGGGTTGGATCTGTGCCGACTGTTGCGCCAGCGGCAGAATCCGGTGCCCATTTTGATGTTGAGCGCCAAGGCGAGCGAAGCGGACCGGGTGACGGGGCTTGAGTTGGGGGCCGATGACTACCTCACCAAGCCCTTTAGTTTGCGTGAATTTGTGGCCCGCTGCCGCGCCATGTTGCGACGGACCCAGTTCGGACAGACGCCCTCCCAGGAGCGATTGCAGTACGAAGAGCTGGTGCTCTATCCCCAGGAATGTCGCGTCACGGTGCGGGGGGAAGAAACCAACCTCTCTCCAAAAGAATTTCGGCTGTTGGAGCTATTTATGCGCCATCCCCGGCGGGTGTGGTCGCGGGAGCAATTGCTCGAAAAAATTTGGGGCATTGATTTTATCGGGGACAGTAAGACGGTGGATGTGCATATCCGTTGGCTGCGGGAGAAGGTGGAAGTGGACCCGAGCAAGCCGGTTTATATTGTGACGATTCGGGGTTTTGGGTATCGATTGGGCTAGTGCGCTAGGGGGATTGACGGTCGGGTTGGCAGTCGCGCTGGTATACCGGTGGCGGCTACGGCGGGATGTGTTGCGGGCGATCGCCGTTTGGGATGCGGAGAGTACCGGCGTGGATCTCTCCTTGCAATCCCTACTGCGCCGGTCGGTCCTGCAATCGATGGAGCGGACGCAACAGTGGCAGCGAGAACTATCCGCCTGGCAATACATTGCCCAACAGCTCCCCTGTCCAGTGCTGTGGATCGATGGGGAAGACACGATGTTGTGGTGCAACGACAGCGCCCAGGTATTGTTTAACCTTGCCCCGGATCAGCTCACCCAAAATCTCAGTTTTATGGAGCTGGTGCGGTCCTATGATCTAGATTGTCTAATCCAGGACACCCGCGATCGCAATCAAAATCAACAGCGAGATTGGATATTTGATCCCATCACCGCCCTCCATACCCGCGTCGGTCAACATCCGTCGGAGCTGGCCCAATTTCAGCCCCAGCCCCAGGAATTGCTGATGCAAACCCCCATTACGCTACGAGGGCACGGCATCGCCATGGCCAATGGCCATGTGGCGGTCATGCTGGAAAATCGCCAAGCCTATACGGACTTGAAGGAAAACCGCGATCGCCTCGCCAACGACCTGGCCCATGAACTACGCACCCCCCTAACGTCCATCCAACTGGTATTTGAGACCCTCCAGGGGCAACTGGAGCCCCCCTATAGCCAATGGGTCGACCGAGCGATCCCAGAACTGGGTCGCCTGGTGACCTTTGTGCAGGACTGGCTCGCCCTCAGCCAAATGGAACACTCCCAACAGACCTCCCTCAATCTGGAGCCCCTGGATCTGGAGGAATTGCTCACCACCGTTTGGAATAGCCTCAGCCCCCTCGCCGCCCAGCGCTCGATCCGCTGTAATTTTGACCACGCCCCGTCCCTCTGGATTTTGGGGGATCCCTATCGACTCCACCGTCTCTTTCAAAATTTGATGGACAATGCCATCAAATTCAGCCGCGAAGACAGCGATATTCAGCTTCAGATCAACCTCATCCAGGTGCCGGCGCTCCACACCCTGCCCCAACGCCCCCTCCACCCCCGCAAAGATTGCTTAGCCCTCGATCTAACCAACTTTGACCCGGAACACTGGTCCACCCGCAGCGATGCCCATACCCTGCGGCTCTGGGTCATTGTGGACGTGATTGACGGCGGGGAAGGATTCAAACCCCAAGACCTATCCCGCGCCTTCGATCGCCTCTATCGGGGCGACCCCTCCCGAGGGCGATCGCCCAGCGCCAGCGTCGGGGACGGGATCCCCAACGGGACCCAAACCACCACCTCGACCCTACCCCCCTCCAAGGGCATCGGCGGCGGACTCGGCCTCGCGATCGCCCGGCGGATTGCGATCGCCCATGGGGGAAATATCGTCGCCGCCAACCATCCCGCCACCCGCGGTGCCTGGCTCCAGGTCAGATTCCCCTACCGCTGCTTAGCCCTAGAGCACCCTTAGCCCCCGCCGAGGCCAGCGCAGCGGTTTTATATCGATATCGATTATCAATATCAATAATTTTTCCACGGTCCTTAATTTTTTTTTAAGGCAGCCGCGCTATAAAAAAGTAGGGCCCAGGCTCACAGCATCTATACCTAACTACAACCTTCCCAATCACCGTTGAGTATTTATCCCCCCCCCCGCTTCAGTCAGATCAAGTTCTATCCCTTTCCTGTGGGCGATGATCCGGGCTCTGAACGATGTTCAGAAACGCTACATAGCCTCCGTCCCTTAGGATTCAGTTAACGGCGATTGTCTCCCCGCTGACGATTCGCCCCTGGCGGGGCAGCATCCTTTAACCGCCCCCATCACGACGGTTATCGCGGGTATCACAGGCATTATGGCTGCGGGAACGGAGGGAGTCGCAGCCCTAGGGACACCCGCAACGGTTCAGGATCCCCCAGGACCCAGCCCCAGGACCCACACAGTAGATGGATTTTTCCCTCAGGAGTGACATCACTAACGTGCCTGACAATCGCCCCACCGATCAATCGCCCCCCGAAGCGTCCTCCCCGCCGCCAACTTCGCTCCCCGATCCCATGGTCACCACCCCGCCCTCCAATCACACCACCTTCAGTATCCACGAGGCATCGCCCCACTCCTCTCCCCTTGAGCGCAAGATTCGACGCCTAGGGCGGGATGTGTTGCGGATGGGGGCGATGGTGGAAACCTCCTTTCGCTATAGCCAAGAGGTGTTATTCCGGCGGGATTTGTCACAGGTGCAGGCGATCGCGGATCTAGAAAAACAAATTGACGGTTACTATCGCCAGATTGAATCCGAATGCGTCCTCGCCATGACCTTAAATGCACCGGTGGCCGAGGATTGCCGATGGTTGAGCGCCATCATGCAATTGATCCGGGATTTAGAACGGATTGGAGATTACGCGGAGGATTTAGCGGAAATTGGCGTCCAGCTCTTTGCCTATCCGGAGCAGCGGGAATTGGTCCCCATTGAGAGCATGGCCAGGGATACCCAGATGATGCTGGCCATGAGCCTATCGGCTCTGGTGACCCCTAACCCCGATGCGGGAAATCAGTTAAAAATTCAGGACAATGCCGTTGATGAAGCCTATGACACCCTTTATGCCCAGTTGGCGGGGAAACAGGATGTGGTGGGACCGGTAGAACCCACGGTATTGATGGTGTTGGCGATTCGCCACTTGGAACGGATGGCGGACCATGCCACGAATATTGCCCAACGGACGTCCTATATTGTGACCGGTCAGCGGGGATAGGTCCTTAGGATTACGGGTTAATCACGGGGCGATCGCCGCGGCATACTAACATGTCATGCAGGCAGATCATGCAGGTGGAAGCGAACGGAGGCCCCGTGGGTATCGTTGTTGAAAATGTATCGAAGCGGTTTGGGGATTTCCAAGCCGTGGAAGATGTCAGCTTAACCATTGAGTCGGGGTCACTGGTGGCGTTGCTGGGGTCGTCGGGGTCGGGGAAGTCGACGTTGTTGCGGCTGATTGCAGGGTTGGAAACACCGGATGCGGGGCGGATTTTATTGACGGGGAAAGATGCCACCCATCAGACGGTGCAGGAACGGCGCATCGGATTTGTATTCCAGCATTACGCCCTGTTTAAGCACATGACCGTGCGGCAAAATATTGGCTTTGGATTGGATATTCGGAAGGCACCCAAACAAAAAATTCGCGATCGCGTTGAGGAATTATTGGACCTAATCCAACTGTCGGGGCTGGGGAATCGGTATCCCTCCCAGCTATCGGGCGGACAGCGCCAGCGGGTCGCCCTCGCCCGGGCCCTGGCGGTGGAACCGAAAGTATTGCTGTTGGATGAGCCCTTTGGGGCGTTGGATGCGCGGGTGCGAAAGGATCTGCGGGCGTGGCTGCGGCGACTCCACGATGAAGTCCATGTAACCACCGTATTTGTCACCCACGATCGCGAAGAGGCGATGGAAGTGGCCGATGAGATCGCCATTATGAACGCTGGCAAAGTGGAACAGATGGGGCGTCCGGGGGACATTTACGACCATCCGGCGACTCCTTTCGTGATGCAGTTTATTGGTCCCGTGAACGTCCTGCCCGGCACCTCACGAATTTTTCACGGGCACGGCAATCACCAAGACGAGTCAGAGGTTTTCCTGCGTCCCCATGATGTCTTGGTGGAACTCTATCCCGACAGCGCGACCGCACCCGCGCGGGTAAATCGGCTAATCCACTTGGGATGGGAGATCCAGGCGGAGCTAGTCCTCGATGATGGTCAAGTGGTCACCGCCCACCTCACCCGCGATCGCTTCGATGAACTGCAACTGAAGGACCAACAGCGGGTATTCGTCAAACCCCGGGGGGTGAATGCCTTTCCCCTCCATTACTCTATTTAGTTCCCCTCTATCTGGTCCCCCTCTATCTAGTCCCCCAAACGTCTCACCAAATCCTATGGCTGATCCCACCTGTAGTCCCACCTTCGACGGTCCCCCGATCCCGACCCCAGCGGACCAAATGCCCGAGCTATCGACGGAGACCGTGTGGGGCATTATCCGCGACACTGTCAGCGATGCGATCGCCCATCAATTAGTTTGGGATGCCCTGGGCTATCGCTGGGACGACACCAGCCAAACCTGGGACGCCAGCCAAACCCCCGACGATTGGGCCGACGCCTATCCCGAGCCGCCGCGCTTTATCGACAGCCGTCCCGCCACCGTCAAACTCACCCGCTCCATCCCCAAACCCCACAAAAAATTGTTGATGGAAGACCTAGGCTTCGAGGGTTACAAAATTAATGAACTCGTCCCCCGCAAAACCCGCCGCGCCACCATCGCCAATTGGTTATTGAGTCACCTGCGATCGCAGGACAAATTTTAATTGCTGAGTCAGCCTCCCCCAGCAGCCCTCTCCCAGCAACCCTTTACCGGAATCTAAGTCCCTCCTTTTCCCATGCCCCTAATCAAAGTTCAAACCTCCCTCAGCGCCCCAGCCCCAGACGCCGTAGACACCCTCCTCACGACCCTTTCCACCGAACTGTCCCTACAACTGGGCAAATCCGAAGCCTACGTCATGACCGCCCTAGAGGCCGACACCCCCATGACCTTCGGCGGCACGGCAGACGAGCCCGTGGGCTACGTGGAAATCAAAAACATTGGCACCTTGACCCCCACCCAAACCGAAGCCCTAAGCCAAGCCATCTGCAAACACCTGGAACAGCAACTCGGCATCCCCCAAGCCCGCACCTACATTGCCTTCGCCGATTCGGAACGCCACCTTTGGGGATGGAATGGCAAAACCTTCGCCTAGCCACTCAGGCAATTGGGCGATCGGGATACTCACGGGATTAAACACTGATTAGGAATAGATACCTAGGACATGAACGGAGCGTGGTTCTGTCTCAATCCATCGCCCCATCTCCAGTCTTTAATTAATGCAAAGTTTGATGGAGTTTCCAATCCTTCTCAAGGTCAAAAATGTGCCTTTGAGACAAATTCGTCATGCCAGTCCAGTCTTGATTAAAAAAGACAACGGATGCTCCATGGTCTCTATCTCCCCCGTTTAGGCTAGAGAAGATTAGAAGACATCCATTAGATAGTTCATTAGGCAGGCAGAGTGGCTATGGAACGCATCGGGCTAGAGCAACGAAATCCCATGGCGCTAACCCCGCCGTCCCAGCATTCAGCGTTCTCCCTGTGGGGACTCCTCGCCCTGGTGGGCCTGGCCCTCTGGCTCGGGGGAAGTTTGGTATTAGACCTGGTTGTGATGCCGAGTTTGTATTGGACCGGCATGATGAAAGAGCCGATGTTTATGGAAGCGGGAACATTCCTATTCGGCGTCTTTAATCGGGTGGAATTACTGTTAGCAGGGCTGACCTTAACGGGTCTCTTCGCAACGGTTTATCAGCATGAAATCTCCCCTAAATTGCAGCGGGGATTGGTGGGTTTAGGACTCTTGTTATTGTCCGTGGTCATGGTTCAAACCTATGGCTTGACCCCGAGTATGGTCAATCTTGGGGCGTCGCTGACTTGGCCGACGGTGGTGCCGGCGGTGCCGGCGGGTATGGATCAACTTCATGGGCTATATTTCGCGCTGGAAACGGTGAAGCTGTTGGCAGGGGCGTTGATTTTGGGACTGTGGGGGCGCGATCGCCTCATGCCCCTCCCCGCAGAAGGTGCCCCCCAATAATCCCAGAGGCAGTTTAATCACCTCCTATTTTCCTAGGACACAAAACAAAACGCCCCCCGTCACCAATCGAACAGGGGGCGTTTTTAGAATTAGTTTTTTAGTTTTTTAGGATTAATGCAATGCCAACCGAAGGCGCGGATTAACCTTATCCCTTGCTTGCTTCCCACTGCTTGAAGGACAAATACAAATCATTCTCGGGATTGTAGACGTGGCAGTGGTTCGCAATCTCCCGCATCAATTCCAGATTGAACGTGCGCTCGCAGAGATATTCACTCCAGTTTTCCCGGAAGCTGTCGTGGGCTTTCCGCAAGTTGTAAGAGGGAATTGCCACAGAGACGTGGTGGGGCACATGGACATTGATGTCATGGCACAGGACCTCAATCCACTTGGGATAGTCACAGTGGACGCTACCACTTAGCTGCGCCAAGACTTGGTTCCATTGAGCCGGCTGACGGAACGGAATATGCTCGGCAGTGTGGTGCACAATCGTGAATGTGCTCATCCAGAAGTGGTAGCCCAACCAAGGCATCACCCAAAATTTCACCAAGCCCCAAACACCGAGGGTGGCAATCATGGTGGGGAAAAAGATAACCGCTGCACCGATCACAAACAGGGCAGAGAAGCGAATTTGCTCCCGCTGTTTCCCCTCGAATTTGGTCCAGTTGAAGTGCATCAGTGCCCAGTGCGCCACGGACCCGACCCACCAGAACCAACCGCGAATAGCCTTGTAACCATTGCTGCGCAGGGAACCTGCCCCCTCCATTTCTTCAGCGGTGAAGGGCTTCCAGGCATTGTCGAAATCCATCCGATTGGTGTAGCGGTGATGGATGTCGTGGAGAATGCGCCAAGCGTGGAAGGGATACATCAGGGGCAAAAATGCCAGATGGCCCACAATGTCATTGACCCGGCGACTGTTGGAAAAGGAGCGGTGACCGCAGTCGTGCCCCACCACAAAAAAGCCGGTGAGGGCGGTACCGGTGAAGAACCAGGCGAAAGGCAGCAGATACCAAGGGGAGTACACGATGCTGACATAGCCGAGGATGCTAGCGGCAATGCTCAGCGCCACCGACGCCCAAGCTTTGGTCATATCTTTTTCAAAACACTCGCGGGGGATCGTGGCAACGACGTCCCGCAGGGTGAAGTCTGGGGTGGTTGAGGGGGTACTTGGCGCTGGAGGCGTGGAGACTGTCATAGGGGTTGGGGATGCAGGAGGTGATTAGGGATTGACTGATGCGATCGCGAATGAATATGTCAGATGCAACAGAGTATGGATTGTGTTGATTCCTAACATTTCATGCGCCAGAATTCACCATACAGCCATTTGACAAGCCTTGGGGAACATGCCTCGGGTAGGGTAGCGAGATTTTGGGGCAAGGGTTTGAAGCATCGGTTTGGGGCACCGGTTTGGGGCGCAGGTTAGCGCCAAGACCCGGGGATATTTCAGTGGGGGTAGACGACTGGCTATCCCCTGGAGGATTGTGACCCCGCGGCCCTAGCGCGTCACGGTAAACTGGATTATGCTGCCCTAGAGTTCAGACACTGAAGTTTTGGAGATTGAGCGTCTCGAAAATTAGGCTTCAGCCGTCTCCCAGCTCTCGAAATATCATCGTTTGTCGTCCCGTGAGCATCAGCTCTAGCGAGCCCATTATCGGGCGGAATGCAAGGGGCGATCGCCATTCTTCCGACCTATCCGCAGATATGACTCCCACTGCCGTGATCGCCACCGCCCAGCCCCAAACCCAGTCCGATGCAGGAAATGCAAATATCCGCTTGCCCCACCAGGGCTGGCCGGGGTTGATTGAGGCCTATCGTCGCTATTTGCCAGTGACCGATAGTACGCCGGTGGTGACGCTGCACGAGGGGAATACGCCATTGATCCCAGTGCCAGCCGTGAGCGATCGCATCGGCAAAGGCGTGCAAGTTTTCGTGAAATATGACGGGTTAAACCCCACCGGCAGCTTCAAGGACCGGGGAATGACCATGGCGGTCACCAAAGCGAAGGAAGAAGGCGCCGAGGCGGTCATTTGCGCCAGTACCGGTAATACGTCTGCCGCCGCCGCTGCCTTTGCAAAACGGGGGCGGATGAAAGCATTTGTGGTGATCCCCGATGGCTATGTGGCCATGGGCAAATTAGCTCAGGCGCTGATGTATGGGGCGGAAGTGCTGGCGATTAAGGGCAATTTCGACCGGGCATTGGCGATGGTACGGGAAATTTCCGAGAAGTACCCCGTAAAACTGGTGAACTCGGTGAACCCTTACCGCTTGCAGGGTCAGAAGACCGGTGCGTTCGAAGTTGTGGATGCGTTAGGGGAAGCGCCCGATTGGCTCTGCATTCCGGTGGGCAATGCGGGCAATATCACCGCCTACTGGATGGGTTTCTGTGAATATCACCAAGAGGGACGCTGTGGCAAACTGCCCCGGATGATGGGTTTCCAGGCGGCGGGAGCCGCGCCCATGGTGGCGGGTCATCCCATTGACAACCCCGAAACCGTCGCAACGGCAATCCGCATCGGCAACCCCGCCAGCTATGACAAGGCGATCGCCGTTCGGGAAGCCAGCAAGGGAGCCTTCAACGCCGTCACCGACGAGGAAATCCTAGCGGCTTACAGCATCTTGGCCGGCGAAGAAGGGGTTTTCTGCGAGCCCGCTAGCGCAGCATCGGTGGCCGGCCTGCTGAAGGTGAAAGATGAAGTGCCCGCCAACGCCAAAATTGTTTGCGTATTGACCGGTAATGGATTGAAGGATCCCCAAACGGCGATCGACACCTCCAGCGACGACCGCTATCACCAAGGATTAGAGGCCAACCTAGAGACCGTTGCCAAAGTCATGGGTTTTTAGGTCGTATCAGTCAGCTCGTATAAACAATGCAGACGTAGGGGATGCCCTATCGCTAATTTGGGATGTTCGAAAGTCCCACGGTATTGCATTCCCAGCTTTTCCATCACTCGCCGCGATCGCTGATTTTGGAGCGCCGTAAACGAAACAATCTTGTCCAATTTCAGCGTTTCAAAACCGAAATTTAAGGCTGCCCGTGCGCCTTCCGTTGCCAACCCTTTCCCCCAGTGATCGGCCATTAACCGCCAACCCACTTCAATGGCAGGGGTAAAAGATGCCTCAAAATTCACCACCGCCAATCCAATAAACCCAATAAAATCACCTGCCGTATCGGCAAAGCCACCCCGCCGTTCCACAGCCCAAAATCCATACCCATGGGTCACAAAATGATTTTGGATACGCTCCAGCAGCGCATCACTCTCCGCAGGCGTTGCCACCTTGGGAAAAAATTCCATCACTCTGGAATCAGCATTAATCGCCACCAACAAATCGCGATCGCCCGGTTGCCATCCCCGCAATCGCAGCCGTGACGTTTCCAAGACAGGAATATCCATGATTACATCGGCTTAGGTTTACCTAATAGTCTTTCCCGCAGTTTCTTGATGCGATCGCGATATTTTGCGGCCTCTTCAAACTCCAAATTTTTAGCAGCTTCTTTCATTTGCGCTTCTAATTTTTCAATCAACGTTGGAATTTCCGCCAAATCAAGATCATAGGATTTCTCGTAGACTTCCTCCAATTCTTGGGAATTGAGACGGCGAGAAATATCTAAAAATTCCAGAATTGAGTTGGATTGTTTGCGGACAATGGGCTTCGGCGTAATACCGTGTTTTGTGTTGTAATCCTGTTGAATCTTGCGGCGGCGTTCCGTTTCAGTGATAGCTTTATCCATGCTATCCGTGAGGCGATCGGCATATAAAATTGCCTGACCATTCACATGACGTGCAGCCCGCCCGATAGTTTGGATGAGCGATCGCTCCGCCCGCAAAAAGCCCTCCTTATCCGCATCCAAAATCGCCACCAGGGACACCTCCGGCAAATCCAAACCCTCCCGCAACAGGTTCACCCCAATCAACACATCAAACTCCCCTTTCCGTAGGGCCTGCAAAATTTCGATGCGCTCGATTGATTGAATTTCTGAGTGGAGATAGCGCACCTTAACCTTGCGCTCCAGGAAATACTCCGATAAATCCTCCGCCATTCGCTTCGTCAGGGTGGTGACCAAAACCCGCTCTTGGCGATCGACCCGCGTAATAATTTCCGACAACAAATCGTCCACTTGACCATCGGTGGGGCGAACAAAAACCTCCGGATCCAAAACCCCCGTCGGTCGAATAACTTGCTCAACCACCGCCTCATCAGATTGCTCGATCTCCCAATTCCCCGGCGTCGCCGACACAAACACACATTGATTATTCTTAGTCCAGAATTCATCAGATTTTAGGGGACGATTATCCGCCGCAGATGGTAACCGAAACCCATGGTCAATCAGGACTTTTTTACGGGCTTGGTCGCCGTTATACATCCCTCGCAATTGGGGGACCGTCACATGGGACTCATCCAAAATCAACAGCCAATCTTTAGGAAAATAATCGATCAAACACTCAGGAGGTTGTCCCGCTTTACGTCCAGTCAAATGGCGGGAATAGTTTTCAACGCCATTGCAATATCCCACCTGTTCCAGCATTTCTAAGTCGTAGCGAGTACGCTGATCAATACGCTGTGCTTCTAACAATTTACTCTCATTTTCTAGGGCAACCTTGTGATAACCCAGTTCTTCACGGATTGCCTTGATCGCAGCTTCTAGCTGATCCTCCGGAGTAACAAAATGTCGTGCCGGATAGATATTGATTTTGTCTAAACTTTGCAGAATTTCCCCTGTGACAGGATCGACATAGCGAATCGCATCAATCTCGTCCCCGAAAAATTCAATGCGGATGGTGCGATCTTCATAGGCAGGACCAATTTCCAAGACATCGCCCTTAACACGGAAGCGTCCCCGAGCAATTTCAATATCATTGCGTTCATATTGAACCGACGACAAACTCCGCAAAACTTGCCGCTGATTCAGTTCTTCACCCACTTCAAATTTAATCGCTGCCTTCAAATATTCCGATGGCGTTCCCAAACCGTAAATACAGCTAATCGAAGCAACTACAACCACATCCCGCCGCTCAAAGAGCGATCGCGTGGCCGAGTGGCGTAACATATCAATTTCTTCGTTGATTGACGCCGTTTTTTCAATGTAGGTATCGCTAACCGGGATATACGCTTCCGGCTGATAGTAATCGTAATAGGAAATAAAATACTCGACGGCATTATTAGGAAAAAACTGCCGCAGTTCATTACATAATTGAGCCGCCAAAGTCTTGTTGTGGGCAAGCACCAATGTCGGACGCTCCACCTGGGCGATCGCACTAGCCATCGTAAAAGTCTTTCCCGTGCCCGTTGCCCCCCGCAGAGTCTGAAACTTGGTACCCGCCTTGATATTCTCCACGAGCTGAGCGATCGCCTGAGGTTGATCGCCAGTGGGCTGAAAGGGCGCTTGCAAATCAAAAAGGGACATAGCAGGGAGCCAGCTTGGGGCGAACAGGGCGACAACTTTACCATTATGGCCAGATTTCCGGACACGGGGGCGCTGATGGGGTCGTCTATTGTGGAAAGCAATGGATGACGATCCCTGAGACCTCCGCGTTACAGCATGATGAAATCCAAACCCGTGCCATCAAGGCAACTGTTCCATGTCCATCCCGAGAAGTATCGACAACTCCTGTTGGTGCTCGTCTTTATCTTCCTAAGCACTCCCTTTCTCCGTCATGGTGTAGGCGAAATCGTTACGGGATTAATGCTTTTTTATACCCTGATTTCCATCCTTCAAACCATTGAAATTTCGCAAAAATTCCTATCCATTTATCGGGGCGTTGCGGTGCTCGCTTTCGGCTTACAAGTCCTATCCGCCCTCAATGTATTCCCAGTTTTTTACCAAGGGCTAGGGGTAGCCATCGAAGGCATTTATGCCTTGTATTTGGGAGGCGCTGCCTATTGCATTTCCCATGACATCTTTGAGAATCCCAAGGTCTCTCTAGATACGGTTCGGGGGGGGGTCAGTGTTTACTTACTGTTGGGGTTTGTCTGGGCATTGCTCTATGGGATGGTAGCCATTATCGATCCATCCGCCTTTTCTCCCCCCTTAGATCTGAGCGAATCCCTATTAACAGCCCTCCATTTCAGCTTCACCACCCTCACCAGTTTGGGATACGGAGATATTGTGCCTAAGGGAGGGGTCGCATTGGTGTTAACGAATTTGGAAGCGATCGCCGGACAAATGTATTCCACCATCTTTATTGCCATCCTCGTGGGAGGTTATTTAGCCCGGCGTCCCAGTCAGTAAATCCTAGTCAGTAAACTAGTTAGCAAATTGATTGCATTTCGTTGATTTACTTGCATTTATTTAACGTTAGTCCTGAGTTATCGATGCTAGTTTGTGAGTGTTGTCCACTCATTTGGGGCGAGCGTGAAGGATGTCTTTAGAGTCGAAGCCACCGGCGTCACCTTCAGAATCAGACGTCACAGCGACGGCACCTGAGGGGGCTCAGGAGCAAGGTGATCAGGAACGGGGGAATACCGAAAGCGACAGTCACGACTCTGACCCACAGCCTGGGGACGCGATCGCCCCCCCCTCCGAATCCCGGACTTCCCCCGCCCCGGGCGCAGAATCGGTCCCCTCCGAATCCCCAACCGACCGCCGCCGTACGTTTATCAATCCCCGGGGCAAGAAGCTGGCCCTGGGCCCCGTGATTGGATTGGGAATGGTGGTGGTCGCCGGTTTTGTGGGCTGGCGGGTCTATGAGCGACTCAATGCACCGGCGACGGACCCGACGGCGGAAGAACAGGACGCCCCCCAGCCCACTCGGCGGTTGGCGGTGCGCACGGTGACGGCGGAACGGGGGCTAGCAGAACAGTGGCTCTTTGATGAGGGCATTGTGTGGCCCGTCAATCGTCGCGTGCTCAATTTCCAAGCCAATGGGGATATTACCTATGTGGCATCGGTGAATGGGATCCCCCTACGGGAAGGCGATCGCGTGTCTAAGGGGCAGCTTTTGGCCACCATTGATAGCCGTCGTCAGCGATCGCAGCTCACCACGGCCGATGCCGATATTCAGGTGGCGATCAACCAGCGTCGCCAGGCAGAAGCCGGTCGGCGCAAGGCCCAAGCGGCGATCGCCCAGGCGCAATCGGATTTGGCATTGGCCCAGACGGAGCTGCGGCGAAATCAGGAATTGTTTGCGGCGGGCGTGGTGCCCGAGAGCGAGATTGATGTGAAGCGGAATCAAGTTGTTCAGGCGGCGGCGGCGTTGGCCAGCGCCCGTCAGGATTTGAACTCAACGTTGGAAGATTTAAAGTCAGCGGATGCGCAGGCAACGGCGGCGCGGGCACGGTTGACGCAAGATGCGGTTGATTTTGAAGATACGCAGTTGGTGGCCCCCATTGACGGGGTGGTGGCGTATATCAATATCCGCGCCGGGGAATATTGGAGCACCCAATACCTCGATACCAGCAGCCCTCAACGGGTCACGGAAACGGCGCCGATTGTGCTGATGGATGCCAATTCCTTTGAGGCGGTGTTGGAAGTGCAAAGCATTGCGGCGGAAAGCATCCGACCGGGACAGCAGGTCTATGTGGTGCTGGAAGATGATGTCAGTACGGCCCAGGCATCGGGGGTACAGCAGGCGGGGCTATTGCGCTTGGCCCAGCAGCGGGGCAGCATTGGACGAATTTTTTCCGTCAGCCCCTCCCAATCGCCGGGCGATCGCGGCACTCGGGTATCCATTCGCGGGTTTCAGCGGCCGGACCGACTGAAGGTCGGCGGGCGGGTCTACGCCTGGGTCGCCACGGCGTCGGAACCGAATGCGGTGATGGTGCCCATTGGGGCGCTCATTGTGCGGGATCAGGATCGGTTTGCGTTTGTCTTGAGTCCCGATGGGGATACCGTGGAGCGACGGCCGGTCGTAACGGGCATTGAGGGGTTGTCCGGCATTGAGATTGTGTCGGGCATCCGACCCGGTGAACAGGTGGTGGTGGAGGGGCAAAATCGCCTGGTAGACGGGGCCCCCGTTGAGGTGATTGAGCGGGAGGCACGTCAATGAAAACGGACGACCAGGGTTTGCAGGATCAGGAGTCCCAGAATCAGGACCATCAAACTCAAGATCGGCGATCGCCCCAACCCAACCCATCCTCCGAATCCGATCCACTGTCGGAACAGAACGGCCATAGCCCGCCATCCTCGGAGAACGGGGGTAATGGCTCCCATGAGTCAGCCGAACCGGCTCCTGGCTGGATGACCTTTTTTTTCACCCAACAGGTGTTTGCCATCCTGCTGTGCTTTTTGCTCTCCATGGGGGGCATCATGGGCTATTTCACCATGGTGAAAGAAGGGGAGCCGGATATTAATATTGCCCGCGCCACCATTAGCACCACCTGGGGTGGCACCGATGCGGAAACCATTGAAAATCAGGTAACGGACAAGCTGGAGGAGGAAATCAAAAGCCTGCAAGGGCTGGATGATTTCACCAGTGCCACCTTTAATTCATTTTCAATTATTAATGTTGCTTTTAAGGCAGAGGCTCCTGTCGCAGAGTCCATCCAACAGCTGCGCAGCAAGGTAGACAACGCCGATTCGGAACTGCCACCGGAATCGAGCGGTCGCGAAGAAGCGGAATTTGAACAGGTCTCCCAGCAGGATGCACCGGTGTTGTCCCTTGCCCTCACCGGGGAGGGGCTGGATACGGCGTTGTTTAGTAAGGCCGCCGAGGACATTCAGGAGGAGCTGGAGTCGGTGCCCAATGTGCGGGAGGTGAATCTGGCGGGCGATCGCGAGGAGGTGGTCCATGTTCAGATGATCCCCAGCCGTCTCACCAGTTTGGGCATTTCCGCCACCCAGGTCGCCGATGCTATCCGGGGGGGCAATAGCGATCGCTCGTGGGATTTGGTGCGGGATGACGACATTGGGGCCCAGGTCCGACTGTATGGACGATTCCGGACGCTGGAGGATTTACGGAGTTTACCGGTGGCGCGGCTGACGGACAGTCGCGTGGTGCGGCTGCGGGAAGTGGCGGAGGTCTTTCAGGGGCTGGAGCGGGAGGAGCAGCGGGCCTTTTTAAGCTGGCAGGGGGAGCCGTTTTCCCCCACCATCAATCTGGATGTGGTGCGGGTGGCCGGCAGCGATACCCTGCAAGTGATCAGCGATGTGCTGGTGCGGATGGAGGAGCTGACGGAGGATCCGCAGGTGTGGCCCTTCGGCATGGGCTATGAGGTGCTCACCAGCAATGCCGACACCATCAACGATGAGCTGACCAACTTAGGCAGCAATGTGTTGCAAGCCTCCCTATGTGTGTTCGCGGTGCTATTTGTGGCGCTCACCTGGCGAGAGGCATTGGTGGCCGGGTTAGCCATTCCGTTGACCTTCGCCGGGGCGATTTTTGTCCTGTGGATGATGGGCTACACCCTCAACACCATGGTGATGGTGGGGATGATTCTCGCCCTGGGGCTGTTGGTGGACGTATTTATTTTGATGTTGGAGGGGATCCACGATGGCATGTTTGTGGAAGGGCTAGCGTTTAATGCAGCGGCGATCAAAACGGTGCGTACTTATGCGGTGCCTGCGTTTGCGGGGCAGTTGACCACCATTTTGGCCATGGCTCCCCTGATGGCGATCGCCGGCACCCTGGGTAAATTTATTCGGTTGATCCCCATCAGCGCCATCACCTGTCTGGTCATGAGCTATGCCCTGGCCCTGCTGGTGGTGATCCCCTTATCCCGGGTGGTCATGGGGGAAAAACACGAGGGGGAAGACACAAAAACCTGGATCGATAAGCTCACCGAAGTCGCCTCGGAAAGTTTTGCTGAGTGGAGTTTGCGGTATACCGTGCCCAATCGATGGGTAGCGCGGCTGTGGACCTTGGGCGCGTTGGGACTCTTTGCCTGCGCCATTGTTTTAGCGGGGCAATTATCCGGCTCCCTCTTCCCCGATGCGGACGGACGCAAGCTCAGCATCAATGTAGAACTGCCCCCCGCCGCCACCCTGGAGCGATCGCAGGAGGTGGCGGATCGGCTCGGGGAAATTGTGCGGAATTATCAGGATCCCGGCGGTGACAAAGTATTTGAAAGCGTCGTCAAGCTGGTGGGCCAGCGGAGCAGTTTGGTGGCGTCCAGCGAATTAAAGCCGGGGAATGGGGATTATTTTGTGGGGCTGTCGGCAATATTTGTGCCCCTCGAGGAGCGGGATCAGGTGTCCTATCAATACATTCCGGCGCTGCGGGAAGCCATGGAACAGGAGGTGGTCAAGGACTATCCCGGGGCCGTGCTGGCGGTGCAGTATGAACGCTCCGGCGGCAGTGAGGATCCGATTCAGGTGGAAATTTACGGGGGGGATCTGTTACAACTCCGGGAAATTTCGAGCCAGGTGCAGCAAGCCTTACGGGAGATCCCCGGCACCATGGATGTGCGGGACGACCTGGGCAACTTGCGCAACGATTACAAACTGGTGCCGAAGCGGGAAGCCCTGGATTTCTACGGGATCACCCAGGATGACCTGGGCAGCCAGGGGCGCTATCTCATGATCGACAACGATGTGGGGGACTATCCCATTGGCAGCGGCGAGGAGGATTTGGAAATTCGCCTCAGCACCCGGTGGCCGTCCCAAGAAGGGGCGATCGGCGGGCCGTCTCGGCTGGATGAATTTGCCACCATTCGATTCATTACCCCCGAGGGAGAAGTGCTCCCCAGCGCCGCCCTAGTGGAACCCGTCGAAGGCGCAGTGCCCCTCTCCATCACCCATCGGGATACGGAACGCAGCGTCACGGTATTGGCCAAAGTGATCCCTGGTCAAGATTATTTCGACTCAGAAATTTTAGCGGAACTGCAACCGAAGCTGGACGAACTGCAAACGAAAAACTGGCCCGTGGGGTATCGCTATCGCTTTGGCGGCGACGCGGACACCAGCAGCGAAACCTTCGGCTCAGCAGGTCAAATGCTAGTGGTGGCCATCTTCCTCGTCTTCGCCGTGCTGGTCTTGCAATTCAGCTCCTACACCCAGCCGCTGATCATCATGCTGACCATTCCATTCGCATTGATCGGCACCCTGTTCGGCTTCTTTATCCTCGATCTATCCCTCTCCTTCCCCGCAATCATCGGCATCATCGCCCTCATCGGCATTGTGGTGAACGATGCGATCGTCATGGTGGACACCATGAACGAACGGCGGCGGCAGGGGTTGGATGTGCGCCATGCGGCAGCGATCGGGGCCAGCGCCAGATTACGCCCCATTCTGACCACCTCCATCACCACCATTGTGGGTTTATTGCCGCTAGCCTTCAGCGATGAACAGTGGTTCCCCCTCTGTATGGCGATTATTTTCGGACTAATGTCCGCCACAATCATTGCCCTGTTTGTGATCCCCGGTTTGTATCTACAACTCACCCGCGATCGCTCGCCCCAAACAGAGGAAGGCTAAGCATTAAACCGTTTCAAACAATCTAAAAACAATCCAAAACACAGGCAATATTTGCTTAGAGAGCCCTTTACAAAAATCCTTAATTCGACAAGGACTTTCAGAAAATAAAAACTCCGTAAAATTTGCCAGAAGTTTCCACCACAGAAAAATTAATTATGTAACCTGTAGATGGATCGTCCACAGCACAAGGTTCTTTTTGAACATCACATCTTCAGTGTGCTGAAGTTTGCTGATTTGACATGGTTTGACAGCGGGGCGATCGCCATCAATTTTGTGTTTTTTAAGTCAATCAGGTCCACTCCCTAGCACTATTTCCCCTTGGACCAGTATTCGGGAACAAGCATTCGGTAGGAGACAGATTTTATGGTTGCTTCGCTTTCAAAATCCCTTAACACCCAAGCCCTCACCCCCCAAGAAGTTGAGCGCATTGATGCCTATTGGCGGGCTTGCAATTACCTGGCAGTGGGCATGATTTACCTGCGGGAAAACCCCCTCCTGCGGGAGCCCCTCCAGGCGAAACATATCAAGCATCGTCTGCTGGGGCACTGGGGATCCTCCCCCGCCCTGAGTTTCACTTATCTTCACTGCAACCGGCTGATCAAAAAATACGACCTGGATATGGTCTTTATGGCCGGTCCTGGTCACGGTGCACCGGGGGTTTTGGGTCCGGTCTATCTGGAAGGAAGCTATTCGGAAATCTATCCCGATAAGAGTGAAGATTTCGAAGGGATGCAGCGCTTTTTTAAGCAGTTTTCTTTCCCTGGTTTTATCGGTAGCCACGTCACCCCGGAAACCCCCGGTTCCATCCATGAAGGCGGAGAATTGGGCTACAGCATCTCCCATGCCTATGGGGCAGTGCTGGACAATCCCGATTTGATTGTTCCCTGTGTGGTCGGCGATGGCGAAGCGGAAACCGGTCCGTTGGCCACCGCTTGGCACTCCAATAAATTTATCAATCCGGCGCGGGATGGGGCTGTTCTACCGATTCTGAATCTGAACGGATACAAGATCGCCAACCCGACCATTTTGGCGCGCATTTCCCATGAGGAATTGGAGTCCTTATTTAAGGGCTATGGCTATACGCCCTACTTCGTCGAGGGGCGCGATCCCGCTGAGATGCACCAGAAAATGGCGACGGTGATGGAGGAGTGCATCCTGACCATCCATGACATCCAGCGTCGGGCACGGGAAGGGGGCAAAATTGAGCGTCCCCGGTGGCCGATGATTGTGTTGCGCACGCCCAAGGGGTGGACCGGTCCCCAGGAAGTGGACGGCAAGAAGGTCGAAGATTTCTGGCGATCGCACCAGGTTCCCATGGGGGGGATGCACAGCAATCCCGAGCATGTGGCGCTTCTGGAACAGTGGATGCGCGGCTACAAACCCGAGGAGTTATTCGATGAGAATGGGGCGTTGATCCCGGAATTGAAGGAACTCGCTCCCACGGGCGATCGCCGGATGGGCTCCAATCCCCATGCCAATGGCGGTCTGCTGCGGAAGGCGTTGAAGTTGCCCGACTTCCACGATATTGCGGTGGACATTGGCGATCAGCGGGGCACCGTTGAGTTTGAAAACACCAAAGCGCTGGGATTATTCTTGCGGGAAATTATGCGGAATAACACCGACAATTTCCGCCTGATGGGTCCCGATGAAACGGCGTCTAACCGTCTGCAGGACGTGTATGACGTCACCAAGAAAGTGTGGATGGCGGACCTGTATCCCGAGGATGAGGATGGGGGGCAGCTTGCCCGCGACGGTCGGGTGATGGAAATGCTCAGTGAGCATACGTTGCAGGGTTGGCTGGAGACCTATTTGCTCACCGGTCGCCATGGGCTGTTCCACACCTATGAAGCCTTCGCCCACGTGGTGGATTCTATGTTTAACCAGCATGCGAAATGGCTGGACATTTGCAAGCATCATGTGCCCTGGCGGCGTCCCGTGTCGTCGTTGAATATTCTGTTGTCGTCGCTGGTATGGCGGCAGGACCATAACGGCTTTAGCCACCAGGATCCCGGCTATGTGGATCTGGTAACAAACAAAAATCCCGATGTGGTTCGGCTCTATTTCCCCCCCGATGCCAACTGCCTACTGTCGGTGGCAGACCACTGTTTCCGCAGCACCGATTACGTCAATGTGATTGTGTCGGATAAGCAAAAGCACCTGCAATATCTGTCCATGGATGAGGCGGTGACCCACTGCACCAAGGGCATTGGGATTTGGGATTGGGCCAGCAATGATGAGGTGGGCAACCTGGGTGGACCAGACGTGATTATGGCCTGCTGTGGCGATATTCCGACGATGGAATCTTTGGCGGCAACGGCCATCCTGCGGGAAGCCATTCCTGACTTAAAAGTGCGCTTTGTGAATGTGGTTGACCTATTCCGGCTGGTGTCCGAAGGGGAGCATCCCCACGGGTTATCGGATCGGGATTTTGATTCGTTGTTCACCAAGGACAAGCCGGTGATTTTCAACTTCCATGGCTATCCTTGGCTGATTCACAAGTTGATTTATCGCCGGTCGAATCAGGATCGGGTTCATGTGCGCGGCTACAAGGAGCAGGGCAATATTAATACCCCCTTGGAGCTGGCCATTAACAATCAAATCGATCGCTTTAACTTGGTGATTGACGTGATTGATCGGGTGCCCCACCTGCAGTCCAGCGCTGGGCATCTGAAGGAGCGGATGAAGAACAAGATCATCGAGTCCTTGGCCTATGCCCATGAGCATGGCAAGGACCAGGATGAGGTTGTTCAGTGGACCTGGCCGTTTCCCACCCACTAGCCCCTAATCCTAGACGCTGATCCTTTATGACCTTAACGCTCTATTTCCTGCGCCATGGGGAAACCACCTACAGCCAAGCAGGCGGCTACTGTGGCGCACTCGATCCGGAGCTGACCCCCATGGGAGTGGCGATGGCCCAGGCCTTTGCCGATCGCCATCACGCCCTCCCCTGGTCTGCCATTGTGTGTAGCCCCCTGCGCCGGGCGATCGCCACCGCCAAACCCATCGCCGAAGCCACCGCGATCGCCCCGATTATTCGGGACGGATTAGCGGAAATTCGGTTTGGGGACTGGGAAGGGCGATCGGCGGAGGCGGTGCGGGCGGAGGACCGGGATGCCCATGATCGATGGGTCGCGGAACCGGCTTGGAATCCCCCCACCGGCGGGGAAACGGCGGTACAAGTGGCGGATCGGGCCATGACGGTAGTGACGGAAATCCAGCAGACCTATACGGGCAATGTGTTGGTGGTGTCTCACAAGGCCACGATTCGGATTTTGCTGTGTAGTTTGCTGGGCATAGATCTGGGGCGATATCGCGATCGCCTGGATGTGCCGGTGGCGTCCGTCAGCGTAGTGACCTTCGGGCGCTATGGTCCCATGCTGCTGCGCTCCAGCGATCGCAATCATTTGCCGGCGGAGTTACGCGATCGCAAGGGGACTTAGGGGGACTTAGCCATGACGATTTTGGTAGTCAATGCGGGATCCAGCAGCCATAAGTTAGCCCTGTATGCCATGGCGGAGGAACAGGTCGAGACGCCGCCCTCCCCCCAATGGCACGCCCAAATTGATTGGTATCCCGACAAAGGGGAGGCGGTGCTCGCGGTTCATACCTCGGCGGAATCGCTGGAGGAAACCCTCACCGCCAACCCCACCCCCGCCCAGGGGCTGGCTCGGGTATTGCAAACCCTATGGGACGGACCCACGGCGGTGATTCCGGATAAAACCGCCATTGATGGGGTGGGCCATCGGGTGGTTCACGGCGGGGATAAATATCAGTCCGGCGTGGTGGTCACGGACGCGGTGAAGGGGGCGATCGCCGACCTGATTCCCCTAGCCCCTCTCCACAATCCCGCCAATCTAAAAGGTATTGAATTTATGGAGACGCTGCTGGGGGACGTGCCCCAGGTGGCCGTCTTCGATACGGCGTTTCACCAGACGTTGCCAGAAGTAGCGGCAACCTATCCCGGTCCTTACGAGTGGACAAAAAAAGGGATCCGGCGTTATGGATTTCACGGCATCAGCCATCAATTTTGTAGCCAGCGAGCGGCACAGATTTTAGGGAAGGATCTAGCGGACCTACGCACGGTGGTCTGTCATTTGGGCAATGGAGCCTCCCTAACCGCAGTCAAAGGCGGGCGCAGCATCGATACCACCATGGGATTTACGCCCCTGGATGGGGTGATGATGGGGACCCGATGCGGGGCGGTGGATCCTGGAATTTTGATTCACCTGATGAAGCAGGGCGATCACCCGGAACAACTGGATCACCTGCTTAACAAGGAATCGGGACTTAAGGGACTATCGGGCGTCTCCCATGATTTACGGGACGTGCAAGGGGCGATCGCCCAGGGCAATGCCCAAGCTAAGCTCGCCCTGGAGGTCTATGTCCATCGCCTTAAATCCTGCCTTGGGTCCATGATCATGTCCCTGGGGGGATTGGATTGTTTGGTCTTTACCGCCGGATTGGGCGAACACTCATCGGAATTGCGATCGCGGGTATGTCAGGGCTTGGAGTTTTTGGGCGTTGAACTGGACGCAGCGAAAAACGAGCGATCGCCCAAGGACCAAGACATTGCGGCGGCATCTTCAGCGGTGCGAGTGTTAGTGATCCAAACCCAAGAAGACTGGGCGATCGCCCAGGAAACCCAGCGCTGTCTCGCCGCTGGATCGTAAATTAGGGCTGGATTATAGAATGCTCGCTGGCCAATAAAATCCGTTAATCATAAAGGCCGCCGATTTGAATGATGAATAATTATTAGAAATCTTTCGAGACCGTCACGTAAAATGGATTTACAAAGGTTGTTACCTGGTTGGCCCGTTCATGCCTTCCAAGCCCCTGCTCCCCGTGATGTCCCGAGCTTGTGCCCGGCGCTTAACGCCTGAGCTTGGCGTTACGGTCTCTCTGGGCACGACCATGAACACCGATAGACGTTTAGGATTTTTCCCATGAGCAGCCAAAACACGACGGAAAACAACAACACCAGCAGCGATCGCGAAGTACGCATCGAGAAGAAGGCTGAGTCCAAGATGGAGCGCCGCAGCAACCGCCCCAATCTGCCGGTTCAGGCCCGTCGTCGTCCCCTGGCTCCCAACTTTGGTCAGCGCCCCGTTGGGGAAGACACTTTGGACTTGGTCGAAAGCGATCTGCCCGGTAACCGCCCCGTTTCCGCCAGCCCTCTCAAAGTAAGCGGCACCGTCTCTTCCTACGGCACCCGCCCCATCGCCTCCAGCGACATGGAAGTGATCAACACCATCACCCTGTCCGGTAGCCGTCCCGTTTCTTCGTCCGAGCTGGCGAAGGCAGACACCAGCTGGTTGCCCGGCGGCAAGCGCCCCGTTGCCTCCAACGACCTGGGCGAAGAAGCTGCATTGATGGGTTTCTTAGACTAGGAATCCGATGAAAACTGACGGGTCATAGACCCAGACCACGGTGAGGAACAATCCTTTCCCCGCCTTGGTCATTCATCTTAATTCCATAACTACGTCAGGGATCGGGGCTGCGGCAGATGCAGACCGATCCCTTTTTTCGTGGAGCCGGTTTAAGTCCCCTGCAATGGCTCCATTTATTGGAGTGCAATACCTTGGCGATCGCCCGTTAGACTATCTTCCTCCCAGGCGGTCGTGGCTTCTTGGCAATCGTTCGGTAAGTCACATCGTGATGTCCGCACATCAGACAATCCACCGTTGACTCCAACTCTCCTTCCCGCTCCTCCGTCGCCTCCCGCAGCACTTTGACCGTTAACTTCAAAGCCTTTTCCTTGCATTTCGGGCAGCTCGTAAACCCCAGGCGACTCTGTTCCAGGGCGCGGAGATGGAACCATCGGGGGCCAGCATCGTCCTCCTCCACACTCTCCTCCCCACGACGGGGCAGCGTCGGCAGAGGAGCTGATCGGTTAGCTGATCGGCTATCCATAAACCCATCCATCAGCGGCATCGGAGCCGTCGGGGCGGGACAACAGCGATCGCAATGGTAGGCTTCCCACTCCACCGACTTAATCTCAGCCAGCTTGCGCTCCCGAGGGGTGAGATGGGGCAGCAGCTCGGACAGAGGGAGCGATCGCAAGGGATGGTCGCAAGTGGAACAAAAAAACGGTCCCTCCCGCTTAGCGCCGTGGTGGTAGGCTGTCCAGGATTGCATTACCCACGTCCGCCAAAACACCCAGGCAAATAACCAGACCAGCAGGATCGGAACGGAAAAGATTAACCATGCGCCGGGGGAAGGATGCAATAGATTCATCCATTGGACGAGGGCCAGGGGTATAGACGTACCCGCGATCGCCGCCGCCAACTCCAACGTAAACTTAGCCGCGTCGGAAGCAACTTGAAACGCTGGATCCCCATCCCGCCGTAGCCGGTCCACCGCATTCTCCAACCCCAAATCGCCATACTTCAGAAAAGACTCTCCCACCGGCGGCAGCATCGCCCGCTCGACCGGTTGGCGTTGAATATCCCAAGACACCAACGCGATCGCCGTGCCCCCCAGAACCAAAAACCCAACGCCCCCCCAAAACTGCCGCTGTCGCCATTGCTCGTATAAATCTGCAAGGGCATTAGTCGCATCAACTTCCGTCGGGGATTGGGCCAAAACCGCCAAAGCCGGGATTAGCATGGCCACCATTACCCCCAGCACCACACTCCCCAGTCCTCTCGGATGACTTCTCATAGAGGCTTTTCCCTTCCCCATCGCCTTTCTAGCGCATTGCCCTTTCCGTTCTAGCTTGGGTTTTACCCCTAGGGGAGGGCTTAATAAATCAGACCCGGACCAAGACCCAACAATGAAGGCTAGAAAAAAGGCTAGAAAATAAGGGACAGGAAACATAGACAACATAATTTGGGCGATCGCCCCCAATCCCCCCTATTTCATCCCCCTATCGATCAAACACAACTTCTTCCTTGTAACACCTGATGCAAACGGTCCAAAAGCGTCTGTCTCATCCGTACATTTCCAACAGCGCAAATAATTGTCACAGCCACCCACCGCTGCATTCACAACTCTCCAATCCCATCTCCCCCCATAGCGACACCAACGATTTAGGGATCGACCAGACTTTTCGGGCAGGGTTTCCTACAATGGAGTTTGGGTAATTCCACGCAAATGACAGCGACCCGCTTTTCCCTGGGTACATCCCCTCTGGCATCTCACCCTGATTGCCCGCTCTCATCCCCTGACCGACCCTTGCGTCTCCCTCCAACCGCACCCGAGACTAGAACCATCTCGCGATCGATCCGTCATTAGTTCTGTCATTAATGAAGAAAAAATAGTGAAGAAACAATGCACTGGATCAGGGCTTGCGTCCCGTTGCACAGCTCCTTTGACGCGAGCGATCGCCCCACCCCTCCCCCAATGAGATAGAGAGACATCGGCAAAACCCGCCAGCCTCCTACCCGTTCCCCCTCGTCATTTAGCATCTCACCCCCAACAGCTCCGACTTCAAACTTCCCTCCCCGTCCATGAGTAACCCTGTCCAACCCCAATCTCCCCCCAGCACAACCCCGTCCTACATTGTGCCGGAGCAGATGTTTGCCCTCATTGACAGTGTTCTTCCCTTCGAAGTTTGTCTGTATCACCAGGTTCTCCCCCTCTCAGTGCGCGAGAACATCCTCTATCTGGGTGCTGTTCATCCCGATGAATCAGAAGGACTGAAATACGTGCAGGCACTCCTCGCCCACACGTCCTACAAGATCACCATCAAACCCATCTCCGCCACCACCCAGCAACATTACCTCTCGGCCTTCCTCAGCTACGATCGCCAACTGAAGGAAGCGGGGCAGGATCTCATTGAACAAGGGGCCCAGGTGGCGTTGGCCCAGGAGGTCAGTGCCGGGGAGCCCTTGGATGAGTTCGACAGCAACACCATTCCCGATGCGCAGCGGGCCGAATTGTTAAAACAGCAGGGTCAAGCTGCCGGTAGCGCCAATGGAGATGCCGAGGGAGACGACGAGGAAGACGAGGGGCTCATCACCCCCGGACTAGACGATACGGTCGCCATTCCGGTCCAGACCACGGGTGATGCAGGCGAGCCCTTGGATGCAACCGTTGGGATCGATCTCGCCGCGATCGCCAATAATCAGCCCATGTCGCCCTCCTCCGAAGCCGATCCCGCCGTTACTCCCGACCTTGCAGATTCTGGGGCTGATAATTTCGACGATTCTGTCAGCGCTGACCCCCTGGACACGGACAACCCCGACGACTTTGCCCAGGAATTTGAAGCGGCCCTGGCGGCGGAAGACATTCCCCAATCCCGATTTAGCATCGAGCAAGCCGCCAACAGCACGCTTCTCTCTGCCCCGAGCATCATTACGTCCCATTCCGTTAGCCTTCCCCCCAGTAAGCCGAATCCCCCCACCCTTGCCCTGGACCAGGCCGCAGACTTAGACAACCTGGCCCCGGAAGAGATGGGCAATTTACCGCCACGGGCCTTAACCCAAGCCCTCCTCCAACGGTCCATTGTTCAGGGCATTGGTCGACTCTTCCTAGAGCGTCACCAGGACCACGGGCGCATTCTCTGTAGCCAAGACGGCGTCCTCGAGGCCGTGCTCGACCCCATTGCCCTCCCCAATTTCCAAGGGGTTATTAATGAGCTAAAGCTCTTGGCGGAGGTGCCGCTACTCCAGGTGGAGCGGGCAAAGCAGGTGGATGTGGAGCGGATGCACGACGAGGAATTATTACTGTTCCGGCTGCGATTGACCCCAGGCATCCACGGGGAAGAGGCAACTCTCCAGGTGCTACGGGGGGCGGCGCTGAAATTTTATCAACAGCAACAGCTCAGTAAGCTAGGGCAAAATGCCCTGACCCTGGCACGACGATTGCAACATCAGGTCGCGGAAATCGAAGCCCGCAGCCGCTTATTGCCAGGGGCGGGGGCGGAATCCTTCCCGTCGGTGCCCGAGCTGCGGCAACTGATTCGCTACATTGCCACCACTCTGGATCACCTGTACTACCCTTAAGGGGAATTCGGTGCCAAATCGGCGCTGAGTCGTTGCTAAGCCAGTGCTAAGTCAGTGCCATAACAGTTGAGGTCAACGGTAATGCCACTCGGATCGTTTGCGCGTCGATGTCTTGCATTGGGTGCATTGGGTGTTGCCCTAGCGGGCAATGGGTTTGGCGGGGCGTTAGAGGCGATCGCCCTCCCCCCGGAGCAAGTGGAACAAATTCTCGGCAATTTCCCTGTTTTTGTGGTGACCGACGAAGAAGGGGCCCCCCTCTTGCAGGAGCAGGAAAACCAAACCGTCATCGGTGCCTTTATCAATCCTGAGGACGCTGAATCATTTTTAGAGAGGCTCAAAGCAAGGAATCCCGAGCTAGGCAATCAACTGCGAGTATCGGCCAGTACCTTGGGGATTGTTTATGCCGAGGGTCGGAGAACTGATGGCACCGACGATGACATCGATGTGGCTTATATTCCCTCGGACGATCCAGTCGAGCAGGCTCAGCAAATACTGAATTCAGACGATTTCATCGGGGTTCCCCTATTTTTTGCCAGCGTTCAATTCGACGGGCAAGAACGCTATTTCGCCCTCACCCGCCCGGAAACGGGACAAACGATCATCCCTCACTTTTTTGACAGGGAGCCCCTTGAAGATTCGATCGCCCAGGTGCAGGAAAAGAACCCTGAGCTGACAGAGCCCGGGGCAACCACAATTCGAGTCCTCTCCCTCGAAGGCATCATTCAAATGTTGGAGAAGGAGGATGGACCTCACTTCGAGTATTTTTACTTCGTTCCGTCCCAGGCGTCTCTGGACTATGCGGATCGCCTTCGCCAGCAAGCCCAACCTCAATAAAGGGTTCCGAGTATTGCCACGCCCTAAGATCATTAACCCTTGGTACTATCCTTGGAGGCGATTTGGTGCCAGGCTAATGCTAAGTCGATGCCACAACAGTTGAGGTCAGCGTTAATGTCATTCCGATCCTTTGCCCGTTCTTTCGCCCGCCAATGGCTTGCAGTCGGTGCGGTTGGGATTACCCTAATGGGCAGTGGATTGGGGGGAGCACCAGAGGCGATCGCCCAAACCCAGGAGGACGCTCCACAAGAGGACGTTTCCCAAGAAGACGAGACACAGGAAGACAATACCCAGGAAGACGCTGCACGAATTCGGCGAACCGCGGAAATTCTCAATAGTGTCCCGGTTTTTGTGGTGACCAACACAGAGGGGATCCCCCTGGTCAGGGAACGGGAGGATCAAGCCATCACGGGTGCTTTTATCAATCGTGTCGATGCCGAATCATTTTTGCAGACGCTCACACAAGATAATCCCGAGCTGGGAGAGCAACTGCAAGTGACGCTCACGCCCCTGGGGGCTCTTTATGTCGCAGATTTGCAGAATAACGCCAGCGAGGGAGGGTTCGACGTGGCCTACATTCCCGCCAAGACCCAAGTCGAACTGGCCTTAGCAATGCCCAACTCAGGGGAATTTCGTGGGGTACCCCTGTTCTTTCTCGCCGATTCCCAAGGCAATCTGGTAACCATCCAACGGGAGGGAAAGGGGGAGATTCCTTACTTTTTTGAGAAGGCTGTCGCAGAAACATTGGTCGCCAGACTCGTAGAGAGCGATCCTGCGTTGGCAAACGACGTTGAACTTAGGGTGACTGCCCTAGAGCAGGTAATGGCAATCCTTCAGGAACCGGATGGGGATCAATTGGGGGATCTGATTCTCCTTGTGCCCCCCCAGGCTTCCGTGGAAGAACTCCGTCGCCAGCTCGATCAGTAGCCGCCAGTTTTCCCATCGCTTTCCTCGCTACAACCGCTCCTACAACCGCCCCGTAAACTTCATCTTCACCCCGCCCTTTTGGCCGAGGGTGACGCCCCGCCGTTGGGGTTGTACGGGTCCCGGTTCATCCAGGGCAAATTCCCCCTGTTTGATCCAAGTCCCCAGGGCGATCGCCAACTCCGCCATGGCCAGCGCCGCCCCCACACATCGCCGACTGCCCCCCCCAAAGGGCATAAACTCCGTAGGGCTAAATTGTCGCTCTAGGAATCGCTCCGGGCGGAAAGTCTTGGGATCGGGATAAAGATCCTCCCGCTGATGCACCAGATAAATGCAGCCGAGAATAATCTCCCCCGGCGTCATCTGATAACCGTCCATCACAAAAGATTTCTCGACATAGCGAGGGAAGGTGACCATCGCCACGGGATATAGCCGTAGGGTTTCGTTGCACACCGCATTGAGATAGGGCAACTTGAGCATCTCCAACGGAGAGGCATCGTCCGGTAGGGTATTCAGCTCGTCCCGCAGCTTCTCCAAACATCCCGGCTGGTGGTGAATCCAGTACATCGCCCACGCCATGGCGGTGGCGGTGGTTTCATGCCCCGCAAATAACAGGGTGAGCAACTCATCCCGCAGCTCCACATCGGTCATGGGGTTGCCGTCCTCATCCTGCGCCGCCATCAACAGACTCAAAATATCCTCGCGATCGCCCAGGCCCGTTTCCCGACGATCTGCAATCTCGGAATAGATCAAGCGATCCAGCTCCTCCCGCGCCCGTTCAAACTTGCCCCAGGGTCCCCAAGACTGTTGCAAAACGGGGAAAAATAGAAAGCTGGCGCGGGAGGGTTCGGCCACCATATCCACCATTTCCGCCAACAGGGGACGCATGGCGCTACAACAGCGATCGCCCGCCTTCACCCCAAACACCGTTTCCATAATGATTTGCAGGGTCAAATCCTGGGTGACGTGACGGGCAACAAAAGGCTGACCCGGCTGCCATTGGTCAAAAATATCCTGGGCGATTCGCTGGATGGCCCCCCCATAAGACCGCAGGCGATCGCCATGGAACGGGGGCATAATTAACTTCCGCTGGCGTCGATGGGCCGCCCCTTCCAACAGCAACAGCGATTGATCCCCCACCAGCGGCTGCACCAGGGTATTAAACTTCCCCGGCGTGGACAACTCTGCCCCATCCCGCGCATACAACTCTTTGATGTGGTTAGGGTGGGACACAAACACCAGGCGGTCATAGCCCGTCCCCAAACTATTCAGCACAAACATATCGCCGTAGCGATCGCAGTGGCTGTCCATCAGGCCCAGCGGATTGATGACCCAATACAGGGTTTGCCAAAGACCGGGAGAAGTCGGACCAGGAATCGGCTTGGCAGCAGTGGCAATCATGGCGATATCTCAACAGTGACGGGCAGAAAGCTACTTTAATTTTAGAAGATTCCCCTAGGTGAAGTCGGCGCACCAGAGCGGCTCACCAAAGCAGCTCACCAGAGCGGCTTACCAGACTTAAGGGCTGGCAGCGGGCAATGGTCCTCGCAGCCCTAAAAATTTCAGTTTTACGCCCCCTTTCGGTCCCAAGGTGACGCCCCGCCGTTGGGGTTTGACCGGCCCCGATTCATTCAGGGCAAAATTGCCGTATTTCACCCACGTAGCCAGGGCGATCGCCAACTCCGCCATCGCCAGCGCCGACCCAATACACCGCCGACTGCCCCCCCCAAAGGGCATAAACTCCGTAGGGCTAAATTGTCGCTCAAGGAAACGCTCAGGCCGGAAGGTACGAGAGTCGGGGTAAACATCCGGGTGATGGTGCACCAGGTAAATGCTCCCCATAAGGACTAATCCATCCCCAATGTGATAGCCCCCCAGGGTGAAGGACTGTTCAACCAAGCGGGGGAAAAGCACCATACCGACGGGGTAAATGCGCAGGGTTTCATTACAAACCGCCATTAAATAGGGCAATTTCAACAGGTCCATCGGCGGCGTCTCATCCGGGAGCGCATCCAGTTCCGCCCGCAGCTTAGCCAGGCAATGGGGATTGGCATGGAGCCAATACATCCCCCAAGCGATCGCCGTGGCGGTGGTTTCATGACCTGCAAACAGCAACGTCATCAATTCATCCCGCAGTTCTCCATCGGTCAAGGGCTGCCCCTGTTCGTCCCGCGTGGCCAACAGCAAACTCAAAATATCCTGGCGATCGCCGGCAGAATCATCCGCACCATCCCCAACCATCGCCCGTCGGTCGGCCAACTCCTGATAGATCAACCGATCCAAGGCCGCCCGCGATCGCTCGAAATCCCCCCACGGTCCCCAGGATCGTTGCAAGGTCGGAAAAAACAAAAACATGGCCCGCGCTGGCGTGGCGGTCATCCCCGTCATTTCCCCCATCAGCGGCCCCATAGCGGTGTAGCGATCGCCCCCCCGCAATCCAAAAACCGTTTCCATAATCACCCGCAGGGTAAGCTCCTGCGCGGCATCACGGGCGATCAGGCGCTGGCCCGGCTGCCATTGTTGGAACACATCCTGGGCGATCGCCTGAATGGTCGTGCCATAGGATTGGAGGGCCTTGCCATGGAACGGCGGCATCAATAATTTCCGGCGGCGACGGTGGAACTCCCCCCCCAGCAATAGCAATGACTGATCCCCCAAAAGGGGCCGCAACAGACTATTGAAACGCCCCGGCGCTGATAATTCCTGGCCATCCCGCTCAAAAATTTCTCGGATATAGTCCGGGTGCCCAGCAACAATGCCGTTGTCGGTGACGAAACACAGATCCCCCAGGCGATCGCGGCTGCTATCCATCAGGGACAGGGGGGTCAGCACCCAGCGCAGGGTTTGCAATAGGGCAGGGACATCGGCCGACGGCGGTGGCGGCAACGGAGCAGGGCTGGCAGCCATGGGTGGATCCCCCACAAATATTGAACAAGTTCTGATCCATAATTTTAAAGAGTCCGTTTAGGGTTTCTGGTACCGCAGGACGATTAAAGGAATGTCGCAGCCCCATCGCGATCGCCTTGTCGCCTAGCCCAAGTCCAGCCCCCTAAGCCCTAAGACCATCCTGTAACTGGGGAAACTATGACCACCGCCGCGCCCACCAAAACCGAATACGAAGTCATCATCGGTCTGGAAACCCACTGTCAATTGGGGACCGACACGAAAATCTTCTCCGACAGCGCCACGGAATTCGGAGCGGATCCCAATACCCATATCGACCCGGTGTGCTTGGGACTGCCGGGCACGCTACCGGTGTTGAATAACAAGGTGTTGGAATATGCGGTCAAGGCGGGCTTGGCCCTGAATTGTGCGATCGCCCCCTACAGCAAATTTGATCGCAAACAATATTTCTATCCCGACCTGCCGAAAAACTATCAAATTTCCCAATACGACCTGCCCATTGCCGAGCACGGTCAGATTGAAATCGAACTGGTGGACAAAAAGGGCAACGCCACCCGCAAAACCATCGGCATTACCCGCCTACATATGGAAGAAGACGCGGGCAAACTGGTCCACGCCGGGACCGATATGTCCGGCTCCGCCTATTCCCTGGTGGACTACAACCGGGCGGGCGTCCCCCTCGCCGAAATCGTCTCCGAGCCCGACCTACGCTCCGGCGCTGAAGCCGCAGAATATGCCCGGGAACTGCGCCGCATTGTTCGCTATCTGGGCATCTGCGACGGCAATATGCAGGAGGGTTCCCTGCGCTGCGATGTCAACATCTCCATACGCCCCGTAGGTCAAAAGGAATTTGGCACCAAGGTGGAGATCAAAAACATGAACTCCTTCAATGCCATCCAACGGGCGATCGACTACGAAATTGAACGGCAAATCGACGCCCTGGAAACCGGCAACGACACCATCGTCCAGGAAACTCGCCTCTGGGATGAGGGCGGCCAGCGCACCATCTCCATGCGCTCTAAAGAAGGATCCAGCGACTATCGCTACTTCCCCGAGCCGGATTTAACCCCCATCGAAGTCTCCATTGAGCAACGGGATGCCTGGGCCGCCGAGCTGCCGGAATTACCCGCCGCCAAGCGCGATCGCTACCAAACGGAGCTGGGGCTATCCGCCTATGACGCCAACGTACTGGTGGACGATCGCACCACCGCCGAGTTTTTTGAGGCCGCCGTCGCCGCCGGGGCCGATGCCAAGCTGGCCGCTAACTGGGTGCAGGGAGATATTGCGGGCTACCTCAAAAACGAAAAGAAAACCCTGAACAATATCGCCCTTGATGCCAATGGCCTAGCCGAACTAATTGGTCTAATCACCGACGGCACCATCAGCGGCAAAATCGCCAAGGACATTCTGCCGGACCTGCTGGAGCAAGGGGGCTCACCCAAGGCATTGGTCGAAGAGCGGGGCTTAGTCCAAATTTCCGACGCCGGTGAATTGGAAGCGATTATCCAAAAGGCGATCGACGACAACCCCAACCAATTGGAGCAATTCCGCGCCGGTAAGACCAAATTGCGGGGCTTCTTCGTGGGACAGGTCATGAAAGCCACCCAGGGCAAAGCCGATCCCAAGCTCACCAACCAAATCCTGGGCAAACTCCTGGAAGGGTAAGGGCGGCACCCCCCGGAGACGAGGCGATCGCCCCGCCTCCCCTCCGCCCTATCCCTGAACTTTAGAACGGACAAAGTATTAAATACAACATCAGCAAAATCACTCCTTTCCAACTCATCCCAATGTCGGCTTTCCAGCATTTCCTCAAGACGGCGATAGGCAACCTTAGGGAAATGCTTATTTTATGGGACTCCGCCCCTCTCAAGCTTAGGATCATCCAATCCATTGCATCAGGTCCCGTGCAGCGCCCTTGATCCCACCCCCACGCCAAATCAGGGTATTTTCCCGCAACCTCAAGTATCAAAAACAACGATCAATCTCCAGGCTCAGGCAAAAAAAATATTGAAAGGGGGTGACACCCCTTAGGGGTCTGATGCTATACTTCGTTCAGTAGATGCACCCTGATGATTGGGAGAGTCCAGTGCGGCTCTCCTTTTTTTTGTCTATTTTTTGCTCCACGGTCTCTTGGCACGGGATAACTAGGATACCCACCCGTTTCAGATTGGTATCTCCGTTTAATAGCCCCCTTTCCCTTGCCCCGATTTAGGTCCGCGTTGCCTAAACCCAGACTGCTATAATCGCTCCAAAATTTTTGGGTATCTCGGGTACCGGGGACGGAGCTATGGCGCAGTGGACAGAGGTTTCGGGGGGGGTGACCGCTCCTAAGGGATTTAAGGCGGCGGGGATTGCAGCGGGGTTGAAACCCTCTGGCGCGCCGGATTTGGCATTGATTTATTCCGAGGTGGAGGCGATCGCGGCGGGAATTTTCACCCAAAGTCAGGTGCGGGCGGCCTGTGTGGACTATTGCCGACAGAATTTAGCGGACAAGCCAGGGTGTCAGGCAATTTTAATCAATGCGGGGCAAGCCAATGCGGCGACGGGTCAGCAAGGCTGGGAGGATGCCCAAAGCTCCGCCCAGTGGGTGGCCTCGGCGCTGAATATTGACCCAGCCAGCGTGCTGTTAGCCTCGACGGGGGTGATTGGTCAACGCATCGCCGTGGGCCCCATGGAGGCGGGCATTCCGACCCTGGTGGACGCCCTCTCGGAAGACGGCGGCAATGACGCGTCCAAGGCGATTCTGACGACGGATTTAATCACCAAGTCCATTGCCCTGGAAACGGACATTGGGGGGCGTCCAGTGCGCATTGGCGGCATGTCCAAGGGCTCGGGCATGATTCACCCGAATATGGCGACGATGTTGGGGTTTGTCACCTGCGATGCGGCGGTGTCCCCCCATATTTGGCAGGAGATGACGGCCCGGGCCGGCGATCGCAGTTTTAATCAAATCACGGTAGACGGGGACACCAGCACCAACGACTCCCTCTTCGCCCTCACCAATGGGCAGTCCCGTACGCCAGCCATTACCCAATGGGGACCGGAAGCGGAACAACTCGAAGCCATGCTGACGGCGGTCTGTATCCATCTGGCCAAGGCGATCGCCCGCGATGGAGAAGGGGCCACCTGCCTGTTGGAGGTACAAGTCACCGGCGCATCCAGCGAAGAGGGCGCCCAAACGATCGCCAAAGCGATCGCCGGCTCCTCCCTGGTCAAATCCGCCGTCTTCGGTCGAGATCCCAACTGGGGACGCATTGCCGGGGCCGCCGGTCGCGCCGGGGTGCTCTTTGATCAAAACGATCTGGCGATCACCCTCGGGGAGATTGCCCTGATGGAAAACGGGCAACCCCTCCCCTTCGACCGCAAGGCCGCCAATCAATACCTATGCCAGGCCGCGGAAGGGGACTATCTCAAAACGGACACGGTGCTGATTCAAGTGGGCGTGGGCAATGGTCCTGGCAAGGGTACCGCCTGGGGCTGCGACCTAAGCTACGACTACGTCAAGATCAACGCGGAGTACACCACTTAATCTCCACCACCCCCCGCGGGGGGCTCCATATCCCCCGCGGGGGGATTAAGGGGCAGGATTTTATACCCCTTGCCCCATCCGAAATGACCGATCAACACCTATTAACCGTTGAGTTAACCGTCGAGAAAAACTGTGGGAAACCCACCGAATCAAAGCCCCATCAGCAACCATGTTTGATCGTCAAATGAAGTGATTTTTTTAACTTGGTTGAATCTATTACTTACAAACACTACTTACAAACACTGCCCCAATCACAAATACTGCTCCAAGGCTGACAAAACAGCGTCAGTCCCATTGGGTGTTTGACCCCCCATGCTGAACGCTCAGTGCTGGCGTCCCATTGGGGAACAGGGGAGGAGGAACAGGGGAGGCATCAATCGCTTCAAATTGCCTCAGGCTGCCCTCCAACCCGGGCAAAAAAACATCAAAAAAAAAGGCGAGCTACTCAGCCCGCCTCTAGCACTCACTCCACTCAGAAATATAATCTAAAACACGCCAAAAATCAGCCCGTTCCAACAGAAATTTAAATTTTTTATGAGTTCGCAGGGATTAAACCACGAACGATTGATAGACCCCTGGTCGAAAATTGCACTGTTTTTTGATGACACGATTGCAATTCCCTAGACCAAGACAGTTTGATGCTTATTCATATCCAGCCGTTGGCGGAGTCCCTAAGACACCTTTTCCACGTTCGTGAGGGCTTGCCACCACAGTTTAAGGGGAAAGTAGATGACAGGTCCCCAAAGGCTGCTGAGGATGGCAGAACAGAGGGCTAATCGCTGATGTTGGGACCACACTGCGGCACCTAGGGATTCATCCTGCCACAGGTAAAGCCCCGCCATCACCGTTTCCGTCAGAATCGCCGTCACAAACACCAGCAGGATCAAGGCGATCAGCTCATCCTCAATAATGCGCCGCCGATGAATCCAGGCAATCAAAAAGCCCGCCAGGGTCAGCCCTAATACATGGCTGGGGGCGATCGTCACCAGGGCTTCCTGAGCACCGCCCCCTTCAACCGCAGCTCCCCCCACCATCACCGAATCCTGTGCCAAACCCATAAAACAGCCTGCCAGAGCCCCCAACCAGGGCACCCGCCCCAGACTCCATGCGGCCACCCAAATCAACGGCCAATTGGGGCCCACCCCCAGCAAACTCATACCCGGCAGCCGCACCGGTAACAGCACCAGGCAAAGCGCCGCAGAGAGCCCCGTAATCGCCGCATTAACGACGATCCGTTGCCACAGCGGCCATTGATAGATCGCCTCCTCCCACCGCCGCTGTAGTTCCGCTACTGTGTTCATAAGCTATGCTGTGGCGCTGTCTTGATAGTGATTCTTCAGGATGGCTGTGTGGGTTAGGGTGCCGATTCTACAGCCCCTACATCAGACGCCCCAGGCTCCAAAGCCCCAGGTTCAGCGCCATTGCCGCCCTGGCTCCCGTTCTCCAGCTCACCCTCCACCGGGGCGATCGCATCGGGGCGGGACAGATTTTCAAAACTTTCGGGCGTGTGGGGATAAATCACGGTCCATTCCAGGGTGCTCAGGGGAGCCGTAATGCGAACCTTCGCCTCGGGGGCCGGACCATTTTTGGTATCCACAGACTCAATCACCCCAACGGGTAAGCCCGCCGGAAACAACTGGCTGTAGTTCGAGGTATACACCGTGTCCCCCGCATTCACATCGGGAAGCTTTTCAAAGAATTCCATGGTGGCGACATTATCCCCCAGCCCCCGCAGATAGCCCATATGGCGCGATCGCCCGACGGTCACCCCCACCCGACTGCTGAGATTGCTCAGGAGAATCACCCGGCTGGTACTATCGGTCACCGCTTCCACCCGTCCGACCACGCCACCGGGGGCCATCACGATCGCCCCCACGGCCACGCCATCCTTTGCGCCGCGACCTAGGATGACTTGCTGCCACCACCCGTTAGCACTGCGGCCAATGGTGGGTGCTGCGATGCCCTCCTCGCCCAGTTGCTTCTGGTAGTCAATGAGCGATCGCAAACTGCGATTTTGATTCTCCAACTCCGCCAAGCGCTGCTGCAGCTCCAACACTCGCGCATCGGTTTCCCAAGCCTGATTGGGTTCACTCCCCTGGAGGGGACGAGCCACCCAGCCATACATCTCCACCAACAAATCCCCACGGGTTTGTCGCAGCCCCCAGACGGCCCCCACCGATACACTGATCAGGGCCAGCTTGAGCCAGTTTTTCAGCCACCAACGACGGAGGGAGAGCATAGGTCAAAGGGAGTGTGAGAAGAAGATGTACCGCAGTCGAAAGGGGGGAGGAAACCGCCGGGAGTCCCGCCCCATCCAGAGAGTAAGAGGGTTTTAGGGGGGTTATAGGGCGCGCGATCGGCTACTGAAGACCCGCTCCAGCTCCTTGAAATTCTCTAGAACACGACCAGTCCCTAATACCACGCAACTCAACGGGTCCGCTGCCACATGGACCACAATGCCGGTTTCATGGCTAATCAAGGTATCCAGGCCCTTCAAGAGGGCACCACCGCCCGCCAACATAATGCCGCGATCGATGATGTCCGCCGCCAATTCAGGGGGAGTCCGTTCCAGGGTCCGCTTCACCGCCTCGACAATCACCGAGAGGGGCTCCGACATACTTTCGCGAATCTCTCCTTCCTTAACCGTGACCGTGCGGGGCAATCCGGACAGCAAATGCAGCCCTCGCACCTCCATCCCGTGGTCGTCCGCCTCGCTGGGATACGCCGAGCCGATACGAATCTTCACTTCCTCAGCGGTCCGCTCACCAATCACCAGGTTATGGACCTTTTTCATGTACTGGGAAATGGCGTCACTCAGCTCATCCCCCGCCACACGCACCGACTCGCTCAGCACAGTCCCCTGCAAACTCAGCACCGCCACCTCCGTGGTGCCGCCGCCGATATCAATAATCATGTTGCCGGTGGGTTCTGCCACGGGCAACCCTGCACCGATCGCCGCCGCCACCGGTTCATCAATCAAATACACTTCGCGGGCCCCGGCTTGGGCTGCCGCTTCCATCACCGCCCGACGCTCAACGCCGGTCACACCGCTAGGGATACCAATCACAATGCGGGGGGGAACCAACCGTCCTTCACTGACCCGAGTAATAAAATGCTTCAGCATTAATTCTGCGGTATCAAAATCAGCGATGACGCCGTCCCGGAGAGGGCGCAGGGCAGTCACATTCCCCGGCGTCCGTCCCAGCATCTTCTTGGCATCTTCGCCCACAGCAAGGGGGGTGCGACTATCCTGATCGATGGACACCACGGACGGTTCTTGGAGCACAATGCCTTTGCCCGAGACGTAAACCAGGGTGTTGGCCGTGCCGAGGTCAATCCCCATATCACGGGACAGGGAAAACCGACTGAAAGGACCCACTATTTTTTAGCCCCCAAGCAAAGGAAGAAGGATACGGTCTGGGCGAGAAACAATCGTCATTATTTAGACCAAGTTAACCGATTCGCCCGCGCCACAGTTTGGCTGGATTTTATTACGTTTCTATGCACCCGTCTAGTCATAGTTGCCTATTTTCCCATCTGACGCTAGAGGTCTTGGGAGCGGCAACGAAAGCTGAATGAAAGACCTTACACCGGGATGCGCCCTCAATCAGGATGATCAATCAGGGGACTCGTTCCCCCAACGGATCCCCAATAAATCCCCAACGGGCAGGGGGTCTGCCCCCCTACGGAAGAGGCTGGGGAGGTGCCAGATTCGCGGTGGGCAGGATCAGCATGGCGTCCCCAAAGGAATAGAACCGATAGGGGCGATCGCCAATTTCCGGCGGAATTTTCGGATCCGCATCCAGGGCAATTTGATATAGCTCCAGCAGACGTTCCCGCCCCACCAGGGCCGACACCAACATCATCAGGCTGGACCGGGGCAAATGGAAATTGGTAATCAGCCCGTCCACCACCTGCCATTGGTACCCCGGATAGATAAAAAGATTGGTTTTGCCGCAGAAGGGGGCCAGGGGCTTGCCTTCGGCGAGGCTGGCTTGTCCGGCGCTTTCTAGGGCACGGACGGCGGTGGTGCCCACGGCAATCACGCGGCCGCCGCGATCGCGAGTGGCCTGAATTTTTTCAACCACGCTGGGGGGCACCTCCGTCCATTCGTGGTGCATGGCATGGTCCGTGATGGTTTCCGTTTCCACCGGGCGGAAGGTGCCGACCCCCACGTGCAGGGTCAGGGTCACATGGCCAATGCCGGCGGCGGTGAGTTTCTCGAAAAGTTGGGGAGTAAAGTGCAGCCCGGCGGTGGGGGCGGCAGCAGACCCGGCGGCGCGGGCATAGACCGTTTGATAGCGATCAGGGGCGGCGTCCGAATCGGTGATGTAGGGGGGCAGGGGCATATGCCCCCATTGATCCAGAACACTCAGCAGGGGCACATCCCTGGGCAAATCGAACTTAAGCCATCGGCCGCCCGTTTCCGAATCAGTGTCAATAATGGTTGCCGTCAGGGGATTGTCTGTTGATGGGAGAGGATCATTGTCGATGGGGGGATCGGTGGAAGAACCGGTGGGATTGGGGGTGAATTGGATAACCGTACCCACGGGCAGCCGTTTGCCAGGACGCACTAACGCTAGCCATTCCTGGGGCGATCGCGCCTCCAATAACAACACTTCCACAGCAGCGCCGGTAGTTTTGTGCCCGTATAGCCGCGCCGGGATCACCGACGTGTCGTTCAACACCAGCAAATCCCCGGGCTGCAACCAATCGGGCAGGCCATCGAAGCGGGCATGGTGGTGTTCCGTTGGCGAGCTGGCCACCAATAACCGAGAATGATCCCGAGGTTCGGCGGGATTCTGGGCAATGCGATCGCCGGGCAACGTGTATTCATACTGGCTGAGCTGGAGATCCCGGTCGTCTTGCATAGGGGCATCCTCAAAAATCACAGCGTCTCATTATATTTATTTAAGGTTTCAGTCATAAAGCTTAAATGTTTGAGACAATAGAGTTGTAGAACGAGCTTGGCGAGTATCAAGCAAGATGCGATGGATATTGTCTATCGATTCGCCAATGCCAGCTTGACGCTTCGGATAGTTGAGCGATTGGCTCAACTTCGCTTTGTAGCCCATGTGCGAGCGACGGTCATCCACCAGTTGGATGGATGGATTTTGCGTTTAGAGTTGGACCATTCGGTGTGTCCTCGGGACATTTTGGATTTGCGGGCGCTGTTGTCGGAGTTTGGGGACGCCTACTGCCCCCAAGGTCCGTTGAAGGTTGCCCTGTGGGGATTGGATGTGGGAGAGTCGCCGATCACCGTGATGCGGCGGCAGCAAGTGGCGATCGTGTCCTATGGTGAGCCCAATCGTAGCGACATTGAGGCCTTTTGCAAGCAGTTTATTTCGGGACTCGGATATTGCCCAGCCACGTTGGTTTAGGGCGGCATTGATGGAACGGAGGTGATGGTATTTTCATTGGCTTAGGTCGAAGGCGTTTGGAATGTAATGCTGCAATGTCAGGTGATGGCCATGCAGGGTATGACGTTGCCCCGAACTGAGGGCGATCGCCGCTGGGTCAAGATTGAGGGCGGTGGGGAGTGATTGCGGTGTCCCAGAAGCGCGATCACACCGGATGGCGGCCACATCAAATCGACAGGCGTCGTTGGCTAGGTCTGGGAATTCGCCCAGGAATGTTTGGGCGGTACGAATGAGTTTGAGTTGTTTGGTTGGGGTGAGGGCGAGTAGACCGTCTTCATCCCAATTTCTTTGGGCGCGGGTTTTGACTTCCACAAACGCGAGGGTGTGAATGCGATTCGGGGGATCCGGAGCAGGCGATCGCACCACTAAATCCAACTCTCCCCATCGACAATGCCATCGTTCTGCCACCACAGTCCACTGCTGCCGTTGCCACCACGCCGCCACAAAGGCTTCCCCCAATAGCCCTGCCTGTTGGGCTGGCGATCGGGCGGGCGATCGAGATTGGGCGGACTGCTGATTTTTTGCCATGGCGGGTCGGGGGAGCAAGCGCTAGCGAATGCGACAAGCTAATACAATTAGACTGCGAATTGATCCCCAGGGGATACTCAATGGGTATTTCGTGGGTAACGTTTGAGGTTGAGCGGGAGATTTTTGGAGATATTTAATGATGGCTTGGCAAGGCTTGGGAACTCGATTAGTGCGGGCGGCAATGGTCGCAGTATTGATGGTGGCGCTGGTGGTGGGGATTAATCCGGCGATCGCCCAGGCGGATGATTTTACGAAGGCCAATTTGCTGAATCAAGATTTTTCGGGGCAGGATTTGCGGGATAGCGAATTTACGAAAGCCAGCCTCCGTCAGAGTGACCTGAGCAATACGGACCTGCGGGGGGTAAGCTTTTTCGCGGCGAATTTGGAACGGGTGGACCTGACTAATGCAGATCTACGCTACGCCACGTTAGATTCGGCGCGGTTTGTAAATGCCAATTTAACGAATGCCAATTTGGAAGGGGCCTTCGCCAGCAGTGCCCAGTTCCAGGGAGCCATCATTGACGGCGCTGATTTTACGGATGTGCTGTTGCGCAATGATGCGGTGGAAATTTTATGTAAGAACGCTAAGGGCGTAAATCCCACAACGGGCCGCGCCACCCGCGATACCCTCTATTGTCCCTAAGCTCTAGGATCCCGAGTAGGTATCGGCAAGGGGGCGGGAAATGCGAGTTTTAATTCAACGGGTGCGATCAGCGCAGGTGACGGTGGCGGACCAGGTTATCGGCAAAATCGGCACGGGGTTATTGTTGCTGCTGGGCATCGCCGAGTCCGACACCGCCGCCGAGCTGGATTGGATGGTGCGTAAGTGCCTAGACTTAAGACTCTTTCCTGATCCCAGTCGCGATCGCCCCCGTTTTGACCTATCCCTCTCCGAGATTCAGGGGGATCTATTGGTGGTGAGCCAGTTCACCCTGTATGGGGAGTGCCGCAAGGGACGGAGGCCGGATTTTACGGGAGCAGCACCGCCAGCGATCGCCGAGGAGTTATATAACCAATTTGTCGAGAAACTCAGAACCAGCGGGCTCACCGTGGAGACCGGGAAATTTGGCGCGATGATGCAGGTGAGTTTGGAGAATGATGGACCGGTCACCCTCATGTTGGAGCGTGAGGCAGAGGGTTAAGGGTCAAAAATTTAGGCTGTGGCTTAGGACGCGCGGCGCTGTTGGATATGCTCCAGGGTGCCTTGGGGAATGGCGGCGATAAGTTGTTTAGTGTAGTCCGTGGCGGGATTACGATAAATTTCTTCGGCGGGGCCCAATTCTTCCAAGCGCCCCTGGTTCATCACCGCAATGCGATCGCTCATAAATTCCACCACGCCCAAATCGTGAGAAATAAAGATGTAGGTGAGCCCAAAATCCTGCTGAAGATTTTTCAGTAAGTTCAGCACCTGGGCTTGGACGGACACATCCAGGGCGGACACCGACTCATCGCAGATGATAAAGCGCGGGTTCAGGGCGAGGGCGCGGGCGATGCAAATACGCTGGCGTTGACCGCCGGAAAATTCATGGGGATAGCGGTTCATCCAATCGGGGTTAAGGTCCACCCGCTTCAGCAGGTCGGCGGCGCGATCGTATCGTTCCTTTGGGGTGCCCTCTTTATGGATCACCATCGGCTCCATAATGGCGGCCCCCACCGATAGGCGCGGATTCAGGGCACTGGCGGGATCCTGGAAAATGATTTGGATATCTCGCCGCAGGGCCCGGAGCGATCGCCCCTTGAGGTCAAAAATATTCTGCCCATCAAACAGCACCTGCCCCGCCGCCGGTTTGATGAGATTTAACAACGTCCGCGCCAGGGTGCTCTTGCCACAGCCGGACTCGCCCACCAATCCCAGCGTCTCGCCGGGATACACCTCGAAGGACACATCCTGGACTGCCGTAGTGTAGCGGCGCACCAGACCAAATCCGCCCTTGATCGGGAACATGACCCGCAGCTTTTTCACGGTCACCAACGGCTGTTTCTGTTGCAGGGCCACCAATCGAGTTTTCGCTTCCCCCGTCGGAACGGTTTCAAATTCCTCTAAAATCTCCGACGGCGGTACCGGGCGATCGCCCTCCGCTGCCCGCTGGGTGAAGTCCGCCACCGTGGGCAAATACCGCAACCGCTGATCGGGACTGGGGCGGCAGGCCAGCAGCCCTTGGGTGTAAGGATGCTTCGGCGCAGAAAAAATCTGCTCCACGGTCCCCATCTCCACCACCTTGCCCTGACGCATCACGGCGATCGCATCGGCAATTTCCGCAATCACCCCCAGGTCGTGGCTAATAAATAAAATCGCCATCCCCCGGCGATCGCGCAGATCCCCCAACAACTTCAAAATCGACGCCTGCACCGTCACATCCAACGCCGTCGTCGGCTCATCCGCAATCAACACCGAGGGATCCCCCGCCAAGGCCATGGCGATCGTAATCCGCTGGAGCTGCCCCCCGGAAAACTCGTGGGGATACTTGTTCAACACACTCTTTTTGCGCTGGGCAATGCGATCGCGCAGATCCAACCCCGGCAATTCCCGCTTCGCCTCCGCCTGCACCTGCACCGCCAAGGTTTCATCATCCGGCAATACCCGCACCTCCTGGAGCAGGGCGATCGCCTGGTCTTCCGCCTGCTTTTTGGTCACCGGCTGATGGAGCTGAATCGCCTCCACCAATTGGAAACCACAGGTATACACCGGATTCAGGGCACTCATGGGCTCCTGAAAAATCATCGCGATTTGCCCGCCCCGAATCGTTCGCAGGCGATCGCCCGTCAGGGTCAATAAATCAATGGGCGCAGCATCAGTACCAAACCCATCCCGAAACCAAATCTGCCCCCCCAACACCGCCGCCGGCGGCATCGGCAGCAGTCCCAAGATCGACGCCGCCGTCACCGACTTCCCCGATCCCGACTCCCCCACCAACCCCAAGGTTTGTCCCGGGAAAAGCTTTAACGACACCCCATCCACCGCCGTCATCAACCCCGAATCCTGCCGAAATCCCAAGGACAGATCGCAGATATCCAAAACCGGAGAAGGGGAATCAGGCATGGTCTCGAGAACTAGGGGATGAAAACAGCATGGATCACGCGGAACAGGAGCCAAGGCTCAACAACTCCAGCGCTGGCTACTAGGGTAATCCGAGATGCGCCCCCCGTGTGTAGCCCACCCCTCCTTATCGTCCGAATCCCCTAGGGCAAGATATCCATATTGGGCTGGACCTTCGCCCGCACCAACATTGCCGTCACATTGTCATGGCCATTGTGCTGATTCGCCAGTTCGATTAACTGGTTCACCCCCTGGTCCAAATTCGCCCGCGAACTCAACAACGGCGCTAAATGGGTTTGCCAGTGGTCCTCCACCAAATCGTTATCGCTCAACCCATCGGAACACATCAGCAACAGCGTGTCCTCATCAAACTCCAAGAAGCGAATATCCGGCTCAATAAACTCACTATCTCGGGGACCCAATGCCTGGGTGAGCTGATAGGCATCCGGTCGACTGTAAGCCGCCACGGGATCAATACCCCGCTGAATTTCCCGCTGTCCCACCTCATGGTCCACCGTCACCTGCTCCAGCCCCCGCCGCCGACTCAGGCGATAAAGCCGACTATCCCCCACATGGGCCACCGCCACCTTAGAATCCTGCACCAGCACCAGCACCAGGGTCGTTCCCATCCGTCCACTGCCGGACCGGTGATCCTCTTGGTTCTCCTCAAAAATGGCATCATTCGCCGCCAGAATTGCATCCCGAATCACCGTCTCCGACGGCAACACCGGCTCCGTCCAATGCTTTTGGAAATAGCTGTGAATCGTCTTTACCGCAAGATGGCTCGCCACTTCCCCGCTGGCATGGCCCCCCATCCCATCACACAAAATATAGAGACTCTTAGCGCGAATATTGCGCCCCATCGGCATTTCTAATTTCTGGACCTCGCTATACAGGCCGAAATAATCCTCATTGTGATCCCGCTGGCGACCAATATCCGTCCGCCCGGACTCGTCCAAGCTGGCCAGACACATCGGCAGGACGACCGTAGGAGCATCATCATCGTCGTCATCGTCCGCCATGGCCGCAGCGATCGCCGCATCCATCTCCCCAAGGCCCGACGCCCCCATGGCCGGCCCCGACTGTCCACCGGCGGGCACCGGCGCGGGCGGTGCAGGGAGCGAGCTTGGCAACGGCGTCACAATACCCAGGGCCGCATTTTCCGCTGCCCGCTTCGCCAACGTTTCCGTCGCCGCCGTTCCCCGTCCGGCCTCATCCAAAGACTCCGCAATCAACTGCAGGTGATCCCGGGCCGCATCCGCCGTCAAAATATCGCAATTTACCAACCCTTGCGCCGCCGTCACCACCGCTGACACATCGGACCGGCCGCTGCTCTCGAGAAGCTGTAGCCAAACCTGCCCCAAATCCTTCAGAAGGGGCGGATCCTCCGGCTCCGGCAAACAATACAACCGCTGGAACACTAGGACCCGATCCTCATCCACCCGCAAATTATCGGGGAACAACAGCGATCGGCACCCGTGAAACGGCTGGAGGGTTTCCCATAACTCCAGGGAATCCCGCAGCCCAAATAACACCTCCAGCAGCGGCGTCTCTTCTTCCTGCTGCCATAGCTCGCTCAAGCTCATCCAGCCACTGCGATCCTCCAGCAGCAACACCTCCTTGTCCCCATCCTCCCAGCAGTCATACACCTCCGGCAGCCGGGTCCCCAACACCTCATCCAAACTAAAGTACGGTCCCACAATCCCAGGCAACCCAATCTCCGGGCTGACAGGATCCGCCCCCAATGGTGAAGGGGACTGCTCTGCATCCGTCTCGAGGGCCAGGAGCTGATCCAGAAATCGTTCCTGATCCGGCTGGGAATCGTGAACAAACCCCTGGGCATTCATGGCCAGAGGGATCGGAGCGGGATCAACGACGACAGAATAGCGCTGGTATAGGGATGCAACCGATTGCAGCGTCGCCCCCATCTTCTCTAACCGACTCCGCAGCTCGGGATCATCTTGTCCCTCCCAAGCCCACTGGTCGTTTGGTGACTGAAGCACCGCCAGCAGCCGCTCCGCTACATCTGCCCCAAACTGCTCGCTCTGCTCGCTCACGTCTACCTCCGCCTCAACACTCAGACTGTCCTGGATAGTTAGGGAATGGCCACAATGCTGACAAAACTTATTCTCGTCGGGATTTTTAAACTGACACCGGGGGCAAATCAGCATAGGACACAGTTCTATTAATGGGCATCGCTGCTTTGGTAGGCGAGGGGCTGACCGAATGCAAAGATAGCCAGCATGATGCACCCGTTTCGCCCCCCATCTTAACCGCCCAATTTTAGGAATGGGCCGCTTGCCCATTCTCAGTAAAGCATCAGCGATGGTAATGGGTTCTGTGGATCTTTCCTTCTTTCCCCCGTGCGGATGCTAAGAATTCTGGGGGCAATTCGAGGGCAAGGGGCACTCCCATTACCCTCGGGTTCGGTGTTTATAGGGTCACAGTCTAGGGGGTCACGGCAAAATTGCGATCGCCCTCATAGTTGGACAGGTCCGCCAAGCGGGTCAAATCCTGCACACCGGGATAGAGCTGCCCATCCACTTCCCAGGAAGGAAAACTACGAACCCCTGCCTGCTCGCAAGCTTGGGGCTGGGCCCCTGCCCCCCGGGGATCGCACTCCACATAATTCAGCTCCTTTGCCGCTTCCTTACCAAAGAGCTGTTTTTGATCGTGGCAGTGGGGACACCAGTATGCCCCGTAATAGACAATGCCCTCCGCTTTTAGATGCTCTGCCAACGTCACTGCCGAGGGGCTGGATTCCGTTGTCACCACCGGCGGCAGGTTCCCATCAGCGGCGATCGTGGGGTTATTCAGGCTGGAATAGACCCCCGCCGTTCCCGTCAGGGTAACCACGCCAACAATAAACCCGATAAAGACACCCTGCCCCACATCTTCCCAACGCCGTCCCAGGCTGGCCAAAACAAACAAGCCCAAGGAGAATAACGCCGAGAGAATGCAATAGAGGCAGGATTCTTGAATTTCAAAAAACAGCACATACATCAAGTAGGCGCTGAAGGTTGCCATGGCCGCCCCCCCGAGGAAGAGCCCCCAACTGGTTAAGGATTCCAGCTGAGTTTTTTGGGGTTTATCCAAAGACAGTTGGTTGGCGGCGAGGGGAGCCAGGGCCATCACCCCCATGCCCAGGTAGCCCAACACCCCAAACAGGGGCAAAGGAATGCCATAGATATCAGCGTAGCTACTGTTCAGTACCTGGTCACAACCGCTCGTGGGGCAGACGACCGAGGTTCCCCCAAACGCGGAAACGGTCAGATAAGCGGTTAGGGAAGCACCGGCGGCGGCAATGCCCGCGATCGCCCAGCGACTCCATTGTTTCGTACCCGTAGCAGCGTTACGGCGACGTCTCATAATCTTTAACTAGCGCTTCGGCCATCCAAAACAGAAGAGTTCATTCTTTTATACGGTATCAGGATGCCCAAAAGATGCGGTGGGTTTGCCTGGCATTACTGGCATTACTAGCATTACTTCCCCACCTCGACGATCTAAACCAACCCATCGCCCCTACGAAGACAGGGCCGGCAAGGGAGACGCATTCAACCGGCCATTTTGCTCCGCGATCGGCGACGACGCTTGATAGGGCAACTGGGACGCTTCCACAAACTGATGGACCCGATTCGGATCCACCGGCAACTCAATGCGCCCGCGACGCTTCAGGGAACTGGCCACAATCACCCCATCGGCAATGGACAAGAGCTGGGCAACATTATCCACATCGGCACCACTCCCCACCAACAGCGGCGTCTCGCCCGCCGCCGCCCGGGCCACCACCAAATCATCGATGCTGGGGGGCGTTCCCGTTGCCGAACCGGACAGAATCACCGCATCGGCCAACCCGCGATCAATCGCATCCCGAACCGCTACCGCTAATTGGTCCGTACTAATGGGATGGGCATGCTTCACCAGCACATCCGCAAAAATTTTCACATCGCAGCCCAACTCACGCCGATAGCGCAGCAGGTCATGGGCACAGCCTTCAATAATGCCCTGGTCCGTTGCCATCGCCCCAGACAACACATTGACCCGAATAAACTCCGCCCCCACACAAGCCGCGATCGCCATCGCCCCCAGGGCATCATTGCGCAACACATTCAGCCCCACCGGCACCGGCACCAGCCCCTGTAACCGCTGCACAATCACCGTCATTGCACTAATCACCGCCGGGTCAGCCTGCCCCTTAGGAAACGGCGCATCGCAGAAATTCTCCACCACAATGGCACTGATCCCCCCCGCCGCCAGGGCCGCCGCCTCCTGCTCGGCGCGGTCAATCACCGCCTTCAGACTACCCCCCCATCGGGGAGACGTGGGCAACGGCAAAAGGTGCACGACGCCAATGCTGGGCTTGGAAACTGAAAACAGGCGACTCAAATCCACGTAACTTTCAAATCTATGGGTAACAGCAAACGGAATGGGCACTTCCCACGGAGACCGACTCGCGGGAAGGGGCTGCCAAGGGCATCAGACACCCGAAATTATTGTATCGACAAGTTGCCCTTCAAGTTGTCCTTGACGTTCCTTTAAGTCGGCCTCGGAGTCGACGTTTGAATAGGCTGTCACCGCAGGATTCCCCACAAACCCCCGTCATCACCCCCAGACCTCACCCACCCCATCTCTTCCCCGCTCCAGCCATCCCCCAACACATCACAAAAAAGCTATCACCTTGCCACACTTTCCGGTTTAGGGGGTAGCCCCTGCGAACAACTTAAACGGGTTTAGAACCAGCCCCGATCCGAGGAGAACTTCCCTCCCAGGGGCGACGCTATGCTCCCTAGGGAGCGGCGACTGGACTGGACATCCCTCAGGGTGCGCCTATGGGGTTGGATGATTTTTTGCCCGTCTGCCCGGGAAGCCGGTTCCCCATCAAAAGAGTGAGAAGGATAGGGCAAGGGTTAGGTCTCCAGCTCCCAGGCAAGCCTCCCTAAAGGTCGCGAATCCTGTCGCGAACGGGTCGCGCAATGTCTCCCCTGCCTGAGAGCATCGGCATCGTCAAACCCCGGGTAGGCAAGGTATCGGGTCTGGCTTTAGGGCCCCAGTCATTTAGTTTTAATTAGGAGTAGAGTAAAATTGTCCTAAGGTAAGAGAGATAAAACGCTGATCCAGAGTCTGGTCGCCACCCTTCATCACATATGGTGGGCAAGGTAGATAGATCGTAGTGGGTGGGATCTACATCTGGTGATCAGCGTTAAGGATTGTTTGTCCGTTGAGTTGGCTGCTGATCCCCTTCTGGAGATGCTAACTTTTTGCTAACTGGAGTAGGGGGGGGAGGGATCTACCCCTTAATTCATGGCTGATCTTTGTACTTTTGTACTTCTTTGCACCCAAGCTTTGAACGAAAGATCAGTCACCGTTTGACCGCACTGGAGATATTGGTTTTGGTTCCTGATGATTTTTTGCTGTACGTTGCCAAGCAACACAGCGTTTCCAATACAGAATTAGAGGTTCTGTCCGCCGCCTTGAAAGGTGAGGCGATGAGTGCAATTTCCAATCGCTTAGGGATTCGCCCCGAGGCTGCCCGGAAGCGGTTGGGGGAGGTCTATAAAAAGTTCCGTATTGGCGGAGCGGGCCCCGGCAAGTTAGCTAAATTGCAGCAAATTTTGGTGACTCAGTATCAGAGTTATCAGGCGAAGGGGGGGACATTGGCCCCTGCCCAAAGCGTCATCGTGGAAGAAGAGATTCCGGATTCCACGGAAGATTGGGGGGAAGCGCCGGACACTAGCAACTTTTTCGGCCGGACGGCGGTGTTGGCTCAGTTACAAAGCTGGGTGACATCCGGAGACTGTCGGCTTATTGCCCTCCTGGGCATTGGGGGCATTGGTAAGACGACCCTGGCGGTAAAGTTGGCGCGGGATTTGGCGGAGGCGGAGGATTTTGATTTTATTGTCTGGCGATCGCTCCGGCGGGCGGCGTCTCCTCGGGAGACGGTCCATCGGTTAATTCGGTTTATTGCCCGTCAGAAGCGGATGGCGATTCCGGAAAGTCCCCACGATCGCATTTCGATGTTGTTGGATTGTTTGCGCCAACATCGGTGTTTGTTGGTGTTGGATAACTGGGAATCGGTGCTGACGGCCGGCGAAATGACCGGACACTACAAAACCGAGATGGAGGAATATCGGGATTTACTGCGCCGATTGGGCGAAGAAAGCCATCGGAGCTGCGTGATTGTCACCAGTGCGGAAAAGCCCAAGGAAATTGCCATCCTGGATGGTCAGGAAATGCCGGTGCGGGTGCTGGATGTGCCGCCCCTGTCCGTGGAGGAAGCGGGGGAGATTTTCCGAGCCAAGCAGTTGGATGGAGAAGCGCTATGGCCGGAGTTGATCGAGCTATATCGGGGGAATCCCCTGACCTTAAAAATAGTGTCCAATACGATTGTGGAGCTGTTTAGCGGCAACGTGGCGGAATTTTTGAAAGAGTCGACCCTGGTTTTTGGGGATATTAAGGAGCTTTTGCGTCAGCAATTTGAGCGGCTGTCGGATTTGGAGAAGAGCATTCTCTATTGGTTGGCCATTGAGCGATCACCCATATCCCTGAGCCATTTGCGGGAAGATTTGGTATTGCCCTCCAGCCATTCGGAGTTGCTGGAGGCGTTGGAATCCTTGGGGCGGCGATCGCTGATTGAGCGGGCCCCCGGTGAACGCAGTGCCCTGTTTACGCTGCAGCCAATCGTGCTGGAATATGTGGGCTTAGATCTGGCGGAACGGGCAACGGTGGAACTCCAGGACCTAATCCGCACCCAACGGGTGGAACGGTTAGAAGTGTTCCGTAACCACGCGTTGCAGTGGCGGGACGAAGCTGAGAAAGCCGATGCGACCACGCTCCCCAAGCTCCTGGAAGAGGTGCTCAATCGGTTGCGCCGCAGCATCCGTAATGAACGCCAAATGGTGGAATGCTTGGAAATCACCCTGGACGTGCTCAAGGAGCGCTTCCCGTTGGAGGTGGGCTATGCCGCCGAGAATGTGGAGGAGTTGTTGAGCAGTTTGCGCCAGGAACTCGGGGATTTTGTGCCCCAGGGGTAGGGACCGTCTTTGCCCTTTAGGGGCTAGCGAATCAAGGATTCGAGTTGTCCCTGCAAATCATCCGTTAGATAGGCGATCGCGGCTTTTCTATCCTGTTGATAGTCGCCGTGGCGATCGCTGACATTAATGGGTTCTCCGACCCGAATCCAGACCCGTTGTGCTCCCAGTTGGGGGGGAGTGCTCGGGTTTTCCCCTTGGATCCATTGGCTGACTCGCCAGACGATCAGTAGGATTTCGGCAAAGCGTTCGGCGCTGGGCTTTTCACGAACATATCGGCCGGTGATGGCGGTGAACCGTTCCACCAGGCGCATATGTCCCATCCGGGAACTGGCTTCGCGGGCCACCCAGTCCGCCAAACCGCGCTCCACCGGCGACATGTCCGGTAAATCAGCGCGATAGATGCGATCCCAGCCCGCTTGCTCCAGGCGACGACAGCGATCGCCCACAGTGCCTCGGGGTTTGACGGCGAGATAATCCTCCGCCACGGTTAGGGTGGCGTCTAATAGATTTTGTAAGCGTTGGGCAAATTTTTCATTGGGATCGCTGGCTTCAACAACGGGGAGCGATCGCCGATAAATCTCCCGATAAAAATTTTCCATCAGATCCAACATGGCTTCCCCGAGCCCAAACAGTCTTAGGTAACGGGTCTCGAGGAGATCCGCCCCTGCGTCCGGGGGATAGGTAATTTGCAAGTCGGCTTCTAGGGTGTCGAGCAGTTGGTCAATGGCTGCCCAGGGGGGATCGAGATAGCCATATTGCAAGCCGATGGGCAAAACAACCACCTGTTCCGGGCGATCGTCTTTCTGGAGATCGCTATCGCACCAGAAGGCTAGTTGAGCAACGCCCGGTTCCAAGGGGCTAACAATTTCGCTGTGATTATTTGTCGCGCCTTCGGGGGCCACGGTGAGGGGGAATTGACCGTTCAGCAATAAATCCCGAGCGGATTTTAGACCGGGGCGATCGACTTTGCCCCGCATAATCGGCGTGCCGCCGAGGCGAGAGAGCAGCCACGTTACCCATTTGCCCGCCCACAGGGGAATGCCGCGATCGTACATAAAATGGCTGTGCATCCAGGGTGGTCCCTCAAACGCAATGCCCTGGGCGCGAGCCGCTTTTGGAACGGCGCTCCAGAAAAGATGGGCCAGACAAAAGGGATCGGTGGTTTGGGGATGGCGGAAGGCGAGGATGAGGCGGATTTTTTTCTGTTGGAATTGTTGGTAGAGCTGGGCGAGGGTTTCGGCGTTTTCGGTGTCTATTTTGTGGATGTTGAGTTGATGTTTGAGCCACCAGGGCAGAGCGCGATTGACCGCCCAGCGCACGGGTCCGGAAAACTTGGGAGGGATAAATTCAAGGGCAGGTTGTACGCTATTGACAAAGGCTTCTGGCATTAGCTTAGGGTCCCGGTAGTACGCAGTTGGGCGGTGTCACGGTTTCTATTTAAGGCGGGGCAAGGGGCGATCGCCAGCCACAGCAGACAGCTAATGGGGTGTCCGGGGATCGGAGTGCCAGTCAGGAAGGTGGATTTATGAGTAGTGCGGTCAGCCAATCGGCAAACCAATCAAGAAACATCAAACCAGCAAAAATCACCAAGGTATCCCCCCAATCGATCGCCGAGGAATTGGGCTTAACGGTGGGGGATGCGATCGTCCGTATCAATGGGGAACAGCCGCGGGATTTGATTGATTACAATTTCCTGTGCGCTGATGAATATTTGCGGCTAGAGATCCTGGATGCGGGCGATCGCCTGCACACGGTGGATTTAGAGAAGGATTACGATTCGGAGCTGGGGCTAGAGTTTGAGACGGCGCTGTTTGATGGGTTGATGCAGTGCAATAATCGCTGCCCGTTTTGTTTTATCGACCAGCAGCCCCCCGGCAAGCGGGAAAGTTTGTATTTCAAAGACGATGATTATCGCCTGAGTTTTTTGTATGGGTCCTATCTCACCCTGACCAATGTGACGGAGCGGGAATGGGAGCGCATTGAACGATTACGGTTATCGCCCTTATATGTGTCGGTCCATGCCACGGAAGCCCCCATCCGCGAAAAGCTGCTGAAAAATAAGCGGGCGGGACGCATTTTGGACCAGTTGCAATGGTTCCGCGATCGCCGCCTCCAGATCCACGCCCAAGTCGTCCTTTGCCCCGGCATTAACGATGGGGAACACCTGGAAAAAACCATTCGCGATTTAGCCGAGTTTTATAACGCCAGCCCCGATCGCCCGGCAGCATTAGCATCGGTGGATTTAGGCGCACGGGCGGCGGGGTTAAATTCTCGCGCCTGGTCCATTAGCGATGGCGGTGACGGGAGCGTTGCCAGTTTGCATGATGAACCGGCCGTAGATGAGGAGGAGGAAGAGACAGCCGGAGAGGGGGCGATCGCCGTCGAACTCACTGCGGAGGATTTTGTAACCGAATTTGTAGCCGAAGCTGACGAGGATGGCGGCTTTGAGATCAGCGACGAGAACTGGGATGGCGACGATTGGGACGAAGATGATTTTGAGGTTGGGGACGGGGAAAACTGGCTCCCGCCGACGGTGACCTCGGTAGCGGTTGTACCGGTGGGCTTAACTCGATTTCGTCCCGATTTGGATGAACTGGATCCGGTGACCCCAGACAAAGCCCGCGAAGTCATTGGTCAAGTGCAGGCGCTCCAGGCGGAATTTCGGGAGCGCTTGGGATCAACGTTTGTGTGGCTTTCCGATGAATGGTTTGTGATTGCTGGTCAAGAATTGCCGCCTTTGGAAAGCTACGGCAATTTTCCGCAAATTGACAATGGCGTTGGATCCATTCGCCTATTCGTCGATCGCTTTGAACAGGCGATCGCCCAACGAATGCAAACCCTCGCCGCCGAAGGAGCCCTCACCCTAAAAATTCCCCATCGCTATACCTGGGTGGTCGGCAACATGGTGGAGCTTGCGTTTGCGCCCCTGGTCCGCCAGCTCAACACCATCGACGGGCTCACGGTCCAACTCGCCGCCCTCAGTTCCAACTATTGGGGACAGCAATTCACCGTTACCGGCCTGCTCACCGGCAGCGACCTCCTGGAAAAACTCCAGGACACCGATCTGGGGGATGGTATTCTATTACCCTCATTAATGCTGAAACACGGCGACCCGCGATTTTTGGACGATATGACGGTGGACGAGGTGAGCGATCGCCTGGGGGTCCCCATCACCATCATCACCGACGCCAATTCCCTGCTGGATAACTGCCTACGCCAAACCCCCATCAGCGGCCTCCCCGGCAATCACACCCAGGGATAAGGCAGTCCCACCCCACGCAAGTTTTTAATTGTTTTCACCGTTGTTGACTAGGAGATCTGCAACCCAAAGTCCATGAGCCAAACCTATTCCGTTGCCATCCTCGGCGCCACCGGAGCCGTTGGAACCGAACTACTAGCCCTATTAGAAGAGCGCAATTTCCCCATCAGCCAGCTCAAATTGTTGGCCTCCCCCCGGTCCGCCGGTAAAACGTTGACCTTTAAGGGAGAGGCGATCGCCATTGAAGCGGTCAGCGCAGAATCTTTCCAGGGCGTGGATATTGTATTGGCATCGGCCGGGGGCAGCACCTCCAAGCAATGGGCAACGGCCATCACCGACGCCGGCGCAGTGATGATCGACAACTCCAGCGCCTACCGCATGGATCCAACCGTTCCGCTGATCGTCCCGGAAATCAACCCCGACGCAGCAGCCGACCACCAGGGCATCATCGCCAACCCCAACTGCACCACCATCCTGATGGGCGTGGCGATCTATCCCCTGCACCAAATCCAACCCATCCGCCGCATCGTCGCCGCCACTTACCAATCCGCCAGCGGTGCCGGCGCCCGCGCCATGGAAGAGGTGAAACAGCAAGCAGCGGCAATTCTCGCGGGAGAGAAGCCCCCCACGGAATCCTTCCCCTATCCCCTCGCCTTTAACCTATTTCCCCATAACTCCCCCCTGAAGCCCAATGGCTATTGCGAGGAAGAGCTGAAAATGGTGAACGAAACCCGGAAAATCTTTGGCGTCTCAAACTTAAGAGTCACCGCCACCTGTATCCGCGTTCCCGTATTGCGGGCCCATTCCGAAGCCATCAATATTGAATTCGATGGTCCCTTTGATTTGGCTCAGGCTCGAGAGGCGATCGCCGCCGCACCGGGTGTGGAACTGCGGGAAGACTGGGAGAAAAACTATTTTCCGATGCCCCACGAAGCCAGTGGCATGGACGATGTGCTGGTGGGTCGAATCCGCCAGGATGTGTCCGATCCCAACTGCATTGACCTTTGGATTAGCGGCGATCAAATCCGCAAAGGTGCGGCATTGAACGCGGTCCAAATTGCAGAACTGCTGGTGGAAAAATCCTGGGTTAAAGGCAAAAATGCCCCGGCAACGGCCACTGCATAATCCCATCAATCCCCTATCAGTCCCCCATCAATCCGTCTCGCCACCGCCCAGGGATTCGTATAAGATTGGCTCTATTGTTACAATCCCTGGGTCTTGCGCCCTATGGGAAAAATGCCGGTGAAGTGGCCCCATTGCGGGGGTCAGGATTGGGATATTTGGTTTGGACTTGGTTTGGATTGAGCTTGGACATTTGGAGTGAGGAACCCAGCGGGTGATTGATTTTGGACGGGTGATGACGGCCATGATTGTGCCGTTTGCCGAGGATGGGACCGTTGCCTATGGCACGGTGGAGAAGCTGGCGGACTATCTGGTTACCCACGGCACCGATACGGTTTTGGTGTGTGGCACCACCGGTGAGTCGCCCACGCTGACCTGGGACGAAGAATTTGAACTATTCAAAGTCGTCAAACAGACCGTCGGCGATCGCGCCAAAGTCATTGCCGGCACCGGGTCCAATTCCACCCACGAAGCGATCGCCGCCACCCAACAGGCCGCTGACCTGGGTTTAGATGGCACCCTCCAGGTGGTGCCCTACTACAACAAGCCCCCCCAGGAAGGATTAATTGCCCACTTCCAGGCGATCGCCGCCGCCACCCCCGATTTACCGATCATCCTGTACAACATCCCCGGCCGCACCGGTCAAAACATGGCCCCGGAGACGGTGGCGACCCTGTCGGAGGTGCCCAATATCGTTGGTGTCAAAGCCGCCAGCGGCAGTTTGGAACAGGTGAGTCAAATGCGCCGGCTCACCCGCCCCGAATTTGTCATTTATTCTGGGGATGATTCCTTGACCCTGCCCATGCTGGCATTGGGCGCAAAAGGGGTGATTAGTGTCGCCAGTCATTTGGTGGGCGATCGCCTGCAACAAATGATTCAAGCCTTTGAGTCCGGACAGAACCAAACGGCCTTGGAGATCCATTTAGAGCTGTTGCCCCTGTTCAAGGGTCTTTTTGTCACCACCAATCCCATCCCCGTCAAAGCAGCTTTGGAGCTACAGGGCTGGGCTGTGGGCGCGACCCGCCTACCGTTGACACCGTGCCCGGAGCCCATCCGCGACCAGTTACGGGAAACCCTAAGTCACTTGAAGTTGCTCTAAAGGTTACACTAAACACACAAATGCCAATCATCGCGACAAGCGTCTTAAAATCTGTTAAACCAGTAAAAGCTAAATCGCTTGTTTCAGGAGCCCGTCCCCACTGCTGCGGGGGTTGGGGGTCACCGCTAGAGCTCAGCGGTCATCCAAATAAACAAGATTTCCTGTTTTCGAAGGGTGTTTCGGGGAGCCGTCCCCAGCCCTTACCCCGTCCGAGCCGGACGACCCTAGCCGTTGAGTCTTAGACAAGACGCTAGCCAACGCAGGGTTCTCCACCGTTGTCTGATTCCGTTGTTCGCTGGCTGTTTCACTGACCGTATTTCGCTGACCGTATGTTGTTATCCCAAAGAGAGTTTTGAATTTGAAGACGCAGAGACAAGGGTTGATTCAGGAAGAAGGTTTGACAATTGGTCCGTTGGACGCGACTCTGGTCCAACCGGGGTCCGACGCTCCCCGCCGCCAGCCCTGCCGGCGGTAAGTGCCCCCTGGCGGTAGCGTTTTCCAAGTTTTTTCGATAGGGTCCCGATGGCATCGCCCCCTCCCCATTGCGATCGCCCCCCTATCCCCAGTTTTTCTCCCGAAACGTTGACCGTAAGCGTTTTTGGTTTTGTTTGATCGTCGTGATTGATTGCAGATAGTTGCACATAGAAGATAATGAGTCGTCAAAATAATTCCCCCAGCATGCGGATTGTGCCCCTTGGTGGCCTGCATGAGATTGGTAAGAACACCTGCATTTTTGAGATTGAAGATGAGATTGTTCTCTTGGATGCAGGGTTGGCATTCCCCACGGATGGGATGCATGGGGTGAATATTGTTCTGCCCGATATGACTTACCTACGGGAGAACGCCCACAAAATTAAGGGCATGATTGTCACCCACGGTCACGAGGACCATATCGGCGGCATTGCGTTCCACCTGAAGCAGTTTGATATTCCGGTCATCTACGGCCCCCGCCTGGCGATGGCATTGCTGTCGGACAAGTTGGAAGAGGCAGGGGTGAGCGATCGCACGGAATTGCGAACGGTGCAGCCGCGGGAGATTGTGCGCATCGGTTCGAAATTCTTTGTGGAGTACATCCGTAACACCCACTCCATGGCGGACAGTTTCTCCGTGGCGCTGCACACCCCCCTCGGCACGGTGATTCACACCGGCGACTTCAAGGTGGACCATACCCCCGTCGATGGAGAGTATTTCGACTTTCAGAAGCTGGCGGAGCACGGCGAGAAAGGCGTGTTGTGCTTGATCAGCGATTCCACCAATGCGGAAGTGCCTGGTTTTTGCCCCTCGGAGCGGTCTGTGTATCCCAACCTGGAGCGGATTTTTTCCAATGCCCCCGGTCGGTTGATGGTGACCACCTTTGCGTCATCGGTGCACCGGGTGAACATGATTTTGGATGTGGCCCAGAAGCAAGGGCGCAAGGTGGCCGTGGTGGGTCGGTCCATGTTGAACGTGATTGCCCACGCCCGCGAGTTGGGGTACGTCCGCTGTCACGATGATGTGTTCATTCCGGTTCAGGAAATGGGCAATTATCCCGACAACAAGATTTTGATTCTGACCACCGGGTCCCAAGGGGAGCCCATGGCAGCGCTGACTCGGATTTCCAAGGGCGAGCACCGCAATATCAAAATTCGCGAAGGGGACACAATTGTGTTCTCGGCAAACCCGATTCCCGGCAACACCATTTCCGTGGTGAACACCATTGACCGGTTGATGATGCTGGGGGCGAAGGTCGTCTACGGGAAGCAACACGGCATCCACGTCTCCGGTCACGGGTTCCAGGAAGACCAGAAAATCATGCTGGGCTTGACCCGTCCGAAATTCTTCTTGCCCGTTCACGGGGAGCACCGGATGTTGGTGAAGCATTCCCAAACGGCACAAAGTTTGGGGGTGAAGAAGGAAAACATCATCATCATCGACAATGGCGATGTGATTGAGCTGACCCCCGATTCCATGGCGGTCGTGGATAAGGCACCCTCTGGTATTGAGTTGGTGGATGCGTCCCGGTCCGGCGTGGTGAGCGATCGCGCCCTGAAGGAGCGTCAGCAACTGGCGAACGATGGCATTTTGACGGTGGCGGTCTCTGTGGAGAAGGATGGCAGCCTGGCCAGCATTCCGTCGGTGAACCTATCCGGGGTGGTGAGCAATATCAATGCGCCTCAGTTGCAAGCCGATGTGAAGAATTCGATTCACTATTTCCTCGACAACCAGTTTGATCGCTATGTCCGCCGCAATGGTGATGGCAGCCGCGAAACCGATTGGGTGGGCTTGAAGGTGGATATGGAGCGGGAGATTACTCGCCTTATGCGCCGACAGTTCCGGGGGGATCCGCAATTGGTTTTGATGTTGCAGACCATCGGTGTTGAGGATGTGGGAGAAGCGCCCGATAAGGCCCCGCGGGCAACCAGCGCGCCGAAGCCTCGCAACAAGTCGCCCCGCAAAGCGCCCTCTAAAGCATCGGTGCCCGGTCGGTCTGCCCCCAAGACTCCCGCCCCGACCCGCAGCAATGGCAATGGTGTTCCGAAGCCCATTCCCAAAGAAGCGCCTAAGTTAGCCCCCAAGGCTGCCGCAGGACCGGTGCCGACTAGCGCCGTGGCCGCCCCTGAATCCGACAGTGGGGAGGAGGCAGGCGGTCGCCGTCGCCGTCGCCGCCGGTCGACGTCCCGGGCTGCCAGCTAGGGGCGATCGCCAAACTAATCCGTTTTTCTAAACCAACAAAAGCCGGGGACTCTCCAGTAGAAGTCTCCGGCTTTTGCTGATTTTGAGCTTTTGTCAATCTTTAAGACACAGGACAGTTACAGACGAATCGTTTTACTGCCATCGGTAAAGGTGACCTGATCAATGGGCCACTGGGGATTATCCGTGAGGGTTTTGCGCAGGCTACCGAAGAGGGTAAGTTGTTCGCAGCTGGATAGGGCCTTGAACCGATGGGTGGTGCCGGGGCGTAACCGCAGGGCAACGGTGGCGGTGCGGGTTTGGGTATCGACCTGGAGCCGATAGCCCCGGATATCCAGATTGTCGCTAGCCACTTCCACCAGGACGCGCCCCACAGCCACTTCAATGGGACGATCGCCCTGGACGACGACCCCCTGGGGCACCAGGCGATCGCAGGTGGCATCGGGGGTATACATCGTCAGGGTCCACCGATCATCGAAGTCGTCTGAGGCATCCGATCCCGTTAACAGCGGATCGGCGATCGCGCCACCGCCGGCTGCTTCGCTGGGTTGGGCCAGGGGCGCCCCCACAGGAACAACATTGTTAAAGGGGGCGATCGTCGCTTGGGTAATCATCTCAACGGTGGGCTGTAGGCTATCCACCACGGTTGGGGCAGACGCGCTTTGACAGCTAGCCATGCCCAATCCCCCGACCAAGCCAGCGATGATGGCGGCAAAATTATTCCAACCGTAAATCCGTCTGCGGTGCGCCATGAAATTTCTATCCTCCAGTGGTGATCCCTAACGATGGGCGGTCGGGATCGCTGAATCCCCAGCCGCCGTTCTATTCCATGGTTCAGAAATGCTTGGGGTGAACCCGGAAGCTCAACAGGCTTTAATGGGAAAGGAAAAGCGTCAGTGAACGTCAACGAGCGTCAAGTAAGAGCGTCAAGTAAAAAGGGGTGGTTGTGGGGAATCCCAATGCAGCGGGAGCGACCGGTGAAGCGGCAGAGAATGACGGGGCGGCAGGAAGCTGGTCCCATCGCCATATTTTGTCCCTGGAAGGGTTTTCGGTCCAGGATTACGACACGGTATTGACCACGGCGGCGAGTTTTCAGGAGGTTTTGTCCCGGCGCACGAAAAAGGTACCGGCGTTGCAGGGGCAGTTGGTCACCCACTTATTTTTTGAACCCTCCACCCGGACCCGCAGTAGTTTTGAGCTGGCAGCGAAACGGCTATCGGCGGATGTGTTGAATTTTTCGCCGGGAACGTCATCCCTAACGAAAGGCGAAACCATTCTGGACACAGCAAAAACTTATCTGGCAATGGGCACCAATATTATGGTGATTCGCCACAAGCAAACGGGTGTGCCCCAGGCGATCGCCGCCGAGATGGATCGGCTGAAAACGGGGGTACGGATTTTAAATGCCGGGGATGGTCAAAACGCGCACCCTTCCCAAGCCCTGCTGGATTTATTCACCCTCTGCTCCGAGCTCGACCCCAAGCAACCGCGCACCGAAAGCCTGCGGGGGAAAAAAATTGCGATCGTGGGAGATATTTTGCATTCCCGGGTGGCGCGGTCCAATTTGTGGAGTTTGGCTACCTGTGGTGCAGACGTTCATTTGGCGGGCCCGCCCACCCTGGTGCCCAAGGATTTTTCTGAGTTTCTGGGGAGCGATCGCCCCCTGTCGGTCCACTGGACTTTAGACGAAGCCCTAGCCGACGCCGATTTTGTGATGACCCTGCGGCTGCAACAGGAACGGATGGGGGAATTTTTGCTCCCCAGTGTGCGGGAATATCACCATCAATTTGGCATCACCCGCGATCGCCTGAAACTGTGCAAGCCAGGCGTCAAAATCCTGCATCCGGGGCCAACCAATCGCGGCGTAGAACTGGACTCGGACATTATGGATGATCCCCAGCTCAGCCTCGTCTCCCGCCAGGTGACCAGCGGCATCGCCGTCCGCATGGCATTGCTCTATCTGGTGGGCAGTGGCAAGGGTATGGGTTAGGGCATGGATTTATGGGTTAGGGCATGGATTAAGGAGTAAGCGGATGGCGATTTATTTTTTCTGGGGTGCCGATGATTTTGCCATGGGGCGGGCGATCGCCAAGCTAGAACAAAAGACCCTGGATCCCGCCTGGGCCAGCTTTAATTTAGACAAAATTCCCTCCACGGCCGAGGATCCCATCGGTCAAGGGCTCGCCCAAGCATTGACGCCCCCCTTCGGTGCCGGAAAGCGACTGGTGTGGCTGATGGATACTCCCCTCGCCCAACGCTGCGCCAAAGAAACCCTGGCCCAGCTAGAGCAAACCCTCCCTAAAATCCCCGACACCACCGTCCTGCTGCTCACCAGCAAAACCAAACCCGACGGTCGGCTCAAATCCACCAAACTGCTGCAAAAGCACGCCAAAATTCAGGAATTTTCCCCCATTCCCCCCTGGAAAACCGACGCCCTGATCAAAACCGTCCGTAAAACCGCCACGGAAATGGGCGTCAAACTCACCAACGAAGCCGCCGAAGCCCTGGCGATCGCCGTCGGCAATCAAACCCGTCAACTCTATGGAGAACTGGAAAAACTCAAACTCTTTAGCAGCCCCCCCGGCAGCAAATCCACGGACCCAATCGCCGTTGAAACCGTCCATGCCCTCGTCTCCACCTCCACCCAAAGCAGCCTCACCCTGGCCACCACCATCCGCGATGGCAAAACCGCCGACGCCCTCGGCATCGTCGCCGATCTGATTGCCCGCAACGAAGCCCCCCTACGCATCGTCGCGACCCTGGTGGGACAATTCCGCCTATGGCTCTGGGTCAAAGCCCTGATCCAAAGCGGCGAACGGGATGACCGGGCGATCGCCAAAGCCGCAGAGCTGGGGAACCCCAAACGCCTTTATTTCCTGAAAAAAGAAATCCAAGCCCTTTCCCTCCCGACCCTCACCGAAGCCATGACCCTTTTGCTAGCCCTAGAATTTACCCTAAAGCGGGGCGGGCACCCCCTCGAAACCTTACAAACCAAAACCATCGAACTGTGCACGCTCTGCCAAACTCAAGGGAGTCCCCGCTAACGGTCCCGACAGTCCTCTAGCTTCGGTCACCCTCATTCACCCCTATCGGTTCCCCCAATTTGCCTGTAGCGATTACAAACTTTGCGCTTGACTCCCGATTCCCCGTAATATTGCGGAGAATAGGGGCACTCGCGCGCCATAGGCGCTTTCTATCGCCTATAATGGCGAGCCGCTGGGCAAAGAAACCAAAGAAACCAAATCCAAGAAACCAACCCCAAGAAGCTGATCGTGATTGAGACCGATATTCCCGTTCCCTCCCCAGGAACATTACTGCCGATCAACAGACATGGCTAAAGTATCAAAGAAAATTTGCTTGATTGGAGACTTTGGGGTCGGAAAAACTAGCCTCATTCGCCGATTTGTTGATCGACAGTTTGACGACCGATATCTCTCAACGGTTGGGGTCAAAATCTCTCGGAAATTGGTCGAATTGGATGCGTCATTGCCCAATATTTCGACCACTGAGGTGCAGCTTCTAATTTGGGATTTGGAAGGGCGGAACAAATTCAAAGCGATCGTTCCTAGCTATCTACAGGGGGCTAGGGGGGCAATTCTGGTGGCGGACGTCAGTCGTCCTGGCACCTTAAATTCCCTGACAGAACATCTGGAGCAATTCTGCACGATCAACCCCAAAAGTCATGCGATGGTAGCCCTGAACAAGGCAGATTTACTGGCAGAGGGATTGCCGCTGGATACGGCCTCCCTCCAACCCGTTGATGAGCATCCCCAAGTGATTAAACGATACTTAACCTCCGCCAAAACTGGGGATCAGGTTGACGATATATTTGTCCGATTGACCTATGAGATGCTGTCAGCTTAAGCCCCGATTCCAGTCATCGGGCGCTATGGCTAGACACTCATTTCCAACATGCGATTGATGGGGGCCAGGGCGGCGGTGCAAATGGGGTCAGGAAGTGTAATTTCTGGCTCGCGATTTTTGAGCGCCAAATAAACCTTTTCTAAGGTGTTAAGCCGCATATGGGGGCATTCATTGCAGGCACAATTGCTGGTGGGGGGCGCCGGAATGTAGGTCTTACCGGGGGTCGCCTTTTGCATTTGGTGGATAATCCCAGGCTCGGTGGCGACGATAAAGGTGTCGCGATCGCTCCCCTGGGCAAATTTCAATAGGGCGGTGGTGGAGCCAATATAGTCCGCATGGCGTAGGACCGGGGGTTCACATTCCGGGTGGGCGAGGACGGCGGCATTCGGGTGTTGCCCGCGCAGTTGAACTAACTTTTTCTCGGAAAAAATTTCGTGGACCATGCAGCTCCCATCCCACAGGATTAAATCCCGCCCCGTTTGTTCGGCCACATAGCGCCCTAGGTTCCGGTCGGGAGCAAAGATAATGGGGCGATCGCTGGGGATTTGGTTGACGATGGAAACGGCGTTGGAGCTGGTGCAAATTATATCGCTGAGGGCTTTGATCTCGGCGGTGCAGTTGATGTAGGACACCACGATCGCGCCGGGATGCTGGGCTTTGAAGGCGGCAAATTGGTCCGGGGGGCAGCTATCGGCCAGGGAGCATCCCGCCTCCAGGTCCGGCAATAGCACCTGTTTATGGGGGTTGAGGATTTTTGCGGTTTCCGCCATAAAGTGGACCCCGGCAAATAAAATCACATCCGCTTCCGTGTTGGCGGCCTGCTGGGACAGCCCCAGGGAGTCACCGATGTAATCGGCAATGTCCTGGATATCCGGCTCCTGATAATAGTGGGCGAGGATCACGGCGTTGAGGTCCTTTTTTAGGTCGGCGATCGCCGCGAAGAGATCCCGGGGAAGGGCGTTAGGGTTAACGGGTTTGGGGAGAGCGGTGGCGAACACTGGCAAAGGTCTGCCCAGGGTGGCAGGCTTGAATAGTAAACGGTGCGAATTTTTGTATGGTTTGGCAATTATAGTAGCTTTTACCAAAAAGTGTCAGCGGTGCTCGCCATTGGCAGCAAATCATAGGCAATAAGCTATGGGAAACGGGTTTTCAGTTGAGGAAATTCAGGCGGCGCGATCGCTCGATTTGACGCCACTTTTGGCGGATCGACCGGCGGCGCAGGGCATCACCATTGATAGTGAAACGTCGATGGATTTGGATGATGCTTTTTGGGTAGTGCCCCAGGGGGACGGGGCGATCGCCTATGTGTATGTGGCGGATCCAACGGCGGGGATTCCTCAGGATTCGGTGTTGGACCGGATGGTGCGGGGACGGGTCACGTCGCGATATTTTCCCTGGGGGGTGGATCCGATGCTGCCCACAGCGTTATCCCATGGCAGTTTGTCGCTGTTGCCGGGGGAAGTTCGGCCGGCGTTGGAGTTGGCGATCGCCCTAGATTCGGAGGCGGCAGTCCATTCCGTGGGCTGGCGATTTGTGCAGTTCACCAATATGCGGCGGCTGAGCTATCGGGGCGCGGACAAACTTTTGAATAAGCCAGAGGATCCCCTGTTTGCCCAGTTGTCCTATGCCCAGATCTGGGCCAAGAAGTTGTCAGCGAAGCGGCGGAAGCAAGGGGCGATCGGATCGATTATGGTGGGGGGCATTTATTACGATGAAGAGGGGCGAGCCAGCACCCAGCCCCTGCGAGCGCAAATGTTGATTGCGGAGTTGGCGATTTTAGCGAACGTCACCGTGGCAACGCTACTGCGGGAGTCGGGCTATCCTGCCTTATTTCGGAACCATCAGCCCCGGCACCACACGGATGAAGCCACAAAACTATTTCAAGCTATGCGGGCCGGGGAGCTAAAGGCCAACCAGTTCAAACTAGACGATGAATTACGGCGACAACTGGCCTGCAATTTAGGGAAGGCTCGCTATAGCCCCACATTGGAAGGGCATTTTGCGCTGGCGGAACCGGCCTATTGCCACAGCACGTCCCCCCTGCGGCGGCTGGCGGATTTTGTAAACCATCGGGTGCTTCATGCGATCGCCCAGAATCAACCCCCGCCCTATTCTGAGGAGGAACTGACCGAGCTGGCGGCCCATATCAACCGCACCTTGGATCAGGATCAGGAGCAGATTGACGAGGTGCATCGCCAAAAGCGCCATTCCCTCTATCGTCGGCAGTTGAACCAGGAGCGAACGGTGCGATCGCTCGAGGATGATGAATTTATCCGGCTGCTCAATTTCACCCTGAAGGACGAGAATCAGGACGCCGATTTTCCAGCGATTCGGGATGAGGTGCTACGGCGGGTGGATCGCTTGGGGGTCGCGGAATGGGCGGCATTGTTGACGGCACCGGACATGGTGGAGCAGGAGCCGGCGATCACCCAGGCCATTTATGAGGGCTTGCAACAGGCCCCCGAGTTAGCCATTTCCACGTTGGATGTGCTCAAGTCCCAGAAGGGATGGACGGTGGATTTTGAAGTGGAGGGGCAGCCCGGTCACTGGGTATCACGGGCGATCGTGGATAACGCGGAAGCGGCGTTGACCTCCCCCGATGGGGCGTCCGACCGGCTCAAAAAACAGGCAAGGGGCAAGGGGGCGATCGCCTGGTGGGAGGCTTATATTCAACAAACGTTGCTCCCCATTGCCGATGCACCGGATCTGGATCCCACCCCGCCAGCAACAGCAGAGCCTCCCCCTGAAGAGGCTCAAGATCCTGAGATCAATCCCATCGCTGAAAATTTTGTGGGGCAGCTCAATACCCACTGTCAGCGCCAGGGATTGCCCATGGCCAAAGAATATTATTCCCAGTCGGAAAACGGGGAATTTAAGTGTGAGCTGCGCCTGGAGGGGGCGATCGCCCAGGGTCATGGCCGCAATAAAAAACTATCGAAACAATGGGCGGCCTACGAGCTACTGAAAACGTTGCAGGTGCTGGATTAGCCCGCCATATTCGCCAAAACGCCGTGAATCACCGACCGGGGCACATCGCTGGTGATTTCCACCTTGCCGATCGCCTGGGGCAAAATAAATCGCACTTTGCCGTCCTGCACTTTTTTATCCAGGCTCAGCACGTCAATAATGGCGTCCAGATCCGTCAAATTGGTCGGCAGTTGGGTCGGCAATTGGGTTTTAGCGATGATCTCATCCTGGCGCGGACAGTTAGCCCCATCCCACCAGTCCAACTCCTTGGCGATCGCCCCCGCCGCCACCATACCAATGCCCACCGCTTCCCCATGGTTGACCTGGCCATAACCCGTCAAACTTTCCACCGCATGGGCGATCGTATGGCCGTAATTCAAAATTGCCCGAATCCCCGATTCCTTTTCATCCTGACCCACCACATCGACCTTGGCCTGACAGGATCGCCGCAAAATCTCCGTCAACAGCGGTTTTACGGTTGCAAACTGATCCAACCGCGTCGCCTGCTCCAACATTTCGAATAATTCGGGATCCCAAATCACCCCGTACTTTATGACCTCCGCCATGCCCGCCCGTAGTTCTCGCACCGGCAGGGTTTCCAACACATCGGGATCAATCAACACCAACTTCGGCTGATAAAACGCCCCAATTAAGTTCTTGCCTTGGGGATGATTGACACCGGTCTTACCGCCAATGGACGCATCCACCATAGCCAACAGGGACGTGGGCACCTGCACAAACGAAATCCCCCGCAGCCAGGTCGCCGCCGCAAACCCGGTCATATCGCCAATGACGCCGCCTCCCAGGGCCACCATGGTCGATCGCCGCTCCAGTCGATGGGCGATCGCCGCGTCATAGATCTTCTGAATCGACCCCAAATGTTTATGCTGCTCTCCGGCGGGCAGGATACAGGTTGCCACGTCATAGCCCGCCGCGGTTAGGGAGGCGATCGCCCGGTCACCGTAGTGTTCAAAAATCACCGAATTGGAGACCAGCAATAGTTTTTTATTGGTAATCTGGGCGCGATCGCCCATCAGGGAGCCCAGCCGATCCAGCAGCCCCGCGCCGATGGTGACGTCATAGGACGTATGGGGCAACTGAACGGGAATCACAACGGTCATGGGGCTCCTTGGAATATCGGGATAGTTGGCACTGATTGATTGATCGGGCAGCGCGATCGCCGCCGCGAGGGTATTGAAAATATTACAGATTTTGAGTAAATCCAGGACCGTATTTTATCGCGTGCCCCAGTTGGTGGTTCAATGGACTCACCCATATCTCGATTTGTAGCCATAGGAGTCCCACCATGACCGTTCCCGGCGTAATCACCTATTTTGTATTCCTCGGCGGCATGATTGGTTTCGCCGCAGCTAGCATGTTTGTCCTGCGTGCGGTCAAGCTCATCTAAGGCATCACGTTAATCGCGTCCAACAAGAAATCGACAGACCTGCTCAAGAGTCTGTCGATTTCTTGTTTTGAGTACGCCTTTTGAGTGCACCTTTTAAGTACGCCCAACGGAATGATGGAATTATTTCAAGGGAATTATTCCGAGACCGTCACCGAGATCATTTTGACCGGGGTCTTGGGGCGATCGTTGCGATCGGTCGGCGTTGATTCGATTTTTTTCACCACATCCATGCCAGAGGTCACCTTACCGAAAACGGGGTGCTTCGACATGCCGGGGGTGAACCAGTCGAGATAGGAGTTGTGCACCGTGTTGATGAAAAACTGACAGCTTCCACTGTTGGGACGCCCCGTGTTGGCCATGGAGAGGGTCCCAGGCTCATTGGAAAACTTGGCATTCTCAGGATGCTCATCCTCGATGCAGCCATCGGGACCATTGCCCGTGCCTGCCCGAGGGGAGTTGGGATCACTGCTGAAGGGGCAGCCAAACTGCAACATAAAGTTATTGATGACGCGGTGGAAGTGCAGCCCATCATAGAAGCCGCTCTTGGCGAGAGAGACAAAGTTCCCTGCAGTGATTGGCATGGAGTCGACAAAAAGTTCGACGGTAATCGTGCCGACGGAGGTTTCGAGCGTTGCCGTGGGATTTGCCATCTGTATGAGTCATGATTTACTGGACCCCATCTTAGCCATAAAGGGCAACGTCTCCGGAAGGCATGGTCAGACGCTGCGCCATGGAGGTCGATGATCGAGGTTGATGATCGGAGAAGGACAAGGGCAGGTCAACGGGTAGTTCACGCCCCTCAGTCCCCCTGGTACTATGGTCTCCACCCGTTTCAATTTTCAACTCAATATTTGATTCCTACCGTTAACGACTTGATTGTTGTAGCTAGGGCTACAAGTGTCTCCTATGACCATTGCCATTGACTTCGGGACGAGTAATACGGTTGTTGCCCGGTGGAATCCGGCGACCAAACGGGCGGAAACGTTGACATTGCCGGGATTGTCGGTGCAACAGGTGAATAATCCGGCGGTGGTGCCGAGTTTGGTTTACGTGGAGGAGGCGATCGCGGGCAAGGTAACGGCGGGGCAAGCCGTGCGCGATCGCGGTTTGGATGGACTTTCGGGATTCCGATATTTCCGGGGATTTAAGCGGGGCATTGGGTCAGAGTTTCGGGGATTTTTGCCGGAGTTGGACGGGCGCACCGTTGATTTTGAACAGGTCGGCGAGTGGTTTTTAGGGGCGATCGCCGCCCAGGTCCAAGGGGCAGGTTTTCTGGAGGGAGAGGCGTCGGAGCTGATTTTAACGGTGCCGGTGGATAGTTTTGAGGTCTATCGCAATTGGTTGAGCGGGGCGATCGCCAATACGGCCCTCAGCCAAATTGAACGGGTGCGGTTATTGGATGAGCCGACGGCGGCGGCCCTGGGCTATGGCACGGGCGATCGCAAATTGTTATTGGTGGTGGATTTTGGCGGCGGGACGTTGGATTTATCTTTGGTGAAGTTGGAAGCGGATACGACCCCAGGGAGCGCCAAACCGTTGGGATTTTTGTTGAAGTGGGGTCAAACGGCAGTCAGTCAGGAGGCGCAACAGCCCAAGACGGCGAGGGTATTGGCCAAGGCAGGAACCAATTTGGGCGGGACAGATATTGATAATTGGTTGGTGGATTTTTTCCAGGAGACGCAGGGGCTAGAACCGTCGCCGTTGACGGTGCGATTGGTGGAGCGGCTCAAGTTAAAACTGTCCCGCGAGGAGCAGGCCAGCGAGGTTTATTTTGATGAGGAAAATTTGGATTCGGTGGAGTTGGCGCTGACGCGATCGCAGTTTGATGAGATTTTGCGCGATCGCGACTTTTTCGAGCAGCTCGACGGGCTTATGACCCAGGTGTTGCAACAGGGGCGGCGGCAGGGCATTGAGAAAGACGATATCGAAGGGGTGCTATTGGTGGGGGGCACCAGTCAGATTCCAGCGGTGCAGGAATGGTTACTGGAATATTTCCCCGCCGAGAAAGTTTTGAAAGATAAACCTTTTGAGGCGATCGCCCATGGGGCCTTGCAGCTTGCCCAGGGGGTGACGGTCAAGGATTTTCTGTACCACGGCTATGGGGTGCGTTACTGGAATCGGCGGGATAATCGCCACGATTGGCATCCGATTATTCCCAAGGGGCAGCCCTATCCCATGGCAAACCCCGTGGATTTGACCCTGGGGGCATCGGTGGAGAATCAGCCCAGCATTGAGTTAATCATTGGGGAGCTGGGGGAGGAATCCGGCGGCGGCATGGAAGTCTTTTTTGAGGGCGATCGCCTGATTACGAAACAAACCGGCGGCAAGGCGATCGTCAAACCCTTGAATGATCGGGACGGCGCGCGCCACTTAGCCCAATTGGAACCACCGGGATCGCCTGGCATGGACCGGGTTCGGGTCAGTTTTCGGGTGGACGACCAGCGGCAACTACGGGTCAGTGTGGATGATTTGCTCGCCAATGCCCGGTTATTAGACGAGGTTGCCCTGGTTCAGTTGAGTTAGCTGCGAAGGAAGGGTCAGGACTCCCCCTCGCTTTTGCCGTACACTCGGCTATATCCCATGGTTCGATCCCCCCTGGCTCCGGTTGTGACCCCTGATCCCATTGCAGCGCCTTGGCTGAGCAAAGCAGCGTTCCTCCTCCAGCAAAATCGCCCCTCGGAAGCGATCGCCTTGCTCCAGCACAGTATTTTGATAGAGCCCACCCAGCCCTGGATCTGGTATGGCATGGCGATGCTCTATGGCCGTCTGGAGCGATGGGAGACGGTCCTAAGCTGCATTCAAAAGCTGATTCAGTTGGAGCCAGACGCCCTAGCAATCTTTAACCAGCCCACCGGTCTAGCCCTCAATCCCGGCGACGATTCCTTACCCCACCTCTATGCCGTCAGTCTCTATAACCAAGGGGTCGGGCTGGATAAACAGAATCAAACCGAAGCGGCGATCGCGTCCTATCGTCAGGCGCTAGACATTCTGCCCCAGTTTCCCCAGGCGACGGCCAACCTATCCAATGCCCTGATGCGCGCGGAGCAATTAAAGGAAGGGCTAGCGTTACAGGAAGTGCGCTGGAACGATCCGGACAAGTGCGCCATCTACGCCCATATCTTGGAAAAACCCACCTGGGACGGATCCCCCATCTTCGGTAAAACCCTATATCTCTTTGCGGAACAGGGGTTTGGCGATTCCATTCAATTTGCCCGTTTTGTGGCGATCGCCGCCCAACGGTGCGACCAAATCCGCCTGCAAGCCCAGCCCGCCCTAGTGCCCCTGCTCCAGCACCTCACCGATATTCCGCCCTATACGCCCCCCGCCGGCCAGGAAGGACATTTTGATTACCAGGCCTCGTTTATGAGCCTGCCCCATATTCTCGGCACCGATACCGTCGAGGCGATCCCCAACCAAGTCCCCTACATCGCGGTCCCCGACGGGCCAGCGCTCCCGCCCCCCGTCAAACCCCACACCGAGGGAAAATCCCCCCTCAAAATTGGTATTTGTTGGAGCTGCAACCCCGACCACGAGACGTTCCATACCCGCTCCGCCCCGCTGGAGCAGTTTGCGGCGATCGCCCAGGATCCCAATGTCCAATGCTATAGCGTCCAAAAAGTGGTCTCCGAGGGCGATCGCCAACGGCTTCAGGAGCTGGGGATCATTGATTTGGGTCCCAACCTGGAGACATTCGCCACCACCGCCGCCTATCTCAATCAGTGCGATCGGGTGATTACCGTGGATACCTCCATTGCCCATCTGGCAGGGGCGATCGCAAAACCGGTCTGGATTGCGATCCCGTTTTATTCCGACTGGCGATGGTTCCGCGATCGCACCGATAGCCCTTGGTATCCCACCGCCCGCCTATTCCGCCAACCCACCGCCGGCGACTGGAGTAGTACGTTTCAAGACATCCACCAAGCCCTACAAACGCAATACCCATCGCAACAACCATAAAAAATACCCTCACCCAATACGGGCGAGGGGAAAGAACAGCAGTCGGTTAGAACACGGCTGATGAATTCCTATTTCTGTTCGAGATTGCTGGCGTGGAGACCACACTCTTTCTTGTCAGCGTTTTCCCACCACCAACGGCCTTCGCGCTCGTGCTGGTTCGGCAACACGGGGCGGGTGCAGGGTTCGCAGCCAATACTAATAAAGCCGCGCTCATGGAGGGGGTTGTAGGGCACTTCGTAGGAGCGGATATACAGCCACACATCCTCAGACGACCAGTTCGCCAGGGGATTAAATTTCACGAGCGGGTGGTCGGGACTGCCGAAGAAGCCGTCATTTTGCGCCACCGGCACCTCAGATCGGGTCGGACTTTGGTCCTTCCGCTGACCGGTGATCCAGGCATCCACAGTGCCCAACTTCCGACGCAGGGGCTTCACTTTGCGGATGCCGCAGCATTCCTTATGCCCATCTTCGTAGAAGCTAAACAGACCCTTTTCTTTCACAAAGGCTTCCAGCTCCGCCGCATCGGGGGCCATGATTTCAATCGGGATATCGTAATGCTTGCGGACTTGCTCGATAAAACGATAAGTCTCGCCGTGCAGACGACCGGTATCCAAGCTAAAAACCTTGAACGGCACGCCCAAGCGGTGGGCCATATCAATCAGCACCACATCCTCGGCACCGCTGAAGGAAATGGCGATGTTGTCGAACAATGACAACGCACGCTCCAAAATCTTCTTGGGATGCTGGTCAACCAACTCTTGATCGAGGGCAGCAATGTCCAGCTCGGCAGAGGGGCGTGGGGCGGCTTGAATCATGATGACGTAGAGCGTATGGGGCTCTGTTAGGAAAAAACGGGTAGGTCGTCAGCACACAGCTGATGATCATGGACCGTATTGTATCAATCGACTGTATCAAACCCAATTGATAGCCAGGTAGGGGCGTCCGGGGCGATCGCCACCGGTTTCCCCACCTAGTCAGTTTTCTTATGCGCCACTCCATCTTGGGCACTACAAGATTTAGTGCAAGAAATGGCGCATCCCGGTGAAGACCATGGCGATGCCCAAGTCATTCGCCGCCTTGATTGATTCGTTATCCCGCATACTACCGCCGGGCTGAATAATGGCCGTGATCCCAGCGGCCGCCGCAGTACGAACAGAATCATCGAAGGGGAAGAAGCCGTCGCTGGCCAGGACAGCACCGTGGGATTGATCCCCCGCTTGCTCGAGGGCAATTTTGACGGAGCCCACCCGATTCATTTGACCGGCACCGATGCCCAAGGTGGCGCGATCGCCCGTCACCACGATCGCATTGGATTTCACATTTTTCACCACCCGCCAAGCAAAGGCCAACTCGGTCAATTCATCGGCGGTGGGTTCGCGATCAGTGACCACTTTCCAATCGTCGGGATTGATCGGTTGGCTGTCGGCGTCTTGCACCAAGAATCCCCCGGCGATCGCCTTGATGGTGCGGGAGGGGCCGGCGGTTAAGTCCGGCAGCACGAGGATACGCAAATTTTTCTTCTTGGTGAGCACCGCTTTCGCGTCGTCATCACAGCCGGGAGCGACCACACATTCCAAGAACGTTTCCGTGAACGCTTCGGCGGTGGCAGCATCAATGGGACGGTTGACGGCAACAATGCCGCCAAACGCAGAAACGGAATCGGCGGCGAGGGCTTTGCGATAGGTATCTTCCAGCGGGGAATCCACATCTGCCCCGACGGCGACACCACAGGGATTGGTGTGTTTGAGGATGGCGACGGCGGGCGGATTTTTGGGATCGGCGAAATCGGAGATAATTTGCCGCGCCGCTTCCAGATCCACCAGGTTGTTATAGCTCAGGGCTTTGCCTTGGAGTTGTTCGGCGGCGGCCCAGCCGTCAGCCGCGCCGGAGGCATACCAAGCGGCGGTTTGGTGGGGATTTTCGCCGTAGCGCAGGCTTTGGAATAAATTACCCGCGGTGGCATAGGAACCGGGGAGGTCGGTCGTTTCTGCCGTTTCGTCCGTGGCGTCGTTGTCCGTGAGGTAGTTAGCGATCGCACAGTCATAGTTGGCGGTATGCCAGAAGGCTTGGCGGGCACAGGCTTGGCGGAATGCCAGGGACGCTTCACCATTGGCGTCCAATTCGGCGAGATAACCCTCATATTGATCCGGCTGACACAGGATGGTGACATGGGCATGGTTTTTCGCCGCCGCCCGCACCATCGTGGGGCCGCCAATATCAATCTTTTCGATCGCCTGGGGACGGGTGACATCGGGCTGGGCGATCGTCGCTTCAAAGGGATAAAGATTCACCACCACCAAATCAATGGGGCGCATCCCGTTGGCTTCTAGGTCTTGGGTATCGCTATCCAAGTCGCGACGGGCGAGGATGCCGCCATGGATTTTCGGGTGTAGGGTTTTGACCCGCCCCCCCAGAATTTCCGGTGAGCCCGTATAGTCAGACACCTTGGTCACCGGAATCCCGGCGTCTTGGAGCGCCTTGGCCGTGCCGCCACTGCTGACAATCTCAAACTTGTGGCGATCGACCAGTTGGCGGGCAAACTCCACCACGCCGGTCTTATCGGAAACGCTCAGCAGTGCTAACGGTGCCATATTGACGTTCAACTCTCGGATTCTGCGAAATAACTCAGTGCTGTCTGGACGGGGCTCTTCAAAAACCAACCAAGGGGATTCAGCGTACCCTGGATCCAGTACGAATGCATTCTACAAGAGCATTTCCCGGAGGTGCGCCGCCCGTGTCCCTAACCGCCACCACGATTCCCCCAGAGGATACCGACAATCCCGATGGCTTGGTGATTATCCTCCACGGTTGGGGGGCCAACAGTGCCGATTTAGTGTCCCTGTCGCCCTTGCTGGACTTCGGCAATTGCTATTTCGCGTTCCCCGATGCACCGATCCCCCACCCCCACGCCCCCCAGGGATTGATGTGGTACGACCTGGAAAGTGAGGATTATGCCGGATTGGATGACAGTCGCGATCGCCTGAAAACCTGGATTACCGAAATCACCACCGAACTGGAAATTCCCCTAAAAAAAACCATCCTGGCCGGCTTCTCCCAGGGGGGTGCGATGACCTTGGATGTGGGCTTAGATCTTCCCCTCGCCGGACTGGTTGCCCTCAGTGGCTATCTCCATCACAACCCGCCCCAGGATCTCGCCAGCGCCCCCCCCATCCTGCTCATGCACGGCACCCGCGATCCCATCGTTCCCATCGATCGCGCCCGAATTGCCCGGGATAACCTCACCAAGCGGGGCGCGACAGTGACCTATCACGACTTCCCTATGGACCACAGCATTTGCCCCGATGAAATTTTTCAGCTCGGGCAGTTTATTCGCGATCGCCTAAGCTAAATTACTTGCATGCAAAGTCGCTAGAATCTGTATATTCCACAGAACCCAGCTGCACGCGTTAGGGACGAACATCAAGCCTACAGACACGCCATCATGTGCAACACTTCCCACGCCGAAATTCAGATTGAGCTTAAGGATAACGAACTGTCAGCGGAAGAGCAGCACCAAATAATAGAGCAGTATCTTCATCAATTATCTGACATCCCTGACATCCAGGTTGAGCAACCTAAAGACAAGGGAATAGCGTCCAATGCTAAAGCCATCAGTGGATTGCTCCCTGAGATTTTGCTGACCCCAATCTCGGGCAAGAGCGCCAAGCTCGGCTTCAAACTCGCCTTAGACTTCATGCGAAGGAAAATGAAGGGAAATATGCTAGAAATCACTGTCACCCGTGGTGACAAAACCATAATCATCAAAACCAATGACGAGGATTTAGACGAGTCATTCGAGAAGGCCAAGGCGCTTTTCGATCATATGGGGGAGGAGGAAGCGAGTGAAACCGCTGGAGATATGGGGGAAGCGAGTGAAACCGCTGGAGAGTAGTTCAAGGGGCATCTTACGACGAGGAGCGAGTCATGGGCAGATATGCATTATTAGTTGGTGTCAGTGAGTATGAGTCTAAGCTCCTAAACAATATTCCTTCAGCTGCAGCTGATGTAGAGAAGCTTCAAACATTGCTTGAGAAGGCAGATCGAGGTCATTTCGACTCAGTCATCTCCCTCCCCAATCCATCACGAATCGACTTTGAGAGGAAAGTTGCAGAGCTTTTTCGGGACAGACAAAAAGACGATCTAGTTTTACTATTTTTCTCGGGTCATGGAGTTATTGATGCAGCCAGTAAACTTTATTTTGGACTTCCGGAAACCCAAGTCAATGAAAAGGAAGAACCGTACAAGGAAACAACAACATCTGCACAGTTTATCCACGATCTGATGAATGACTGCCGCGCCAGTCAAAAAGCAATCATCTTAGATTGTTGCTTCGCCTCAAAGTTTACCCGTAAGGGCAGTGGTAGAACCGTAACTTCAGCTCTCAAACCAGCACTAGAGCATCAATTAGGGGGTAAGGGTTGCGTTATTCTCGCCGCTTCCTCCACATACTCATACTCCTCAGAGGATCCCTCCTCCCTATCTCTTTACACTAACAGTCTTGTCCAAGGAATTGAGTCAGGGAAAGCAGATCTAGATAAGGATGGCTACATCAAGGCACGTGAACTTAACCAGTATATTGCTGAGGATTTGAAAAACCATCCCAAACATCCTCTATATCCTAAGATATTTTCTGAAGATGAGGGATTCGATATCTCCATCTCCAAATCTGGATTGACACGCAAGAAAGCTGTTCCTGATCAGGGAATTATCAACACTCCACTTTCACTGCAGCAAAGCCTGCCGCATGGTAAGGAAACTTTGTTCTTACCTGTCACCAGCTCTCTGCGAATGTACGTCGACTTAATCGAGAAGTTAATTAATACATTCGAGAGCAAAGTCGAGTTAACTGAAAGAGCAATTTCCCTAGAAAAGCCAGCTGAGTTGGTGAAGATTTCACTTGATGTTATCAGGGAAGCTCTGGAAGCTCATATCGTTTTCTACGTCAAACAGGATTCGGGAGAAAAATGGAATATTCATCAGTCTAGTTATTTGTCAGATGGAATTTCAGAGGAGGAATATTTCGAGTTTATCCGCAGAAAAGTTTTCGATGGTTTTTCCCTAGAGAAAGTTTTTCAATCGGGCTATCGTGGTTTAGAGAAAAAAGAGAATTTTAAACAGAGTCCAACTCGAATTGTCATCGTCCCCGAGTACTTCTACGGTGAGCCAGGGCTACTTTGCGTCTGCGGCCTACCAGATAGACAAGAATTGAAAGGTGATGTCTTCACTCAAATTCTTAACAGCTTCTATAAAGCGACCGTTGTGGACAAAGAGAAGCCCAGGGATGCTGAGGCATCTATCATAGACCAAATGAAGGTTGACTATGGCTATCTTCCATTCGGGCTTTATGAAAAGAGGTTTGGAACTTTCAAGCGAAGACTAGCTGAGACAACAACGTATTTTGAGCCTATTCTCAACATTGACGAGAGGTATATTTCAGGGTGGGAGGCCTTGGCAAGGGATATTCAGACCGAGAAAACTCCCGTCGACCTTTTCCGGGCAGCAGAGCTTTGGGGGAGCGAGTTTACGACAGAGTTAGACTTGCATTTCCTAGAAACGGCTCTAACTCGATATACAGAATCTCGAATCAAGAACAAGATCAAACGAAGTTCAGAGATTGCTGAATTGTCTATCAATGTCTATCCACAGACGCTGTTGAGGAGTGTTTACTTTGAGGCGCTGCGCAAATTTACCGGAACGAGCCGTCAAACGCGCCTTCTCCCGCCCCGCAAACTCGTCTTGGAGTTGTCTGAAAAGGCCGACTTACCCACTTTTGACAAGGGTATCCCCATCCGGAAGCCTGTTGAAAAGTTCCGAGAAAGACTGAGGAAGTTATCTAGTGAACTAAAAATCAGGTGCTGTATCGATGATTTTGGCGTGGGTCATGCTTCCATTGAAAGATTGAACGCTATCCAAACTCCGTACATTAAGCTCGACAGGGAGATTGTTCTTCACAAATCATCAAAGCTAGTTGTTAATTTTCTGAAGGACATAGTTTCAAATTTTGCAATGACAATGCCCAGCGCAATTGTTTTGGAAGGTGTCGACGAAGAATGCTCTCTGAGCCTCAAGGATATTCAGGAGATGAATATAACCTTTGTTCAGGGGTATCGAATTGGGAAGGCGAAATCAGAAATATACGATCGCTTGGACGAAAACCACTACCGAGAACTGTTTAACTTTGACTAATGTCCGGGTGATCAGCGTCGCACGCTTAACGTGGGCAGAGGCGCTATATTTAAGATTGTTGAGATTTGTATCCGAGCGTTGTTCCCAACCGGGTCCCCGATAAACCATGATCGATATTCAAACCCTTGCATCCCAAGCGAAAACCCTGGCGGAGGAATTGGCGATCGCCAAGTTTGATATTTATGGGTCAGCGACGGATTCCACGAGCGTGAAGGTGGATAAGGGGGAGCCGGAAAAGGTGAAGGCGTCCCAGCGGTCTGGGGTGACCGTGCGGGTCTGGAATGAGAAAGGTCAGGTGGGGATCACGTCCACGACGGATTTTGATGAGACCGGTTTAAAGGCGGCGTTGGCCACGGCGAAGGAAGCCAGCGAGTTTGGGGTGACGGAACATGCCCCCGATTTCAGCCCTGCGGCGACGGAGCCGATCCCCGATCTAAAAAATGAGTTGGTGGAACCGGCTCCGATCCCTGATCTGCTGGATACCCTGGTCAAGGCGGAGAAGGAATTTTTGGATGCTCACCCGGCGATCGCCTCGGTGCCCTATAACAATCTCTCCCAGAGCGATACGGAACGGTTTTATCTCAATAGCGAAGGGGCGATGCGCCATGAAGCTCAATCCTTTGCGTCGACCTATCTGGTGAGCAAGACGGAGCAGGAGGGCAAGAAGCCCCGCAGTGCTGGTGCCTATCGGGTAGCGCGGGGATTGGAGAGTTTGGATGTGGATGGCTGTGTCGGGGAGGCGATCGAGAAAACCCTCAGCCATTTGGATTACAACACCGTGCCGTCGGGGCAATATCGCGTGGTGTTTTCCGCCGAGGCTTTTTTGAGCTTGCTGGGGGCGTTCTCGAATCTGTATAACGCCCAGAGCATTTTGGATAATCGCAGCCTATCCACCGCTGAGTCCTTGGGGGAGGCGATCGCGTCGCCGTTGCTGTCGGTGTATGACGATGCCCACCATCCCGACAATGTGGGGGTCAGCTATTTCGATGGCGAAGGGACTCCCACCCAGCGGGTCGCCCTGATTGAAAAGGGTGTGCTATCAAACTTCCTCCATAGCGCCGGCACCGCCAAGCGGATGGGTGCCAAACCCACCGGCCACGCCGGCATCGGTGCCAAAGTCAGCGTGGGGCCTGAGTTCTATCACGTCACCCAAGGGGAAAAGGCAGAGCAGACCTATAGCCTGGACGATGCGGAAAATGTGGTCTTTATCGACGAAGTGCAGGCCCTCCATGCCGGCGTTAAAGCCTTGGAAGGTTCTTTTTCGCTTCCCTTTGATGGGTGGTTAGTGAATAAAGGCGATCGCATCAGCATCGACTCCGCTACCGTCGCTGGTGATTTTCGGGAGTTGCTGAAGTCGATTATTTATGTGGAGGAAGAAACCGAGGTTATGCCCAGCGGTGTCAGTCCTCGGGTGTGGGTGGATGGGTTGTCCATCACTGGCGAATAGTTCGCATCGTCATGGCTCGGTGGGGCGATCGCCAATGCGCGCATCGCCCCGGGACCCAAAAACCGCCTCAGCATTGCAGTAAAACTTGAACTCCATCAAATTCTCGAAGGGGTCGGCAATAAAGGCGGTGTAATGCTCTAGCCACTCGTCGGGGAATCGGCGGCGAGGTTTGTCTCGAAAAGGAATATCTTGCGCCTCGATCCGAGCCATTAGTGCTTTCCAATCCCCAAGGGTCTCAAACACTAATCCAAAATGGCGGGGATAAATCCCTTTTTGGGGCGCGATATCTTTCGCGAGATGGGCGACCAATTGATTGCCATACAAATTTAGAATCAGCGCCGACTTAGATTCTCGACCCACATCACAGCCCAACTTTTCCCCATAAAACTGTTTCGCCTCGGCAATATCCAACACCGGAAACGCCAAATGAAACACCGCTGATCCCGATAAGTCTTGCCCCATCCTGCTCTCCTCGTCCCTCGGAATATTTCAATTTAGGATCTCATCAGATCCCAATCGATCTCAATTTAGGATAGACAGGACAACGCTCGATTGCAGTGCGAGGGGGACAAATGGGGGCGATCGCCGATTGGATCACCGTGGGAAATTCATTGCAATGGCAGCCTTGGGTATTCGGTGCCGTCTTAAACGCCGTTTTACTGGTGGGGGTTTGGCGACTGCCTAAAGCATTGCTCACCCCCGCGGGCATTCTTCACGCCTGGATTTTGGGGGTGATTGTCTGGGGTAGTTTGGGCTGGGCGGGCTATGCCGTGGTGGCGATATATTTTGTAACGGGCTCGGCAGTAACGCGGGTGGGCTTGGCGGAAAAGGAAGCGGCGGGCATTGCAGAAAAGCGATCCGGGGCGCGGGGTCCGGAAAATGTATGGGGCTCAGCGGCGACGGCGGCCCTATGCGCCATCGGAGTTATCGGGGCGATCGCCACCAATTCACCGGAATTTATCCCCTGGCTCTGGCTCGGTTATGTGGCCAGCTTCAGCACCAAATTGTCGGACACCTTTGCCAGCGAAATTGGTAAAGCCTATGGCAAACGCACCTTTTCCATGATTACCCTGCAACCGGTAGCAGCGGGGACGGAAGGGGCAGTAAGCCTGGAGGGCACGATCGCCGGCGTTATCGGTTCCCTATTGATTGCGATCGCCGGGTGGGGCGTCGGCTTAGTTTCTTGGCTGGGGCTAGTTCTATGTGTCATTGCCGCCTTTATTGGCACCACCGCCGAAAGTTTTATTGGGGCAACCCTTCAGGACAAATTCAACTGGATGACCAATGAAGTGGTGAATGCCATCAATACTCTGATTGGGGCGATCGCGGCGATCGGGCTGGGTCTCTTCGTGCTTTAAAGTCTCTGCTGAAGGTCCCTCTAGCCCAGCTTCATTCAATCTTTATCCCTGCAAACTTTCAATGAAGCTCCCTTTGAAAATGAAGGGCGATTAAAGATTGCCAAATCGGTCTTTGCCCAGCGATGGAGCTTCGGTAGTTTGTGAATGTAAGGAGATTATTCCGCACCGCGAGCATCTCCCCACTACACTCACTTCAACCAGAAAGGTCCCATGAAATTTGCAGCAATCGGCTCAACTCTGCTTTGCGCAACCGCGATAGTTTGCGCCATGCCCACCGCCGCATCAGCGATGAACCTCGTCGCCAACGGTAGCTTCGAGGATTACAACGTAGAAGTCGGCAAGTGGAAGCTATTCCGCGATGGCAGTCAGGAACAATTTGGATGGTCCCCCACGAAAGGCAGCAACATCGAAATTCGCAGCAATTTCGTCGGTACTGCCTCGCACGGCACCCATTTCGCCGAGCTAGATAACCACCACTACGACAAAGAGGCGGAAGAAATCGGCATCTTCCAAGACATCGTGACGGAAATCGGCCAGGCTTACACCTTGTCCTTCGATTACGGTCCCCGGGAGCAAAGCCGCGTGGATGGCGACAATCTGCTGGCTGCGTCCTTTGGCGATTTCTACTCAGAGTATGACGCTGGCAATTCCCAGGATGGCTGGCAGTCTGTGACCACCACCATCACCGCCACTGAAACCCTGACCCGTCTGAAGTTCATCATGTTGGGCGATCGCGACACCTATGGCGCGAACATTGACAACGTTAAGGTTGTGGCGGTGAATGAGGCTGCTGATGTCCCCGAGCCTTCGGCCATGCTGGCGGTGGGTCTGGTGGGGGCCTTCGGTGCAGCTAAGGCTCGCCGTAAGCGGACCGTCGCTTAAGTTTCGCCCGACAGCAGTGGCGAGGGGATGGCAGCGTTGCAGTAGGCGTTCTTCTCCCCGCGTCGCTGCCTTCTAGCCGAATGGCAAATTGTGCATTGGGAAGATTGAGGGCCGTCGTGCAAAGCATGGCGGTCCTTAACAGCGTTTTAAGCCTGGGCGATTCACAATCCGTGCGGTCTCCTGATGCCTTGAAACCGTATTGAAACCATGAAGTTCAATGGGGTAGGCTTAAGCCACTTTATCGAGCTGATGCGACCGATCAGCCGCGGATCGTCAGACATCCCATGACATTTCTGTCCCTGTCTTATACCCTCTTTCTGCCGTTGGTAGTGCTTGCCTTCTGGGGTTTCCCGAACCGAGTTGGGCGACTGATGGTGCTGCTGGTCGCTAGCCTAATTTTCTACGGACTCCATGAGCCCACTGATGTGCCCCTGTTGCTGGCAGGGGTCTTAATCAATTTTTGGTTGGGTTTGGCGATCGGGGAAGCGCCTCGGTTGCAGGTTAAGGATATCCTTCACCCCAAGCGCGATGGACGGAAGCAGCAAAAACGCAAAAAGCTATTAACCATCGGCGTCGCGTTTAACGTCCTGCTGCTCTTTGGGTTCAAATATATTCCTTTCATTCTCAACACCTTAGGGTGGGGATTTCAGGAGCCGGCGCTATTTGATATGGCGGGCTGGGTGACGCGCTATGTCGTTGCCCCCCTGGGGCTGAGCTTTTTTTGTTTCGAGTGCATTGCCTATTTGGTGGATGTCTTTCGAGGCGCTCCGCCAGCGGAAGATTTTTTTGAGTTTTCTAGCTATAAGCTGCTTTTCCCAAAGCTGATGTCTGGCCCCATCGTTCGCTACCAGAGCCTGGCCAGCAAGTTGAAAAATATTGCCCAGCAGCGCTGTCTCAATTCAGCCCAATTGAGTGAGGGGCTATGGCTGATTGCCTGTGGAGCCATCAAGAAAGGGATTGTGGCGGACACCTTGGCGATCGGGGTGAATTTGGCGTTCAATAATTTGGAGCGGGCGGGCAGTGGGGATATTTGGCTGGCGACCCTGGCCTATGGGTTACAGCTCTATCTTGATTTCAGTGGCTACGTGGATATTGCCCGGGGCAGTGCGTTGCTATTGGGGTTTGAGCTGCCGATTAATTTTGATTTTCCTTACTTGGCCAACAGCCTCGCCGATTTTTGGCGACGGTGGCATATGACCCTGGGGGCATGGCTGCGGAATTATTTATATTTTCCCTTGGGGGGATCGCGGCTGGGGTTGGGGCGCACCTGTCTTAATCTCTGTATCGTGATGCTATTGGGGGGGCTCTGGCATGGGGCAGCGTGGGGATTTATTGTGTGGGGCGGTATCCATGGACTGGGGCTGGCGTGCCATCGCTGTATGGAAGATTTGAGCCAGCGATCGCCCCAATTGAAAACCTTCTGGAAATCGACCCCGGGATGGCTTTTGGGCTGGACGCTCACCCAAGCCACCGTATTTTTTAGCTGGATTTTCTTCCGGTTGCCAGATTTAAACCAGTCCGGCCGAGCGATCGCGCACTTTTTCAACTTTCCCGCCGATCCCCAGTTTGTCACCCTGGTATATCAGGAAAGTTTGGGGCTCGATCGATCGCAGGTGGTGCTGGTGCTATTGGCGATCGTCGCGGTCATGATCGTGAACTATGGCTTTGAGAAGGGGCTGAAACTCAAGCTCAATTGGCCCATCAAACTTGCCCTGACGCCCACCTGTCTATTGGCAGTCTGGGTCTTTGCACCCGATGGTGTCCCCTTTATTTATTTTGATTTTTGACGCGATTGAGATGGCGGCTGAATTGCGATCGCCCCCTAGCTAAGGCACGGTGCAGGTCATGATGTAGCGATTGGACCATTTCCCGCACCTTCAGAGCAAAAGTGAGTCCTAGAATAAACTCCCTTGCAAGTCAGACCTCTTATAATTCAGGAGCGCAGATTCAAAATTTTCGTTGATGGCATTCAATTCGCGATCGCCGCTCCCCAAGTCCCTCATCCCCTATCCCTTAGATACCTCCTTTGTACGCTGCCTAAAAGCCGCACTCCATGAACGGAATCCCAAGCAATTTTTTCCGGAGCTGGCAAGTGAGTTAGCTAAACCAGGGGAGATTTCTGCCCTGAACCGATTCTTTCGGCTCATTCCCCAAATGCCCGATCTCTATCGCCATTCCCATCCCCAGTACACCGAAGCCCTTAACGAAGCCCTGCAAACCACCGACAAACGCCTCACCCAATTCCAGTGCAATTGGGAGGGGGATACCGATACGCAAATTCGATGGCGGTTTATGCGGTGGTTCAATACCCCCCTGCGCTATCGCATCAAGGATCTATACCGGCAGGCGTGGCAGCAACGGGGCAAAGCGCCCCTCAGCCTCGATTGTGCGATCGCGGACTCCTCCGCCACAACCTTGGGGGATACGGTGGCGGCGGAGCTGGTGGAGGGGGTGGCGATGTCAGGTTTAGACGCCTTGATTGAAGCCCAGCAACGTCAGAAAACCCAGCGGCAGGGGCTGCTGGTGGAGCTATACATTGAACAGGATCCCGATTGCACCTTACAGGGTTGCCAAGCCCGCAAAGCGGCCCAGCTCAACTGCCAATCCGTAGCCCAGAAAATGCTGCTGCGGTTGCAGGGGGGAAAAGTGGGGAAGCTGGCTCCGGAGAAGCGATTATCCTGGCGGATGTTGGCGGAACAGTTGGCGGTGAAGGAGCAAACGGTGCATAGTCATTGGAAGCGCAAGTGTTTACCACTGCTGCAAAAAATTGCCCGCACCATCGAGGCACAGTCGGATCTGTATGCCCAAAAATTATTGGGTTTGTCGGCGGATGCCGATGGGAATGCCCCAGATTTGTCGATGCCCCCTGCTTCTGAGTCCTCGTCTTGATCATGGCCAATTGTCCTATTCCGGTACCGGTTACCGTGGAGCCCCGCTGGTTGCAGGAAGGGCTGGCGATCGCGGCGGAACAGTCGGATGTGCGCTTGGGCAAGGTGGCGCTGTTCAATCATGTGGCCATGGCGGCGGCGGGGCGTTTGTTGCAGTGGCTAGAGATTCCCTGCGATGAGTGTGGCGATCGCCCGCCGATGAGTTTATGGGGCGTGCTGGATTTTGCGGCGCTGGATGTGGTGGATGGGGATGGCAATCAGGACGGCGATCGGGATGGGATGACAGCAGGGAAGATCCTATGTCGTCCGGTGGTGTTGCCGACAACGGCGAATGGCGGGGACGATGACGGAGCCTTGGTGTGTGAGCTACCGCTGGATCTGCCGGAGGAGACGGTGGCCTGTGTGCCGGTCGGGGTGGATGAGTCCCTGAAACAGGTGTGGATTTGGGGGTATGTGCCGGTGGCGGCGTTTGAAGTGGGGGTGCGTGGGGCACGGGCATTTCGCTTTGATGGGGTGCCCTGGCGATCGCTGGAGGCGTTGGCGGCGGATTTGGAGCAGTGGCGAGGGCTATCCCAGGCATTGGCTGCCCAGACGGATTTGTGCGATCGCCTGAGTGCGTTGGTGGGTCCGGTGCCGCTAGTGTCGTTGGTGGCCCGCTGGCGCGGCGATGGGACGGGGGCTAATTTATTGGGGCAATATCAACAAACCTACGAAGATCCCGAAGCGCTGGAGGCCGATTCATTTCGGGTGCCTTTGGAAGGGTTGCAGGGCGAGGAAGAGGATGGGGGCGATTATGACTCCCTTGAGGGAGAGGACAGAGAGAGCAACCGTGAGCAGTCTCCGGCGTTAGGGCGAGTACGGGATTCCTCTAAGGGATCATCCACCTATCGCATTGATGACGATCTTGATGAAGATGAGGAGGACAACGACGAGGCGGCACCAGGGGATAAGGCTCTGGAGGCGATCGCCCAGGAGTTAGACCAGTGGTTCCAAAGCATGGATGATCAGATAGACGATGCAGCCGACCCGCCGCCTTAAGGGATTGAGGATGGTTTAGCGAGTGCCCTGCGATCGCACCCCATCGGCATTGGGAATAATTACGCGAGTACGGTCAACACTTACGGTGGGGGCTGCTGAGCGGCCGCGGGGTTGACTGACAGCATTGGTCACGGCGGTGGTATCGCTGCCGGTGCCGACTGCGCCGCTGCCCCCCAAGGGATCTGCCCGACCATTCAAGGCGTCTCCCAGAAACGTATCGCTAAAGCCAGCACGGCTATCCCGGCGGGATTCTTCAAAAAATGCCGGGCGGGGGCGGCGCATTTCCTGGCTTTCTTGGGCGATCGCATCCCCAACGCCCATCGCCAATGCCAAACTGCCTAGGGCGATCGCTTGCCCGCCCCGCTTCAAAATCCTTGCAAAATCAGCCACGTAATTTGCCATGTTTATGCTCCTCCCCATGCGCATGCCTCCACTGTCATGATAAGCAAAAGTCCCCGCAAGTTCCCGATCCCTATCTTGGCTGCGCTCTCTACCTATCTTTTTGCCCATGGCTACCCCTGCTGTTGCAACGCCCACCGCGATCGCCTTAAAAAGTAACGGCTTCGCCGCTGAGTACACGCCTCCCGCCGCTGCCCGCAACGCCAACCATATTTTGATCAAGCCTAATCTTGGCTATCCCGAACCGGCACCGGTGACCGTCAGCGTAGGGATGTTGGCGACGGTATTGCAGGCTGTCCGCGCCGCCAGTCCAGGGGCTCAAATTACGGTGTTAGAGGGGGTTTGCTCCAAGGTTTCCCTAGCGGAAATTGCGGAAATTCACAGCATTGCCAGCGTCTTAGACGACGGGATGGCGCTGGTGGATGCGGATACGGTGCCCCTTGCAAAATATGAAAATCGCTTTCCCGATCCGGTGCGATTTGAAGCCATGACTGCGCCGGCGCTCCTACGGGAGGTGGATTGTCGCATTTCCGTCAGTGCCTTCAAGCGAACCCAGCTTAAGGGGCGAACGTTGGTGTCGGCATCATTGAAAAATTTATACGGGCTATTTCCGCGATCGCACTACAAAGCTCGCAGCGCCCACTCCCGGGGGCAGCTCCATCGCCCATCTGTGCCGCAAATTTTGCAAGATGTCTACGGCTGCATCGGTTATTTATTTGATGGAGGGGTTGTGGATGGGGCGATCGCCTATCTCAGTCCCGATCTCAAGCCGAATCGCAAAAATGCAGCGATCCCCTGCGGTTGGTCCGCCTATGGCACTGATTTACTCGCCGTTGACCGGGCCATCTGTGACGCCGCCCAGGTGGATTGCCCCGATTATGTGACCGCTATCGAAACCAAACGGGAAGCGGCGATCGCCCAAGATCCAAATCTTTTTTCTAAAACCCTGCCCTAAAAACCCTTTCCATGAGTTTTTCCAAATCTCGCCCCCCTCGGCCAGCGATCGCCCCCTTTGCCGTGACGGCGGCAGAAATGCGCGCGATCGAGGAGCGTGTTTTTGCGGCGGGGATGCCCGTGGCGGCGCTGATGGAAAAGGTGGGGCTGTTGATTGTGGAGCAGATTTTAGCCCTTCTGCCCGCCGATACCGACCCGCAGCAGCCCATCAAAATTGCCATCCTGGCGGGACCCGGCCATAACGGTGGCGATGCCTTAGTAGTGGCGCGGGAGCTATGGTTCCGCGGCTTTTCGGTGCAAATTTTCCATCCCTTCGAAAAGCGAAAACCCCTCACCCAAGACCATTGGAACTATGCCCGCACCATCGGCATTCCCATCACCCAATCGGTCGAGGACTTACTCCAAACGCCCGAAATTCCAGCGTTCAATCCACCCCCCAACCCCAACCTAATCATCATTGATGGACTGTTTGGCTTTGGTCTAGAGCGTCCCATCACCGGCGACCTGGCCACGGCGATCGCCCACCTTAACGAGAGTGGCCACCCCATCATCAGCATTGATGTTCCATCTGGCATCCACACCGACACGGGGCAAATTTTAGGAACCGCCATCCGCGCCGATCGCACCCTCTGCCTGGGGCTATGGAAACGATGTTTTCTCCAGGACACCGCGATCGCCCATCAGGGACAGACCCACCTGATCGACTTCGACCTACCCCTCAGCGACATCCACACCATCCTGACCCCGCAGCGCCTTAAACGCATCACGCCCCAAAGCTGGTGCCCCCCCGCCCCGCGATCGCCCCTCGCCCATAAATACACCCAGGGCAATTTGCTGTTGGTCGTCGGCTCCCGCACCTACAGCGGTGCCGCATTATTGGCGGGATTGGGAGCCCGAGCCAGCGGCGTAGGGATGCTCACCCTCGCCGTCCCCAACCCCCTAAAACCGATCCTCACCGCCGAGCTACCGGAAGCCCTAATCATCCCCTGCCCCGAAACCGACGATGGCGCGATCGCCCAACTTCCCACCAGCCTGATCAACACCCTCAAAGGCAAACCCTACGATGCGATCGCCGCCGGCTGTGGCTTAACCGTCCCCACCGCCAAAACCATACTGCCCCGCCTCCTCAACACCAGCAGCCCCCTAATCCTCGACGCCGACGCCCTCACCGCGATCGCCACGATGCCTGCCCCCCTTGATCGCGCCGCCCCGACGATCCTGACCCCCCACGCCGGGGAATTTCGACGGGTTTGCCCCAAGCTCACCGCCATCCTAAAAAGCGATCACATCAGCGCCGCCCAACAAGCGGCCAACCACTGGCAAAGCTTGATATTGCTCAAGGGAGCCCGCACTGTTTTGGCCAATCCCCAAGGCTATTGTCAGGCGATCGCCCATAGCACCCCTGCCCTCGCCCGTGGAGGAAGCGGCGATATCCTAGCCGGATTATTGGGCGGACTTTGGGCCGGCGCACAAGCAGCCGAGTGGGGCGACACTCCCTGGGGCGGCGACTGGTTAGATTGGGCGGCCATGGCGGCGGCGTGGCATGCGGAAGCTGGCATTCTGGCCGCACAGGAGCGATCGCCCTTAGGAGTCGATGGGCGATCGTTGGCTGAAGCGCTAACCCAGATTGCTGGCCGGGAAAAATTCTAGGAACTAGCTTTCAAACAACCACGCTTGCAACCGCTTCAGTCCTTTGGAATCGGGGCGACGTCCTAAGCCTTCCTGGAGGTTTTCCTTCACTTCGGCACGGGCTTCCTCATCCACAATCATCAGTTGCTCCGCCATTTCCACATGATCCCGCACCCCCTTTTGCATTTCTTCCAGCATCGCCGCCGCCAAGTTGACGCGGGATTGGGCATCTTGGGGATTGAGTTTCACGGCTTTCCTCGCCGCTTTAAGCGCTAAACCACTCTTGCCGGTCAGGAGATATAGCCAAGAAATACAGGTCCACGCCGCCGCACTCTTGGGCGCGCGATCGCACACTTCCTTAAATAGGGGCAATAAATCTTCCGCGTTCTCGCCGTTCTGATAACGCTGTAAGCCCGCCTGAAACTGCTCTTCCGGGGACATCATCGCGGGTGCAGCATCTGGGGTGGTTTCGGGGGCGGTGCTTTCGGGTGCCATATCTGCCGTGTCTACCATGATGTTGCGGGGCCAGTCCCCAAAATAAAAGGACGTACGCTATGGTCCCATCTGACCTGGAATCCTGGCAACTTTTCCATGGCTTCCCCCTGCTTGCCGCCACTGCCCCCGCCAGCGCCTGACCCTAAATCACCGAGGACGTCGTGGGTTTGGCATAGATATAGTCAAACTCGAACGCCAATTTCTCTGAAAAATTACCGATATAGGTAATCGCTTCCAGGTCAAAGATCTCGAAGATAAAATCGAGGGCTTCGGCGGTGGAGAGTTTCGGGCGACGGTAATAGTGATTGCCAGCAGGGTCGCGATTCAGGCGTTTTTCGGTGGCAAGCTTGGCGCGGGTGGGTTTGATATAGCGATAAAACAGCATCGCCTGGGTGGAATATTTCCCCTGCAGCTCAAAAAATCGCTGTTGCTCCATAAAGCTCATACGAAAGATCATCTGAATAATTTCGACGCCGACGATAAATGTCAGCAGCATATTCAGGTAATCCGGGGTGGGGCGCTCAGGAATAATCCCGGTGAGCATGTAGTACCGGTAGTAGTACTCCCGCACATCGGCATCTTTGATTTCCTTGTCAATGTGAAAGGGTTTGAGGATATCTTTCACGCGACGGTGCAGAAATTTGCGCGATCGCTCGGACAGGATGGAAATTTCCCGCTGGATGAGATCGTTGAGGGCCTGGTGCTGCTGCTCGGGGGAGATGGTGGCGAATAGGGTCAAGGCATTCAGCACAAATCGCCGAGTGCTCGCATCTCGAGTCTCAAACTCGTCCAAAAAATGCGTCGGCAAGACCTTCGCCCCATCCAAGCGTCGTTCTCCAAATTTGCGACTCATGGTACTTTTTGCTACCCAGGTTTGCTGATCACAGACAATCGGCCAACACGTCTGGAAGTGGCAAAGATGGGGCAGTTTACCGAGACCCCCCTACGGGTCAAATCCCTAATAGGAGTCGTAGGGCGATCGCCCGTAGGTTTGTCCCAGGTCCCGAAGGCGATCGCCCAATTCTGGGGTCAAGGCTCCTTCAGGACAGCGCCACATCCAATTTCCTTCCGCTAAGCCGGGGGTATTCATCCGATCAACGGCACCGAGCCCAAAGCAGTCCTGCAGGGGCACAATCGCCCACCGCGCAACTGAACTGAAGGCCAGGCGAATCAGATCCCATTGGATCCCCGCTGAACCGACATACCCGAGATAGTGATGCACTCTGCCCTGATCCTCTGGCGATCGCTCGTAGAACCAACCCACGGTGGTGTTGTTATCGTGGGTGCCCGTATAGACCACGCAATTAGGATTACTATAATTGTGCGGCAAATACGGGTTTCCGTGTCCAGAATCGAAGGCAAAATGCAAGATCTTCATCCCTGGGAAGTCAAATTTGTCACGTAATGCTTCCACTTCCGGCGTAATGACGCCAAGATCTTCGGCAATAATGGGCAATTGTCCCAGGGCGCTGTTAACAGCTTCAAACAGTGCGACCCCTGGTCCGGGTAACCACTCCCCTTTTACGGCCACGGTTTCCCCATGGGGCACCGCCCAAAAGGACTCAAACCCACGGAAATGGTCGATGCGCATCCAATCCACCAGGGTGAGGGTGTGACGAATGCGATCGATCCACCATTGATATCCGGTTTTATCCAAGGCCTCCCAGTCGTAGACCGGGTTGCCCCAAAGCTGCCCCGTTGCGCTGAAATAATCCGGCGGCACCCCGGCCATTTGAGCAGGCTCCTGGGTGTCCTCGGTCAAGCAAAACAGCTCCGGGTTCGACCACACATCGGCGCTATCGAAGGCCACATAAATGGGAATATCCCCAAAAATTTCGACCCCTTTTTCGTGGGCATAGGCCTTCAGCAATCCCCACTGGTCATAGAACACAAATTGCAGGAATTTATGGAAGGCGATCGCATCGGCATATTTTGACTGCGCTTGGGCGATCGCCGTTGCCTCCCGCTTCGCCAATCCCGCCGGCCATTCATTCCAAGCACAGTCGGGATTATGGTCCTTCAGGGCCATAAACAGCGCGTAATCATCCAGCCAATCGGTATTCTCCGCGCAAAAGGCTTCGAACTGCTCTAAGTTGGTCGGCACTTTAACGAACAATTCTTCCGGCTGCACGTCCTCCCGTTCATCATCATCCGCCTCGTTGATCTCCTCCGCCATCTGTTTCAGGATGGGGTCCGGATTAACCTTGAAAACTTCAAAGGCTTTTTTGAAGAGGGGGAATTTCAGGGCAATGATGTGGTCATAATTCACCCGATCCCCAGGGAGATAGGGATAGTCATCCAGGTCCTGGTTTTCAATCCAACCGCGATCGCGCAATCCTTCGGGGCTGATCAACAGCGGATTGCCCGCGATCGCCGAATAGCAAAGATAAGGGGAATTAGCAAAGCCCGTCGGACCCAGGGGCAAAATCTGCCAGAGCTTTTGTTTCGCCGCCGCCATCCAATCTACAAATCGATAGGCCTCCGGTCCCAGATCCCCAATACCAAAGGGACTGGGCAGGGAAGTGGGGTGCAACAACAGGCCGCAGGCGCGATCAATAGCCATGGAAAAATACCAAGTTTGGGCTACCCAAGACGGGTCAGCCCTGACTCTAGCACCGAGATTTTTTAGGATGAGCCTTGGTTAAGCCGCCTTTGCGAATCGTCGTAGACCGCATTGTTTGAGGCACTTTTACGGGATTTCACGCGCAATCTTTGGTGATTTTTAGGGGCATTCGTTAACACTGTCAGCGATTCGCCATCCCCCACCCAGCAGTCCACCCCGTTAGCGGTCTAGCTCGCCTCCAATGCCGACGGCAAAGTGACCGTCACCGTGGTGCCCTGGTTCAGTTCGCTGGCGATCGCGATGGTGCCCTGGTGATTGTCGGTAATGGTTTGGGCGATCGCCAACCCCAATCCCGAGCCCCCCACAATGCCCCGCTCCTGGATCAATCGCTGACGACTGCGGGCCGGATCCACCCGATAAAACCGGTCGAATAATTTACTAAGATCCGCCGCCGGGATCCCGACCCCCGTATCCCGCACCTGAATTTCCACGCTGGGATTATCTGATATCCGCTCTGAAATCCGCCGCAACTGTACCGTCACCTGTCCCCCCGGCTCCGTGTACTGCACCCCATTACTAATCAAATTAGTCAACAGCCGCGCCAACTGATCGCGATCGCCCTCCACCCCATAGCTCACCCAATCGTCCGCGCTATCTTCCTCTCCCTCCATGACTTCCAACTCCAACTGCACCCCCTTTTGGTCAGCGATCGCCTCCTGCTCCTCAATCACCGCCGCCACCAATAAATCCAACTCCACCAGCTCCCCCTGTACCTCCACACGCCCCCCATCCTGCCGCGCCAAAAATAATAAATCCTCCACCAATCGCCCCAGTCGTCGGGTCAATCGCTCCATTGTCTCCAACTGCGATCGCTCCATCACCGGCTCCGAGTCCGCCAAGGCCACCTGCACTTGGGTTTGAATCGTGGCGATCGGATTCCGTAACTCATGGGAGGCATCTGCCGTAAACTGCCGCAATTGTTGATAGGAGTCCCGCACCGGCTCCATCGCCAACCCAGACAAAAACCACGCCAACGCCCACACGGCGATCGCCATCACCGTCATCCCTACGGTCAATTCCTTGAACAATTGCTGCACCGGCTGGGCCACCTCAAACCAGGGATGACTCACCCGTAAATAGCCCAACAACTGCCCCCGCAACCGCACCGGCTCCGTCACCTGCCGCAACACAATTGGCGACGTAAACCCCCCTTCCCCCAGGTCCAGCCCCGACGCAATCTCCGCCGGCGATCGCCGTGCCTGAGCGGGCGCGGTCACCGTTTCCCCCCGGGGATTGACGTGTAAGGGCACCTGAATGGGATAGGCAAAGGACGTCCACAGTAACTGTCCCGTGGGATCAAACCATTCCAAATCAATGCGATCGTCCTCCACCCCATCCCACACATCATCCCCATCCAACAGCGCCGTCCGCCGAAAACTCGCCTCCCAATCCACGCTATCCACAGCCCCATTGGCCCCGTTAACCCCATCAATGGAGAGCGATCGCACCACCACCTCCACCACATGATTCAGGGTGTCATCCACCCGCTCAATCAATGTCGATCGGGCATAGCCATAAAACCCCGCCGCCACCAACAACAGCAACACCGCCGTCACCGTCGCGTACCACAAAGCCAACCGCCGCCGCGTCGCCTGAAACATTTGCGTTTGTCACCCCTGGCCTAGTTTTGGATCGTAAGGTGATTCAGAGTAATTCGTAGAATGCCTGATGACCGTTGCTGCGCAGGGCCGATAAGACCGCTGAGGATATGGTGTTACAAACCAACCGTCTAATTTTACGAGAGTTCAAACCTGGGGATCTTGAGTATCTAGGCTCGATTCTTGTGAACCCTCAGGTTATGAAGTTCTCATCCTCAGGTCCTTGCTCCATTGAGGAAGCGCAGATACGCCTCGAAAAGTTTATCGAGTCCTATCAAATATTTGGCTTTGGAAAATGGGCCGTATGCCTCCGAGGCAGCAATCAGTTAATTGGATATTGTGGGATCGCTATGGAGAAAATTGATGGAAAAGATGAAAAGGAATTAGGATACCGATTGGATTCGCAATACTGGGGTCAAGGGCTGGCAACAGAAGCGGCATCCGCCACCGTCAAGTATGGGTTTGAGGCGCTCAATCTACCATACATTCTTGGAGTCGTTGAGCGCAGTAACCAAGCCTCTGTAAGAGTTCTTGAGAAGGTGGGAATGAAATATGAACGAGTCACCATTTTCCAAGGATCAGAAATGGATGTATATCGCATCACCAGTTCTGAGTTATAGACCCCAAAAAGGATAGACTTTACGACCGGACTGTCTATCTGTTGATTGCCTGGCTTAGGCATTGAGCTCAACATCTTCATAGATGTCGGCGATCGCCACAGACACCCCAAGGCTACTCAACTGGATTTCACTATCTTTCCCAGCGATCGCCCGATACATCCATTCGTCTTTTGACTGGCGACAAAACTGCTCTACTCGATATTGGGTTTGATCGAACAATAAATATTCTTCAAACTCGGCGATCGCGCCGTACTCCTGAAACTTTTCGCCTCGGTCGTAGGCGGCAGTGCTATCCGATAAAACCTCAATAATTAGGCAAGGATTCAAAATCGCCGTCTGTTTTTCGTCGCGAAACACCGGTCCTCCCTTGACCACCATGCCATCGGGATAGAAAAAACAAGCCGACTCCGGCAGCCATAGCTGCATATCGCTATTGAAGAGCTTGATCCCCGAAACATCCACCGCCAATAACGCCTGTTTGAGATAAATCGCAAAATACAGCGCAATCAAACTATGGTTGGCGGTCCCTCCCGGCATCTCTACAATTTTCCCGTTGCGGTATTCATGTTTTGTCGTCGCGATCGCCTCCTGCTGGAGATACTCATCAAGGGTGGCAGGACGGGCAGTGGTGTAAACCATGGCGGGGGTTGCAAAAGCCTAGCGCACTGTGATCCTAACGCTTTCCAAGCCGGGAGCCAGCACTCAACCATCACTGCTATCTATCTAAATGCTGCCAAAATTTGTTACGCTTTCTTACAATTCAAGATTCTATTTAGGGATTTTACTGAGTGCGCAAGATCCCTGGCTGAAAGTTATTGAGTCTTCACCGGGCGATCGCGCCCGACCAGCGCCTAGACCTGTCCATATTTACCAAGACTGCTGAGTCGCCCTTCTTATGAGCGCCCCGATCCGTAACGTTGCCATCATTGCCCACGTCGACCACGGGAAAACCACCCTGGTCGACGCCCTGTTGGAGCAATCCGGCATTTTCCGAGAAGGGGAGGCTGTCCCCACCTGTGTGTTGGACTCCAACGATCTGGAACGGGAGCGCGGCATCACGATTCTGTCGAAGAACACCGCTGTTCGCTACAAGGACACCCTCATCAACATCGTCGATACCCCTGGCCACGCGGACTTTGGGGGCGAGGTGGAGCGCGTTCTGGGCATGGTCGATGGCTGTGTTTTGATTGTGGACGCCAACGAAGGTCCGATGCCCCAGACCCGATTCGTTCTAAAGAAGGCTTTGGAAAAGGGTTTACGGCCGATCGTGGTTGTGAACAAGATTGACCGCCCCCGGGTGGAGCCCATGAGCGCCGTTGATAAGGTGTTCGATTTGTTCGTAGAACTGGGCGCAGATGACGACCAGTGTGATTTCCCCTATTTGTTTGCTTCCGGTCTGTCTGGCTTTGCCAAGAAAGAGCTGGAGGATGAGTCCGACACGATGGAGCCCCTGTTCACGGCCATCCTGGAGCATGTTCCGCCCCCGGTTGGTGATCCAGCAAAACCTTTGCAGTTGCAGGTAACCACCTTAGACTATTCCGATTATCTGGGTCGTATTGTTATCGGTCGTGTCCATAACGGTGTGATCAAAGCCGGTCAGAATGCGGCGTTGACCAAGGAAGATGGCAAGGTCGTAAAGGGCAAGGTGTCCAAGCTGTTGGGCTTCGAGGGTCTACAGCGGATCGAGATTGAAGAAGCGGCCGCCGGTCAGATTGTTGCTGTCGCCGGTTTCGCTGATGCCAATATTGGTGAGACCATCACTTGCCCCGACGATCCCCAGGCGCTGCCGTTGATTAAGGTCGACGAGCCTACGCTACAGATGACTTTCTGCGTTAATGATTCGCCTTTTGCTGGTCGTGAAGGCAAGTTTGTGACCTCCCGTCAGTTGCGCGATCGCCTGATGCGGGAGTTGGAGACCAATGTTGCCCTGCGGGTCGAGCCCACTGATTCTCCGGATCGTTTTTCGGTTTCGGGTCGGGGTGAATTGCACCTGGGTATTTTGATTGAGACCATGCGCCGGGAAGGCTATGAGTTCCAGGTATCTCAGCCCCAGGTAATCTTCCGGGAAGTGAATGGTCAGCCCTGTGAGCCCTATGAGCAACTGGTGTTGGACGTGCCCGAAGAGGCGGCCGGTGGTTGCATTGAGCGGTTGGGTCAGCGCCGCGCCGAAATGCAGAATATGGAATCCCCTGGGAACGGTCGCACCAACCTGGAATTCCTGATTCCTGCCCGTGGATTGATCGGCTTCCGAGGTGAGTTTATGCGTCTCACCCGCGGGGAAGGCATTATGAACCACAGCTTCTGGGAATACCGCAAGATGTGCGGCGATCTGGAAACCCGTCGCAATGGTGTGTTGATTTCCTTCGAGGAAGGGACCGCCACCTTCTACGCCCTGAAGAATGCCGAAGATCGGGGTCTGTTCTTTATCGACCCTGGCACCAAGGTGTATAAGGGCATGATTGTGGGCGAGAACAACCGCCCGCAGGATTTGGAGCTGAACCTGTGCAAGACCAAGCAGTTGACCAACCACCGGGCAGCGAGCGGCGATGAATTGGTGCAGTTGCAAACCCCCATGGAAATGACCCTGGAGCGGGCGTTGGAGTATATCAGCTCTGACGAAATGGTGGAGGTCACCCCCGAGTCCATCCGCCTGCGGAAGATGCCCAAGAAGAAGTTGGCCCGCCGTTAATTTCCTAAAGTCACGCGGCGCATTCTCTCGCCCCTGATGATCCATTAGCTCCGATGCTTTAGCTCCCTTGGTCATTTCGATCAGGGGAGTTTTTATGATGGTGTCGCGAGGGCGATCGCCCAGCCCCCCAGTCTCCAGCCCCCCAGTCTCCAGCCCCCCAGGCCCAGCAATTACGGAACAGCGATATGATCCAAAGGTGACCTGTTGAGGAGCTGACAAAGGAGTTCACTATGTTTATCCTGCCTGGATCTGCGATTCGAGTGACCAATGCTTCGGATATCTACTATGGCTATCAGGGTCTGGTGCAGCGGATTGTAGATGGGAAAGTGGCGGTGCTGTTTGAAGGGGGAAACTGGGACAAGCTGGTCACCTTCCGCCTCTCGGAAATTGAAGCCGTCGACGCTACCGCTGGTCGCCCCAAAAAGTAGCGGATAAGTATCTACAATCCCCATGCGGTTACCCCTGCCTCAATTTGCCCAAGGCGATCGCGCCCCGAACCATATCGGCGAAGTCATTGCCAATGCGACCACCCATTTTGTCGCCCAATGTCTGATGCCCGACACGTTGGATTTTCCGGCCGCGCCCGCCTTTGGCAGTTGGGTCCGCGCACAGGATGAGGAGTCAGGGCACTGCATTCTCGGGGTGGTCTATCACACCGCCACCAGCCCCATTGATTCGGTCCATCGGGCAACGGCGTTGGGACTCTCCATGGAGCAATTGCGGGAACAACAACCCCAAATTTTCGCCATGCTCAAAACGGAATTTGAGGTCGCGATCGCCGGCTATACCCCCGACCCATTACAACAATCGCCGCCGCCCAGCCAATTCCACCACTACCTCCCCGCGCGACCGCCCCAGGTGCACCAGGGGGTCTATGGCTGTGAACCAGACCTGGCGATCGCCTTTACGGAACAATTCGACTTTCTGCGTACCCTATTGCAATTCCCGGGGCTGCCCAACGATGCCCTCATTGGCGCAGTGCTACGTAACATCTATCAACTGCGGGGGGGCGATCGCCCCTGGCTCATCCAAGCCGGCCGCCATCTCAGCATTCTCCTCAAGGACGACTACGATCGCCTGCGGGCCATCATGGGACAGATCAGCTTAGCCCCCTAACCCCCTAGCCCATCAGGCAGCTTGCCTTGCCCGTCCCGACAGGAAACCTGACGGGACTAATAGCCAGAACCAATAGAACGATCCTTATCCGTGAAATATGTGGATTTTCTTAAGCTTGGATCGTCCAAATTCGTAACAAAACTTGCAGTGAATGCCCTTAAAACACACAGTTTCTCTATTTCTTAAGCTCTATAACAGTTTCACCCAGAGAACTTAGTCAACTGAGGCATTGTTAAGGCGCTGAATTATAATTTGGATAAAGCATCTTGTAATGAGTTGCGACCATTTGTTACAAATTTTCATGGCAACTGCATTGGAGTTGGACGGTTATGCCCCGTATTCTCGTAATTGACGACGATCCAGCGATCGCCGATTTAGTGGCGGTCAATCTGGAAATGGCGGGCTATGACGTCAGCCAAACTCCGGATGGGATTAAGGGTCAGGCCTTGGCGCTACAGCTTTTGCCGGACCTGATTGTGCTGGATATTATGTTGCCCAAGGTAGATGGGTTCACCATCTGCCAACGTCTGAGGCGAGATCAACGAACAGCGGATATTCCGATCCTGATGTTGACAGCGTTGGGACAAACCCAAAACAAGGTGGAAGGGTTTAACGCGGGGGCGGATGATTACCTCACCAAGCCCTTTGAAATTGAGGAAATGTTGGCGCGGGTGCGGGCGCTGTTGCGGCGGACGGATCGCATTCCCCAAGCGGCAAAGCACAGCGAAATTTTGAACTATGGTCCCTTGACCCTGGTGCCCGAGCGGTTTGAGGCCATTTGGTTTGAAAAGACGGTCAAATTAACTCACCTGGAATTCGAGCTGTTGCATTGTCTGTTGCAGCGCCACGGCCAGACGGTGTCCCCCAGCGACATCTTGAAAGAGGTGTGGGGCTACGATCCCGATGATGATATCGAAACCATTCGGGTTCACGTGCGCCATTTGCGGACCAAAATCGAACCCGACCCCCGTCATCCGTGCTATATCAAGACGGTTTATGGGGCCGGGTATTGCCTAGAGCTACCGGCGTCGGCGGATCGAGTGGTTGAAGAATCCGCCTAAGAGGTGTGGCGATCGCCCGGTCAGTTTTTCGGGCAGTTTTACCGCCTTACGACAAACAGCCCCCCGATTTTGGGAGGCTGTTTTTATGCCGAATCCTGTTTGATGCCTGAGATGGCGTCAAGGGCTAGGCGGCGTTGAGTTCGTCTAGGGCGCGGATAATGGCATCGGGCTCTAGGCGGTTAACGTAGTCGGCGTCTGCGGAGGCGAGGGCGATCGCCCCATCCTGGCTAATGACGTAGGTGGCGGGAATGGGTAGCTCGAAAGCGTCATCGCCATTGTGAGCGGGAAGGTCAATGCCAAAGCTGGAATAAATGGGGCGCAGCTCCTCCGGCAGGATAAAGACCAGCCCATACTCCCGCGCAACGACATTGCCCACATCGCTCAGGACATCGAAGGTGAGTTCATTCTTTTCCGTCGTCGAGAGGGAGTTATCGGGGGTTTGGGGGGAGATAGCAATCAGTTGAGCGCCCCGCTTTTGGAAGTCTGGCAATGCATTTTGCAACGCCCGCAATTCTAGGTTGCAGTAGGGGCACCATTGTCCGCGATAGAACGACACCACCACGGACCCTTCCTTGAGTTTGTCCGAGAGGCGGACGGGCTGTCCGTTGACATCGGGCAGGGTAAAATCGGGCGCTTGCTGCCCTTCGGTCACGACACTGTCTAAAATGCCGGAAGCCTTGAGCGCTGCGGTTGCTGCGCCCATGGTTTCCTGGATGGTCTCGTCAACGTTCTGGCGGAAATTATTGCGAAATTCCTGGAGTTGCTCAGTTAAAGTCATGGGAATTTTGGTGTGTGGCGGAACAACAGTTCAACGCTATCACCGCCCTTGGGATCCCCTAGATGGCTGGGTCGTCCCAAGGGCTCGGTTTTCCGCCTAGGCGATCGCCCCACTCCCCTGAAATCATCGTTCCCAGCATCCGCCGACGGTAGGGAAATCCGACAGTGCCAGTCCGATAATGCCAAAGCGTCGCAGCGATCGCCCGTCAAACTTAGTCTGGGCGATCGCCCTCGCCCGTGCCCTGCAAATAACAGTGACAGTCAGGCTTTTCGATTAACGACGCCGCCAGCCGATTCAACGCCACCGCCGCCATTAACCCACCGCCAACGGCCCCGTCCGCAGTGATATAAGGCACCTTAAGCTGCATCAATCGCCGTTTAGCCGCAGGGGCATGGCTAAATCCAATCGGTAAACCAATCACCAACGCGGGTTTGACCTGCTGCGCCTCAATCGCTTTGCAAAGGGCAACCAAGACCGACGGGGCATAGCCGATAACCCAAATATTGCGATCGCCCAATTCCCGCAGTCGCCTTTGCCATTGGGTATCTTGCCAAAACGCCTGTTCCGCTTCGGCCGCACTGTTCAGATGGGGATTGTCCATCAACGTATGCCAGCGACATCCCAAATGGGTAAGGCGAGTCTGATCCAAACTGGTCACAACCGCCGGAATATCCCCAATGACCGTGCAACCGTCAGACAAAGACTCACGGGCCCCTTTGATGGCATCGGGGCTGAATCTAATCAGGGCAGCCAACGCCGTATCGCCACAGGTCAGCACCAGGTGAGACAGGACATCCGCTTCAATTTCCGGACGCTGGGATAGATCGGGCAGCAACCGTTGTAGGGACTCATGAAAACTTTCGGGATGATCGTCGATCGCCGCGTCTAGATGCTGCCAGAGTTTATCCGCCAGGTCTTGAGCCGTTGTCGTATCGACATCCAATAGACGTAACTGGGCCAACGCTTCCGCCTGCACCAACTGGCAAGACTGGTCCCGCCCAATCACCCCCTCTAGGGCGATCGCCGTCTGCCGCAACCGAGTCAATCGCTGCAAGACAGCTTGATATTGCCGCTGAAGTTGCTCGATCAACGTTCCCGTTTCCAGCCACGGGGGCTGCGTGGCCAACATTTGCCTGATATGGGCTAATTGAAATCCCTGCTCCTTCAACGCCACAATCCGCTGGAGCCGATGCACATCGGCATCCGTGTAAAGCCGGTAATTGCTTTCAGACCGCTGCGGGGGAGGCAACACCCCAATCTCGTGATAGTGGCGCACCATCCGGGGGGTGATGCCATGGCCAACGGCTTGGGTGAGATCTTTAATCGTCAACATAATTATCGCCAACATATCCTTGACATTAACATCAATGTCAACCTTTACGGTTGGGCCGTCCTATAACGTGGGTTCGACTGATGGTCTCGCCAATGACGGTGCAAAAGCGGATATTCAACTGGGGGTCCACCTATCCCGAAGTGGTCGCGGCGGCCCTATGCGCCGGGCTGACCGTGCTGGGGTGGTTGGCGCTACAGGGACGTTGGGAGGCGCTCGGAATCTGTCTCTTGCTGGCGGGCTATGCGATCGGGGGCTATGACAGTGCCCGGGAGGGGTTGACCACCCTATGGCAGGAGCGGGAACTGGATGTGGACCTGCTGATGATTGTCGCGGCGGCGGGGGCAGCGGCCTTGGGACTCTGGCAACGGGAGTATTATCTGTTGGTCGATGGGGCGATCCTGATTTTGATTTTCGCCGTGAGTGGTGCCTTAGAAACGGTCGCCATGCATCGCACGGAGCGAAATATTCGGAGTTTGATGCAGCTAACACCGGATACGGCGCGACGGTTGCGGGCAGGGCAAGAACAAGTGGTGGCAACTCAGGCGTTGCAGGTGGGGGATCAGATTTTGGTGAAGCCGGGGGAGCTGATCCCCGTTGACGGGCTGATTAGAACGGGGCACAGCACCATTAATCAGGCTCCGATTACGGGAGAGTCGATTCCTGTGGAAAAGTCCCAGGGGGATGAAGTGTTTGCCGGCACCATCAATGGTCACGGTGCCCTCACGGTGGAATTGCATAAACGGCCGGAAAGCAGTCTGATTCAGCGAGTGATTCGGTTGGTGGAGCAGGCGAAGACCAGTCAGCCCCCGTCCCAACAATTTTTGGAACGATTTGAGCGGGGCTATGCCCAATTGATTGTGATATCGGGGTTGCTGTTGGCGCTGGTGCCTCCCTTTTGGCTCGGCTGGACTTGGGAAGTTACCATTTATCGATCGCTCATTTTTCTGGTGGTGGCCTCCCCCTGCGCCCTGATGGCATCGATTATGCCGGCTTTGCTGTCGGGGATTGCCCGGGGGGCACGGCAAGGCATCCTGTTCAAAGACGGCGCTCAGTTGGAAACCATTGGTCGAGTCAAGGCGATCGCCTTTGATAAAACGGGAACCCTGACCAGCGGGAGATTACAGGTCAGTAATCTGGTGGCAGCCCCTGGCTTTCAATCGGACCAGGTTTTACGAATCATCGCCTCCCTAGAAGCCTATTCCGAACATCCCATTGCCCAAGCGATCGTCCAAACCGCCAAACAAAAAAACATGCCGCTCGTTCCCGCAGATGCTGTGCAAGCAGAGGTGGGTCAGGGAATCGTCGGTGATCTGGAGGGCGTTCCGACGCGCGCGGGCAAGCTTGCCTATGTCACGGCTGATCTCGCCACCCCGATTGATGCGTCCCTACTCCAGGCCGGGCAACGGTTTGAAAGTGAGGGGAAAACCATTATTTGGGTCGCCCAAGACCAGCAGGCGATCGGACTCTTGGCCGTGGCGGATCAAGTGCGCCCCCAGGCGGCGGGCCTATTGAGTGCCCTGAGGCGAATGGGCATTCCGGCGACCGTTATGCTCACCGGGGATAATGCGGTCACGGCGCAAACCGTCGCCCACAAGATTGGCGTCAGTGAAGTCTACTCAGACCTATTGCCCGAGGATAAAGTAACCGCCATTCAACACTTGCAAAATAAGTACCAAACCGTCGCCATGGTCGGCGATGGCATCAATGATGCCCCCGCCCTGGCTCAGGCATCGGTGGGTATCGCCATGGGGGGAGCGGGATCAGATGTGGCCCTGGAAACGGCGGATATTGTGCTGATGGGCGATCGCCTGGAGAAGTTGGATCAAGCGATTCGTATCGGGCGGAAATCCCAGCGCATTATTAAGCAGAACATCGCGTTAGCTATGGTCTCCATTGTCCTACTGATGGTGGCTAATTTCTTTGGCGAACTCACCCTACCGGCTGGGGTGCTTGGCCATGAAGGCTCAACCCTACTAGTAACGCTGAATGGACTGCGGTTACTTAGGGCATAGTTTGGGGCATAGTTTCCGCGCCTTTAGCACTCATCTGCCCATTTTTTGGGGTCTTTTTGGAGCGATCGCCCCCTCCAATCTTCCCAACCAGGCGATCGCCTGTCCCTGCCATACCGTTAACTCTTTGCAGAAACGGCGGTAGGCGAGAAATGGCCGCGCTAGATTGAAAGAACTGCGGGCTCGTCACCCCACGCTCTCTACCGTCTAGCGCATTTGCTCCGTCGATACCATGGCCAATTTTATTGTCTCGAACAGAAATGATTCGGGGACCGGTAGCTTGCGCGATGCGATCGCCCAAGCGAACAGTAATACTGCGGGATCCCTAGATACCATCGTCTTCAGCGCCTCAGTGTTCAACGACTCCACGGACGTTATTGAACTCACTGGGGCAGATATTGATATTAGTCAGCCGTTGATTATCCGGGGCAATGGTGCGACGACAACCATTATCGACGGCAAGGGAAATGATCGAATCTTTAATAGCTCTGCTGAGCTAACCCTAGAAGGCGTCACCCTTCAAGGCGGCCATACGGCGGATAACGGCGGCGGTGTTTTGAGCAACAGTGCCATAACCGTCATCGACAGCACCATCTCCGGCAACACCAGTGGTGATCGCGGGGGCGGCATCTACACAACGGCAGCGATTACCCTCACCAACAGCACCGTCTCCAATAATTCCGCTACGGATAATGGGGGTGGGATTTATGGCCGCAATAGGCTCATTGAGATCACCAACAGCACCATTGCGGGCAACACCAGCAATCGCTATGGCGGGGGCGTCCACACCAGAAGTCAGATCATTGTTGCGGACAGCACCGTTTCAAGTAACTCGTCTCGCCGCAACGGCGGAGGACTCTACAGCCGCAGTGGCAACCTCACGGTTTCCGACAGCACCATTTCCGATAACACCAGCAATCGCCATGGGGGCGGACTGTGGGCGAGAAGTCGGACGATCACCATTGAGCGCAGTACGGTATCGGGCAATTCGACTCGGCTCTCAGCGGGAGGAACCTATGCCCAAACGACCAATATCACTGAGAGCACCATTTCGAATAATACGAGCGGTGATCTCGGTGCAGGCGTCTACACCACAGGGACCCTCCGCATAACAGACTCCACCCTGTCGGGAAATTCCAGCACGAATAGGGGGGGAGGGGGCTATTTTCGAAATAACGCTGAGATTCAGCGATCAACGATTTCGGGGAATTCTAGCGCTCGAGGTGGTGGTCTCCATTCACGGGGCGGGGGGACAGTTAACGTCTCTAGCTCGACGATTTCGGGGAATTCTGCGAGTAATCAAGGGGGGGGACTGTTTGCCCGAGGTACTGGAGGGGGAACGATTAATGGTAGTGCTGCAATGTAATGGTTAAGCTTGTTGGGAGAGGTTGTAGTGATTGAGG
>CAZZMD010000007.1:0-113699 GCA_964655355.1 uncultured bacterium
TTCCCCATAGGTCAGAGATATGAGCGATCGCAACCCTTCCTTCAGGGCCTCATAATCCGCCAGGTTGGTCTCAAGGGTCTCCAACTCCCCCTCATAGGCAACGGTCAACATCACCACCAAATTCCCCGTTGGGGGCAATGCCAACAAATCCGGCTCCGGCAGTTCCTCATAATTCAGCTCGCTCAGGTATCGACTGGCTGAATCCGTAAACAATTCATTTACAAAATCTGCCGCTTCCCCCTCGCTCCAAAACACCTCCCCCTCGTTGCCCGCCGATCGCCAATAGGTGTCGTACTGTAACAATCCTTCACAAACGGACACCAGTCCCTCTCCCAAAACCCCCATTTCCCCCTCGGCTTCGATGGCATCCCGCGCTGCCTGATTCAAAATCCCCAGCAGCGGCGTCGCCTCACTCCCAGACAGGTGCACAAAAATCCGCGACACCACATACCGCGTCTTCCCCGTCATCTTCCGCAGGCGATCGCCAATACCCATAGCCCAAGCCCCCATCAGCGCACACCGCGCCCTCAACAACCACCGCAAACTTACCCCATTTCTCCGGATTGGCTCGTCCTTATGAGAAATATTGCGAAAGATTAATTATTTTTGCTTAACCAGTGATTAAACATCAATCACTAAAAACGATACTCAATGTTTGTAAAGTTTAATAAACTAAGACAGATAGGTAATTATCCCTAACGACTGTCCTGACGAATTCAGTCCTGGCCGAGAGCGCCAGACCCTCATGGAAACGACTTTCCCGTGGTTAACAGCCATTATCCTGCTGCCCCTCGTGGCGGCCCTGTTTATTCCCCTGTTCCCCGAGAACAGCAAAAGTGTCCGCTGGTACGCCCTCGGCGCTGGGATTCTTGATTTTGCACTTATTCTCTACACGTTCTTCACCCAGTACGACTTCAACGATGCAGGCTTTCAGCTGGTTGAGTCCTACGGTTGGATTCCCCAGATTGGCTTGAACTGGTCGGTCGGCGTCGACGGCGTTGCAACGCCTTTGATTCTTCTGACCGGCTTGGTCACCACCTTGGCGATCGCCGCGTCCTGGAAGATTGAGAAGCGCACCCGGTTGTTCTACATCTTGGTGTTGGCGATGTACTCCGCCCAGGTGGGCGTCTTCGCTGCCAAGGATTTGCTCCTGTTCTTCATCATGTGGGAGCTGGAGCTGGTGCCCGTTTATTTATTGGTTGCAATTTGGGGGGGTGCCAAGCGCCGCTACGCCGCAACCAAGTTCATTCTGTATACGGCGCTGGGTTCCCTGTTTATTTTGGTTGCCGCCTTCGCCATGGCGTTCTACGGCGACACCGTTACCTTCGATATCACCGAGCTGAGCCTGAAGGATTATCCCCGTGCTCTGGAGCTGTTGCTCTACTCCGGTTTCCTGATTGCCTTTGCGGTTAAGCTGCCTGTTTTCCCTCTCCACACCTGGCTTCCCGATGCCCACGGTGAATCCCCCACCCCCGTTTCCATGTTGTTGGCAGGCATCCTGCTGAAGATGGCGGGCTACGGTCTGATTCGCATGAACATCGAAATGTTGCCCAATGCTCACTTGGCGTTTGCGCCGGTGTTGGCAATCTTGGGTGTGGTCAATATTGTTTACGGTGCCCTGAATGCCTTTGGTCAGCGCAACCTGAAGCGTCGGATTGCATACTCTTCCATCTCCCACATGGGCTTTGTGCTCCTGGGTCTAGCAGCCTTTACCGAGTTGGGCGTTAGCGGCGCAGTGCTGCAAATGGTGTCCCACGGTTTGATTGCGGCGGCAATGTTCTTCCTGGTGGGGGTCACCTATGACCGTACCCACACCCTGAATATGGACGATATGAGCGGTATTGCTCAGCGGATGCCCCGCACTTTCGCCCTGTTCACCATTGCCACCATGGGGTCTTTGGCCCTGCCCGGCATGAGCGGCTTTGTCGGCGAATTGACCGTGTTCCTCGGATTTGCCACCAGCGAAGCTTACAGTGTTACCTTCCGCGCGGCGGTGGTTCTGCTGGCGGCGGTTGGGGTTATCCTTTCCGCGGTTTACCTGCTGTCCATGCTGCGGGAAATCTTCTACGGCACCGAGAGTGATGCTTTGACGGATGTGGACTGGTTTGACCTTCGTCCCCGTGAGTTGGCTGTGTCCCTTTGCCTGCTGATTCCCATCGTGGCGATCGGGGTTTATCCCAAGTTGGCGACCAATACCTACGACGTGAAAGCCGTTGAGGTAGCGTCTCGGATGCGCAACTCTCTGCCGGTGGTTGCTCAAGTTAAGCAGCCTTTCTACTCGCAGGTGATGTCTGCCCCTCGTTTGGCAGAGCTGCCTGAGAGTGGCGATCGCGTCCTTATTGACTAGTAGTCCTAGGACACGACGACCGAAGACTGAAGCGAATAGCCTTGAGGACGGGAAAGTCTCCATAGGGTTGAATTCGCCCCAGTCTCTAATCTGAAATCAGCCTTAGAGAATGCGTGGGTGTGGTCTGACGACCATGCCCATTTTTTTAAGTTTGGTTGTTTTCGTTTGGCCGCGGGCTGAGGCGATCGCCCCCTAGAAGTGGTCCTCTAGGGCATTAGATATGGCGGCAAAAACGCTATTCCAATCGTTAAAGGTGGGCTGTCGGAAAAGACGCATGGTGGGATACCAAGGGCTTGTGTCGCCGTCTAAACCCCAGCGCCAATCGGGGTTATGGCAGAGCAACACCCAAGTGGGTTTGCCCATTGCTCCCGCTAGATGGGCGACGGAGGTGTCGATGGTGATGATGAGATCGAGCTGGGCGATCGCCGCTGCAGTATCGGCAAAATCGTTGAAGGTCTCTCCTAGATTTATCACTGCAATATCGTCGGGTAGATCCTGGAGCTGAGCTTCGGCAGCGGCTCCTTTTTGCAGGCTATAAAATGCGCAGTTGGGGTGCTTCAGCAGGGGTAGAAATTGGGTGAGGTGGCAGGAGCGATCGCGATCTCTGGCTTGGGTGGGGCTGCCGGCCCAGGCGATGCCAATTTTGTGGATCTTTGGGTGGATTTTTTGATTCTGTTGGTCGGAATTTGCTTGAATGACCGGGTGTTTGGGCAAGGGGAATTGTCGTTTTCCCGGATTGAGATAGGGGATAGGGGTGGGGATTTCGTTTGTGGTGACCTGGAAAATTTTGGGCAGGCTCATTAGGGGCGTGTAGGCGTCAAAGCTGTTGGCCGCTAACGGGCCGGGCTGCCAAATTTCATCAACGCCTGCCAACGATTGAAATAGGGCTTGCAGATCGGCTGAGCAGACCAGCACTAATTTCTGGCAGCGCTCCCTCGCCCATGGCAAAAATCGGGCGAACTGAATCGCATCGCCGGCTCCCTGCTCCGTGTGGACCAGTAGGGTTTTTCCCGATAAATCTTCCCCCTCCCAGCGGGGTTGCGGGCAATCAAAGGGGGTAAATTGCTGGGTTTTCCATCGCCATTCGCATTCCTCCCACCCCCGCCCGTAGTCGCCGATTTGTAGCAGGGTCATACCGAGATTGTGGTGGGCGATCGCATTGTCGGGATCTACCGTGATCGCTTGTTCGTAGTAGGCGATCGCTTGGTCCGGGTTCCGCGATCGGGCATGGTTGACCCCCAGTTGATTCAATCCCTGACTATGGTTGGGTGAATTTTCGATGACCTGTAGCAGCTCAGCGGTTGACGCTTTCCATTGCTCCTGATCCGCCAGCACGACCCCCAGGTTATATCGCGCTTCTAAATTATTGGGATCCAAGGCCAACGCCTTGCGATAGCAGGGCTCCGCCTCCGCTACCTTGCCGGCGAAATATAAGTCATTGCCTTGGCGCACCTGGAAACCGGAGAATTTTTCATCGTCTTCCGGCTGGGGTTGCACCACTTCCGTCAGGGCGTCATCGGGCAGGATATAGGACTGGGCAAGGATATCGGTGTTGTCCGTGACGATGTCGGGAAATTGAATCTGGGGGAGGACCTGAACAGAAAAAATCTCCTGGACGGCACCCTCAAATCGTAGGAGAGCTATGGTTTCTCCGGTGACAATATTGACGACCCAAACCCCACAAAATCGTTCGGGCAGTTTGGCAATGTCAATGCCGCTAAAGATGGCACTTTCTCGAATTTGCGAGAGACCAATAAAGGCAAACTCGCCAGCAAAATCAAGCCCGCGCGTAAACCCTGGCACTTGGGCAACGGTCGCTAATTCTCCCGTTTCTAGATTCACTTTGGCTAAGCTACCTTTGCCGGATTCTAAGACCCAAAGTTCATCCCGATACCACCGGGGGGAGTGGGGCATGGATAGGCCGCAAGCCAACATTTCATGGGTCGAAACATCCATCACCATGCCGCCACTGGCCTTATCTTTTCGCCATCCTTCAGCGGTATCGGTCGTCCCTAATGCGGTTACATAGCGGGGTTGCCCATCGCGAATGGCTAAACCATTGAGGTGGCAGCGATCAGTTATGTCGTAGCCGGTAATAAATGGTGGCCGCCAGCGGGGGACAAAACTGTAGGCTCGATCTAGGGTGCAAAGGCAGGAAAAGCGGGTGTTGATAAACCACAATTCATCCTCCCCATAGGCCATTTCATGGATATCAATATCCCCCGTCACATGGATGTTGCGGGGGATAAAACAGGCGTCGTGGCGATCGCGGGGTTCTAACTTTGTGGCGGCGGCGGGCACATTCCAAAATTCCGCCAGTTGATAGGCGGTGCCGATCGCCAACCGTCCCCGATTAAAGGCCATCCCCATGGGGCGATCAAAGACCTGGAAATGGGTATTTAACTGGTCCCCATCCGCCCGAACAAAAATTAGTTTGCCCGCTTGATAGGTGGACACCGCTAGGGAAATGCCAAAATGTCGAAGCAGCTCCGGGAAGTTAGTAGAATGGACACTTCGAAGGGGCTCATTGGGATCTAACGGTGGCTTAGCAGTAGTCATCGATACGGCGAGTCCCAGAGTGGAATACTCAAAGTGGAGTGCTCAAAAAAGTGCTAACAAGCCATTGCAATTGTGGAGACAGTTGAACTCTTTTTAAGATCAGTTTCCAATACCTTGCATAGCATAATAATAGGTAGAGTTGTTTGCCCCTCCCGTGCCCATGCCCAGTGGTTACAGTCCTTGCCCCGATGCCCAATGGTTCAATCCGCCCCCGTTAACCGAACCGTTTTTTCTCTACTTTGCCTACGGATCCTGCATGTGCCCGGTGGATCTCCAGCGGACTTTGGGGGAGCCGACTCGGGATTATGCGTTGGGACCGGCGACCCTTCAGGGCTATCGCTTAGCCTTTAACCGGCGATCGCAACGGCGGGATTGTGGGGTGTTGGATGTGGTGCGATCGCCCGGTTCGGTGGTCCATGGGGTGTTATATCAATTGCCCTGGCGCTTAAGCGATTTGCTGGATGAGCGCGAAGAAATTCCCACCCAGGGCTATCGACGGGAGACGATCACGGTGCAGCAGGGCGATCGCACGTTTGATGAGGTGCGTACTTATGTGGTGGTGGATAAGTTATCGCAGGAGTTGGCCCCCAATGATTGGTATTTCAATGTGGTTATACGCGGGGCAACCACCTGTGGTTTACCGGAAGATTATTGTTGGAAGTTGTTTGAGCATATGCACGGACTTCAGCAACAGCGGGGCGACCAGTCTTATCCTCGCCGCTCTGCCGCCTAAGCTGGCGGCTTAACTTGTTTCCGGAGCTATTCCCAGTGCTGCCCTATGGTTGTCGTTGATATTCCCGAAACGATTGAAATCTTATCCGCTGATGAAATGCGGCGGACCATTAATCGCTTAGCCCTGGAGGTAGTGGAGCGGGCGGGGGATTTAAGTCAGGTGATTTTGGTGGGGATTTATACCCGTGGGGTGCCCCTAGCCCAAACCCTGGCCCAAAAGATCGAAAATTTGGAAGGGGTGTCGGTGGCAACGGGGGCGTTGGATATTACGTTCTATCGGGATGATTTGGATCGGATTGGGGTTCGAACGCCGGCAAAAGACGAGCTGCCGATGGACTTGACCGGGAAGACGGTGGTGTTGGTGGATGATGTGATTTTTAGCGGGCGAACGATTCGAGCGGCCCTGAATGCCCTAAGTGAATATGGACGTCCCGAGGTCATTCGGCTGTTGAGCTTAATCGATCGCGGTCAGCGCCAGGTGCCGGTCCATCCGGATTTTGTGGGGAAGGATTTACCGACTGCGAAGGAAGAAGAGGTCAAGGTGTATTTGGAAGCGGTGGATGGCCGGGATGCGGTGGAGTTACGACGGGTGCGATCGTAGTTGGGGGCGATTGTAGTTAAGCGTAGGCGGTTAAGCGTAGGAAAACTCTGGGGTGCGCTCATCTTGACCAGCGCTGTTTTGAAGCGTCCTTGGTGGGCTGGGATTGGAGACTCGATGGGCTATCTGTTGCTGAAATTTAAGGAATTGGTATGAGTCGGTCACAGGGACCGATTAAAACCGTAGGGGATCCACCCGTTCCAGATAGTCCCGAAGCCAAGGGGTTGGAATGCCGGTGAGGCGGAGTTGATCGAGCGATCGCCCCTGGAGCCATTGACTGATCAGGGCCGCATTGCCGATGCCACTGCTGAGCCCCCAGGATCCGGTCCCCGAGATCGCATAGCCATTGGTGGCAAAGGGACCGAGGGCGGCCATGCCATCGGCATAGAGCGGGCGCAGCCCGATCCAAGGATTGAGGATGTCCTGGAGCTCCTGGCGCTTTGACCCATTGCCGGCGATCCAATCTCCCTTGGGATCTCGGTTCGGGGGAATTATCCCGTTGAGCAATTGAGGCACCACATCGGGGAGGAAGGCGATCGCCTGGTGAATTTGATGGTGAATCGCCCAGCGAGCCCCCGGGTGATTGAGGTCTAGGGCGGGATGGGCGTCGCCAGTGCCGGGATAAAACTTGAATCCCCCGACCCGCAAAATCCAACGGTTAAGGACGGTGTCAAAGGTGGGGCTGAAGACTAGGGGGCCCAGGGTGTCCTGTTTCCAGGCGTGTTGGGGAAAACCGGTGGACGCTGCATTTGCCCCAGTCGCCCCAGTCGCCGCGCTCGACTCTGATGCCGGGAGCTGGAGCGTAATAGATGTGCCCGCCACCGGAAACAGAGGAGCCGCGATCGCCCCGCTTTGGTGGAGTAACCCGTCGAATCCCGTCGCAAATACATAGTGGTCCTGCGCCGTTCCCAGTTGCTGGGGCGTATCCCCTTCCAGCAATAGCCCCCCAATGATTCGCTCCATACCAGTGCCGGGCGATCGCCATTGAATGCCCTTTACCCGAGCCTGGGTGTGGAGTGTCACCTGCCCCGAAGCCAGCAGCGTCGCTGTCAGTTTTTCGACCAATCGCCCCACATGGATCGCCCCCCCCGGCTGGAGGGTGAGGGCCCCCTCAAATTGCTGAGCGGCGCTAGACCGAGGGGCTAGGTACGCCTCCATGGCAGGGTCAAAAGCCAGGGCATCCCTATAACTAGCCAGGCGACCTGGTTTGTCCCAACCGCAATCCGGCCCTGCCTGATTGAGTCGATTAATTTCGGCGATCGCCCGGGTCTGGGCCTGCGCGCCCCCATAAATCCGTAGTTTTTCATTCAAATAAAATCCGCTTGCCGCCGCCAGATCGGGATATTGGACCGCCCAAGCCTGCCACTGGGTCAGATTCGCCAGCCCAAACCGCACCAGCGATAAATCCCGATTGTCGATATCGGCCGCGATCGCCCGGAGCCCCGCCGCATAATTCCCCATCGCCGTCCGGTCCTCGGCCGTCGGCACAAATCCCGGATAGGCATAGCCCCCCTGATCCAGGGGCGTCACCAATGCCCGATCCAACGCCGCCGGCGTCATCCCCGCCGCCACCAGCCCCTCCGTTGCGGTCAAGCTCCGGCCATTGCCCTGGGTCAGCCCCATGCCTAGCCGCTCCCCTCGCTCCACGATCGCAATCCGCCGCCAAGGCACCGCCCCCTTCGCTGCGCTGGACGCGGCCACCAACGTTTGGGCCACCAAAAGCCCCGCAATGCCCCCGCCAATGATGTAAACCGTAGCGTCTTGGGTGATCGCGTCCGGAGAAGAAGCGGCGGGAAAAATGTCAGTCGATACCACAGGCCGTTATCTGAAAGTCGTTATCTGAGAGTCGTTATCCGAAAATTCCGAAAATAGTGATCTGAAAATCATCTAACAACAACCTATCGGACAACAACGATCAGACAACAACAATCAGGACGCTAGGAGATGACTCAAGATCACCGCAGAAGAGTTAAAGAAAAGACCTCAAGCTTTAACCTAACGATTCAATGGAGGCGGGTGAGGCAGGTCAGAGGTTTCAGGTCAGGGATCTATGGAGACGGAACGGGAGGCGTTGCCGACACTGGCTCCACCACCGACGATTGGCCGCCCGTCGCTCGCCGTAATACGTAATAAACCTCCACCGGTTCCTGCAACCCTTTCAAGGGCAACGGACCCCACGCTTCCACCAAAAACCGATTATCCAAATGCACCAAGGTTTCCCGCGCCAATAAAATGCGACAAATCCCCGGTTGGCGATCGCGAACACAACTTTCCAATCGCGACGCCACATTGACACTCGCTCCCACCGCCCCATACTCCCAGCGCTGCTGTCCACCGACACTCCCCACAACCACCGGACCGGTATAAATCCCAATCCGGACATGGATAGGGGGCCATCCTCGATCCTCCATCCGCTGGCTCAATTGCCCTAAACCTTCCCGAACAGCCAGGGCACAATCCACAGCATTCTGGGCATCTTGCCCCACCTCCGCCGCATTGGTCCGGGGAACCGGCACCCCAAACAGGGCCATCATGCCGTCCCCCATAAACTTATTCACCGTCCCCTTATGTTGGCGGACCGCCTCGCTGACCAGCCCCAAGTACTCATTCAGCCATTCCAACAACTCTGCCGGACTCAACTGTTCTGCCACGGGGGTGAAATTGCGGATGTCAGAAAACAGAATCGTCGCCGTCAACTGGCGGCCGGGAAGCCGTCCCGCCTTCAGCAATTTGCCCCGATTTTGCCACAGGGCTTGGGCGATGTCCGGGGATGTGTTTTGTCCTAACAGGGTCAACATGGCTTGACGCTGACGGCGCGCCTGCTGGACTTGAAACACCATCGTCCCGACGGCCCCTATCCAGAGACCGGCGGTGGGGGCAAAACTAGGAATCCAGACAGCAGCCTGCAGGAAAAGTTGAAAGGTAAAGATTGCCAGGACGCCCGAACTCAGACAAATCAAGACGACGGATAACAGCGGGTGCTTGCTGCTGTGGGCAATACCGCAACCGATGGAAACCCAGAGAATCAACCATAGGGTTTCCTGCCAATCTTGCCAGTAGGACGGCAGGGGCTGACGACCATCCACAGCGTCCATAATTTGCAAGAGCGCCTGGGCATGGACATAAACGCCGGGGATTTTGGGGCGATCGCTATGGGTAGCGCTGTGGGGGGTAAAGAAGACATCCCGTAAACTATCGGCAACGCTGCCAATCAGGACAATTTTGCCCTGCACCAGTGCCGGGTCAAACTCCCCCGCAAGTACCTGGGACAGGGATAACTCTGGGGCAACCGGATCGTGGCGGCGATAATCGAGCAGCACCTGATACCCGCGGGCGTCTTTCGCCTCTTTGCGATAGGCACCCGCAGTGGCATTAATCGGGAAAAATGTAGTTTTCCCAAAATCCATCCAGTTCGGGTTCGTGACGTTATTCTTCGGGCGAATCTGACGGGGAGCATAATATTGCTTCGCCAACTGCATCGAGAAGGAAAATAGAGTCTGCCCCTCGGGGGTTGATGCTAATAGAAGATTCCGCCGCACCACCCCATCGGGGTCCAACACAACATCGTTAAACCCCACCTGGTCAATGGGGGGCCGCTCGCCGTAGCCAATGGGAGGTTTCTGCCCCGTAATGTCACGAATTGTCACCACATTGGGTTGATTCAGTTGGCGGACAAACTGGGTGTGGCCGGGGTCATATTTTAAATCCCGATAAATATCAAGGCCGATTACCCTCGGGTCATGGCGCTGCAAATTATCCAAGGCCTGGGCGAGGGTGCCGTCTGTGATCGGCCATCGTTCCTGGCGTCTAATGTCATCGTCATCAATACCAACGATCAGAAGACGGGAATCCGGGGGCGACGTGCCCCGCAGTTGTACCATCCCGTCGTAGATCGCCAATTCAGGAATACGCAAAAATCCCCGAGACTCCGCTCCCCAAACTAAGCCCACCGTTACCAGGGCGATCGCGACGCTATAGGGCCATTGCCGGTCCTGTTCCTGTGGTTCCCCGGTATTACCTTTCCCGCTGATTTTCTGGACGGTTAGGGACAATCGACTCGCTTGCTGCTCCAGCCACAATAGGGTCGGTTTAATCTTGGCAAGCATGGTTATCTAATCTTGTACGCAGGCGTTGGCAAGCAGTATGAGACACTCTGTCAGCTTAGCGTACAGATTTGTTAGGGCCATTAATATCCCGTGATATTCCGTTTTTGGGGTTGGCAATATCCAAAGCTGGTGCTTAATATTCAATATTCAATTTCCAACATTCAATCACTAGCAGTATCGTCCGGTCGGTATTATCCGCTCAGTATTGTTCGCTAGAACTGGCTGGCTAAAACAGCACGCTAATCAGCACCACTACCAGAACCAGGGGAACGAGCACCAGAAGAATTCGCAACAGTAAGGGCAGGCGATCGCCGGGGTCGCCCGTCAACATTTTGCCCATCAGCATAGCAAGCAGGTTCTGAACGCCCCCTCCCGGGCTCCCCATCCCGGTGGAGCGCTGTGGGTCGAGCATTCCCCGCCGCTCATCGGCGATGGGCAGCGGAATCACCCGACAGGCACTGCGCGCCACAAACTGTTCCCCCTGGGCGATCGCCTGCCACTTCACCATTGCCGTTAACTCGGTTGGAGGGTGCCGCAACACCAGCCCCTCCCGGGTCATCGCCACCGCTGACTGATTGGCCGGCGTCATCTGGACCAGCCACACCCCAAAATACTCCTGCACCATCCGTCGCCAGCCCACCTCCAGACAACTCAGCCGCTGATCCGTCAGCAGCAAGATACAGGGCTTACCCCCATAGCTGCCCCCCACCGCATCGATAGGAACTTCGTTGGGATTCAGGAAATACACCAGAAATGCAGCGAGCTTTTTTGCCTGCAGCCGTTGCCACCATCCCAAAGAATCTAGCTTCAGCAACCAATTACGATAATCAGTTTCTGGATCCGCTGTCGCTGCCCATCCTGGTTCTGCGATCGGGGTGTTGGGGGGGAGAGCAGCGCTGGAGAAAACGGGGGGAGAGGTGACTGCCTGGGTAGAATTGCCCTCTGAAGTCGTCCGGTCCGGTTCCGGTGATGGTCTGAAGGGCAACCGGGGAGATGCGGTAGACGCTAAAGATGGGGAGGGGGGACGCGAGGCGGATGCGGCGAGGGAGGCGAGATTTACCCCGAAGGCTTGACCCTGGGGGGCTGTTGCTTGCGCTTGCTTATCCTGGGGCGCTTGCTTATCCCGTGGCGCGCCCTCGGTTAACGATAAATATTCAACCCAGGCGGGCTGGAGTGCCCCCGCTTTCCAGGCGCTTGCCTGAACAGAGGTGATCGTCTGAACCTTCAGAATATCCATGCCCCGGCGCACAAAATTGACCAGGGTTTCCTGGGACGGCAATGGACCATGGGCGACCAACTGAAGCAGTAAACAACTGTCCTCCAGTTGGGCCTCGACCATCACTTGAACCGGTGCCAACTTTCGGCTCATTAGGGTGGCGATCGCCTCCACATTCCCTTGGCGAGCCAGGACTAATAAATCCGCTTGAGACATGGCATTGAAAACAAAATCCGTAGAAGCAGTCTAGACCTGCCCCTCCAACCTACACCCAACCTATACCATTCACCGTAATCCCCCTCCAGCCCGTGCGCAATTCTAAACGGTCGCGCTACGGACTGAAGGGGGATTGAAGGGATGAAACCCGGGCGATTGGTTTAGACGGCGGCGGGGATTTTCGCCGGCACACTCTCCCGCTCCGGCTTCAGCACCACAGCGTCATCATCATCGGTATCCACCAGCACGCGATCGCCCGGTTGCAACTCCCCAGACAGCAACGCTTCTGCCAGGGCATCCTCCAACAACTGGGTAATCTTGCGGCGAAGGGGACGGGCTCCATAGGCCGGGTCATAACCCTCGATGGACACCTTATCCTTGAAGCGATCGCTCGCCACTAGGGTAATTTCCCGATCCGCCAGATAGGTCGACACCTGCTGCACCATCAGGTCCGCAATCTGCCGCACCTGGGGCTGGGTCAACGGTCGGAACACCACGATTTCATCGATACGATTCAGAAACTCCGGGCGGAAGAAGTTTTTCAGTTCATCCTGGACGCGATCGCGCATTCGGGAGAACTGGGCATCATCGCCGGTCTCCACCTCGAAGCCAACCCCTTGGCCGCCCTTCTCGATGGCCTTAGACCCCAAATTCGAAGTCATGATAATCAGGGTGTTCTTGAAACTGACGGTGCGCCCCTGGGAATCGGTCATCCGACCGTCATCCAGCACCTGCAGCATCAAATTGAAAATATCCGGGTGAGCTTTTTCGATTTCGTCAAACAGCACCACGCTGTAGGGACGGCGGCGCACCTGCTCCGAAAGCTGGCCCCCGTCTTCAAAACCGACAAATCCCGGCGGCGAGCCAATCATTTTAGACATGCTCTGGGGATCCATATATTCGGACATATCCACCCGAATCATGGCATCCGCATCGCCGAACATAAATTCTGCCAGGGCCTTAGACAGCTCGGTTTTACCCACGCCGGTGGGACCCAAGAAAATAAAGCTCGCCAGGGGACGCTCCGGGTCCCGCAGCCCAGACCGCGCCCGTCGCAGCGATCGCGACACCGCCGACACCGCTTCCTCCTGGCCGATCAAGCGCTCGTGGAGGCGCTCCTCCAGATGGACCAACATCGCCGACTCAGAATCCGTCAACTTGGTCACCGGCACCCCGGTCCAGGCGCTCACAATATTGGCAATATCTTCCTCGTCCACCGTGGGAGCCTGGGCACCGTCGCCCTGGCTGGCGGCCTTCTCCGCCTTAAATTCGGCAATCTTGGCGCGCAGGGCCAATTCCCGATCGCGCAAGCTGCCAGCCACGTCAAAATCCTGCTGTTCCACGGCGGCATCCTTATCCTTCAGCACCACCGCCAGCTCCTTCTTGAGCGATCGCAATTCCGGCACCACCGGATTGTGAGCCAAATGCACCCGAGAGCCCGCCTCATCAATCAAATCAATGGCCTTGTCCGGCAAAAAGCGATCGCTGATATACCGATCCGCCAATTTCACCGCCGCTTCCACCGCCTGGTCCGAAATGGAAACCTGGTGGAATTCTTCGTAGGTGCGCCGTAGCCCATACAAAATTTCCATCGCCTCAGGAATAGACGGCTCACCCACCTTCACGGACTGGAATCGCCGCTCCAACGCCGCATCCTTCTCGATATACTTCCGGAACTCTTCCAGGGTGGTCGCGCCCATACATTGCAGCTCACCCCGTGCCAACGCCGGCTTCAGGATATTCGCCGCCGTCAAGCCCCCCTGCATGGTGCCGGCCCCCAGCAGATTATGAACCTCGTCGATAAACAGAACAATATTGCCCGCCTCTCGCACCTCTTCCACAATCTGGGTCAGCCGCTCCTCAAAAGCGCCACGGTACTGGGTCCCCGCCACCAACAGCCCCAGATCCAGGGCAATCACTTCCCGGTCCTCAATACCCTCGGGCACCTCACTGGCCACAATCCGCAGGGCTAACCCCTCCGCGATCGCCGTTTTACCCACACCGGGCTCCCCCACCAACATGGGATTATTCTTGGTGCGACGTCCCAGCACCTGCACCACCCGCTCAATTTCCGACTCGCGACCCACCACGGGATCCAACCTGCCATCCCGAGCCTTCTGGGTCAGATTCTCCCCAAAATCCTTCAACAGGCTGGAGGATTCCCCTTTGCGATCGCGGGCAGACTGACGCCCCTGACGCTCTTCCCCAGCGGCCACAGGCACCGCCTCGCCGAGCTTGCGAATCAGCGCCACCCGCAGCGCTTCCAGATCCACATCAAACGCCTGAATCACTTTTACGGCAGAATTATCCCCATCCCGCACCAGGGACAGCAACAAATGTTCCGGCGTCACATAGGACTGACCATTCTGCCGTGCCTCCTCGAGCGATCGCTCCAGAATCTGCTTCACCTTCGGCGTGAACGGGATCTCGGGCGGCACATTCCCTGCCCCACGCCCAATCATCGATTCCACTTGAGAGCGCGCCTTCTCCAAGGTGATGCCCATCTCCACGAGCAGCTGTGCCGCCGGGCTCTTCTGCTCACCAATCACCCCCAACAACAACTGTTCGCTGCCCACCAAACGATGCCCCAGACGTCGGGATTCCTCTTGGGCAAACAAAATGATTTGGATAGTGCGGTCGGTGAAGTATTCAAACATGCCGGGGATCAGGGGGTGAAAATAACTTAAGAGACTATCTCTAAAGACGTAGCGGTAGAAATCGAGTTGCTAATCCAGACCATTACGCTTGCCAAGACTCACCGGGGCATGGCCCAGGAACCATTAATTAGGCCCAATCAATAGGTGAACATTGATGGAATTTAGCAGCCCTCTGACAAGCAGCCGGGTGACTAAAAAGGGTAGTAGATGCTGGCTTAGCGTGTCGTCGCGGTCCTTGGGTAAGCTCAAAACAATCCGACGTTGTTCAGAATGGGGACGGGGAAATTTGCTCCGGGAAAACTAAGGGGTGATATCTAAAAATGAAACGTCGGGGGATGAGAAGTAAGAATTATTTACATTGCTTCAAACACTATAGGTTAATTTGCGATCGCCATGGAAGCACCGAGGGGACGGAAAACCGACCTGGGGCGATCGCCCTCTGGATGTGCCTCTGGGGGCGTACTGATCCGCTGCCATGAATTCACAGCCCATCGCGCCCAAAGTCAGGATAAATCCCAATGAATCCCTCGGTTTCCTCCAATCTTTGCGGACCCAGGGGCGGCCGCCTCGAATGGTCAATTATGCGGGTTTTGACCCATGATGGGTGAAGACCGGTATTAGCATCTGCCAAAGGATTGATCCCTAAACGGTTCGCGCTCTGATCTCTATGGCCTCGTTTCCATCTCCCCATTCTTTGCCAGCGACCTTGGCTGATATCTGGCGGGCCAAGCTCTCTCGGTCGATCGCCATTAGCGTTTTTATCAGCATCGTTCTGATTGAGATCGGCATTTTTATTCCGTCCCTCTGGCGGGAGAAGCAGGATCAAATCAATCAGGTGGCAGAGCTTTCCAAAACGGCGCGGGCTGCCCTAAATCAACGGGATGGCAGCGGTGGGGACACGTCGATCATGGAGAAAATGATGGAGGACACCCCCTCCATCAGCCCCGCAGAGGTGTCGGAAAAGCTGCAGCGTAACCTGGCGGCGAACCCCCATCTGGTGGGGATTGTGATTTACGGCCCCGATGGCCAGGAGCTGGGGCGACAGGGGGAGCGCCCGGCGTTGACTTTATCTGACTTACCCAGTGACTTATCTGACCTTGAGGGGGGAAGTGACCAGCCCTTTCTATACCAGTTGTCTTCCGGGTGGTCGCGCTTAGATATTGTCTGGCCCCAGTCTGAAAAGGGCGTCTACAGCCTGGTTATGCGCCATGATTTCACCGAGTCTCGAACAGCTTTGATTGGTTTCACCCTGCGTATCACGGGACTGGTGCTGATCATTTCGTTTTTCGTGACCGGGGTGACCATGGTGGTGGTGTACCGGCAGGCGGTGGGACCGATTTTGAAGCTGCGGCGAGACTTGGAAGGGGTGGGAGAGAGCCTCGCCAGTGATGGGGATGAGTTGGCCCCGTTGTGTTGTGAGGAGAATCGCACCGATGAGTTGGGGGATGTGCAGCGGGCCTTCGACACGATGTACGCCACCATTCATCGGGAAATTGAAAACCGTCGCCAGGCGGAGCTGAAGTCGGAGAAGCTGTTGCGCAATATTTTGCCGGTGCCGATCGCCGATCGCTTGAAGCGGGGGGAACGGCCCATTGCGGATCGATTTGAGGCGGCGACGGTGTTGTTTGCGGATTTAGCGGCGTTTACCAGTTTGGCGGCGGAACTTCCGCCGGGGGAATTGGTGGAGATTTTGAATCGGGTCTTTTCTCGGTTTGACCAGCTTGCCGATAGTCACGATCTAGAAAAAATCAAGACCATTGGGGATGCCTATATGGTCGTGGGGGGGCTGCCCATGAGCCATACCAATCTCGGAGTGACGGCGATCGCGGATATGGCCCTCGATATGCTGGATGCCCTGGCGGAGCTCAATGGCAAGCTGGGGTTGGATTTAAAATTGCGCATCGGGATTCACCATGGTCCTGTGGTGGCGGGGGTGATTGGCCTGCGAAAGCCGGTCTATGATCTGTGGGGCGACACGGTGAATGTGGCCAGCAGGATGGAATCCCACGGGGCAGAGGGGCGCATCCATACCACCGATGTGGTGTATCAGATGCTGAAGGATCACTATGCCTTTGAGGATCGGGGCACCATTGATGTGAAGGGGCGGGGGCCAATGCAGACCTATTGGATGGTGAAGCGTACGGCGCAGCGCCCTACTCCAATGCCCCCTTTGGAAGACCTTTGGCAGCGCTCAGAACCAGCCTTGAATCCTGCCTCAACCCCCGCTTCAGTTCCCCTCGAACAGCCATAAGAATTCGCCCCAGATGGTTCTGTCCGTCGCCCGTTGCCCCACATCCCCAGTAATAATCCGTCGGGGAATCTTCAATCAGCCATTCCTCACCGGTGCCCAGCAGCACCGCTTGAATGTCCCGATGGCGCTGAAATTTGTCCCGCACCACTTGGTACATCACCGCTTGCTTTGCCTGATCCCAGTCTTCTCGCACTCGATGGTGGGGGTCCCGCCCTAGGGCTGCGGCTTTTTCTGGGGTGGCCGCGCGGCGAATGTGGGAAATAAGGGTTTCATCGGGGGATCCGACAAATTTTTGAGCCTGATAAAAATGCTCGGAGGTGGGCCAGCGATCGCCCTGGAGGTCTACCCAATGGGGAGAGAAATTAGAAAAACAGCCGTAGGGACCGCTTGCTTTGTAGAAATAAATGACCATGGGATCGATATCTAGGATGGCTTCCTAAACTGTGGGGGTAGGGGCGACACAGTAGCGATCGCAATGGGGATCGAGCAAAAAAAACTGCAAAAAATGAGCGTCGCCTATAGGATTGTTGCGCTATGTATCGTTTCTGTCAGTATAGCTACTGGCCTTTCCTGACCAAAGGGGTCGGGGGTCGGGGGTTGGGAATCGGGGCAACAACCATGGCAAGATCTGAACAGGCGCGGAACTGACGCCAAACTGTAATAACGCAGGACTGGTAGCGCAGGAGTGACAACGGGGATGACGGCGGGGACAGGGAAAACCAAGTTGGCGGTGCGTGGGTTTCAATCCGGGCGATCACTGACCCTTGAGGATTCTGGCAAGGGGGGCGGTGAGGGGCGCATCTATCACGTGGTGGAGGATCCCACCCTGGTGGCCAAGATTTATCATCCCCAAAAGCGTAGGGGGGATCAGCTTCTTAAATTGCAGGCGATGTTGAATAATCCGCCGGTGGATCCCGGTGGGGATAATCCGGCGATCGCTTGGCCGGTGGATCTGGTGGGGATGCGTGATCGCCCGGAGCAGATTTTAGGGTTTTTGATGCCTCGGGTGGATCAGGTGCGACCGCTGCACCATTTCTATACGCCGAAAACCCGCCGGGAAGAAATTATTGGGTTTACGTATCACTATTTGCTGCGGATGGCGCGGAATCTGGCGGCCACGTTCCATGCGGTTCATGAGCGGGGCTATGTCGTCGGGGATGTGAACGAGTCCAATATTTTGGCGTCCTCCAGCACCCTCGTAACCTTGGTAGATACGGATTCATTCCAGGTGCCCGATGGCGATCGCACCTATCGCTGTGGGGTGGGTCGCCCAGAGTTTACGCCGCCGGAATTGCAGGGAAAAAATTTAAAGGACCTGAATCGCACCCCCGCAAATGATGCCTTTGGGTTGGCGGTGCTAATTTTTCAGCTTTTGATGGAGGGTACCCATCCCTTTGATGGGGTCTACACCGGACGGGGGGATCCGCCCTTAAAAAATCAGCGGATTACGGCGGGGCATTTTCCCTACGGTCGCCGGCGATCGCCCTATAAACCCAAACCGATCGCCCCCTCCTTCCGCCATCTGGATCCCATTCTGCAAAATCTGTTTCAAGCGGCCTTTGAGGCGGGCCATCGGGATCCCCAACGGCGGCCCGATGCCCAAACCTGGGTGACGGCGTTGGACCAGGCGGAATCCCGGTTAACTACCTGTCAGCGCAACGATCGCCACGTTTATTCCAGCCATCAAAAACACTGTCCCTGGTGTGCGCGCACCGAGAAATTTAAAGGACGGGATCCGTTCCCCTCCCGCGACGCCGTTCGTAAGGGGGAACACCGTCAACCAGTCCGCCCCAAACAAAAACGCCCCCGCACCGTCGTTAAAGGCCCCCCCAGCCTGAAACTGCCCCTGCTAGCGGGATCCCAAACCGGCATTGTGCCGATCCCCGGCCTCCAGCAACTGCCCGCCACCAGCCCCCGGTTATATTGGCTTTCCCCCGGCTATTCCCGCTCCGCTACCATCGTCTCCCTTATCGGCTTTAGCGCCTGTGTCTTGATTCCGATCCTGATCGTCCTCAACCGCAACAACCTCAACTTCGCCACCCCCGGGGTCTCTGATCGCATCCCTCGCCGATCGCAACTTCCCGCAGACCCCGGTCCGATTCCCCCCGCGATCGAACAGGCGGCGATCGCCCAATTCCCCAATACCCAGCGGCAATTGATCCAGGTCGTCGAGCAAACCACCGGCCGCCTGGTCCAAACCCTTGCCCAACGTTCATCTCCCCCCCCGACCGCAGAGCAACTGCGCCCCCAAGTCATTGCCACCCTGGAACAACTGTTGGGACTTTCCCCCGGCAACCCGTCCCCGCTGCAAGCCAACTCCCAGGCTGCATTAACGGCGGTGCCCGTGGAAGAACGACGGACTTGGACCCAGGGCCTCTATCGCTATCAGGCGACCTACCGAAACAATCTCAATTCCCCCCTCAGCGCCACCGGACAATTTGATATTCAGGGCAGGACCCGAGCCGCCCTAGAACAGGATTTAGAAATTCAGGTGCTGGAGCAACTCGCCTCCCCCGCCCCGCGCGGCAATTCCCTGTTTCCCAATCAGCGATGATCCTTTGCCATTGCCTTGCGCTCCTGTTCCACCGTCCACACCAGAAAGATAGAAATCCCTAGCCCGATCGCCCCACTGATCACCGCTTCATAGGGCTGGAATTGCCCCACCCCATAGGCCCAAATGCTGAGGGGGAACAACAGGAAAACCCCGGTCCAGCCCCCGGCTCGGAAGTGACCATATCGCCAACTCAGCCCCACATGATCGAGCACAGGATGGGTAAGACCGATCGCCGGTAGGATGCCGCCCAGGAGTGGGATTTGCCAGCCGACCACCCCCAGGGCGATCGCAAAAATAAAAATAGGGAAATTATCCAGCCAGAGCGCTCGGTTAAATACCGCTGCCCGCCAGTCCGGTTTTACCCGTTGATATTCCGGTAGCCAGGCTTCCTCAATGGTGTGGAGAACCAAGGCGATCGCCACCAACAGCATGGATAGAGCGGAAAGGGTCATGGATTGCAACTGGGGAATGATTGGCGACTGAATGGCTGGCGACTGAATTGTGGATGCCCTTCTCTTCTCTGTTGTGACGCGGGATAAACCCGTTTTTCTCGCTCCAGCAATAATCATTTACGGTGGTCCCCCGCTGCGGCTGCCCAAATAAAACCCCCTTCTTCCAATGGAAACGAGGGGGGGGATGGCGGATATGTCCCAAGACGCACCGCCCAAAACGCTAATGCCAGCTGAGCTTAGGACGGTTGAGCCTGGGGCTCAGGGGTGGCCGCCTCGGCGGGCTTAATCTTCCGAGGACTAATGTCCTGGAGAATGCCCATCAGTGCGGGCACCACGGTGGGGGTCACCAGGGTCGAAAATGCCAAGCCCCCCGCCAAGACCACGCCCAATCCCTGGTATAGCTCCGCACCGGAGCCGGGAACCGCCGCCAGGGGCAACATCCCCAACACACTGGTGGCCGCCGACATAAAGATGGGGCGCAGGCGATCGCTCGTGGCTTGATAGAGGGATTGGTGGAAGGGCATCCCCTCTTCCTTCTGGAGTTGCAAGGCGCGATCGACCAACAGGATGGCATTATTCACCACGATGCCGGTCAGGATCACAAACCCTAAGCCCGTGATCATATCCAGGGGAATCACCACGCCGGGGATCATGTTAACCAGAATTAAACTCAGCAGCGCGCCCGTCAGCCCCAGGGGCACGGTGGCCATAATCACCAGGGGATAGACAAAAGAGCGATAGAGCGCCATCAGCAACAGGTACGTGATGATCAAGGAGAATACAAAAGCTGCGACAAGCTGGGACAGGGTTTCCGCCAGTTGGTCCGCTGATCCCGCCAGCTCCAGGCGATAGCCACCGGGCAGGGTATCCCGAATGGGCTCCAGCACCGTAGTTTCCGTTTCCTCGACGGTGGCACCCAGGGGCGCACTGGGGGCAACCGTTGCGGTCAACGTAATCGATCGCTCCAGATTGACGTGGTTAATGGTGTCGGGACCAATGCGCTCCTCCACCTCTGCCACGTCTTTGAGCTGTACCGTCAGACCGTCGTCGGTATAGAGGGGCAACTGTCGAAGCTGATCCGGTGTTTCCACAGCGGTATCCTTCAGCTCAACGGTCACATCCAGCTCTTCCTGACCATCAATAAATTGGGAGGTGAACCGACCGCCCAGGGCTGCCTCCACCACGGCTCCGGCTTCCGCTTCCGTCAGTCCCACTTCGGCCAATCGGGCGCGATCTGGCAACACCTTCAGCTCGGGGGCACCGTACACAAAATCGGAGCGCACGTTAACGACGCCGGTCACCCCACGCAATGCTTGGGAAACCTGCTGTTCCAATTGGGACAGTTCCTGGAGATCGCTACCGATAACCTGGACTTCAAACTGTTTTCCGGGGTCGCTGAAGATAGGAATGCGAATGGGGAACAGGAATCGGAACCCGGGGAACTGGAAACCCACCGGCAACACCCGACCCAACATATCGTTCAATCCCTGGCTGTTGGCCCATTCGTCTTTCAAATCAAAGCCAATGGCCCGCAGCCCCGGACGGATCACCATAAAGGAATTGTTGACTTCCGGTTGATCCTCGACAAAATCGCGAACATCTTCCGTCAGGCGCACCGATTCTTCCACGCTGGTGCCGGGGAACGGTTCCGTGAGCCATAGGATCAAATTACGATTCCCTTCTGGCAAATAATCCGCCTGGGGGAGCAAAGTCGTGCTGACCACCAACAGGGCAACCCCTGCCCCGAGCACCGTCAGCCGTCGCACCTGGCGACCTTTACCGATGGACCAACTGGCCGTTGCTAGGAGGAAGGATTCCAACTTGCCCTGGTAGTGACGGAAGATGGCAGAGCCCCGGGCGATCGCCCGTTCGATGCGGTTACCTTTGCGATCGCTCCCGCCGGACAACATCACCTCCGCCTCCCGACGATCCAACAACATGCCCGACAGCATGGGAATCAGGGTCAAGGCAGAAAACAAAGAAATCAACACCGACGCTGCCAGGGTGATCCCCAACGCCGCAAAAAGCTTACCCGCTTCCCCTTCCACCAAAATCAACGGCGTAAATACGGCAACCGTGGTCAGGGTGGACGCCAACATGGCCCCCCCCACTTCCTGGGTCCCTTCGATCGCCGCCTGCATCACCGGCTTACCCTTTTGCATATGGGTAAAGACGTTCTCCACCACCACGATCGCATTGTCCACCACCATCCCGACGGCGAAGGCCAGCCCCGCCAGACTAATCACGTTCAGGGTTTGCCCCAGGGCTCCCATGACGATGAAAACGGTAATCAGCGTGGTGGGAATACTGAGGGCAACCACCACCACGGTGCGAATGGAGCCCAAGAACAGCAGCAGCACCAGGGTCGCCAGGATGCCGCCGAGGATGAGATTGTCCTTAACCAGGGCGACGGATTGGTCAATGTAGGTGCTCTGGTCGTAGAAAATTTCCAGCTCAACCCCTTGATTTTCCCGGTCAAATCGCTCCTGCAACGCCACCTGGGAATCCCGCAAGCCCTGGGCAACGGCGGAGACGTTGGCTCCGACCCGGTGGATCACGCCAATGCCGACGGAGGGCTCATTGTTGTACATAAAATAGCTTTCCCGGAAGCGCCGCCCCATTTGAGCATCGGCCACATCCCCGAGAAACACCCGCCCCGATTCATCCCGCCGCAGGACAAAACTTTCGAGCTGCTGCACATCATCGGCACGGCTTTCTGTACTCACCCGATATTCCCGTCGCCCCAGCACCAGGGGACCGCCCCGCACATCGCGGTTATTATTGCGCAGGGCATTGGTCAACTCATCCAACGTGAGATCGCGATCGCTCAGGGCCTTGGGATCGACTTGGATTTCCACCTCCCGTTCCCGACCGCCAATGACCATAAATCGACTGGTTCCTTCCACCCGGCGCAGGCGCGGCACAATCACCTCATCCGCCAAATCCCGATAGCGATCCTCATTGGCGGGGATACCATCCTTCGGCTTCATGACGATCCACATCATGGCGCTGGCCCCGCCCCCGTTAGAAACGATGACGTTAGACTCCTGCGCTTCCGGCGGTAGCTCGCCCACCTGCTGCATCTTATTCAGCACCGCCACCAGGCGATCGTCGATATCGGTGCCCCAGTCAAATTCCAGGTTGATATCGCTAATGCCCAGACTGCTGGTGCTGGTCATCTCCTTGATGGCTTCCACCTCCTCCAATCGTTCTTCGATGGGGCGGGTCACCAAATCCTCCACTTCCGCCGGCGCAGCACCGGGATAGGGCGTGGTGATGGAAATTTGTGGGCGATCGCCGCCGGGCTGCAATTCCAGGGGCAGATTCAGTAAGGACAGAACCCCCAACAGGGCAAGGAGCGCAAAAATGGCGAGGGTGCCATGCCGCCAGCGAGTGGCAGTTTCAATGAAATTCATGGTTTATCTCGAGACAGTGTGTGAGGCGCGAGATCGAAACGAGATTGCAAGGGGACTGGGCCACAAAACTATTGCAATCAGCCTAATATAAACAGCGCAAATGACATCAATAAATGAAGTAGATAAGAAAACAGGCGAAGCATCTCGCTTCGCCTGTGGGTCTAACCGTTGAACCTAGCTGTTGCTGGCCTGCATGGAGTCGTTGGTGACCTGAATGGGAACCCCATCCCGCAGTCCGTCGCCCCCTTTGGACACCAAGGACTGACCGGGCTGTAAATCAGGGCTGGCGATCGCCACCGTCTCGCCCATATCGGTAATCAAGTCCACGGGCACTTCCCTAGCAGCCCCTTCGTTGTAAACAAAGACGACCCATTGATCCAAGCGACGGGTTAAGGAATCGCGAGACACAACAAACTTCTCGCCTTGCGCCTCAGCTAACGGTGCCGTGGGCATTTCCATCGTGGCGGCGATCGCCATGCCCGGCAGCAATCCTTCAGGGGACGCCTCCAACCGAACCCGAACCCGCTGACGACGGCTCGCCGCATCGGCGGTGGGGACGACGCCTGCAATCGTGGCTTGCCCTTCCCAGGTGGGCAATGCATTGGCCGTCAGGGTGACCGCCATCCCTGGCTGCACCTGACCGGTGTAACGCTCCGGCACATCGAGGAAAATATCCAGGCGATCGCGACTGACTACCTCCACCACTTGATCATTGCGGTCCACATAATCCCCGACATTCACCGGGCGCTGACTCACAATCCCCGCTGCATCGGCGGTGATGGCGGTGCGGTTCAGCTGCAACTGCGCTTGAGCCACGGCTGATTGAGCAGACCGTACAACACCCCGCTGGGCGGCAATGTCTTCCCGGCGCGGTCCCGCCGTCGCTTCCGCTAGCTGAGCCGCCGCCCGTAGCCGTTCGCTGGTGGCCGTATCCAACGTCGCCCGCGCCTGGGATAACCGCTGTTGGTTCTCCGTCCGCTGAGCCGCGACCCCGGATTGCGCCCGCAGACGCTCGCTCCGGGCCCCATTCGCCCGACTTTGCGCCTCCACAAACGCTCGCCGGGATAACGCCCCCGTATCGGTCAATGCCCGGGTCCGCTCTAAATTATCGGCAGCTTCCACTTCCGTTGATTGAGCCGCCGCCAATTCCGCTTCCCGCTGGGCTAACAAGCTGGGCAGCAGTGCCTGTACGTTCTGTACATTGGTCCGCGCTTCCGCTTCCCGGGCTTGAGCCGCCCGTAATTCCGCCCGTCGCTGGGCGACCACTTCCGGGCGAGTCCCCGCTTCCATACGACTCAGCGAACTTTGGGCCGATGCCAATGCCGCATTTGCCTCCGCCAACGCCAACCGCTGGTCGGAATTATCCAGCACCGCCACCGTTTGTCCCGGCTGGACCCGATCGCCCACATTAACCAAAACCTGACGCACCGTACCCGAGGCTTGCGATCGCACCATCGCCTGGTCCGCCGCCTCCACCTCGCCAATCAGCGCCAGTTCCTGGGTGCCATCCCCCACTTCCAACGCCACCACTTCCACTGGACGGGGCGGCATTGCCGACGCTGCCGGTGCCGCGTCTGGGCTGCTGGCACCATTAATCACGGTCCAAGCCCCAACGCCACCGCTCGCCACCGCGATCGCCACCATGACTTTCACTAGGGGGCGAGATGCCTTAAGGCGAGACCGGTCAACGAAAGGCAAAGCCGCGATCGCCCGCTTAAGCAAAGAAGAATCCTCAACCGTGATCCGAGTCGCCGTGTCCGACTCCGTCGTTTTCGCTTCAGTCGATGCCACCGGCGAGGACTCAATAGCCGCTTCCTCGGTCGCCACATCGGTCGTTTCGGTAGATTTCTGACTGTTAGCCCGTTCTTGAGTCAGCATGATGACTTTTCCTTTTGATTAGACCGGTCTATTACCCGAATTAAAAAGTAAAGACCCTGTTGGCTGAAAGCGCTGGGTGACAAGGGTGCTACCCAAGCGGGGATACAAAAGTAAGTGACTTAGTTATCTATCTTAATAATTTAGCAAACTAAATCAATCAAACTCAATACATCTTTGGGGGGATATTTGGTGAAGCCCCGGTTGAAAATGCTAGCGAGAAGACGGTGGCGCGGAAGCAAGCACCGTATCAAATAAAATCGCGGTGAAGGTGGTTAAGGGCTCGGTGGTCTTGGTGACCTTTGCCCGAATAATGGCCCCTTCCCAGCCATCGGTACAGAACGTTGCCAGCATCGTGGTGTCCCAGTCCGCGTGCAGTTCGCCCGCCGCCTGAGCCTCCCGTAAACACTGGGCAAAGCTTTCCCGCCAATCCATCCAGATATCGCTCAGGCATTCCCGAAACGTTTCATTTTGGGTCGCCATTTCCTGGGACAAATTGCCGATGAGGCAGCCGCAGCGAAAATCATTTTCCTTAAGGGCTTGAATGCCAGTGTCAAAGTGATTTCGAAGTCGCTCCAAGGGAGTCCGGGTGTCATCGTTAAAAAAGCCATCCAGCTTCACGCGATGCGCTGCGTAGGAGGCTTCAACGACGCTCAGCCCAAATTCCTCTTTGCTCTTGAAATAGTAATAAAACGAGCCTTTGGGGACGCTGGACTCTTTGAGTACCTCCTGAATACCAGTGTGGTTATAGCCTTTCTCCAAAAAAATCCGTTCTCCTGTTTCCAGTAGGCGGGTTCGGGTACTTTCCTTAGCCATAGATGGTCCTCCAATGCGTCGAACTCGGGATGAGTGCGTCAGAACCGGTCTGCTCGTTTGGAAAAACTAGACCGGTCGTCTAGTGACTTGAATCAATATTAGACCAGTTGACTAGTAAACGCAAGAAATTCATTTTCAAGTGAGTATGAAATGCTTGAAAGCTTTTCTGGGTAAGGGGTTGAGGGGTTATAGAAGGGAGTGTTGGATGATGCCGGATTCCTTTTCCAGGAGGCGGCGTTTACGGTTTTCCCCCCATCGGTATCCCCGCAGGCTGCCATCACTGCCGATGATGCGGTGGCAGGGGATGGCGATCGCGATTTGATTTTTGGCGCAGGCGTTGGCGACGGCTCGTACGGATTGGGGGTTGCCCAGTCGCTCTGCCAGTTCGGTATAGGTGAGGGTCGTTCCGGGGGCGATCGCCTGTAGTTCCTGCCACACCTGCCGTTGAAAATCGGTGCCCTTTGGATCTAGGGGCATCGGGAAATTGGGTTGGGGATTGTCGATAAATGTCAGGACCGGCTGGATCGCCTCTACAAATCCTGGATTGTCGGGGTGGTGTGTGGCATCGGGAAAATTGTGTTTTAGGTCAGCGATTAAGTCCTCTGGGGAATCTCCCAGGGCGATCGCACAGATACCGATGTCGGTGGCGGCGATCAGGGCATGGCCGAGCCAGCAGGGTTGGACGGTGAATTTAATGGTGTCCATCTTTAGTATTCCTCCGTTAGGAGTCTTCGTCGCTGAGGAGCCAGGCGAATAGGTCATGCGATCGCACCCCGTCGAATTCGGGGTCTGTCTGCGCCAGGTCTCGATAGGTGACGGGGTCGAGTTGGATGGCCCGATGGAGATGTTCGATCGCCAGTTCCACTTTATTTTGGGCGGCGAAACAGCAGGCTTTGCCATACCAGGGACCCGGTGTATTTTCCGCCAGGGTAATGGCGCGATCAAAGGAGGCGATCGCATCGTCGTAGCGCTGGAGTTTGACGAGGGCGGTGCCGCGATTATTCCAGGCGGCGGGGAATTGGGGCTTTAGTTTCAGGGCGCGGTTAAAGGAGTCCAAGGCGGCGCCATATTTTTGAATTTTGCCCAGGACGGTGCCCCGGTTATACCAAAGCCCGTCGTAATCGGGTTTGATGCGTAAGGCTTGGTCGAAGGAGGCGATCGCCCCGTTGTATTGGCCCAGTCGATCCAGACAATAGCCCCGGTTTACCCAGGCTGGATATAGGGCGGGGTCCGCTTCCAGGCTGCGATCATAGGCGGCGATCGCCTCTTCGTAGCGCCCCAATTCATCCAGGGCATTGCCGCGGGCATACCAAAGCTGGGGATCGGTTTCGTTGGTTTGCCCCTGCACCGTTTGCACCGTCACCGCATCCCGCAGCCGGTCCAATTCCTGGCGCACTTCGCTATAAAGCCCCTGGCTAATGGTTTGTTGCTGTTGGCGAAATTGTTGGGTGGCTTCCTGGCGATAGGCTTTGACATCGCGGCGGAGGCGATCGCGCAGTTCTTTTTCCAGGGATTCCACCACCGCCGCCGTGGTTTGCTTCACCCAGCGATCGCGCCCCAATTTCAGGATCACCAGCATCCCCACCGGCACCACCACCACCAATGCCGCCACCGCATAGAGCAATTTCGTCAGGAGGTCGACGGTGGTCTCTAGGGTTTGGATTTGGGCGATCGCATCGGATTCGGTTTCGGTGATTTCGGCGATCGTTTCGTTGGCATTAGCGGCGGCTTGGGCTTGGGCTTGGGCTTGGGCTTGGGCTTGGGCTTGGGCTTGCGCTTGATCGGGGCAGGGTTCCCCCCAGTGCCTCAGATGAAACAGGGGCGCTAGGGGGAGCAGGACAGCGATAAGAACGGCGGTAGGGGGCATTAGGCTTTGGGCTTCAGGTAGGCGATCGCGTGCCGCCATACAATAGTAGGCTGATCGTAATGGTCCACAATGCAAATGCAATCCTGATCCTGCCAGCTGACCTTGCCCACAATTAGGTCATCGGTGAGGAGTTTGAGTTCGACATCCTTTTTTTCACGGATTGCCGTTTGAACTTGGCGGGTGCTGGGCAACCCCGTTTGAAATTCAGCCATAGTGTTGTAGCAGGTGTTTTAACAGGAAGGGTTTAGGGAATGGGCGAGACGAGCGGAACCGGCATCGGGATTGATACGGACACTAATCTAGACACTGGCATCCAATTCGCGAAATATCACGGCTTAGGTAACGATTTTATTCTGGTGGACAATCGCCATCAATCGAACCTAATCCTAAGCCCCGAAACCGCTGCCCAATGGTGTGATCGCCATTTTGGCATTGGTGCCGATGGGGTGATTTTTGTCCTGCCGGCGGTCGGCAGAACGGACTACACCATGCGGATTATCAACTCCGATGGGTCCGAGCCGGAGATGTGCGGCAATGGTATCCGCTGCTATGCCAAGTTTGTCGCCGCTTTAGAAAATTTGCCCGAAAATGCGGAAAAGCTTTATCGCATCCACACCGTGGCGGGGTTGATTCAACCTAAGCTGCGGGCCGATGGTCAGGTCACCGTGGACATGGGGAAACCGGTTTTAGACGCGGATAAAATAACGACGACCCTTGCTGGACCTGGTGAAAAAGCCATTGAAGTCCCCCTGACGGTGGACGGCACGACCCGCACCTTTACGGCGGTGAGTATGGGTAACCCCCACGCCATTACGTTTGTGGATGATGTGGATGTGATCGCCTTGGAACAGGTGGGACCGCCCTTGGAAACCAACGCGGTCTTCCCCCATAAAACGAATGTGGAATTTATTCAGGTTATTTCCCGCGATCGCCTAAAAATGCGGGTGTGGGAACGGGGGGCGGGGATTACCCTGGCCTGCGGCACTGGGGCCTGTGCAGCCCTAGTGGCGGGAGTCTTGACGGACCGGTGCGATCGCCGTGCCACCGTGGAGCTACCGGGCGGTCCCTTGGATATTGAATGGTCTGCCACCGATAACCACCTCTATATGACCGGCCCCGCTGAGTTGGCGTTTATTGGCGAGCGGGTGACGGGCGATCGCCCCTAGGGGAGTCACTGGCATTTGCTGGTAACCTTTGAGACATCCCTAACCTGTCCGCCCGGGCGATCGCGGCAGGACGTGCGGTTTCGAGTGGGATCTGGGGAACACTAGCCAAGGATTGAGTATCCCCCCTGAGAGCCCGAGTCTGCGGCGGGGGGTTTCGCTGATTCCTGGTCCATCCCCATCCAAGGGTGCTCGCGTTATAACCGTACTAAATCGCTTCTTCCATTAATCGGCTAATCGGCCAGCTAAGTCAGCAAAACCTATGAGCAGTGGAATTTATCTCGTCCGTGATGATGGTCGTCTTGTCGAAATGGTAGAGCAATCCTACGGGTCCGAGACGTTACTGGAGGAGTTGCTGGAGATTTATCCCAACTTACTCAACGGTGAGCGGGTGGAGGGAGAGTCCACTGAAGACCAATGGCTAGTGATTGTGCGCCAGGACGGCGGCGGTTTTGAGGATGATCGCACGGACGTATGGGCGACCAACCGTATTTTTCTGGATCGGGACGGGGTTCCGACCCTGGTGGAAATCGATTGCAGTATGGATCCGCGAGTACGGCAGGGGACGGTGGGGCATTTGCTGACCTCGGCGGCCAATATTTCCCTGACCTGGCCCGTGGAAAGTATTTTGACCCAATTTGAGGCCAACTGCCGGGAAACGGATCGGGAGCCGGAGCAGGTTTTCGAGGCGTTTTTGGGCCATGACCAGGATGAGGAGCGGTTTTGGCAGCAGGTTAAGACGAATTTGCAGGCGGGGCGGGTTCGGCTGGTCTTGGTCTCGGATGGTGTGTCCGATGATCTGAGCCGGATGATTGAATTTTTGAACGAGCAGATGGACCCGGCGGAGTTGGTGGCCATTGAAATTAAGCAGTATGCCGGGCAGGGGGATGATGAGGGGTTGAGGACGCTGGTGCCGCGGGCGATCGGGCGGACGGCGGAGGCGAGCAAGAAGAAATCGGCGACGAATTTAGATCGGCGGCGTTGGGATGAGAAGAGCTTTTTCGAGGAGATGGAAGCTCGTCAGACAGAGGAAGAAGTCGGTGTTGCCCGGGCGCTCTACGATTGGTGTCGCGATCGCCGGAATATCCAGGTCCATTGGCGTACGGGGGATACCTATGGAGGATTCCTGGCCGTATTTGCCAACAGCCGAGGCGCTTCCCACGAGATGTTTAAGGTGGGCATTGATGGCGGTTTTGAGATTATGTCCCAGCATTATGCGAGCTGGAGCCCCTTCGCAACTCAGGAGGGATGGGATAACCTACGGAGTCAATTCAGTGAGATTGGCTTAGCATTACCTGCCAATCCTGAGGTGATGCGATCGCCCAATTTCAGTTTGTCGACCCTGCGGGATGAGGTGGCTTTCGATAAGGTGCTGGAAGTGTTTGATTGGGTGATTCAACGGGCGAGCGATCGACGCTAGAGGGGTCCGTCGTAAAGCTTTGTCGTGCAGTTCCGTCGTGAAGTCTGGAAACGCCAGAATCTCCTGGTCTCTGCGGTTAATATCTTGGGAATACTAGTAGCGGTGCGGGAGGGGTATGGGAGTCGCTTCTGGTTGGGGAATTGTTGCGGCTCTGGCTTCTGGCCCCTCCCCACTGGTTTGCACTGACAACATCTAAGGGCTCTAATCCTTTTCAATCCATGGTAATCACTCCCCCCAAGCGCAAGCGTGTTCCCCGCAATCAGCCCTTCAACCAACACGGTATTGATTGGACTGATGCCCCATTAGAGCTAGCCAGCGCTCGGAATTGCCCCCATTTCCTCAATGCCCTACAGAAGCATTTTCCGGGGGCATTGCCGCTGTCAGCTTACATGGGAAAGACCGCGGAAGCCTTAGCACCCTATGGCTTCGAAGATGAAAACACCATGGGCATGGTGGCGATTTGTCGGGATGAAATTACCGATCCCCTCTTTGAAGCGGTGGTGAAATATTGGGGAAAAACTTTTAATTGTTGTAGCCTCGGTGGATTTATCCTGATGGGCAAAACCGGGCTGGCGGCGGCGAAAGGCCACACGCCCCTATTCGACGATATTCGACGATTTACGTTCTATGCGATGCCCCATATCGCCATCTCCCGGTACGGCGAAGTCGGCGTCGTCAGTCGGGAAGGCTTGACGGATATGTCCCATGCCTGCGGTGCCCTAGAAGCGGTCGTAGCGGAATTAGAGGCGGGACGAATTATGTTGGAAATGGATATGCAAGACATCGAGCAAACCATCATCCGCCAAAAAATCCTCTCTCAACTGAAATATGGCACCTGCCCCGACCTCGTAGGTATCACAACCCTAGCCAGCCAGATCATCGCCGCCGACGTCGGTCACCTCCTCAGTGGCTTGGATAGCAGCATCTTCCACTACGCCGTCATGACCGGCATTCAAATCCATGGACCCATGGGCTCCCAATGGATCTACCCCCAAGACTTCTACCTAGTGGGGAAACGATTCGGCGAAGGACACATCGGCATCAACGCTTTTAATTAACCATGCCTTCAACGACCCCGCCACCTTAAACAGGGATTCCTAAGGGACTCTGTCCCTTAGGCGGGGGACTGGGGGCAGCGCCCCCAGAGCACCAAAATCGCTAGCGGATCGCCTCAAACACCACACAACGACCCGCCCAATCCGGCGACTCAGCCGTCACATCCGCCGGCTGCCCCACCCGACCTTCTGCCTCCAACCGCGTCGGATCAATCCCACGCTCGATCAAATCCTGCCGCACCAACCGCGATCGCTCCAACGCCAACGCCTGCCCGCCCCCGGTCTCCCCTGCCGGACTATAGCCAATAATCTTGAGCCGCACCTGAGGCGATCGCTCCAATAACTTGACCAGGGGATTTAGCTTAACCTGGCGATCCAACGCCACCACATTGGCCGAGCCCGTCGCAAAATAGAGCCTTGTACCAATCTTCGGAAAACTCGGCGCCAAATTCGTCACCACCCGATCCACCCCCGGAATCGCCGCGATCGCCGTTTTTATCGCTTCAATGGACAATGTCGGTCCAGCCGCCCCATCCACCGTCACCACCCCCTGGGTTACATCCGTCTCCGGCATATACTCCAGACGATAGGCCGTTTCTAGATTTACCCCCTGCCGCTGATTCAACAACTGCACCGTGCGATAGACCTCCGCCGCCACCGCCGTCGGATTCGGAGGTGCCTTCACCGATCGCACCTGATTCTCCACCGCGACGCCATCATCCACCGCCGCGATCGCCGTCGTTACCCGCTGCTCCGCCAACGCCCGTAAATTATCGCTGGGAACCCGACCTCGCATCACCAGGCGATCGTCCTCCATCGCCATCGCAAAATTGTAAAACCCTAAAGTTGGATCCTGCTCCACCGCCTGGGTTGCCGCCGTTTCAAGCTGCTGGAAATGGTGACCGCGATAGGCAAACCAACCCGTCAGCCCCAACACCGCGATCGCCACGCCCCCTGCTAGCCAAGCTAATACTGGCGGTGCCTTCTTCTGATCGGGCTTATCCGGCTGGACCACCAACCCCTCCAACTGGGGGGCCACCTCCTCCGGCACACTCTCCGTATCCCCATCAAACGCTGCAATCTGCGGTCCATACCGATGGATCAACAGCACCAACATGGCCCGCAACTTCCGGTGATACTCCCGAGGCACCTCCCCCGCCACCAACACCGCCAAATAGCACGACCCCGCCACCTCCAACAAAATCCGGGACGTGCCGTACTCAATTTCCTTCAGCTCGGACCCCCCATCATCGTCAATGATCGTATCCTCCACAAAACTACGAATCGCCGTCAGCATCCCCGCCAACATCTCCGATTCCAAAGGCTCAGAGCCCTCCCCCTGGAGTTCAGCAATCACCAACCCCGAGGTTTTGTGAATCAAAAAAATTGCCCGGGTCTCAAACTTTGCCGACTCCCGCAAAATTAACTCCGCCTCCGACACCCCCTGCACCTGGGCGCGGATTTTGCGCTGGATGCCCTCCGCACTGAGGGAGTTCGAGACCTTCTCGTTAATGTCCTGGATGACCTCCTGCAAATACTTGTTGATGGTTCGCCCAATCACCGGATAGAGGGCATCCACCATGGCATTGCGATCCATCTCAATTTGACGCCGAATGGCTACGCCCATCTCCTCCGCCAGGGCATTGGCCACCGACCCCCGCTTCAACGTGACTTGCTCCTTAATGGCAACGGAAATTTCCGGACCCAATGCCCGGGCAATACTTTCGGGGGACGCTTCCATCTGGGCTTGAATGGCAGACGGCAGCACCGTAGAAATCGCTTCCGCCATGGCTGCCTGATTTTGTTGGGCTCGCTGATAAATCACCCGGTCAATAATCGGCGTCAGCGCCTCACACATATCTTCCCGGGACTCCGAAATTTCCCGGCGGATCAGTGCTACCCCGATGGGAACTAAGCGATCCAGCAGTTCTTGGGGATCCTCAATGGTTTTTTCCAGACGGGTCAGGGTATCCTGAACCCCCGCCAGACGATTCTCCAACTCCGCTACCCCATCCCCCACCAGCAGCGATCGCAACCGCTGAAAGGCCTCCTCTTCAGGACTATTTTCAGGGCTATCCCCCCTAGCATTCGGTGGCGGCGGCGGTGGCGGGGGTGGCGGCGGCGGCACCGGTTGGGAGGGTTGGGTGGGGGACTGGGGAGGTAGAGACAAGGCGATCGCCTCAACAACGGGTAACGACTCAGCAATTCAACAGTAATTCAGCCGCAATTCAGTGAGAGATTGCATCAGGCGATCGCCCTGCCGATTTGCCAAGCCATGGACTGCGGGTTGCTTCTAATGATAGTCAGTGGGGTCGGGCGATCGGCATGTCTAGCCTGCTCCTAAGGCATCCGCTGGGACTTGGACTGGAGGAAAAAGGTGGTCATGCCGCCTTTGCCCTTCACTTCGATTTCCCCCCGTGGCTTGAAAATGTAATGATCCCTCAACCGGGTATAAGTGGTTTCACTGACTTGGATTTGTCCCGGTAAACCGTGGGATTCCATCCGGCTGGCCACGTTAACGGTGTCCCCCCAGAGGTCGTAGGCAAATTTTTTCAACCCAATGACGCCGGCGACAACGGGACCAGTATGGATACCAATGCGAATTTCGAAGGATTGTTCCTGTTCCTGGTTCAGCCGCCCCAAGGATGACTGCATATCCAAGGCCATACTGGCGATCGCATCCGCATGATCTTCCCGGTGTTCCGGTAGCCCTCCCACCACCATATAGGCGTCTCCAATGGTCTTGATCTTCTCAAGTCCATAGGATTCGGTGAGCTGATCGAAGCAGGAAAAAATTCGGTTGAGGGATTGCACCAATTCCAGGGGCGGTAGCTTGTCCGCCAGGGCCGTAAACCCGACGATATCCGCAAACATCACCGTCACCTCTGGGAAGTCTTCCGCGATCGTGATGTTCGAGGTCGTCGCTCCCCCTGAGCCCCCTCCAGCGACAGATTTTTCGGTGTTGTTGCGGAGCTGATCCGCAACGGCTTCCGGCAAAATATTGAGCAGTAGCCGCTCCGTTTCCGCCTGGCTGATCCGTAGCGCCGCCTCGGTCCGTTTCCGTTGGATGAACTGCCCCAGGTGACTTCCCAACATGGCGGCGAGGGGCCAATAATCCGTCTCTGCGGCGCGATCGCCCTGGTCAAAAAAGAGGGCTAGCCCCATATGGCGGGAGGAATTGTAGAGGGGAAACCCAAAAATCGACTTAACCCCCGCCGCCGCCGCCCGTTGTAGCAAATTCGGCTCCCCCTCGGCATCGGTCTCCGCTGGCTGATGGATCGCCAGCCATTCCGGCAAATTTTCAATCCAGGTGGGCTTTTTGCTGAGCCGAATGGGCGCTGTCCAAGGGGACTCCTCCTTCGGCCACTCTTGCCCGACCCGTGCAAAGGGGGGAAATACCTGTTGCTGTTTCCAGATATGGGTACAGCGCAGGGGACCCTCTTCATTGGGGGGGGAGAGCCAGAGCTGACCCAGGGGCCAATTCAGGGCACTACAAACAATTTTCAGGATTTTGGTAATGGCTTGATCCATATCGGATTCAGTCGTGAAGGTGCGGACTGCGCTGTATTGCACCTGCATCCGGGTCCGCGATCGCTCCCGTTCCGTCACATCCCGAAAGATATAAATAAACCGCGGCCCCGTCGTCTGCTTTTCCTGGAGCACGGCACAGGAGAAAGATAGGGTCCGCCGTTGCCCTAACTTGGTCCGCGCAATCACCTCCAAATCGTTAATTAACTCCTCCCCCTGATCAATCCGTGGCTGAAGGAGAACGGGAGAAAACTGAGCCCCATCCAGTAGCTCCCCAATGGACCGATGTAAAAGCTCTTGGGGGTGGTAGCCCAGCAGCGTCTTCACCGCCGGGTTACAGGTTTCAATGATGCCTTCCTGGTCCGTCACCAACAGACCGTCCGCCATCGACATAATCACCTTGTTGATATACACCCGGGATGCCGATAGCTGATCCAGCAGCAACGCCACCTCATTGGCATTCTGGGTCAGACCCTGCTTCATTCGCATGTCTTCGGTGACATCACTCAGAAAGAGGATCAACGGGGCGCGATCGTGGCTGTGATCCGCCAGGATCGTCAGGTCGAAATAGAGGGACGGATCCGGTTCGAAGGCCGGGCGGGCAATGCCCTGGAGGGTGAAGTGACTTTGCTCCCCACAAATCAAATCCTCAAAAATGCTTTCTAAGCCAATCAGTTCTGGAAAATGATTATCCAGGGTGCTAGCAGTGGTGAACTCTTCCGGTGCCTCCGCAAACTGGCTGACCTGGGGAGATGCCTCGTAAATTAGCCCATCACTATTGACCCGCAGATACGCCATCTTCTGAGACATCAGAAAATTGAGAAAGAGTGAATCCATAGGAGCCATGGCTAGACGGGAGTTACGGGCGTACCTATACATCTCCACCCACGATGGATCGAAATCCTGCCAGAATTGGGATTAGGACCCTATGGCGGGGATGGAAGGGTAAAAGGCTTGAGTATACGTCCGTTACCAAGGGCGCTGCACCCCCCGAGGAATTGGTAGAAGCAGTGGGGAGATGCCATGGTCAACGGCTCTGACGATTAGGAAGAGCAGCAAGGAGAGCCCTGACGCGGCATTAAGCGCCGGCCGCTCAGGGTCAGGGTCAAATCACTATCAGGGCTTGCTAGGGACGGTAAGCCAGCGATCGCCGCCGTTACAGGTCTGCTCTGATCCTGTACAAGTCAATATTATCCAAAAATTATCCAAAATTTACCGGGACTGAAGTGGGGGCGATCATCCCCCTCAGACTCGGACCGGGACCAGTCCATTGCCCGTCTTGCCCCTCTTGTACGCTATGGCTCCGGTTTGTCATCCGTCGAATCGGCGACGGGTCTGGCATGACGGGTCTGGCATTATTCATCCGGCAAGTCGTATTGACCGACGATGCGCTTGGCAAATTCCGGTACGTGATCCGCCAACTTTTTCGGATAGTTGCGCATCATGTGAATGTAATTGCGGGTGAAGTGGGAGTCGATGGAAAAGCGGGCATACTCCAATCCTTTGGGACCGATGCGCTCAATCACCACGCCCATCAGTTTGGCGGCCCACATGGGCAGGGTCACCCCCTTATCGTAGGCGGGAATACTTTGCTGGACGGCGGGTTTGCGATCGCCCTGGGATGCGACCGGCTGGGTGCGGATTTTATCCTGCACCATATCCAACATTTCCTGGCCCGTTTCATTGCGCACCACAATCCATTGCCAGCCGTAGGGGGCACCCATATAGCCCACCACCAAGTCTGCGAGCCCATTGGTGTAGTCAAAACAGGACATGCAGGAGGGGGCAAACACGTCCTTGAGCTTGTTGGTTTTGAGACCAAAAAAGGGCACCGTTTCCGTGGATCCGTCCTCGTGGCGAAAATGCACCCGGAAATCTTGCATAAATTCGTAGTAGACCACGGTATCGGGCGATCGCGAGGTGGTGTCTAAAAAGGTTTGTAATCCTGCCCGGGTGACGTTATCCACGCAGGGCAGCCCCAACACATACAGCTTTTCCAAGCCGATTTTGTCCTGCACCGCCCGTAGGGCTTGGATTTGGCACCCCACCCCGATCGCCAACACCCGTTTCATATCGGATTTTTCAATCTGTTCAATGACCGACAGATTGGGCGAGAGCGTTGGTTTATTCACCCGGGCGGCCAGGATTTCTTCGGGGGTCGTCGCCACAATGGGCATGGGTTGGAAGCGATCTTCCTTGGTGTTTTGCACACACACCACCCCGTCCACCTTGCCGCTGGTAAGCATTTCAATGGCGATCGTGCTGACAATGCCGGTCCACTGGGCCCCCTCGATGGGCTCCAGCTTTTGCGCCGCCATCATGTCCTGATGGACCCCGAAATAGAGTTCCTGCTCGTCGTCTAAATCCCGCGATCGCCCATGGGATTGGGTTTCGAGGTCGTCAAACTGCTGATTAATAAATGCACAGGCGTCTTTGACGTAGTAAACGAAATGGGTGTCACACAGCCCACAATCACTACACAACTCCTTCGCCGGTCGGGTTTTCCCCCGGGGTAATCCCTTCGCTTTCCAGTGGGCGGGCGGCGTTTGCTCTGGGGAAGCGGGAGCGTTAGCAAGGGTCATAGACAGGACAGCAGCTCAAGCTACAAAAACAGCTACAAAAACAATTTAATTGCGCTCACAATTTTCCCATACCCTTTTAGGGATCGTCATAAATCGCTATTAGGTGCAATCTTCGTTAATCTTGTGAAGGCAGCGTTTTAGGAGCAGGCGGTAACGTCACCATGGGCAACCTCAATCACAATTCAATCGTGCAAGGGCTGGCAGGTCCCCTCGCCCGCCTTAGCGGTGTGCTTGTGGCATTGACGTCTGCACTGGCTCCTGCACTGCTGTCCCCGCAGGCAGCCCTGGGACAAACGCCCCCCGCCCCCACGGTGGTGCGTAACCCCATTACGGTCTTGTCCGACATTCAAGAATCAAACTCTGAGACCGGCACCATCGTCGCCCGTGGCAATGTTTTTGTGGACTATCCATCCCGTAACCTGGAAGCCACGTCCGCCCAAGCTCAATATTTCAGCAATGAGCGGCGATTGATCCTGTCTGGGGATGTATTAGTGCTCCAGGAAGGCAATAGTCTTCGGGCAGAAACGGTCACTTACCTGGTGGATGAGGGGCGAATGATTGCGATTCCCCTCCCTAACAAACAGGTGGAATCGATTTACCTCATTCCCGAATCCCAGGCCCAACCCGGTGCCGCTGACCCCATTGATTCTTCCTTGCTTAACGGCGACCCCAACGCCCAACCGCCGGCGGGAGCGGATCCTTTCTCCGGACCTGTGGAAGTGCTGGATACGCCCCCGGCCACCGATCCCAATGCAACGGATACCTCTGATCCGAGCCAGGGACCTTTCGATTTTTAACGTTTGAGACCGTGGGCGAGCTACCCTTTCCAGGGCGATCGCGCGAAACGGGGTAAAATTCTAGATCGAAATTTCAAGTTCGCTGTTACGCACGGTACGCACAGACAGTACGCGACCAGACTGTGCTTGAAATCAGGGGGCTTGGCCGCCCCTGACTTGCTGTGATAGCTCAGGAGCGATCGCCCCCATGTCTCTACTCGATTGGTTTGCAAACCGTCAAAAGACGGACGCCACGGCTCCGGAACCGCCGGAGCGGGAAATTGCCGATGGTCTCTGGACCAAGTGCGAGGCGTGCGGGGTGCTGGCTTACACCAAAGATTTGAAAGCAAACCAGATGGTCTGCCTCAGCTGTGGGCACCATATGCGGGTTTGGAGCGACGATCGCATCGAGCAGCTTATCGACGCCGGTACCTGGCAACCCCTGGATGAATCGGTCGCGCCGGTGGATCCCCTAGGATTCCGTGATCGCAAAGCCTACCGCGATCGCATCCGGGAAGCCCAAGCAAAATCTGGGCTCGTGGACGCCGTACAAACCGGGTTTGGTGAAATCCACGGCGAACCCTTTGTGTTGGGGGTGATGGACTTTCGGTTTATGGGAGGCAGCATGGGGTCTGTGGTGGGCGAGAAACTGACCCGTGCCATTGAATGCGCCACCGACAAAGGCGTCGCCGTCATTATCCTCTGTGCATCTGGGGGGGCAAGGATGCAGGAAGGCATGCTCAGCCTGATGCAGATGGCAAAAATCTCCGGTGCCCTGGAACGCCACCGGGAAAAGGGGCTGCTTTACATCCCCGTGCTGACCCACCCCACCACCGGCGGTGTGACCGCCAGCTTTGCCATGTTGGGGGATCTCATCCTGGCGGAACCCAAAGCGATGATTGGCTTTGCCGGGCGGCGGGTCATCGAACAAACCCTGCGGGAAAAGCTCCCCGAAGATTTTCAAAGCGCTGAGTATCTGCAATCCAACGGGTTTGTCGACGCGATCGTGCCCCGGACCCAACTCAAGCAAACCCTGGCGCAGCTCATCAGCATGCATCGCCGCCCCCCGACCCAGCACCACATCCCCCAAAACACCAAACCCGAGCCCGTTGACGTATCACCGTCCTTTAACGGCTCTGGACCCGTATCGGTGTAAATTTCGCCCGCTCCCGGCCGTTTTCCCCGCCGATTATTGAGGGATTGTTAATGAAACTGTCAACGCCAGACAGCCTGGGGCGATCGCGATGTAATATTGGTCATGATTTGGCTAGCATAACCCCAGCTTTTGCGTTAGATATCTCCATCCAATATCGACGTCAAAAACAAAAGCTGCGGCAGCACAGGGACGCGATCTGACCCTCCTGTCTATCCGTTTGCCTGCCTGACCTTGAGACCCAAGAGACCTACGTTCTAGAGATATTCATGCTGAAAAAGTGCATTTTGTTTGCCATCACCGCGGTATTCTGCGTACTCCAGGTCGCGGTGGACGCTGCCAATGCGACGGAGGTGGCCCCCGAGCTACGGACGGTAACCCTGAATGAAAGCGGTGAGCAGGTCACGCTAACCCTAGAGCAAGTTGCCCTAGGCAAGAAGCTATTCAACGACACCTGCGCCCAGTGCCACGCTGGCGGGGTGACCAAGACCAGCCCCGACCTGGATCTCTCCACCGAATCCCTGGCGGGAGCCATCCCTGACCGCGCCAACATTGTCGCCCTGGTGGATTACATGAAGAATCCCACCACCTACGACGGCGAAGTCGAAATTTACGAGCTGCACCCCAGTACCCGCAGTGCTGACATCTTCCCCGAGATGCGTAACCTGACCGATGATGAGCTATACGCGATCGCCGGTCACGTCCTCAGCCAACCGAAGATTCTGGGATCGCGTTGGGGCGCAGGCAAGACCCGCTACTCCACCTAGGGCAATGCCGTCCCATTCGTGGATCGCTAGTTTGAATTGAATCAATAGGAAAAGGAGATGTTCCGGTGGGGCATCTCTTTTTCTATGCAAGTTATATGCAAGCCCAATACAAAATCTAGAGCTGCTTAGGGAACGGTTTAAAGGCATGGGCGATCGCCCTATAGACGCCTCTAGAAAATAGTTTTTGGCTGATTTGAAGACTCCCCGAGATCAACCGAAAGAGAGGAATTCGAAAGAGAGCGATCGCCAGAACTTTCCATAGCAATCCCCTGCGATTTCGGCTCACCAGAAACCATCGTTATGCCACTTTCTGGATAGCCGAGCATAACCTGACAAGCCGCATCAACATCTGACCACTGAACATTTCCCGGATAGTCTGTCGCGGCCCAATCAACCTGCTCAACATCAGGAACATCAGCAAAACTCCAGGGCTCACAGGATGGCAAAAAGCGATGCCAACACTTGATATAACGTGATGCGAGAGCAAGGGAGAATGGAAATGAAGAATTAGAGGCAACCAGCGTTCTAGCACTTAATATTGTATTAATGTCCTCCTCCAAAGAGCCAGTCTGAACCCTAATCTGTTGGACCTGCCCGCTAAATCGTTCCATTAACGCCGCAGCGCAAGGATTAGCATTATTCGCCTCCGTCACAATGACAATATCCTCATAGCCTCCCCCCAGAATGACCTGGCGATAGAATGCTAAAGGCGGCTGCCAAAATTCATTGCCAACAGCCCCTGACAACGCATCTCCGGCGCGCAAATGAATGACAAGGGTGCTATCAGAAACCCTAGGATCGGGTGTAAATCGAAAGAACGCATCAGGCAAACTCTGTAGCGCTTTTCGCTTCACCGCATTCGTGACCATATAGTCCAGAAATGAATTTTTCGACGTAAAGAAATCTTTCCATTGAGACTTGATCGGTCAATTCAAATAGGAAACAACATAGTTTACTGATTCTGCCTTGAGATAGGGATGATCGGGTATGTTCACCATCGAATGGGTTTCCATTGCTATCCCGATCGCGTTAGCAATTTGTAAGAGATTATTCCCAAGTCTCCCATTCCAATTTGATAGTTCAAGGAGATAGTTTTTGCACAAATGCTCAATATTTTCCCGGTCTTCCACTCCAGCGTGAATGTATAGGTAAGGAATTGAGCAACCAGAATCTAAAGTGTTGAGTGTGGCAACAACCAGATTCTTGGCATGGTGGTTTCGCTGCAGATCATTTTGAGCGATAGATATTAGAGCATCGACCAATTTGATCAGCCTACTGACTTCATCAGGGTCACCCTTGGATTTCTCCAGAACTTGACGGATATCCTTATAGTTCCTAAGTGCCGATCTTATATTGCCCTTCGCATGGAACTCCAGAGATAACTCCAAAAGGTCGGTGGGGCTAGAGTCTGCTCGCGCCATTTCCTATCCTTACTCTAGGACGATAATGTGTTTAGTATCAGTGATAAGAATAGCATCCCCAAGCGCGATGCCTATTCGCGCCTCAACTCGCTATATTTGGGAACTCAATGCCTGCAACCATAACAAGCTTCTGTGTTTTCACACTTCTGAAATGTCAATCTGGACTAACACATCTTTACCTTGATTTTAATAAAATTCTCTCTCCTCCTATTCTCTTTCCTCTTGGTGGATCAGAAAGTCGTCACGTTTCCATCGCTTGACATCACACTGGGCATTTTCAAACTAGAGGGCTTTGCCTCTACCTGACCACTCACCTGCCTATTGGCGGTCTCTGAATTGGTTTTTTGGAAAATCTTATCGTCGGGGTAATCTAGCATCAGTTGGCGAGCCATATCAACATTAGACCACTCCACATCTCCGGGGTATTCGGGGGAAATCCAGTCAATTTGCTCGATGTCTGGCACGCTTTCAAAATCCCATTTTTCGCAGGAGGGAATGAACCGATACCAGCGTTTAATGTGACGTGATGCTAAAGCCAATGTAAATGCGAATGAAGAGTTAGAAGGAACTAAGTTTCTAGCGCTTAGAAGAGTATTGATATCTTCCTGGAGTGAACCAGTCTGAATCCTAATACGCTTGACTTTGTCTGCAAAGTCTTGAACCAATTGTGCTGCGCATGGACTCATATTCTTTTCTTCAGTGACAATGACAATATCGTCATAAGCCCCCGAAGAGATGATCCGCCGATAAAACGCTGTGGGAGGTTGCCAGAACTGGTTCCCCACTGAACCAGAAAATACATCTCCAGAACGCAAATGTATTACAAGGGTATGGTCGGTTATCTTTGGGTCGGGTGTGAAGTTATAGAACGTATCCGGTAAACTCCTTAAAGCCTGACGTTTTGAATCACTACTAAACTGATAGCCCAGCGAATCTGGAACATCAAAAAAGGTGTCCGACCACTGCGATGTAATAGGTTGGCTGGTGTAGGCGATAATATGCCCCGTTTCATCCATGTTCAGGAAATCATGTTCTGGCAGAATGAGGATTGATTGGGTGTGTTTGGCTACGCTCATAGCATGAGATAGCTGTAGAAGGTTGTTGCCCAGCCGCCCTGTCCAACCCTGGATTCTAAGCAGCATGTTTAGCTTGGACGCTTCATTACTTTGTTCCCGCCTTATTGCCTCCATTAAATGAAAGGTTTTATAGGGTAGTTTTAGGGAGTTATCTATCTTTTTAATGGTTTCTGCGACGAGGCATTTGACGCCATAGGCACGGTCTATATCATTCATTGCTATTGCCAGGACATGTTGCGTAAACCAACGGATTCGCTCAGTCTCCCTATCCTCCCCTTCCGATGTCTCCAGAACCTCCAAAATGAGTCTATAATTTTGTACGGCGCGCACCAAGCTGCCCTCTGCGTGGAACTTTAGAGACAATTCCAGGACGTCGGTGATGTTTAGATCTACTGGCGGCATGAATGGCGGGAGGAATAAGCGTTGATTCTTGCAGTGGCGATAATCGCTACTATCTTTTAAGAATGATAGAGCTTCAAAGCTATTTTGACGTTTTGAGAGCCTAGCAGGGATCAAGTCCTTTTGGTCTTTTGGGCACCGTTCTTTTCACCCATACCTTCATCGATTTGTTCCTAATGAAGACTAAGGATCTGATTTTCCTGATTTTGCTGGTTTTTATTCCCATTTCCGTGGCTGCGGAAACGCTGCATTGGGATTCGCTGGTGGTATTTCTGACGGCGGCGGCGGCGATCGTCCCTTTGGCGGCATGGATGGGCACGGCAACAGAGGAGATTGCGGCGAAGGTGGGACCGTCCCTGGGGGGCTTGTTAAATGCGACGTTTGGTAATGCGACGGAATTAATTGTGGCTCTGATTGCCCTCAAGGAAGGTCTGTTGGGGGTGGTTAAGTCCAGTTTGGCGGGATCGATTATTGGCAATCTGTTGCTGGTGATGGGATTGTCGATGTTTCTGGGGGGATTACGCTACAAGTCCCAGAAGTTTCAGCCCGTTGTCGCGCGGGTGAATGCGTCGTCGATGAATTTGGCGGTGATTGCTTTGCTGTTGCCGACGGCAATGAATTTTACGTCGACGGGGATTGGGGTTGAGCTGTCCCGCGAGTTGTCGACGGCGGTGGCGATCGTGCTGATTGGGGTCTATGCCATGACGCTGCTGTTTTCCATGAAGACCCATACTTATCTATTTGATGCGGCGACGGCGAACAAGGAGGGGGAACTGTCTGAAGGGGGCGCGATCGCCCCAGAAGCCCACGAGGAAGAAGAACATGGCGGTAGTATTTGGCTTTGGGTGGGTGTCCTGTTGGCCGCCACGATCGCCGTTGCATTCGAGTCAGAGTTTTTGGTGACCTCTCTGGAAACAGCGACCGAGCAATTGGGCTTCAGCGAATTGTTCACGGGGGTGATTTTATTGCCGGTGATTGGTAATGCTGCGGAGCATGCCACCGCCGTGACCGTCGCCATGAAAAACAAGATGGATTTATCTGTGTCTGTGGCGGTGGGCTCCAGTTTGCAGATTGCGCTGTTTGTGGCACCGGTATTGGTTCTGGCCGGCTGGGCGTTTGGACAGCCGATGGATTTGAATTTCCAGCCCTTTGAATTGGTGGCGATCGCCGTCTCCGTCCTCATTGCCAACTCCATCAGCTCCGATGGTGAATCCAACTGGCTAGAGGGACTGTTGCTCTTGGCCGCCTATGCCGTCCTCGCCCTCTCCTTCTTTTTCCATCCCTAGCCCGTTGCCCTCAAGCCTTGATATCACAAGGTTTCCCGCTTCACCCTTCGGCGTGTTGCTAGCTCATATCCAATGCCACTAAAAACCGTTCGGTAACCCGTACAGTCGGCACAATTGTCACTGTTCTTTCAAGTCCAGTACATTAGCACTCGGATATTGAGAGTGCTAAACCCATGGGTTGGCATCCTCTCAATGGGTCCAAAAACTACGGATCTCGATGGGGCGGCCTACAATGAACCGCCGACATCAGCCGTTAATCGCAGTTTTTGTAGTCTGGAGAAGGTTCATCAATGGCAGCCGTATCTTTAAGCGTTTCTACCGTAAAGCCCTTGGGCGATCGCGTTTTCGTGAAAGTGAGCGCTTCTGAAGAAAAGACCGCTGGCGGCATTTTGTTGCCCGACACCGCTAAGGAAAAGCCCCAGGTTGGCGAAGTGTCCGCAGTGGGCCCCGGTAAGCGTGGCGAAGGCGACAGTTATCAAGGGTTGGAAGTGAAGGTGGGTGACCAGGTTCTGTACTCCAAGTACGCTGGCACCGATATCAAGCTGGGCAACGAGGATTATGTCCTGTTGTCTGAAAAGGACATTCTGGCGATCGTCGGCTAAGGCTGAAAGCTCTCCAGTCGTTATCCCTGAGTCTTAGCTCCTGCGGGTTCGATACATTACCCGCATTTTTGGCGACATACATTACCTCGCGCCAGTCATTGAGCGCATTCCTTCGGGAACTGAACACAATCCTCGCAAATTCATCGATTAACCATGGCAAAGAAGATTATCTATAACGAAAATGCCCGCCGCGCCCTTGAGAACGGCATGGACATTTTGGCTGAAGCGGTTGCCGTTACCTTGGGTCCCAAGGGTCGCAACGTGGTGCTAGAAAAAAAATTCGGCGCACCCCAAATCGTTAACGACGGTGTGACCATCGCTAAGGAAATTGAGCTGGAAGACCACGTGGAGAACACGGGTGTTTCCTTGATTCGCCAAGCCGCTTCCAAGACCAACGACGCTGCCGGTGATGGCACCACCACCGCAACCGTGTTGGCCCACGCGATCGTCAAGGAAGGCATGCGCAACGTTGCCGCCGGTGCCAACTCCATCGCCCTGAAGCGCGGTATTGAGAAGGCCACTGCTTACTTGGTGGAGCAAATCAAAGCCAAGTCCGCTGATGTGCCCGAGAACGATTCCAAGGCCATCTCCCAGGTTGCGTCCATCTCCGCCGGTAACGACAACGAAGTCGGTGAGATGATTGCCAACGCCATGAGCAAGGTGGGCAAAGAGGGCGTTATCTCCCTGGAAGAAGGCAAGTCTATGACCACCGAACTGGAAGTCACCGAAGGGATGCGCTTCGACAAGGGTTATATTTCCCCTTATTTCGCCACCGATACCGAGCGTATGGAAGCGGTGTTGGATAGCCCCTATGTGCTGTTGACCGACAAGAAAATCGGTTTGGTGCAGGACCTGGTTCCCGTGCTAGAGCAGGCGGCCCGCGCCGGTAAGCCCCTCTTGATCATCGCTGAAGATATTGAGAAGGAAGCGTTGGCGACCTTGGTGGTCAACCGTCTGCGCGGTGTGCTGAATGTGGCTGCCGTTAAGGCTCCCGGCTTTGGCGATCGCCGTAAAGCCATGCTGGAGGACATCGCTGTCCTGACCGGCGGTCAACTGATTACCGAAGATGCCGGGCTGAAGCTGGACGCTGCCACCCTGGAAATGATGGGTCAAGCTCGCCGCATCACCATCACCAAGGACAACACCACCATCGTTGCGGACGGTAACGAAGCGGACGTGAAAGCCCGCTGCGAGCAAATCCGTCGCCAGATGGACGAAACTGAGTCCTCCTACGACAAAGAAAAACTGCAAGAGCGCTTGGCGAAGCTGGCCGGCGGTGTGGCTGTCATCAAGGTTGGTGCTGCCACCGAAACCGAGATGAAGGACCGCAAATTGCGTCTGGAAGATGCCATCAACGCCACTAAGGCTGCCGTTGAAGAAGGCATTGTCCCTGGCGGCGGCACCACCCTGGCGCACCTGTCCCCCGGATTGTCCGAGTGGGCAGACGCTAACCTGGCGGACGAACAGCTAACCGGTGCTCAAATCGTGGCCCGTGCCTTGACTGCTCCCCTGAAGCGCATCGCTGAGAATGCGGGTCAGAACGGCGCAGTGGTCGCCGAGCACGTGATGGCGAAGGATTTTAACGTGGGCTACAACGCTGCCACCGGCGAGTACGCTGATATGTTGGCCGCCGGTGTGGTGGATCCCGCGAAGGTGACCCGCTCCGCCCTGCAAAACGCTGCGTCCATTGCTGCGATGGTCTTGACCACCGAGTGCATCGTGGTTGACAAGCCTGAGCCTAAGGATGCGGGTGCCGCGGCCGGTGGCATGGGTGGTGACTTCGACTACTAAGCATGACGGCTCAGCATGACCGCTGAGTATGACTGCTAGGTATGACCACTGAGCATCGAGTCTCTTTCTGAGATTTATGACGGCTTGGGGATGACGTGACGTTAATGCTCTCATCCCCGTCGCCGAATCTGGCCAGCCCTCCTCATTTGGGGGCTGGCTTTTGTTTGTTGGGCACCTTTATGCCCTGGGATAGTCGTTTTGTTGCCCAAGATGCAGATAGATTTAGAGACAATCGGTACCTTAAATCTAAAGAGATTCAAGAAAATTTCATATTTGTAACGGTGGCAGCTCAGAATCTTTCTAAGTTATCTATCCCAAAGGACCATTAAAGGTTAAGATAAGTAAACAGATTCTCATAATGCCCAGTTTTATCAGGGGTTGATAAATCGGAGGTACGGCAGCATGAAAACGGATCGAGCTTCAACAGACCTGGTACGGACTTATCTCAAAGAGATTGGCCGTGTCGATTTGCTGACCCACGAGGAAGAGATTGTTTTAGGTAAGCGAGTTCAGCGGGGGAATGAACTAAATGCTCTGCGGGACGAATTAGCGGAGGAGTTGGGGGATAAGCCCACTCTTGCGGCCTGGGCTGAAAAGGCAGGCCTCCCTGAGACGAGTCTTAAGCGGGAGCTGGAGACCGCCCGGAAAGCCAAGCGGCGAATGGTGGAAGCCAATTTGCGGCTGGTGGTTTCGGTGGCGAAGAAGTATATCAAGCGCAATGTGGATCTGTTGGATCTCATCCAAGAGGGCACCATTGGTATGCAACGGGGTGTCGAAAAGTTTGATCCCTCTAAGGGGTACCGCTTCTCGACATATGCCTATTGGTGGATTAGTCAGGCGGTTCCCGGGGCCGTCGCCGAGAAGGGTCGCACCATTCGGTTACCGATTCACATCACCGAAAAACTGAACAAGATCAAGAAGGCCCAGCGCACCCTGTCTCAGAAATTGGGGCGGGCACCCAAGATTGAGGAAATCAGCGAAGAGTTGGGGTTGACCACCAAGCAAATTCGGGAATATCTGGAGCGATCGCGCCAGCCGTTGTCCTTGGATTTGCGCATTGGGGACAATCAGGACACGGAGCTGAGCGAGTTGTTGGAAGATGACGGGATTACCCCGGAGGATTTTGCAACTCAGTCCTCTCTCAAGAGTGATCTTTATGGGATGATTGCCGACCTGACGCCGCAGCAACAGGAAGTGTTGGCGTTGCGGTTTGGGTTGGAAAGCGGTCAGACCATGACCCTCGCAAAAATTGGCGATCGCCTGAGTATCAGCCGAGAGCGGGTGCGTCAGATTGAGCGGGAAGCGTTGACGAAGCTGCGGAAACGCAAAGCGTCAATTCAGGAATACCTCGCCAGTTAAGGGCGGTTTTCCTCAATTCCCGGTTGGTTTTGGGGCAGGGTTGATTTGTTATACCTGGAGCTGGGGTGGTGGAGACGGTCCGCCACCCCGACTTATTTGAAAGGTGAGCATGTCGATGAATAAGCGTGGTTTATCCCGGACGGGGGAGCTGCCTCCGGGTGCCGGCGGGATTTTGCGATGGGTTGGCTGGGCGATCGCGGGATTGAGTCTGGCGTTTTTGTGGCCCGATAGTGTGGCCTGGGCTCAGGAAGCGGCCGCGGAGTCGGGGGGTATTGCGGGCGGTTTGGAAAGCGCGTTGATGTGGGTCGAAGGCTTGGGCCCCGTTGCGCCGATCGCCTTTATGTTGGTGTATGTCGTTGCGACCGTTGCGTTTATTCCGGGGTCGGCGTTGACCCTGGGGGCAGGCTTTTTATTTGGTCCGATTTTGGGATCCGTTGTCGTTTTTATTGGGGCGACGGTGGGGGCAACGGCGGCCTTTTTGGTGGGGCGCTATGTGGCTCGGGATTGGGTCAAGGGTAAGTTTATTGAAGGCAATGATAATTTCGCGGCGATCGATAAGGCGGTGGGCAAAGAAGGTTTCAAAATTGTCCTGCTTACCCGTCTCTCGCCCGTGTTTCCCTTCAATGTCCTGAATTATTTGTATGGTTTGACGGACGTTTCCCTTAAGGACTACGTCTTGGCATCCATCGGTATGTTGCCCGGGACTGTCATGTATGTGTACATCGGGTCTACCTTTGGGGAATTGGCCGCGGTTTTTGCGGGACGGGAAAAATCTCCGGCGGAGTGGGCCCTGTATGGGGTGGGCTTGGTGGCGACCGTGATTGTCACCGTCTATATCACCAAGATTGCTAAGAAGGCTTTGAATGATGCGGTGGGGGAACCTGCTGCTGAGGGCGCGGCGGAGTAACAGCCAGAGGCTGTGCAATCAGGCTTGATCCGGCGGTGGGACTAGTATCCTAAAAGGATATTGTTCCTGCCGCTTTTGCTGTGACTGCTCCAACTGCTCCAAAGTCCCCGAAACAGACGGCTCTGTCTAAGGCGCTGTCTAAGGCTTGGTCTGCGTTGTCCGCGTTTATGCCCCAGTTTTTGACGCGGGCAGCGCCCTATCTTTTTCTTCTACCGGCGCTGTTCGTCCTGGGGGCAACGGTGTTTTATCCGGCATTCCAGGCGTTTTATCTGAGTTTTACCCGGTATGAATATGACCTGACGCAACCGCCGGATTGGGTCGGCCCGGCCAACTTTGAAAGGTTGCTGCAGGATGCGGTGTTTTGGCAAGTGCTCTGGCAGACGGTTTTATATTTGATTATCGTTGTGCCGATTTTGACCTTTATTCCCTTGGCGATCGCCATTTTGGTGAATCGCAAGTTGGCGGGGGTGTCCTGGTTCCGGGCGGCGTACTATATGCCGGTGATTGTTTCGATGGTGGTGGCGGGGATCGCCTGGAATTGGGTGTATGCGGAAGACGGGTTATTGAACCAGTGGATCATTGGGTTAGGGCTCAGGAATGAGGCGATCCCTTGGTTGACCAGTCCCCAATGGGCCCTGTTTAGCGTGATGACCGTGACCGTTTGGAAGGGCTTGGGATATTACATGGTGGTCTATCTTGCCGGACTCCAGGCCATTCCCAATGACATTTACGAGGCGGCGGCGTTGGATGGCTCCGATGGTTGGATGCGCCATTGGGATATTACGGTGCCCTTTATGCGCCCCTATTTATTTTTGGTGGCAACGATTTCCGCGATTTCGGCAACGAAAGTCTTTGAGGAAGTCTATGTGATGACCCAGGGAGGACCCCGCAATAGTTCCAAAACCTTGGTGTATTACCTGTACGACCAGGCGTTTAATGAGTTGGAAATGAGCTACGCCTGCACCATCGGTTTGACCATGTTCCTAATGGTGTTGATTTTGTCGGCCCTACGGTTGGCGTTCGGCAAGACGGACGATGCGATCGCCTAGGTTTGTGCCCCTTTTTGTGCCCCTTAGATCGGCGGTGCTTTTGGGGGGGGATAGAGCCCGATCGCCCCTTGAGGGGGCGGGCTAAAGACCGTGATCGCCTGGCGTTGAATCTCAAAGAGCACCGGGGTTTGGGTACTAATTTCCCCGTCCGTGTTGATGGGTTGGGGACGGGCCGTTTTGATATGGAATCGCTGGGCTTCCAGCGTGCGGGCGGGGGCCACCTGGGCTAAATGTCCCCGATAGAGCGCCGGCAGAATATTGAGCATGTCCCACCAATGGCGGGTTTCCAGACTATATAGATCCAGCCGCCCATCATCAATGGTGGCGTCCCAGGCGATCGCCATTCCGCCCCCATAAAACCGGCCATTGCCCACTGCAATCTGGACCGTATGAACCCGAAACCGTTCGTCCTCCGTTTCAATGGTGGCCCGGAAGGGGCGGGAGTGGAGCATGGTTTGGGCTGCGGCCACCAGATAGGCAAAGACGCCCCATTGCTTCTTCGCCTCCCGGGTGAGCCGTTCGGTAATATCCACACTCAGCCCCAAACTGGCCACATTAAAAAAAGGATGTTTATTGGCCAATCCCACATCAATCCGATGCTGATACCCCTGGGCAATCACATCACAGGCCCCCTTCAACTCTGGCGGAATACCCAAGGTGCGCGCCAAATCATTAGCAGTTCCCAACGGCAAGATTCCCAAGGGAAGCTGAGTTTTCATCAGCCCGGGCAGGGATGCATTCAAGGTGCCATCGCCCCCGCCAATAATCACACAGTCCACCTTGTCCTGATGGCGTTCAATAATCTTCGGCAAATCTTCGGGATGTTGGGTCGAGCGGAAGGTGAGTTCTAATCCCTGCTCTTCCAACTGGGCGATCGCCGGTCCCAAGGCCGCTGCCCCCCGGCGAGATTTGGCATTGACCAATAACAATCCATGACGGGGCGATCGCCTATTCCCCCCCGGCGGACTCCCCCCCGATAAATCCCTGCGCGTTGAATTGGTCATAGCCCGACTCTTCCCACCCTAGCGTCACCGGTTCAACGTCTCTAGCGTCTCTGTCGATATTAGTCGATACTGCCAGCAGAAATCAGGGGAACGTGGCGAAAATAAAAGCACAAACTAAAAAAGGAATTGGTCATTCATCGACCAACTCCTTCTCTAACTAATTCACTTGGTGGCGGGGAGCGGATTTGAACCACTGACCTTCGGGTTATGAGCCCGACGAGCTACCAGACTGCTCTACCCCGCGTTGCGCTTTACAAGTATAGACACAGCATCTTGAAAGCGCAACCCTAATCATGAACTTTTTTGGGGGCAGCCCTTGAGGTCTTCTGGGACGCCGAAAATCCAGGACTCAAGGGCTTTTCAGGGATTTACTCCCCGCCTAACTCCACCTTGTCGGTGACATCAATCTTGCCGGAGTCCTGAACGGTCCACACGTCATAATTGCCGATCACGTCGCCGTTCTCATCAATATCGACGTTGCCGCTCGCCCCCTGGAAGTTGATTTCCTCTCCCTCCTGCAGAAGCTTCAAACCCTCACAGATATCGTTGACTTCCTGCCCCGGCGCGTTGGCCACATCCCGCAGCTTGGATTGAATCCCCGTGCCGGTATTCTCTCCCGCTGCCTGGGCCGCCAACATCAAGAGCGAGGTGGCATCCCATGTCTGGGGGACAAAAGCACCGGGAGCCTTACCCAGTTTTTCTTGGATGAGCGCTTCCAAGGCTGCCAAACCCACCCCATCGGCACCGGGCACCGTTCCGATCGCCCCGGCAATAATGGGCTTACCGTCGACATCCTGGCCCACCTGGGCGGGGAAATCTTCCGTTTTGACCCCATCCGTCAGCATAATTTGGACCCCTTCCGACAGCCCCTGCTCATAGGCCGCCTTCAGCAGCAATGCCCCGGTTTCCACATAGAGGATGGCGGCAACGGCGTCGGGCTTTTCGCCGAATGCGGCACTGGCTTCCGTGGTGAACGTGGCCGCTTGGGGGTCGTAGCGGGTGGGATTATCGGCATTGACGACGGTGCCCCCCAAGGCTTCAAAGGCTTCGATAAACCGCTGTTCAAATTCGATGCCGTAGTCATTATTAATGGCCACCGTCGCAACGGTCTTATAGCCGCGATCGCTCGCTAGTTGGGCCAATGCCTCGGCCTGGTAGGTATCTGGCGGAGCCGTGCGCGCCCAAAACCCTTTAAAGTCGCCGTTAGCAGCCCGTTCCGTAAATAGGGGGCTGGTGCTGCCGGGGGAAATCATCATCACCTTATTGCGCACGGCCACATCCACGCCCGCCATGGAGACACTGCTGGCGAAGGAACCGACCACGCCGGCCACCTGATCCACTTCCGCCAACTTCGTCATCCCCTCTGCACCGGTGGTGGGGGTGGTCTGGTCATCGGCGGTAATCAGCTCGACGGGGGCACCATTGACGCCACCGCAGGCATTCACCTGGTCCACCAATAGGGGCAGCACCTCCAGCATCGGTTGACCGATGGAGGACAGATCACCGGTCGCCGGCAATAGTGCCCCCAATTTCAATCCGCCCTCGGTGCCACCGCCGTCCCCTGCCGGGGCTTCACAGCCGGCGATCGCGCCCGCCGCCAGGGCGATCGCCGCCGTCATCCGGGCCATGGATCGCCAACTACGTTTTGCGGATCCCCAACGGGTCATACAAAAATTTTTCATCTCGCTCTCCTTCACACATACACACGTGCAAACGTAATATCGCCGATGTGGGTACATCGACGGGCGATCGCGGGTAACGCTGTGATGGGTTGCAGTGATATACCCGTCACGCTGGCCCCCGAAGCAATACGCCTCAGACCAGCATTAACGTAAATCTTGTTCCTTGCAAGGGCTTGGTAGCGACGATAACGTGAGGGGCTAGCCCGTCCTATTCCCTTGGAAGGCTGGTATGGGCGGCGAATCCCTTAATGCTTGAGGCGGCAACTGTAGGCCGTAAAGGCATTAGACCCAAAAAGATTGAACGGAGAAGGAGGGATTCGAACCCTCGGAGCGCCCTAATTAGCACTCAATAGATTAGCAATCTACCGCTTTCGACCACTCAGCCACTTCTCCACGGTATGCCATTTAATTTTCTCGGCACGAACAGAATGATAACAGACCAATTCCAAAATGACGCAGAAAAATAGTGCGGAAATGGGGTTCTTTCTCGGGATTTGTTGGTAAGGGGTGGGCTGATCGAGAAAAATCCCGGGCCATCGGGGCATCGGACCCGTAAAAGGGATCGGGTGGGGTTCGGACTTTTCCCCTCGCGATCGCCCCGCTTCGCCCTTTACGCTGGGCACAGTTTCAAAATCTGTGCTTGATCTACGCCTGATCTGCGCCTAACCCCCGCTCCAAGCACCCCTAAACCATCCCCCCCGACAGAAAGAGGTTTTTAAGGAATGGCTGCCACCGACTTCAAAGACTATTACGCCATTCTGGGGCTGTCGAAGACGGCGGGGGCAGACGAAATCAAGAAGAATTATCGCCGGCTGGCGCGCAAATATCACCCCGATATGAATCCGGGCGATCGCGCTGCTGAGGCACGGTTCAAGGAGATTAACGAAGCCTACGAGGTTTTATCCGACAGCGCTAAGCGAAAGAAGTATGACCAGTTTGGCCAATATTGGCAGCAGGCGGACCGGATGGGCGGCGCTCCCTGGGGGGGGGGACGTGCTGGCGGGGCGGGGTTCGATGAGTTTGAGTTTGGCCGCTACAACAGTTTCGATGATTTTATTAATGAATTGCTAGGGCGTTTTGGCGGACCCGGTGGCGCAAGCAGTGGCCCCCGTACCAGCTATAACTATCGAACGTCGCCGGGGGCGGGGGGCAATGGTTTTAGTGGGTTTTCGGGTTTTGATAGCAATTTTGCCGGGGCGTCCAGCAATGGTGCCACGGGTAGCAGTGGCGATCGCGAGGCAACTTTAACCCTGAGTTTTAGCGAGGCCTTTAACGGCACCCAAAAGCGCTTAAGTGTTGGTGGGTCGACGATTAATGTGCGTATTCCCCCCGGTGCGAAGCCCGGCAGCAAAATTCGCCTGCGGGGTAAGGGGCAATATGACGCCTACTCTGGCCAGCGGGGGGATTTATATTTGAAAGTCAGTCTTAGTCCCCATGACTTTTTTGAATTTGATGGGGATAACTTAGTGTGTGAGGTAGCGATCGCCCCCGATGAAGCGGTATTGGGCGCAAAAATCGACGTACCGACTCCCGATGGAACGGTCACCGTTAATGTACCGGCGGGGGTGAAATCGGGACAGTGCTTGCGGTTGCGGGGCAAAGGTTGGGTGAAGTCCGGCGGCCAGCGCAGCGATCAGGTGGTCCGTTTGCAAATTACCTGTCCTAAAACCATTTCTACGGCCGAGCGAGAAGCCTATGAAAAAGTCCGCGAAGCCCGCACCTACGATCCACGCCAATCCTTAAAATCAGTCAAGTTGTAAATCTATCCAGAAGAGCTTGAGACTATTACTCGACCTCTCAAGTTTTGACTGCCTTTGAATGCTTAAGCGTCACCCCTGTTTCAGGAGAGGCACTAGGTGAATCATATAATCGCGCTTGCCAATGGGCACACCTGCCATGCGAAGAATATCGTAGGCGGTCACTAAATGGAAATAGAAGTTTGGTATTAGGAAATCATTGACATAGGCGCTACCAGACATCTCCATATACAGATCCTTGCCCAAATCGATGCGGGTCGTCTCTTCCAACTTTTCGTCATCAATATCGATTGATGAAAGCAACGCTTTAGTATTTGCTATGTGCTCGCGGGCCTGCGCTAGAGAGGTCACTTCCGGATCTAGATTATCCATGGGTTTACCGTCACACCACAGGGCAAAGTTGCGGGGTTGATTACAGGAAAAAGCGATTTGTGTCCCAAAGGGCAACATGTCAGCCGCAATCCGCTCCTGCAAAAAAGCTTCACTTCCATTGAAATGGGTTTGAGCTGACTTTAAAAGATGCTCAAGCATGGTTAGGCGGCTTTCAAAGGTATCCCTAAAGGAATTAATAGTCTGATTGGGCATCTTGATAATTTCCTGAAACCTATTTTAAAGAGCCTAGAGAAAGATCCTAGAAATAGTTTGATTTATATCAATTTGATGTGTGCCAATTTGATGTATACCAAACAGTCATTGCACGGCGTGAGATTGTTTTACTGACAAAGCTTTACTGGCAAAGCCCTGTTCACTAAAAAGCAGCCTTGTATCCCTTTCTAACTTGCCCCATTGAGAGTGTCATGTTCGTAAATCCGGATTGGGCACCAGGGAGAGCCCCAGGGATTGCTACAACAGAAGGAGCGTTATTTGCAGTAGGGGCACATGCCATGGCAGGTCCGGCGGGCTTGGATCAGGTGATTGCGGCGTTTAAACGGAAGGAATATCGCACCGCTGCCCGGTTGTTAAATCCCCTGTTGCAATCCCATGGCGAGGATCCGTGGGTGCAGGTCTATGCGGCGCGGCTCCATGAGCTGTCGGGCAAACGGGCGATCGCCGAGCCTATCTATCGCAAACTCTTGCAAAATACGACGTCCCCGAACCCGAAAATTTTGAACTTGGCGCGGCAGGGGCTCCAGCGTCTGGAGCAGGCGGATCATGCTCGTCGTCAGGGGGAATTAGCAAAAGTCCGTCAACAGGTGACGGGCCAGGGTAGTCAACGGAATAATGCCTTATTTGTCCTGGAACCCCTGCCGGAAGGGGGCGATCGCAAAACGGCGGCTCAGTCCCTATCGAAAATTTTTGACCTGGATGCCTATAGCGCCCGTCTGCAAATTCCATCGCGGGAGGTGCGGGTCTATCGATTGGGACCGTTGGCGGAGTTGAAAATTTATGAGCAGGAGTTGCGATCGGCGGGGTTGCCCTGTTTTGCGGTGCCGTTGGCGGAGATTCACCAAACAAAGGTTTTTCAAGTGCGCTATCTGGAGACGGTGGAACCCCAAATCACCGTTGTCTGCGAGAACGAATCGGGGCAGATGGGGCGCATTCAATTTGGGTGGAATGAGGTGACCAGTCGGGCGACGGGGGATTTGCCGTTGTTGAGTTCGGTGGTGGATTTGGATGCGCGGGGCAAGCTGATGCGGCGGGAACAGGTGCAGGATTTTGCCCAGGTGATGGATTTACATTTGGGCGATCGCCGGACCATTTTGCGCCTGGTGGATAGTCAATATCAGTTTGACCAGGGGGTGGATTTTGTCCCGGTGGCGTTTTTGGAGGAGAAAAATCACCAGCAGGTGCGCCCTACCCGTCGGACCCAATGGAATGCGGTCACCGGCTTTTTTGATCAGCAATTACCGGATGCGCCCGCCCGCGATCAACTGGACCCCTTTGCGGCGACGGTGAGCGATCGCGAGGATTTGTTGTTGGATATCAAGCCCCATTTGCACCTGGCTCGCCGCCATGACAATCCCATTGATGCGATTTTTCAGCTCTATAGCGCCCTGATTGCCTGGCGCGGGATGAATGGGGTATAGGTACACGAATACCTGTTTCCAGAGGAGCGACTACCATGCCTATCGTACGTGCCGCCGGCAAAGTGATTCAGTGTGAAACCGGGGCCAATCTACGCCAGGTTTTGCTGAAGGCTGGGGTCGCCCTCTATAACGGCAATGCGACGGTGATTAACTGTCGCAGCATTGGCACCTGTGGTACCTGTGCCGTGCGCATTGAAGGTACGCCGGACGCCGTGAACGAAGCGAACTGGCGCGATCGCACCCGTCGGTCGTTGCCCCCCCATGAGGGCGATCGCGATTTACGGTTGGCCTGTCAAACCCAGGTATTGGGGGACATTGCGGTGACTAAATATGACGGATTTTGGGGGCAGGGAACGGAGCCTGTTTGGACGGCGGATAGTTAGCGCTCCCTGCTCGCCAGATTTTTATAGGGGACGGAGACGGGTCACTTTGAGGTCAAATTTACCGCCGGGGGAGTTGCCAAAGGCTTGGACGCGGATGGTGTATTCCCCTTCGGTTTCAATGCTGGTGAAGATGCGGGAATGGGTGCTACCGTCGCCGCGATCATCGTTTTCGACCAGGGTGGTGCCATCGTCTGCAATCAGCAAAACCACCGTGTCAAATTCATCGGACGTTAGTTCAATTTCTAGGCGATCGCCCGTTTTGACCGAAATCCGATAATCCCGCGCAAAGCCGCCGGACCCGGTGGGAATGTCGTTGGTGGTGATTTCGCCGCTGATGGCATTGGACGCGGGCAGGGGTTCGGGCTTGTACATCTCCGAGGGGGCCGCGATCGCCGGAAGGGCGCATCCCAGCACGGCTAAGCCCGCCAAGATTTTTAATTCGAGTTTTGCGGCGCTATTTACCCAGTCGGCGAACCGGTGGATTGATTTCGCCCCAAAAACCTTGTCCCCTGTCCCAGAGTTGATTGCCACTATTGCGTTCTCCCATTCACCAAAAAAATTCACGGTCCCGGTCGGAATCGCTATCCCAATTGTATGAATCCCATTGACGAACTGCCATCGACATTGTGCCAGACGAAAAGTTGCCAGACGAAAAGTTGCCAGACAGAAATTTGCCAAACTCCGACCTGCTCAACGACAACGTGACAGACTGGGAAATATTGGCGGTTGGGGATAGGCTATGGCGATCGCACCGGATAGCAAAGTATCGGAGAAAAACCCACGGAACGCAGACCCACGAAACGCAGAAATTTGGGAGACAGCAGCCTGGCGATCGCTGCGGGATAGTTTGCGATCAGGTCAGCGGGCGATGGCGGATTGGACGGGGGGACCGTTGGCGGTGTCGGCGGTACCGGGGGCCGGTAAGTCGACGGGGATGGCCCGGGCGGCGGCGTTGGCGATCGCCCGATTTCAACTCCATTCCCAGAAAAAACTGGTGGTGGTGACCTTTACGCGATCGGCGGCGGCCAATTTAAAACAGAAAATTCGGGAAGCGCTGGTCGAACTAAAAATGCCGGTGCAGGGGTTTATGGTGTCGACCCTCCACAGTTTGGCGTTTCAGATTGTCGGGCAATCGCCGGAGCGATCGGGCTTGGATCCTCAAGCGTCTTTGGTGGTGCCCACATTGGATCATCGGCTAATCCAGGATGCGGTGGATGGGTGGATTGAGCGTAATCCGCTGGCGTTTCAGCAGTTAATTGAGGGCAATGGTTTCGATGGGGAGGAAGCGGAGCGATTGCGGCGGTGGTCGGTATTGCGGACGGCGGTGTTGCCCAATGTGGCGTTGACGGTGGTGCGGGAGGCGAAGAGTTCGGGGTTGTTGCCGGGGGATGTTTTTCGATTGTCGCGATTAGAGGTGCAACAAAGGGGGATGCGATCGCCCCAAGATAACCCTGAGGGGAACGTGGATTATGGGGCGACCTATGACGGATTGGCGATCGCCGCTGGGCTCTATGAGGCCTATGAGACACTCTTGCGATCGCGCAATTTGATGGACTATGACGATGCGATTTTGGGGGCATTGCGGGTATTGGATGACCCGGACCAGCGATCGCGATGGCAGTCCCAGATTTTTGGCGTGTTTGAGGATGAAGCCCAGGATTCTTCCCCATTGCAAAATCGATTGATTTCAATTCTGGCGGCCTCTGCCCAGGGGGATAAGGGGAATGCGAACAGCACGAATTTGATTCGCGTCGGCGACCCCAATCAGGCCATCAACTCAACCTTTACCCCGGCTGATCCCATCTTTTTTCGACGCTTTTGTCAGACCTGCGGGGAACGCGATCGCCTGGCGGAAATGAATCAATCGGGGCGCAGCAGCAAAGTGCTGATTGACGCGGCTAATTTTGCCCTCCATTGGATCAACCAAAAATTTGAGGAAACCGCTCAGGAAAGAGAGTTTTATCCGGAGCAACCGGATGCCCCCCCGCCCATCCTGCCGTTTTTGCCCCAAACGATCCGCACCGTCGATCCCAATGATCCCCAGCCCGATGCCAATCCAAAGCCATTGGGACCAGGCTTAGAAATCGATCGCCCCGACACCATCCACGACACTGCCGAACATATTGCCCGTCGCGCCCTGCGATTGTTTGAGAAATATCCCAACTACAACGCGGCCGTCCTGGTCCGCACCAATGATCAGGGGCGATTTTTAGCGGATGCTTTTGCCGAGCGCTATGGCGATCGCCTGCCCGTTTACGAAGTCGGACGGAGCGATCGCCAATCCCATGTCCCCGGCGAACTTTTACGATTATTGCGATTTATCGAACGCCCCCATTCACCGGATAACCTCAAGGCTGCCTTGAAAGTGCTCAGCGATCGCAAATTGATTGAAAGTCAGGATTTGGATCGCTTAGCGAGCCGACCGGAAGCCTTTTTGTATCCCAGCCCCCTAGAGCCCTTCCATAGCGATCGCCGCCGTAGCGCCCAGAATATTTGCACCGCCTTCCTTCGGGCTCGACTACAACTCACCCCCTACAACCTGATCTCATTTGTCTGTTTCACCCTGGGCTATGACCCGACGGAGCTGGCCACCGCCGAAAAATTAATTGATGAATTGCGCCAACGGGGAGCCGGGGATGGCCGCCTCGGCGTCATCCTCGAACACCTGTCCCCACTGGTGGCCAACGAAACCTTCGCCCCCGTCGATGCGGAAGGCACTTCTGAATCGGCCTATATGCGTGCCGGACAGTTGACCATTATCACCATGCACAAGGCCAAGGGCTTGGATTGGGATGCGGTGTTTATGCCTTTTCTCCAGGCCAATAATATTCCCGGCCAAGCCCGCCCCCCCTTACCGGCTCAATTTCTGGGGGAAATTGACCTGGCGGAATGTATTCGGGCCCAGCTCCGCACCTATATTCAAAACCCCGATGTGCAACAGTTGCCCGCCTTGGAAGAAGCGTGGCAGGAAGCCAACCAATTAAAACTGGCGGAAAATTATCGGCTTTTATACGTGGCGCTGACCCGTGCGAAACGTTATCTCTACCTAGCCGCAGAACAGCAGGCTCCCTTTAGTTGGAATAATTTAGATAATTTGCAGGGGATGCAACCTTGTCCATTGGTGGCACCCCTGGAACATCGCCATTCCCCTAGGGCAGCTCGATAATCTCCGCTTGACGGAGTCGGGTTTCTAGATCCTGCTCGCTGTTGTCTGACCGATCCAAAGCCGACAAAACCGTTTGCCATTGGGTGAGCGAGTCGGGCGATCGCCGGGGTCGGAGTCGTTCTTGGGCAATCAATGCCAAGGCCTCGCCGCCATAATCATGATCCACAAGCCAGCCATAACTCCGGGTGGGATCCGCCTGCGCGGTTTGCGCCGGATCAAAGTCCTCGGGATAGGGGAGATAGTGCAGCAAGCCCTGGGTAAATGCGGTGACTTCCCCATCTCCGTCGGCGTCGACCTGTTCCCCTAATGCCCAGTGATAATCCACCTCGGCTTCCAGGGGCTGCATCTCCTCAAATTCGGCCGTGTCCAACAGCACGATGCCGTCATAGATTCCCTGGGGGGTGCCCGCCACTGCCGTGGCTTTGGGATCGGGGCGATAGCTTAAATCCTCCAGGGCGATCGCAACGGGCTGACTGACGATGAAATCAAAGGTGCGGGGGTCGAGGATTTCAAAGGTGGTGGTCAGGGTTTTACGGCTGTTGGGACTGTCCGTCGCCGCCACATAAAACAGGAGTTTGGGCTTCGGACTTGCGACCTGGGTGGCATAGGGCAAGCTGAGGAGGGTGGTGGAACTGCCCCGACTAACGGAGACGCCACCGGTACCGCAGAGTCGCCGGACGGCATTTTGCCCGCTGAAAAAACGGCGATCGCGGGAGGTGCCGGCGCAGCGAATCCGAGCCCGTACCCGTCGCGGCACACTCAAAATATCGTTGCTGCAAAGGCCCACGGTACCGCCGACCGCTTGAAATGACCCCTGACCGCGACTTTGCCGACTGATGCGTCCCCCTTCCACACTGGTGAGGCGGTGCCCGCAGCTTTTCAGGGCAGCCTGTTTTGTGGCGTGAAGATCGCTGGGATGGGCGATCGCCGGGGATTGGGTCTGGGGGAGGAATGCGAGGATTGCTAAGGCTCCCAAGGCGGAACCGAGGGAAGCGACGGCGGCCAAAGAACGGTTCAAACGAGCTGTAGAGTACGACATTTCTGATGATTGGGTGACCCAGGTACGCTTGGGGGTATTTGGGATAACGAATGGGGTGTCAAATTAGCCCCTCAACCAGGGTAATCAATGGTTTGAAAAGGGGGCTTCTTTCACTTAATGGGGACTTAATGGATGGGTTATGAGGGGATTAATCTGTCGATGCCTTCCCTTGCCGGTGCTAGAACTATTCAGTTTCGGTTGGGGCAGTCTCGGTTGGATTAGTTTCGGTGGGAGCAGTCTCGATTGAATCACCCGAGTCGGTGGCCGGCCCCTCTCCTTCAGGACGCTCGCCTTGGCTGAGACGTTCCGATGCAATTTGCAAAAAGCGATCCTGTTCCGCCAGGGAGCCATCACTGGTGAGCTGACAGTTTTTCCAGTAGGGTAAGGCGTCGTCGGGAAGCCCCTGTTTATCCAGAACGTCGGCATATAAACAGTAGGCGATGCCGCCGATGACTTCGGCGGTTTGGGGGCGCTCTTTCTGAAGAATTTTGTAAGCGGCGATCGCATCAGATAGGGCAAAATCCGCCTCTTCATAACGCCCTTGTTTAGCGCGCAGCCAACCCAAATTTTTATTTAAGGCATAGAGCAATTCCGCATCCACCACCTCTTTTGTCGCTGATGTCGCTGAATCCTGCGGCTCTGCCGTCGAGTCCGAATTGTCTTGATTCTGACGATAGGCCCGCTGGAGACCTTCCTGAAGCAGGTCATAGGCCTTATCCAATTCCCCATCCCGGATATATAGATAGGCGAGGGCATTGTAGGCATGGATAAAGTCTTGGGCGAGGGCCTGCTGATAGTTGGCGCGGGCAGCCTTGAAATCTTGCATTTCCTCAAAGACTCGCCCCAGAAAATAATAGGCTTCAATATTTTCGGGATTGATGGCGATCGCCCGTGAGAAGTTGAACCGCGCATCGGCCAGGTTTGCCTGATTATTCAACGGAATTTCAGAGACCGTTGCGACCTCTTCCGTTTGTTCGGTGCTCAACTGACCCAATAACGCTTGCTTGCCCTGGTTGAGATAATTTTCCGACAGGACCGGCAAGCTGGAGTGGGTGAATAACGCCAGTAAAAACACCATCACAGACAGGACTAATTTTAATTCTTGCCGAAAATGGGAGGGCACCCGCAGGCTGTCAAACATGACCCGCATTGCCTTCTGTCCCGTCTCCGTCAGCACGCTGCCCGCCGTCAATAGGGTCAATACACTCTGGGTCACAACGGCAAAGGACCCCACCAAAAATTCACCATCAAATAGCCGCGATGACATATCCAATAGCAAACTGGCGGTCGCGGTCAGGGGGACGATGGACAACGCACTCCACAGCCAGTCATAGCGATCCAGCGGATGGATCGGGCGTCGTAAATACCACCACCAAGCTTCGGGGTCCGGCCGCAGGGTCCGCCGCCATTCATCCATCGGCGCGGTGTCATACATAATCCCGGCACAGTTGTGCAGCCGTTCATCCAGGGTGAGCAGGTCCAACAATTGGGAATCACTGGGGCGATCGCCCACGGGGTCATAGTGCCGCAACAGCGCTTCTTCCAATTCATCCCGCGCCTGTAACAACGTGAGCACCTTCGATGCGGTGACAAATTGCTTTGGCGGCTCGATCGCCTTGAGGGCAAATCGATAGTCATTGAAGAGTTGATTAAAGGATTTGACCTTGGTGACCATAGGAGCAAAAGAGCAGTAAGGATCCCTATCCCGGGGGCTCCATTAATGGTATTCGGAGTTAATCCACAGCGGTACCGGTGCAACAGACACGACATATTTTCCATCTGTTACGGCTAGGCAAGCTATATCTAAACTATGGGCGATTCAACCAGATAATGCAGTAATGCGCCCTAGAACCTGGTTATTGACGCCCCAATCCATCGTCAATGTTGTCAATAATGCTGCCGATGGCGATCGCTCTGTCCCCCCCGAAAACTCTCTATCCCTATGGCTACTTTTACCGTCACCAGCATTTTGGACCCTATTGGCGCACCGCCCGGCACGCTTCGCTGGGCGATCAACCAGGCCAATATGGCTAATACCGACGACGAAATTATTTTTGATCCAACTGTCTTTAACAATCCGACTAACGCTATTAACCTGGGTCTGGGTTTCCTGGGTATCGACGATAACGCAGGGACCTTGACGATTCGAGGCAATGACACCAATTCAGTGGTCATCGATGGTTCGGCGGCTAGCACTGTCTTCAGAATCGACAATGCCGGCGGGGGAGAAAGTATCACCTTCGAGAAACTGACCATTCGAAATGGCAATAGCGGTGGCAGTGGTGGCGGTATTCTCCATAACGGCAACGGGACGGTAACCCTGCGCGACAGCACCGTTACCGGCAACACTGCGGGTGTCGGCGGTGGCATCTACAGTAACAGCGGCGACATCAACCTCATCAACAGTACCATTTCTGGCAATGTTGCTAATGGGGATGGCGGTGGCGTCCGCTCAACGGGCGGCACGATCAGTAACTCCACCATCACCAACAATACGGCAGGAGCAGCAGGAGCTGGCAACGGTGGCGGCATTTACAGCCCAAATTCCATCACAGTCAACAACACCATCATTGTTGGCAACGTCGACAACAACGGAGTGTCTAACCCCAACGTTACCGGTACATTTGTCAGTAACGGTTCAAATATCCTGGGCGATCCGGCCGGTAGCGGTAACTTCCCCGCCGACACTGTCAACATCGCCGCCGCCGACGTCATTGGTGCCCTTGCCGACAACGGCGGTCCCACCCAAACCCATGCCCTAGTCCCCGGCAGCATCGCGATTGATAGCGCCGGGACAGGAGCGACCACCACTGATCAGCGTGGCTTTGCCGCCAGCGGCACCCGCGATGTCGGAGCCTTTGAATTTATCCCTCCTGCGTCGGCCACCACCACCACTACCACCACCACCCCAGCGCCCGCACCCTTCAGCATCCTGAACGGCACCCCGATCGCCCTCTTTACGACGGTTTTAGAATCCAGCGAAGGACGATTTTTTATCGGCAACAACAGCGGTCGCAATTTGAGTGTTAGCAGCATCGACTTTGGCAACGCCGCCAGCCAATTCACCGCCGACCCCACCAGCGCCAACTTCGACCCCAACGACGGGGTTACGTTTGTTATTCGCACCGCCCCCGACCTAGCCCCCGGCTTTTACAGCACCACCGTCAGCATCATCAACAGCCAAACCGAAACCCCCATCACCTTTGACCTCACCGCAACGGTCACCCTACCCACCGCCTTTGACGTAGCCCCCGCCATCGGGGCAACCCTGCCCAGCGCAACGCCGATCTGGACCAGTGGCGATGACACTTTGAAAGGGGCTGATATTGATGGCGATGGCAAACAGTGGCTCAATGGCAGCCTGGGGAATGATCTAATCTTTGGCAACTTGGATCAGGATGTTTTAACGGGCGGTCCGGGTCAGGATTCGCTATATGGCGGTCGAGGGGATGACTGGCTAAGGGGAGCCGACGATGATGATTTCCTGGCTGGCGATTTTGGTAATGACACCTTGATTGGTGGAGCCGGGAGCGATCGCATTTTGATTGGTGCCGGGCGCGGTTCCGATTTCCTGCTCGATTTTGAAGACGGCATTGATCAATTCGTCTTAGAAGCGCCATTAACGACAGACCAACTCACCTTCCAAGGATCAGGCAACTCCACCCAAATTAAATTGGGCGATGAGGTATTAATAACGGTCATCGGCGTCGCGCCGGATCGGGTTGATGCCTCTGACTTCACAACCCTCACCTAGCTAATCCAATCACCGCTAATCCAATCACTCATCCGGCGACTCAAGCGATCGCTCCCTTTGGATATTCTCCAATCGCTTCCCCCGGGGCAGGTTGGTAAAAACGCGATCGCCCGATTCCAAGCCATCCAAAATCTGAATTTGTTGTTCAACGGCCGGTCCCAGGGTCACCGGTCGGAATACCGGCTCCTGCTCCTCCCCCGGCACTAATACCCCCGTCTCCCCCTGCACCGTCACCACCGCCACCGTCGGCACCACCACCACATCCGTCAGGCGATCGCCCAAAAAGACCAAATCCACATTCATCCCAGAGCGCAGCACATCCCGCCCGGTGGTCAATCCTAACCGCACCTCAAAATAGGTCACATCCCGTTCCAGGACCGCTTCCGGCGCAATCCGTTTCACCCGTGCCTCAAAGGTGCGATCCGGGTAAGCATCAGCGCTGACTTTTACCGTTTGTCCCTGGCGAATCCGACCAATATCCACCTCCGGCACCTGGGCCAGAATTTCCAACCCCTGGGCAAGGGCGGCGATCGAGGTGGAGGTGGCCCCCGTCCCCGTCGACGCTGAGGTGGTAGGGGTCACAAATGCCCCCGGCTCCGCATATTTCTGGGAAATAAACCCAGCGAAGGGGGCCCGAATTTGGGTGTCACTCAGCTGGGTTTGAATCAGCGACAAATTCGCTATCGCCTCCTTGACCGACGCACGCCCCTGGGCAATATCCTCCACCCGCGACCCATTCTGCAATCGATCCAAACCACGCCGCGCTTCCGTCAAAGCGGCCTGAGTCCGAGCCAAATCTGCCTCCGCCGTCCGTGCTTCCTGAATAAACCCATCCAGGCGATCGCGTTCAATCACCCCCTCCTCGGTCAGCATCTGATTTCGAGCCAACCGCGCCTTCGCCAAATCCAACCGCGCCTGGGCACTGGTGACCTCCGCTTGCGCCCGGGCCACCCGCGCTTTCCCCTCCGCAATATCCTCCGGTCGACTCCCGGTCTCCAATTTCAACAAGTCAGCCCGCGCCCGATCCACCGCCGCCTGCGCCTGACCCAACCGCGATCGCGCCTCCGTATCATCCATCTGGGCAATCACCTGCCCCGCCACCACGCGATCGCCCTGCTCCACATACAACTCAATCAATCGCCCCGCCACCTTCGGGCTCAAGTTCACCGTCTGTACCGGCCGTACCGTCCCAGTCGCATTGATCTGGGCCGTGATATCCGCCCGATCCACCACCACCGTCAACGCATCCAAATTCACCTGAGGCGATCGCGCCCGGGAACGCCCAGCCACAACCCACCATGCTCCAGCCCCCAGCAGCCCCAGCGCCAACACCGAGCCCCACACCACCGGTCGCTTCCAAAAAGGGCGGGGCGCAAACGTCAAATCATCCGCCGGCTGTAGCGGGGGCGCGATGGAACCCACAGACACCTCACCCGTTTTCCCTGTGGTCGATAAATCGTCAGGCTCTGTCGAAGCGGGCTCTGGCTTAGAAATGGTCATAGCTGAAGTCGATGATAGTAAAGACTCCCCTACGGACGGGAGCTAGGACTGACTACTTCCACTCTAGTGCGATTAAAAAAATGTTGCGGCTTGGGGATCAGATCCCAGTCCCATCCCCAAGCCGAGCCCTATTCCATTCTGGATGGGGGCTATTCCCCAGAGCCCATCTGGGATTGGAGATAGTTGGGCAGCCCAATCATGTCGATCAAGCGCAACTGCTTCTCCAGCCAGTAAGCGTGGTCTTCCTCCGTATCCGCCAAAATCGGCAGCAATACTTGACGGGTTTGGTAATCCCCTTCCGTCTCACATACAGCGATCGCCTGGCGTAGGGCAGCCGTCACCTTGTACTCATACTCCAGATCGTTCTGCATCATCTCGGGGACCGTAGACCCCACATTGAGTTCTGCAATATCCGATAAATCCGGCGTCGCTTCCAGGAACAACATGCGCTTGATAATGGCATCCGCATGTTCAATTTCTTCCTGCATCTCATGGTCGAGGCGCTCATAGAGCTTATGTAAGCCCCAATCCTCATACATTCGCCCATGGGCAAAATACTGATCCCGCGCCGCCAATTCATTCCGCAACAAAATTGCGAGCTGTTCAATAACTTTTGCGTTGCCCTTCATAACCCGATCTCCAATAAACCCACTTAAAAAACCAGCCATTCAAACCATCAGATTGACGCAAAAAAGTTGACGCAAAAAAGCAGTCAATCCCGGTCTCTTTTCCGCAGCCCCACACAGCAAGCCAAACCCTCAGGACACTCGTCTAGCCCTAGGCTTAGTCGTCATCCATCATGGACTGCAAGTAATTTTCCAGACCCGTGTTTTGGACTAAGGATTGCTGGGTTTCCAACCAGTCAATATAATCCTCAGTCTTACCCAGCAGGCTCTCCAGAATATCCCGGCTCAGAAAATCTTCCTGGGACTCACAAAAGGCGATCGCCCCCTGGAGCTGGGTCCGAATATCCCCATAAACCGTCAGATCATTCCCAAAAATCTCCGACACGTCTTCCCCAATGGACAGCCGTCCCAAATCTTGCAAATTGGGTAGCCCTTCCAAAAACAGAATGCGCTCAATCAAACTGTCCGCCTGCTTCATCGCAGAAATCGACATTTTATAGATATGCCCATTGAGGGAAGAGAGCCCCCAGTTCTTGCACATCCGCGCATGGAGAAACAGTTGGTTGATCGCCCCCAGTTGTAGGGTCAATGCCCCATTCAGGTGACCAATCACCTCAGAATTACCTTTCATTGATTCCACCCTCTAGGGAAGTCGAAACACCAGTGAGATAGACCCAGATCCAAGCCACTTCAGGATGACTGGCACCATCCTGATCACTCAACCTGAATCAACGGCGTCTTCGTTGCAAAACCTTGTTGCAAAACAAGTTGCAAAACAAAGAAACCGAAAGCTTGATCCATGAAATCAACATAGAACACCAATCCGATTAGCCACAACCCCCTTCCCACAAGGGATTGAGAGATCTTTGTTGAAATTGATTGCCATTTGCTAATGCGACAGATTATCATCAAGACGTTCCCACATCACCCTCTCAAGATAGGGTTTAGCGCCCATGTACGTCTGTATCTGCAATGCGGTTCGGGATCGGGATATTCAAGCGGCCGTGGACCGAGGTGTGTGCTCCATGGCTGGCCTATGCCAATCCCTTAAGGTTGGAGACCGCTGTGGCCGATGCGCTGGCTTTGCCGAAGAGACCTTGCAAAAGGTATTGGATGATACGGTTTCGCCGCCCCGCCAGAAGCCCTAGGGCGCGACTGACTCAATACTGATAATGATTCCTGATGACAGTGGCCGTGGAATCGAGATGGATGATTCTGTCTGAACGCATAAGGCCGCATCTAATGTTCGAAAAAAAGTCTGGAAATCCACAATTTTTAATAAAGAATTATGGCTGGATTGTGATCGGTGTTACCTGGATTGGGTTCAAGGAATCCGGTTTGACGGTCTGATGGGCTCCGTGATTTCCATGGGGAGGATATGGCACGATTGAGAGTCGTGCTTCATCCTGCGCTGTCCTCCCTGTTCGGTTGATCTATGAGCTATCTCAAGTCCCACCCTCCGTCGAATCGTCGTCCGTCTACGGAACAGTTGCGGCAGTTACGCGATCGCTTGGATTTGCAGCTTCAGGCGGTGGCGTCGCTGATTCTGTTCCCCGGCGCGATTACGGGGGAGCCGGGGCAGACGTTTATGGGGGTGCTCCAGGGGTTGCGGGATGCGAGTTATCCGTCCGTGGGGCCGCTGGAGGCCTATGGGGATTGGTTTCGGTCCCTGGCGCGGGATGGCCGTAGTTGGCGGGGATGGATTATTGACTGTGTGCTGAAGGCGGAAAATCCGTTTTCGGAGGCGGCTCAGTCGAAGGCGTTTGAGGATTTGCCCGAACCTTTGGTGGTGGCGGCGCGGCAGGATTTGGACGCGTTGGGGGCGATCGCTGGCTGTGATGATGCGGATCTGGCGAAGTGGGCGGTGACGTTTGCGCCCCAGGGGACGACGCTGCCCTGTTGGGAGGGGCGATCGCCGGAGGCGGTGAAGTCGACGGGGGCGGAGGAATTGGCGGCGGCGATCGCTCAGTTACCGATTACGCTCAATGAGTCGGAGGATTGGGGGGAGCATCTGGAAACGTTGGCGGCCTATTACCGGACGGTGGGCATTGGTCAGTATCGGGATACCCGCGCCTTTCGATGGCGATCGCAGCGGTTGTTATCGATTTCCCGTCCCAGTGCGATCGCCCTTGGGGATTTGGTGGGCTATGACTCGCCGAAGGGGCAATTGGTACGCAATACGGAGTTTTTATTGGCGGGCCATCGGGCCTTAAACGTACTCCTCTATGGGAGTCGGGGGTCGGGAAAGTCGTCCCTGGTTAAGGCGTTGCTGTCGGAGTATGGCGATCGCGGATTGCGGTTGGTGGAGGTGGAGAAGGATGAGTTGCGATCGCTGCCGGATTTAGTGGATCAGTTGGCGGGGGCACCGGATCGCTACAAGTTCATTGTGTTTGTGGATGATTTGTCCTTTGAGGAGGATGACAATGATTTCAAGGCGCTGAAAGTTGTGTTGGAGGGCAGCACGACGGAGCGTCCGGATAATGTGGTGGTTTATGCGACGACCAATCGCCGTCATTTGGTGCGGGAATATTTTGAGGAGCGCCCCCGCCCTAAGGATGCGGATGAGATCCATAACTGGGATACGGTCCAGGAGAAGCTATCTTTTAGCGATCGCTTTGGGTTGACGTTGACCTTTGGACCGGCGAATCAGGATACCTATCTGGAGATTGTGAATCACCTGGCGAGTCAGGCGGGCATCACCGAGAAAATCACGCCGGAGGATTTAAAATTCCGGGCATTGCAGTGGGCGACTCAGCATAACGGTCGGTCCGGGCGATCGGCGCGGCAATTTATGGATTACCTCACCGCCGACCTTGCCCTAGAATCAAATTCGGACTCCTCGACCGCCGACCCCGAGTAGTTTTTAGTTTTTAGCTTCAAAAGCAGCAGCATTTCCTGCGAGTTGACAACGCCGAAAAATCTAAAGTGATACCGAATTGATTAATGATTGATTAATGAATGTTAGAACTGCCACTTCTGAAGACATACCACTCATTTTTTCATTTATTAAGAAGAAAGCAGAGTTCGACCGAAGCATCGGTGCCTATTCTGGGGTATTGCAAGTATCCGAGGATAAAATACGCAAAACACTTTTTGGCACAACACCTTTTTCTTTCGTTTTGTTCGCGGAGGATTCGGGTTTAGAAATCGGTTTTGCATTGTATGGATTCAGATATTCATCATTTGCAGGACAGCCCAGTATCTGGCTAGATGATCTGTACGTAGATGAGGATCAGAGAAGTCAGGGTGCAGGCGCGCGATTGATGAATCAACTGGCTCGGATTGCCAAGTTACATGACTGTACCCATCTTGCTTGGACTGCAGATGCTCGAAACACTCGTGGGCTCAGCTTTTATCATCGGTTAGGTGCTGAGGTTACGGAACGGCATGGGAATCGATGTTTTTTGCGATGGGTGCCGTAGTTGTAGAGAAGTATGGTGGATTCTGAGAACGGGATAAGCTTTCAGTTGTAAAAGTGTATGGATGCCTCAAAATCGCTGAAACGACGTAGTCTCGTGTGGATTCGTATTGAGAGAACTAGGGCAGAATGCGGCCTTTGGCTGATCCCGTACTGACGTTCAATAGTCTTGCGCTTTATTTTTGAGTCCTATTCCTTAGCCTTCAATGAACCAGCGATCGCTCCCGACTTATCCCGCCCTGACCAACAAAACCTATGGCAATTACGGCGGACAGGGGCCCATGGCCCAGGTCACCTTGGATGCGATCGCCCAGGCCTATCGGGAGATTCAAACCCTCGGTCCCTTTGGCGCTGCGGTTAACGAGTGGATTGATCGGGAAATTACGGCCCTGCGGGAGGCGATCGCCCAGGAATTGCACGTGAATCCCGACACCATCGCCCTGACGGAAAACGTCACTGACGGCTGCAATATTGCCCTCTGGGGATTGCATTGGCAGTCGGGTGATCGCATTTTGATGTCCGACAGTGAGCACCCCGGCGTTATTGCGATCATCCAGGAGTTGGGGCATCGGTTTGGCGTTGAAACGGATATCTATAACATTCAGGATTTGGAGCGGGACGAAGACGCGGGCGATCGCATTGCTGCCGGTCTTACCCCTCGCACTAAGCTAGTGCTGCTCAGCCATATCGCCTGGAATACCGGTGCCGTTTTGCCCCTGTCGGCGATCGTGGAAAGTTGTCATCAAAACGGCACGTTGGTTCTGGTGGATGCGGCCCAATCCGTCGGTATGTTGCCCCTCAGTCTGACTGAAATTGGCGTCGATTTTTATGCGTTTACCGGTCACAAATGGCTGTGTGGTCCCAACGGTGTCGGCGGTCTTTACATCAATCCCGAGCTGTCCTCAAACACCTCAAACATAAGACTTCGTCCCACGTTTATGGGCTGGCGCAGTATTAAGATTACTGGCGCGGGGCAGCCCGCTGGCTATGAAACCACCGCCAAGCAATATGAGGTGGCTACCTCGGCCTATCCCCTTTATGTGGGCCTTCGCACCGCCATAGAACAACATCAGGCTTGGGGCACTGCCGAAGAACGCTATCTCCGCATCTGTTATTTCAGCGATCGCACCTGGACTCAATTGCAAGCGATCGCCGGTGTCCACTGTCTCCATCCCACGCCCCCCCAGTCAGGGCTGATTGCGTTTCAGGTGGGCGATCGCTCCGATAGCAAATCACTTAGGGTGCGTCATCAATTGATCGTTAATCGGTTGGAACAGGAGCACCAGATTCTGACCCGTACCCTGCTTAACCCGTCCTGCATTCGGGTTTGTTGGCACTACCTCAGCACCGAAAAGGACGGCGATCGCTTCATTGACGCCCTAGAAAAAATCCTGTCCAGCCTGGGGTAAACGCTGACGGGAAACACAAAGAAATTCAGCGCTTCCAAGACAATCTTTAATCTGCCCCCGTCCGGATAGGGCCCCTGCCCTGACCGTAAAACGAGGGTAGGTTATGGTGTGAACGAATACCCCACCTGTGCCCGCGATCGCCCTGAAAAGCGCTCCCACAGCCCTTGCGGAAACCACTCTGCGGAAACTCCCGGAAAACAATGAACCAGCCCCCCACCCAATCCCGCACCAAAGTGCCTGTGTCTGTTTTGATTCCCGCCAAAAATGAGGAATCGAACCTTCCCGCCTGCCTTGAGAGCGTGGCGCGGGCCGATGAAATTTTTGTGGTGGACTCCCAGAGTGAAGATCGCTCCGTTGAAATTTGTGAGGAGTATGGTGCAAAAGTTGTCCAGTTTGAATTCAACGGCACCTGGCCCAAGAAAAAGAACTGGTCGCTAGATAACCTGCCCTTCCGCAACGAGTGGGTCTTGATTGTGGACTGTGATGAGCGCATCACGGACGCCTCTTGGGATGAAATTGCCGAGAAAATCAAAGCCCCTGGATTCTCTGGCTACTACATCAACCGTCGGGTCTTTTTCCTGGGCAAATGGATCCGCCATGGGGGCAAATATCCCGACTGGAATCTACGTTTGTTTAAGCACGCCGTCGGTCGCTACGAAAACCTCGGCACCGAGAATATCCGCAACACCGGTGATAACGAAGTCCACGAACACGTCATCATCCATCCCAACGACGGTCAAACGGGCTATCTCGACGAAGATATGATGCATATCGATTTCCGAGATATTTACCATTGGCTCGCTCGCCATAATCGCTATTCCAACTGGGAAGCTCAGGTCTATCTCAACATCCTGCAGGGGCGCAGCGCCTCGGGCACCATTGGCAGCGATTTATTCGGTGACTCGGTAAAACGGAAGCGGGCCCTGAAGCAAATTTGGGTCCGCCTGCCCTTCAAACCCACCATCCGTTTCATCCTGTTTTATTTCCTACGGCTGGGTTTTCTGGATGGCTACCCCGGCTATGTGTATGCGCGAATGATCAGCCAGTATGAATATCAAATTGGCGTCAAACTCTACGAGCTGCGAGCATTTGGCGGGCAACTGAACGTTCAAGCGGCCCAACAATCAGCAAAAGCGGCCCGCAGTCGCGCTTAGGATCCAGCAAGCCATGGTGAATCCCTCGGTGAATCCTCCAGAATCGCGATCGCCCCAATATCCCCAGGGTTCTCCCCAGGACATTGCCCTCAGCACCCCCCCGGTGATGGACCTCAGCCGTTATGAGCAAAGCTGGTATGACCGGGGGCGATCGGGCTGGTATGTATTGCTGTGGTGGCTAGTGCAGGCGATCGCCTTTCCCTTAACATTGCACTCCGCCCATGGCATCCGGCGGCAGATCTTGCGAGCCTTTGGCGCAAAAATTGGTAAAGGCGTCAGTATCCGTCCCACGGCCCGATTTACCTATCCCTGGAAGGTGGAAATCGGTGACTATAGCTGGGTTGGAGACGACGTTGTGTTTTATAGCCTGGCCCCCATTCGCCTGGGTCGCCATTGCGTGGTCTCCCAAAAATGTTATCTCTGTGCCGGCAGCCATGATCTGAGCCACCCGACCTTTGGATTAGAGGTGGCGGAAGTGGTCATCGGCAATGGGGCATGGGTGGCGACCGATTGTTTTATTGCACCGGGGGTGACCATTGGCGCTAACGCAGTCATCGGAGCCCGCAGCAGTGTTTTTCGGGATATTCCTACCGGCAAAATCGCCGTCGGAAGTCCCTGCAAAGTGCGAGGCGATCGCGAAATGCGTATAGATTAAGGGCTGATTCCGTTACCGTTTCACCCTTTGCACCGGTGTCTGTGGCCGCCCTATCGCTATCCGTTATTCTCACGACCTATCAATGCACCCGACGCGATCGCGGTGTCGAAATTTTCCAGCGCACCCTGGATAGCCTGGCCGTTGCTCTGCGAACCTTTCAGCAGGCTTTCCCCCAGGTGAAATTAGACGGGGTGATTGTGGATGATAGTTCCACCGATGAAACTGTGGCGATCGCCCAAACCTGGCTAGCGTCCCTGAATAGCTCTGCGAATGGCCCTGCTCCTTGGCAACTATTTGTGCAGCCCGTCAACAGCGGCTTGTCGGCGGCACGGAATTGCGGAGCGCGGATGACCCAGGGTGAGATCCTATGTTTTTGTGATGATGATGATATTTACTTCCCGGACCATTTTCAGGTGATTTACGAGGGGTTTCAAACGGCGTTACCCCTTGCGGCCCCTTTCCTCGTTAACTCACCGGGCGATCGCCCTGCCATTGTCACCACCGGCATGCGCTTTAGCGACCCGCTCCACCCGGACTGGCATCAGGGCCTCGAAGCCACCATGGTTCAAAACCAAGGCATTCGGCGATCGCTCCATGAATTTATCGGTGGTTTTCCCGAGGACGACTGTTTCCGCAGCGGGGGAGAAGATTTGGCTTATGCCCGTTGGGCAGGCACCTTTGGGCGACGGCACCACCTTGCGATCGACACTGTGGAATATTGCCGTTATCCAGGAAGTTATTTTGATCGGCAGCTTGAAAAATTCCAGCAACCTCCGGATTTGGAACAACTTTCAAATCAGGTCCGTCAATCTCCGGAGAGTCTGACCGACCATCAAGCCCGCATGGAAGCTTATCTCCAGCACCACCAACGCCTAACGGAAACCTTCCAACGGCAATGGCTATCGGTGATGGACGCCTCCCATTAGTTGGGGCAGATTCCATAACAGAATTTCCTATCAAACTGGGAAATTTTGGGTTGGAGCCATGGGGGGCGGTATGGTTATGCGAAGAGAGAGGAGGAAAGCCCCTATGTCTGAAACGGCAATGTCTGAAACGGCATCTCAAACTTGCAGTATCTGCGGCGTCAAAATTGAACCGTCTCCCCATGGCGATCGCGTTTACTTTTCCTACGGTCCTCCGGGCGATCGCGCCAAACTGTGGAGTCGGGTGTGTAAGTTCGTGAGCGATCGCCCCGGTTGCCTGAACCAGGATCAAGCAGCGATCGGTCCCATCGGTGCCAGTGCCGGTTATAACCCCGATCCCAACTCCTCCGCGTCCTAACAAAATCCCGTTTTTAACGCTCCATCTCTGGAGCGATCGTGGGACGCAAAGGAATTTGCCGCGACACTGTAGGATAAACCCCAGATATCGAGCGTTTCGGGACCGGTGCTGTGTTTTAGTGCTGTGTTTTACAGGGCACCTAATAAAACAAAACATCTCCCAATTCCCAGGAGGTGTCCTGACTCCCCCTAGGCATCGAGAAAAAGTGGCTTAGTTCCACGGGTTTATCCACTGTTCCGCCCTTTTGAAAACGACCTAATATTCTTCTCGGCTATGCGCATTCTGTTCCTCCACCCCAATTTCCCCGCCCAATTTCGCCATGTTGCCGCAATCCTGGGTCGGGATCCGAAAAATCAGGTGGTCTTTGGAACCAAAAATGAAAATCCAGAATGGCGCATTGCCGGCGTCCGCAAAGTTCTCTTCAAACCCTCCCGCGACGCCCACCCCGGCACCCACCACTATCTCCGCTCCACGGAAAACGCCGTCCTCCAAGGGCAAGCCATGTACCGGGTCGCCGATTCCCTGCGCAAGAGCGGTTTTGTCCCAGATTTGATCTATGGCCACTCCGGCTGGGGCTCGACGATCTTTATTAAGGATGTTTTTCCGGAATCCAAATTTTTGGGGTATTTCGAGTGGTTTTACAATGCGCGGGGGGCGGACGCCGACTTTGATCCCAGCGATCCCCTGTCCGTTGATGATGTCGCCCGGATCCGCATTAAAAATGCGCCAATTTTAATGGACTTGAGTAGCTGCGATTATGGCGTATGTCCCACCGGTTGGCAGCGATCGCAATTCCCTGCGGAATATCAACCCAAACTCAATGTGCTCCACGACGGCGTTGATACCGATTATTTCGTCCCCAAACCGGGCGCAAAACTGAAGCTTCCCAACCTGGATCTGTCCCACGTCGACGAAATCGTGACCTATGTGGGTCGTGGCATGGAGCCCTATCGTGGCTTCCCTGAATTTATTGAATCCCTGGCTTATATCCAGGAGCGCCGCCCCAACTGCCACGTGGTCATCGTCGGTTCTGAGCGGGTCTGCTATGGGGCTCCTTTGCCCAACGGCAAATCCTACAAACAACACATGTTGGAAAAGGTTTCACTTGATCTGTCCCGGGTCCACTTCACCGGATCGTTGCCCTATGGGCAGTACATTCAGGTGCTGCAAGCCTCCTCCGCCCACGTTTACCTCACCCGTCCCTTTGTCCTGTCCTGGTCCATGATTGAGGCCATGGCCATGGGTTGCTTGGTCATCGGGTCCTCGACGCCCCCCGTGGAGGAAATCATTACCGATGGTCAGAATGGTCTATTGACCGATTTCTTCTCCCCCAAGAAAATTGCTGATCGGGTTGATGAAGTGCTCGATCATCCGGATCGCATGGCCCAGATCCGACAGAACGCCCGTGATTTTGTGGTGGAGCATTATTCCCACCGGAACCTCCTGCCCAAGCATATTCAACTGATTCAAGACGCGGCGGCCGGTACTTTGCCATCGGCCACTTATGGGCAGGGGCTCGATCTGGCTAGCCACTACCAACTCCAAGCTAATCCTGTCCTTGCCGGGGTCTAACGTTCTGTTCCCACCGTCATCCCCTTAACAGGATGGGGTTGGGTCTCTTTTGGGGGTGATTCCACAGCTCCAATCGCCCTTCTCTCCCGTTTCCCCTTGCTCAACTACCGACTTGTCCACATTGCCCGTTGTTATGGAAAACGCGACTTCCCTATCCGATGCCCTTAACCGTGCCTGGTCTTTGCTGACGACGGGCAATGTGGATGCCGCAGGGGAGTTATACGATGCCATTCTGGCCAAGCAGCCCAATTGTATTGAGGGGCTCCATGGCTTAGCCCTGGTTCATTTCAAACGGGGGGAGCATGGTGCGGCCATTAAGCGTATTGACCGCGTCTTTGAGGCGAAAACGGAAAACCCACGCCATGCCAATACTGCCGGGCTGATTTGTCAGGGGTGTGGAGAGGTGGACTCCGCCTTGACCCATTACAAGACGGCCCTGGAGCTGATTGACAAGTCCCAGGATGTTCAAAAGCAGAGCCATCAGGATTTGCGGGAGGAGGTGTTGCAAAATTTGCGATCGCTCGCCCTCTTCACCGAGGCCAGCTATGAGGAGCTGATCCCCATCCATCTGAACCAGGGGGATGCGGTGGGGGCGGCGATCCTTAAGTTCAAGGTGGGTAACCTATGCCAGGAGGTGGACTGGGTGCCCCGGGCGATCTTCCACTATCGCGAAGGGCTGAGTTTCCGACCGTCCCTCGATGCCGGAGCGGTGGTGCCCCTGGCCGCCGATGGGGAAGGATCGGAAGTCCTGGATGTTTCCAAGGGCCAAGCCTGCTGGCAGCAGACGCCGATTCCCCAATACACCACCCTGCGGTTTGGCCAGGACCCCGCCCCAGTGGCGATCGCCCAAGATATGATCTTCGCCCATCTCTATCAGAAGCTGGCGGAGGCCTATGCCAGACAGTTTCAGTGGGAACAGGTCAAGATTGCGTCCCAGAACGCCTTGCAAATTAGTTCCAAGCACCACGAAGCCTATCGATTGCTGGGGGATGCTTTGATGAATCAAACGCCCCCCCAACTTCAACCGGCCGTGGATGCCTATCAGGCCGCCCTTCAGATCGACCCCAAATACGTGGAAGGCTGGTTTCATCTGGGGAGCGCATTACTCTCTTCGTCCAAGTTAGACGAGGCGATGAAATGTTATCAGGAAGTCTTAGCGCTTGATCCTCACCATGCCAGGGTCCACTGGAATATGGGATTGATCTGTGACCGGCAAAAAAACGGCATACAGGCGCTGCAGTATTTTCAAGCGGCCCTAACCCTGAAGCCTGGAGAGTGGGGAGAAGACTCGTATTACATGGTCGCGAATCGGCTCCTGGGAGCGAAAAAGCGTAACGAGGGAATCGTCTGGCATGAGCGCAATATTCTGCGGCATCCGCAGAATTTCTCCTCCCATTGGGAAATGGGGGAGATGCTGAATATGTGGGGCAGTTATGAACAAGCTCGCCGGCTGAGCAAACTATTCCTAGACAATGCCAAGACGCCCATAATGCGGGTTATGGCCGGCATTATGCATACCAAAACCCAATGTAATGCGGGGTTAAATCAGGCCGCGCGGGAGACGTTTGAGTCCATTGAGGAGGAGCTGCTTGAGGTATTACCGGACATGGAGTCTGTTTATTTTGTTCGGGTTTTTGTGAATACATTGTTTGATACCCCCCACGTTCGCGATGATGTGGCGAAGAATAGTCGGCTGGCCAAGGCCCTGGGGGACAAGTATTTAAAGCATATTGCCCAGCAGATTGCTGAGGGGATTCGCTCGAAGCCTGAAATGGCAACCGTGTTGGATAGGGACAATCGAGTTTGGCCGCGGCGATCGCCGGATCAGCCCCTACGGCTGGGATTTATCTCCAAGCATTTCCGGCGACATTCCGTGGGGTGGTGTAGCGCTCATATTCTTGAGGAGCTGAAGCAGTTGACGCCCCACCTTTTCTTCTATGTGACGGGGGAGCTGAATCGGGACGATCGCACGGTCATTTTTGAACAGGTGGCGGAGAAGTTCTACTGGCCGAATACGCCGGAACTGCCCGACACCAGTACCTCTAGTATTACGAAGCGCGCCCTGGAGGATCGGCTGGATGTGCTCGTGGATCTGGATTCCATTACGGTGATGCCCCATGCGGATATTTTGCACCTGCAGCCGGCACCGGTTTGCATCACTTGGTTGGGGTATGATGCGCCCCACATCAATCCCAACAATTACAATCTGGTGGACTGGCATACCCATCCGGCGGGGGTCGATCGCCATTATGTGGAAAAGCTGATCCGGATGCCGGGGGCGTTTGCGGCCATTAAGGATTTGCCGATTAGTCCCCATAACCGTGAGTTACAGCGGCGTGGTTTACGGATCGGGGAGGATCAGGTGGTGTTCCTCTGTGTGGCGACGGGGCAAAAGTTTAGCCGGGCAATGGTGCAGGCCCAGATTAATGTCATCCGCCAGGTGCCTGATAGTTTGCTGCTATTCAAGTCTCGGGTCGGAGATTTGGATTTGATGTTGAATACTTACCAGGAAGAGTGCGATCGCCAGGGGGTGTCCCGGAGCCGGGTGCGCTATATCCCCCGCAGTGATTCTGAGGAGGATCACCGCACGGTGTATGTGATGTCGGATGTGTTGCTGGATTCCTATCCCTATAGCGGCGCGACCCATAACCTAGAGGCGCTCTATTTCAATCTGCCGATCGTGACCCGGGTGGGGGAACAGTCCTTCTCGCGCTTGGGATATTCCTTGATCCGGGCGGCGGGGATCACGGAGGGGACCACCTGGAGTTGGGCGGAATATATCGAGTGGGGGGTGAAGTTGGGACGCGATCGCCAATTACGGGAGTCGATTCGGGAAAAATTACGGCGGGGCAAGGAGCCGGAGCATTTACAGCTCTTGTGGAATCCCAAGCAGTTTGCGGCGGATATGTACCAAATTCTGGAGGATTTGCGCGATCGCGCCGATGGTCCGATGCCCGCGTTGCCGGCGGCGGCGGCCAACTTCCCTACCCTGGCGGCATCCCAACAAGCGCCCCCGAGTGCCCCCTCGGCGTCGGATTCCGGGGTGGCAGTGGCTTCGTTCTAGTTCTGTTGTGAGTGCCTTTTGGGGGGAGGGTCTCCCTGTCCTGGCGGAGGCGTTACGGTTGAGGTTATCCGTTCTGTTGCCGAGTTTGGCTGATAGATATTACCCGATGGATATCAGCCGATGGGTAGGATTGACCGATGAGGGGGATTGACTGATGGATAAGTTAGAGGCGATGCGCTCCTTTGTACAGGTGGTGGAAGCAGGTAGTTTTGCGGCGGCGGCGCGGCGGATGATGCTGACCCGATCCACGGTGAATAAGGCGGTGATTGCCCTGGAAAAGCAGTTGGGGGTGCAGTTGCTGCAGCGGAGTACCCGGCGGGTGAATGTGACGGCGGCGGGGTGTGCTTACTATGATCGCTGTGTGGCGGTGCTGGCGGATTTGGCGGAGGCGGACCAGGCGATCGCCCAGATGCAGGTGGAACCCCAGGGGGTGTTGCGGGTGAATGCGCCCATGAGTTTTGGGATGAGCCATTTAGCGCCGGCGATCGCGGAATTTATGGGGGAAAATCCTAAAATTCAGGTGGATTGTATCTTAAATGACCGGGTTATTGACCCCATTGAAGAAGGATTTGATGTGACCGTCCGTATCAGCAGCGGGCCGCCCTTAGCCTCCCTGACTCAGATTGACCTTGCCCCGATGCCATTGCTCCTCTGTGCCGCCCCGAGCTATGTCGATGATCGAGAGCCGCTTCAGGATCCCCGTGCCCTCCAGGGGTGGGATTGTTTGCACTATGGCTATCGTGCCCTCTGTACCCAATGGCGCTTAAGGGGACCGGAGGGGGAGGAGATTATCCTGCCCATTCGGCCGCGGCTTTGTTCTAATAATGGCGAGGTCTTGCGTTCAGCGGCGATCGCCGGGCAAGGCGTTGTCCTGCTTCCCCACTTCATGGTGAAATCAGCGATGGATACGGGAGAGCTGATATCGATTTTGCCTCGGTATGGGCCGACGCCGTTGACCCTGAGTGCCCTGTATCCCTCCCATCGGTATCTGTCCGTTAAGGTGAAGCGATTTGTCGAGTTTCTGGGCGATCGCTTTGGTCACCCTGACACATTTACCGATCGCCCTGCCTAATTTGCATCCCCATTTTTCTGGATTCCCATGGATAATTCCTCCGCTTTTACCGATCTCGCCAACGATGCTGCTGACGGCTCTCAACCTCCCATGGATCTGCGGCAACAATTGACCGCGGCCCAGGATGAGGCCGCCTGGGAATGGCTAGAGCCCCATGCGAAGCGGGATGCCATTATTTGGGTCTCCGACGAAATTGATTTGGTGGATGTGGGCATGGCGATCGCCTCCGATGACACCACCCAGGTCCAGCGTTGGATTGATGAACAGGTGATCTCGAAGCCCACGGCCCAGCAGCTCGGGGATTGGAATGAGGACAACGCCATACGGTTCAACAGCCTGATCGTGGCTCCCTTTGTGCTGATTAAAACCCTCGGGTAAGTCTGCCCTCTAATGCTCGCCCCTTTTTCCTTCCCCTATGACCCCTCCTTACCCATCCTCAGGCCCTTCTCCGCCGCCGCGCCGCCTGTGGCAATTAGACGGGATCCGAGGGGCGACGGCTATTTATGTGGTCCTCCATCACTGGGCCGGTAGTTCAAGTACGATTCCGGTCTGGCTGCACAAGGGATTATTGTCCTTTGGGCAAGAAGCCGTGATAATCTTTTTCTTGCTGAGCGGCTTTGTGATTGGTTGGTCATCCCTAGGGCGATCGCAGCAGACTTTTTATCAATATTTCATTCGTCGCTTTCGACGGATTTATTTTCCCTTTTTAGTTTCTCTGCTGCTGGTTTTTGCGATCACCGTGTCTAATCAGGGATGGTCCACCGTGATTGAAAAACCGGGTCTGCTGACGACGTTACTGGGCAATCTGTTGATGCTCCAGGAATTGACAGTGCTTAAGCCAGGGGTGTGGGTGGATCCTTTTTTGGGCAATCTTTCGATCTGGACTTTGACCTATGAATGGTGGTTTTACTTTTTATTTTTTCCCGCCTATAAATATCTAATTCACCGTCCTTGGCGGGTGGTGTTTATCACCTTATTTTCCCTAACTAATTTTTTGATCTATACCCAGTTCCCGAATGTCGTGAGCTTGGTTTTTAGCTATTTTGCCCTCTGGTGGTCGGGCGTTGAGGTGGCGCTGATTGTTTATCGAAAAAGGTTATCCTGGTCATCCCTTTCGCCTTCTCTGGCTTCTGTTGCTGCCATGGTGGCGGTGACGGCTGGCCCCGTCCTCAGCAGTGATCAAATTCGCTTGGGCTACTATCCTTTTTTGACTTTTCGCCACTGTGTTGCTGTTGCTGTTTTTCTGGTGTTGGCTAAGCTATGGCATGATAAGCGGCCTGGGTTTATGGATTTCGTCCTCAAGCCCTTTAAGATTTTTGCCCCAATTTCCTATGCCATTTATCTGTTCCACTATCCTATTTTGGTGATCTGGAAGCCAACGCTTTGGGATGGGAACCCGTGGATTATTATGCCCTTGAAGTTGGTTATTCTAATGGGTTTATCCTATGGCGTGGAAGTGTATTTACAGCCTAAGGTAAACCGAATTATTCGATGACTCGGTTTGTTTGATCTAGTCCCAATGTGTTCTATTGTGCTCTGTTTTAAGTGCCCTATTTGAGCGCCTTGCTTAAGCATCCTGGCTAGATTTTTCTAGCGTAACTATTGACTGCTGAAGGTGAGCCGAGATGAAGGGCAGAATGGACCGATCGCGATCGCCCAGGGGGCTATCAATGGCGACACTGACCAGATAGGGGAACGCATCGGGCAGTTCGATATAGGCGGCATCCAACCGTACCCGACTCATCCATCCCGCTTTGGACCATAGTTTGGCCGTCGGCGGTAAGCTTTCCCCGAGGAAGCCGGTGATTTGGTTATAGTCCGGATCGAGCTGGGCGATCGCCTCGGGGGTTAAATCCCGCTTGAGATAGTCCATTAATTCCTGGGAGCGGCTGGGGGAAACGGCGACGCCGCCAATAATGCCGTGCAGCATTCGGGCGATCGCTTCGGTGGTGAGCATATTGCGATTGTCGTAGGTGGGACCGACAAAGGCGCGCTCGCGACCAAAGGGACCATCGCACCAGGTTTTTTGGTTGGCGTTGACGGTTTCAAATTCGGGCCAGTCGAAGGATTTGAGGTAGCGATTTACAATATTGCGCTGCTTTTGCCAGGCTTCGAACGGCCCGGGCGGCAGTTCTGGCCCGCTAGTGGTGCCGCTCAGCACATCAACTAACAAGCTGGTGGCGTCATTGCTGGAATCGACGAGGGCATCCCGCAGGGCGCGGGTGAGTTCCTCGCTGGGGGGAACCATGCCCGATTCCAACCATTCTTGAACGGCGACCCCGTAGAACAGTTTGACGAGGCTGGCGGGATAAACCTGTTCAAAGCCGCGATAGCTAAAGCCTCGGGGGCGGTGTTGCCAAAAGTCGGCGGCGGTCAGGGCTCCCCCGGTATTGATGGGGAAGGGGGGATCGTAGACTATCCAGGTGATGGCAAATTGATTGCGGGCTAGGGATGGATAGCGCTCCCATAGGTCATCCAGAAGTTGCTGCCCTAGCTGATTGAGGGAATCGTCGGTGCGGAAGAATAGGGGTGCCAAGGGTTTGCTGCCAGTGTTTCTAGGGTGCAGCGTCGAAGGGGGCGCTGCATGGTAGTTGGCTACATGATAATGGTTGAATTGTCCTGATTGTAATGGTTTGAGAGTGCCCCGCTTAAGAAAACAGGCGGGAAAATAGGAGGTCCACAATGCGGCAGATTGGGCAACAGTATCAAACCCCCATCCCGTTGAATTTGTACAATGCAGCGACCTTGGAAGGGCTGACCACCCAGGCGGCGGCGGGGCGATTTTTGCGGGTTTTGCGGGACGGGGAGCGATCGCCCGAGGGTGGCACAGTCAAAGTGCAGCTTTTGGAGGATGGCTATTGCGGCTGGATTTCCGGTGAAGACTGGCAGCGGCTGACCCCGGTGGACAAGGGTTATACACCGGCAACGGTGACGCGGGCGGAGATTGTGGGCAAAATTCCAGGGGCGATCGCGTTTATGGATCAAGCGATGGCGGTGCCGAATCGGTATCTATGGGGGGGCACCGTTGCGCCGGATTATGACTGTTCGGGGTTAATGCAGGCGGCATTTGCGGCGATGGGGGTATGGCTGCCGCGGGATTCCTATCAGCAGGAGGCTTGGACTCAGCGAGTGTCGCGAGAGGAATTGGAGCCGGGGGATTTGATTTTTTTCTCGAAGGATCCCCAGGGGAGGATTGACCATGTGGCGTTGTTCCTGGGGGACGATCGCTATATCCACAGCTCTGGTTATGACCAGGGAAGGGGGGGGATTGCGGTGGATACGTTGAACCCGGCGCTGCTAGACAAATCCGGTGATGCGATCGCCCAAATTTACGCGTCTCAGGTGCGAAGTTTTGGGCGCATCGTTGAAAACTACCAGCCGGACCTGGACGCTTGAACTGCATTGGGAAAACGCCTTGACCGTTGCAGTTGTAAAATAAATATCGCTCGATAGTTAAAGTTCAAAAATTAAAGTTCAACTTTTTGCTTGTGTCAGACTCCCCAGTGCCTCCAGAAACGACGTCCGCGCCTGAGGACGAGAGCAGCGCGCCAGGGCTCAAAACTGCTTTGGGGGTTTTCGGCACGACTTTTGGGGCGATTTTTCTGGCGGAATTTGGCGATAAAACCCAGCTGGCGGTGTTGTTGATGACCGCCGAATCCCAGAGCCCTTGGATTGTGTTTACGGGGGCCGCGATCGCCCTGATTGCTACCAGTCTAGTGGGCGTTCTGCTGGGGCGTCTGTTGGCGGGTCGCCTGTCGGAAAAGGCGTTGGAAAGAGTGGTTGGCGGTATTTTCCTAGTCGTTTCCGCTTCGCTGCTATGGGATATTTTCTACGGAGCGTGATATGGATTGGCAGTTATTAGCGCTCAGTTTTGTAACGGTGTTTTTGGCGGAGCTGGGGGATAAAAGTCAGCTCGCGGCGATCGCCCTGAGTGGCAATACCAAATCGCCCACGGCGGTGTTTCTGGGAACGTCGGCAGCTCTGGTGATGGCCAGTGCGATCGGGGTGGTGGTGGGCGGCAGTGCGGCCTTGGTTTTGCCGACGGTTTGGGTTAAGGGAGTCGCCGCCGCTGGGTTTGGATTTATGGGCGTGCGATTGCTTTGGCCGAAAGGGGATGATGGGGATGCGGATAACGGGGAAGCCTAAGGCGCTTCCTAGGCTGGTCCTATTCTGCTGAATCCTATGCCGACTTTGGATCTGCTGGATTAAAGACTTCAAATACTTGGCGGCAAATGGTTTTGAATTTTTCCCGCATTTCCGGCTTTGGGGATTCTTCGCCGCTAAAGGTCCATTGCTCCACCGTGGAAAAGCGCCAGCATTGACCCCGATGGTCATAGCCCGCTAGCTCCGTACCGATCGCCCGCGATCGCCCATCTTCGGGATCATCAAAAAATCGAATCTGCATCAAAATACTGCGGCAGGCACAGGATCGGCTCAGCCCCGGAAAGTGGAAGCCAATGTCAATAGAATGGGGATCAATCCACTCCTGCGCCGCCTCATCGGGCAGCCATGGTTTCATATCCACTCGCAAATCCGGGAATTGATGCTTCACCAAATTAACGGTGGCCGCAATTCCTCCCATCAGGGCAATACTATTGGCGCGATCGGCAGCATTCACAGGCGTTATCTCACCACTGGTATTCAAAATTGGTATTCAAAATTGGTATTCAAAATCGCGATCAGGGGGGCGATAGGCAGAGGGCTCGAGGCAACGTTGGGGACAGTTTGAGGGACGGCCGCGATCGCCCCCGGCACCCCGTAGACTAAGGCGCAGGTTACCGCGTCACTCATCTACTACCATCTACTACGTCCTATTTTGGCATCGCTAAGCTGGGATAGCCGAGCTAGGACAGCCGAGCCGGGACAGGCAGACAAGGACAGATTCACAACAACCACATCCCCCAATCCCCACCACGGCAACCTGTGCTTCGATGAATATGATCTGGGGATGCGATCATGGTAATTCCTTGAAAACCTAGGGCAAAACCCGTCCAGGAACTGTAACCGTTATGGCGAATCGAAATCGGAAGGGCAATCAAAATCGCGTCGTTTACTCCGAATTTGGCGGCAGTAATAATGATGATGCGCTGGAACGGGGACAGGCTGAGTTGCCCCCCAATCAGCAAAAATTGCGGGTGCAGGCATCGCGGAAAGGGCGAGGCGGTAAGACGGTGACGGTGGTGACGGGCTTTCAATGCCGTCCGGAGACGCTGAAGGATTTATTGAAAAAGTTGAAAGCTCAGTGTGGCACGGGCGGCACGGTGAAGGATGACACCCTGGAGCTTCAGGGGGAGTGTGCGGATAAGGTGGTGCAACTGTTGGTGAAGCTGGGGTATGCCGCAAAACGAAGCGGGGGATAGGGATGATGGGATCCCGAGCATCCCGATCATTGCAGCCCGATCATTGGGCCCGATCATTGAGGTGGTGAGGAGAGTCTGTGGCTAAGCAAGGCATGGCTAAGCAAGTCGTTCAAAGGCACCGAGGGCTGGGGCGACTGGGGCGATCGCTGGGGTTGGCGATCGGGGCTTTGCTGTGGAGTGCTGGTGTTGCTTGGGGTGCGGAGTCTGTTGAGTTTATCTATGGCAAGATTCGCGCTCGGATTCAGGTCGATAGTCTGACGGCGCTGGTGGAAGAAAATCGCATTGAGCGGGATTTACGTTTGTATGCCCGGTTGCTGGAGCCCAATGAAATTGCTGAGATTCGGTCCATTCTCGGGGAACCGGCCAATATTAATAACCAAGTCGTGTTCAGTTTTCTGAATTCTCCCCAGGGCAATACGATTTTGCATTACCTGGCCCAAATCGTTCGTAATTCTAATCAGCAACCGAATGTGGCGGCCCTGCGGGCGGCCCTGGCTGATGCGGCTAAGGATGCGCGGGGACTGAGTTTATTGACGGTGTTGCAGCATTATCCGGCGCCTAATCTGGAGATTGATTTGAACCGGGCGGTGGGGGTGGTTCAGCGGATTGAAGAGGTGATGGCGGTGCGGCAACGGGCGCTGTCGGTGGTGGCGTCTCAGTTTCGGTTGGAGCGGAATCGGACACGCTTGGTTTTTCCGTCGGATGGGACAGATACGGGGGCTGATTTGCAACAGTTAGGTCCCTATCGTTGGACTATGCGATCAGCTCGGGCGTCTAATGGCGATCGCCCTTTGATGCCGGTGGATGTGTATTGGCCGATCGCGGGGGACAATCAAGGGCGATCGCCTCGGGGCAAGGAATCCCGCCATCCGATTGTTGTGATCTCCCATGGGCTGGCATCGAATCGTAAGGCGTTTGTGTATCTCGCTGAGCATCTGGCATCCCATGGGTTTGTGGTGGCGATCCCGGAGCATAAGGGCAGCGATACGGATTATGTGCAGGCGCTGTTGGATGGGCGGGGCAGCGAAATTGCCGATCCCCAGGATTTTGTGAATCGGGGTGAGGATGTGTCGAGCACTCTGAATCTGCTGGAGATGATTGGCCCACGGCTGCCGGGGTTGCCGGGGGTGCTCGATTTGGACAATACGGGCATTATTGGCCATTCCTTTGGCGGTTATACGGCCCTGGCGGTGGCGGGCGCCAAGCTGGATTTTGACCATATTCGCAACCAGTGTACGAATGACATTTTGATCCCGCGCCCCAATCCGTCCCTGTTGTTGCAATGTCAGGCCATGTTCATCAAACCGTTCCCCAAGGAGCGGTTTGTGTCGCTGCATGATCCCCGGATTAAGGCGGCGATCGCGGTGAATCCGATCGCGAGTTATTTGTTTGGCGCGGAGGGGTTGCGATCGCTCCAGGTGCCGACGGCGATTATTGCCAGCAGCGACGATACGATCGCCCCACCGTTGCCGGAGCAGTTTCATCCGTTTACCCAGATCCGCTCCCTGGGGAAACAGTTATTTGTGATGGTGGGGGCAAGTCACTTTTCGGTGTTGTGGGGTCAAGATAGCGACGTGTTTAATGTGCCCGGTCTCGGTGGTGGCAGCGATCCCGCGCAATATCAAACCTATTTCAAAACCCTCTCCGCCGCGTTTATGCAGCGCCATTTGTGGGGGGATCAGGGGGGCGATCGCTACCTCGACCCCCGGCTAAACTCGCAACTGCTGAACAACCCCAACCAACCGCTTTATAGCGTCAGCCGCCTCCGCCCCGACCAATTACCCCCCCTACGCCCCTCCCTATCCGAAAACTCCGCTTTAACCAACTTCCCCAACGTAACCAACTTTATGATTTTCCAGGACCTCAACCGCCAGGGGACCAGCAGCCGTCAGTTTCTGCCTTAGGGCTTTTGGGAATCCGAGGTTACAATTCTGAGAATGACTGCCGGTTTTGATGGGCTATGGCTTGGACGCGCAAGGATAAAAAACAGTTTCGCAGAGCCCTGCAAGGTGTTTATCGGGATTACGGCAGGCTCAAGATTTTTGTGGCGGAAGAGCTGGGCTGGCAGCTAGAGAGTATTGTCGCCAGCAGTCAAACCTTGGACATTGTAGGGTTTGAGTTGCTTGAGTGGGCGGAAGCGAAGGGCGCGTTACAGGAGTTGTACGAGGCGTTTCAGGAGGAGAATCCCAATCATCCTTTCCAGCTTCAGACACCAGTCAAACCCCAGAAACTGGAGCATCCAACTGCACCGGATTCAGAGCCTTCATCAACAACGGAGATTAACCAGGATCACTCAGGTGCTGGCGATAACATCGGTGATGACAAGGTGGGTGGCGATAAAGTTGGTAGGGATAAAATCACTATTATCTACACGACTCCACCACCATCGCCCGAGCCGACCCCTGTTCCTAAACCGATCCCTACTCCTGAGCCAGCCCCGATCCCAAAGCCTTCACCTGTGGAGGAGACGTTTACTTTTACTACTGCATCTGTGACGCTTGATGGACAAATCACGAAGCGTCAAGGAGAAGGGCGGCGGCAGATCTTTGATTTGGGGGGAACGCCGCTGGAAATGATCTGGCTTCCTCCTGGTGATTTTTTGATGGGGTCACCAGATCATGAAAAGGAGCGATTTGACTGGGAAGGGCCGAAGCACCGGGTGAGATTTGCTGAAGGGTTTTGGATGGGTAGATATCCGGTGACTCAGATTCAGTGGAAATGGGTGGCTGGCTTGAGTCTTATTAACCAGCCGCTTGAGACTGACCCTTCAGGATTTAAATGTGCGAATCGTCCTGTGGAACAAGTGTCTTGGGATGATGCTCAGGAGTTTTGTCGTCGTTTATCTCGGAGCCTATCTCGGGAGCTAAAGCTTCCCAGTGAAGCCCAGTGGGAATATGCTTGTCGAGGAGGAACAACGACGCCGTTTGCGTTTGGGGAAACCCTCACGAAAGATTTAGCGAACTATAGCTGGAGTCATAGTCAAACAACGGATGTGGGGAAATTCCCCGCCAATGCTTGGGGTTTCCACGATATGCACGGCAATGTGTGGGAATGGTGCGAGGATGCTTGGCATGACAGCTACCAAGGTGCTCCTATCAATGGAAGCTCTTGGATTGACAATAAGCCAACAAATTGGCTGCTGCGCGGCGGTTCCTGGAACAACGCTTCGGGGGGCTGCCGCTCGGCGGCTCGCCTCAGCCGCTCGCGCGCGAGCCGTAATCGCTCTGTTGGTTTTCGGGTGGTTTGTTCCCCCCGAGTTTGCTCTTGAGCGCTTCTAGCTATAGAACTGCTGGATCCAGTCCCATTCCTTTGCTAAGCCTTCTTTTAAGGAGACCTTTGGCTGATAGCCAAGGATTTCCTTTGCCTTCGACACATCTGCTGCCGTATGGCGAGCATCCCCCATTGCCCGTCCTTGATAATCCCGCTTGATGGGCTTACCGACAATCGCATCGATCGTATCCAACACCTCGTTCAACACCACCCGACTGCCGCCGCCAATATTGAACATTTCGCCGATCGCCCCCGACTTCTCCGCTGCGGCTAGGTTTGCCGCCACGGCATCAGAAATAAACGTAAAATCACGAGTCTGGAGCCCGTCCCCATAGATGGGAATCGTGCCATCCTCCAGCGCCGCCTTAAAAAATTTGTGGAATGCCATATCCGGACGCTGGCGCGGGCCATACACCGTGAAATAGCGCAGCGCCGTCACCGGCACCTCAAAATTCCGTTGATAGAGCCAACACATCTGCTCCGCCGCCAACTTTGTAATTCCATAGGGCGAAACCGGCTTCGGGCAAAGCTTTTCGCTGGTGGGCAACGTTTCCGCATCCCCATACACCGACGACGTGGACGCATACACCAACCGCTTCAGGGTCGGCGTCACCTTCGCCGCCTCTAAAATCAACTGAGTCGCCGTAATATTCCGCGCCGTATAATCGCTGAACCCCTGTCCCCAGCTTGCCCGCACCCCCGCCTGGGCCGCCTGGTGAAACACCAAATCCACATCCTTCAACAGACTGACCCAATCCATATTTTGGATAGTGTCCTCAATTAGCTCAAAATTTTCGTTTGCTGCCAGATGGGCAATATTTCGGCGCTTCTGAGCGGGATCATAATAATCATTGAACTGGTCAACGCCAATCACGCGATCGCCCCGCTGAAGCAACGCATCCACCAAATTGGACCCAATAAACCCTGCTGCACCGGTCACAATCGAAATGGTCATAATTGGCGTCCAATCCGTCTAAAGGTTTCTCGTGAAATCCGTATATTGCAGCCCTGGAAGTTCCCACTAGGTCAGTCTAAGACCCCCGCCATCTCATCTTCAAGGGAGGTCGTCCCCCGGGGATTCCATCCCCAAGTTCTACACCACCGTCCTAGGAAATCAGCATCCTTCCCAGTCGTCAATTCCCCACCTCCCGGACCATCCATCAGACCTCCGGCGATCGCCCCATTGTCTCGCCCCATTGTCCCGATTGAAGGGAAAAGGTTTTAATGGTGGATACGCTAATACCTAAAACTCAATCTTGAAACTCAACTTCGACTTCCAATCAGACCGAGTTTTACATTTGAGATTAGCCAAGCAACTATCTAACCCTACGGTGACAGACGGAGGCGGGCAACGGTGAAAATTTTGGTCGTTGGCAATGGGGGGCGTGAACATGCGATCGCCCGGACGTTGTTGCGGGATGACGCAGTAACGCAGGTGCTGTGTGTTCCGGGCAATGGGGGAACCGCGACCACCCCCGGCTGTCAGAATATTGCCATGGGCGTCAAAGATTTTACTGGTATTGCCCGCCTCGCCCTCACCCACGGCGTCAGTTTTGTCGTCATCGGTCCCGAAGATCCCCTCGCCGCGGGCATTTCCGATGCATTGCGATCGCAGGGGATTGCCGTTTTCGGTCCCGGTAAAGAGGGTGCTCAGCTCGAAGCCAGCAAAAACTGGGCCAAAGAACTCATGGCCGAGGCAAATATCCCCACCGCCAAAGCAGCATCCTTTGATGAACTGGACGGGGCGATCGCCTACCTGGACGAACAAGGTGCCCCCATCGTGATCAAAGCCGATGGACTGGCTGCGGGGAAAGGCGTCACCGTCGCGATGGATCTGGACACAGCAAAAGCAGCCGTCAAAGAAATTTTCGACGGTAAATTTGGTGCCGCGGGCAGCAGCGTTCTGATTGAGGAATTTATGGATGGGCGAGAGGCCTCCGTCCTGGCCTTCACCGACGGCAAAACCATCCGTCCCCTAATCGCCGCCCAGGACCATAAACGCATCGGCGAAGGGGACACCGGTCCCAACACCGGCGGTATGGGTGCCTACGCCCCTGCTCCCCTAGTCACCCCCGAGTTGATGGAGACGATCCAGTCCGATGTCTTGGAACCGGTGATTACCACCCTGGCCAAACGCAAAATTGATTACTGCGGCATTGTCTACGCCGGCCTGATGATCACCCCCGACGGCACCCCAAAAGTGGTGGAATATAACTGTCGCTTTGGGGATCCTGAAACCCAGGTTGTCTTGCCCTTGCTGGCCACTCCCCTCCACACCATCATGCAGGCTTGCATCGACGGCAAACTGGGTGAACTCGCCCCCTTTGAATGGCTGCCTGGTTGTGCCGGCTGTGTCGTATCGGCATCGGGGGGCTATCCCGGCTCCTACGAAAAAGGGAAGCCCATCCGTGGTTTAGCCCTCGCCGAAACCGAAACCACCCAGGTTTTCCATGCCGGCACTAAGTGCATCACCAGCGGCGGCCGTGACACGGTGGTCACCGATGGCGGACGGGTATTGGCCGTCACGGGAATTGGCAATACCTTTTCCGAAGCCTTTGCCTATGCTTACGGTAGTCTTGAGGCGATCGCCTTTGAGGGGGCCTATCACCGCCGAGACATTGGCTATCAGGTAAGATCAACAACAAATGCTGGACCTGACCATGCTGGCGTTAAGATCGAGCACAGAGATTGGATCTGACCATGCTGGCGTTGCTGAATAATATTAGAGATATTCTCCGACGGTGGTGGTCGGAATTTACGTTACAAACCCGGCTGATGGCGGTGGCAACGCTAGTGGTGTCACTGCTGATGAGCGGTCTGACCTTTTGGGCAGTGAACACCATCCAGCAAGATGCGCGGCTGAATGATACCCGTTTCAGTCGTGACCTGGGGCTGTTGATTGCGTCCAATGTGGCCCCCCTGGTAGCGGAACAGAACTTGGATGAGCTGGCCATTTTTTCCGCGCGCTTTTATAACAGCACCACTAGCGTGCGCTATCTTCTATACGCGGATCAGGAAGGGACCATTTTCTATGGCATTCCCTTCTCCCACACGGCCATCCAAACCTCTTTAACCCTGCGCCGCCGTATTCAGCTCCCCGAGGGCTATGACGCCAATGCGGACCTGCCCATGGCGCGGCAGCACCCCACCCCCGACGGGCAAGTGACCGATGTGTTTGTGCCCCTCAAGCAAGACGGCAAGTATCTCGGGGTGTTGGCGGTGGGCACCAACCCCAATGCCACGGTGGTGGCATCCTCCAGCCTGACCCGGGATGTGACGATCGCCGTATTTGTGTCCATTTGGATCATGGTGATCCTGGGGGCGGTGTTCAATGCGTTGACCATCACCAAACCGATCAAGGAGCTATTGCTGGGGGTAAAAAGCATTGCCACCGGTAATTTTCAGCAGCGGGTGACCTTGCCCTTTGGGGGGGAGCTGGGGGAGTTGATTATCAACTTCAACGACATGGCGGAGCGGCTGGAACGCTACGAAGAACAAAATATTGAGGAACTAACGGCCAGCAAGGCAAAGTTGGAGACCCTGGTCTCGACGATCGCCGATGGGGCGGTGTTGTTAGCCCCCAACTTATTGGTCGTCCTGGCGAATCCGGCGGCTAAGGGAATCTTGGGCTGGGAAGAAGAAGATATTGTGGGCAAGAGTGTGTTGTATCACTTGCCCCCAGAAATTCAGGTGAAGTTAACTCGGCCCCTATTCCAGTTGGCGGAAGGGGAAACGGTGGCGGAAGAGTTTCGCATCACCCTGGCCGAGCCCGTGAAGCGGACGGTGCGGATTTTGCTGAGTACGATCTTGGCTCAGCGGCCCATGGAGGAAGGCCTAGAAGAAGGCCTAGAGGCATCGTCGGAGGATGCGGAACAGTTGTCCGCCCTGTCGTCGGAGTTTGATAATTCAGGACCGGGACCGGGGGTGCGCTACCACGAGAGCATTAAGGCGATCGCCATTACCATTCAGGACATCACGCGGGAGGTGGAGCTGAATGAAGCGAAGAGCCAGTTTATTAGCAATGTGTCCCACGAGCTACGGACGCCGCTATTTAATATCAAATCCTTTATTGAAACCCTCCATGAATATGGAGACGATTTGAACGAGGAGCAAAAGCGCGAATTCCTGGCCACGGCGAACCATGAAACCGATCGCCTGACCCGTTTGGTAAATGATGTGCTGGATTTATCCCGGCTGGAATCCAACCGTCGCTATGCCTTCGATGCGATCGATATTGCGGCTCCCATTGAACAAACCCTACGCACCTATCAGCTCAATGCCCGGGATCAGAATATTGCCCTGACCCAGGAGGTCGAAGATAATCTGCCGGGGGTTCGGGGCAACTATGATTTGTTGCTTCAGGTCTTTGCCAATTTGGTGGGGAATGCCCTGAAATTTACGGAGGCGGGCGGCAAGGTGACCATTCGCGCCTATCGCCCCACCCATCCCAATGCCCGGCCAGCCCTCTGGCCCACCTGCGATATGGGGGATGCCCAACACAATCAAGCCAAGTCCTTAGATAGCGATGGGGATGATCAAGGGACCCCGCCGGACAATAACAATACCGATGTCGCTAGGGTGTCCGACCGGGTGCGCATTGAGGTGATGGATACCGGTCTGGGCATCAGCAAGGATGATCAATCGGCCATTTTTAATCGATTTTTCCGGGTCGAAAATCGGGTCCATACCCTCGAAGGGACGGGCTTAGGGCTATCCATTGTGCGCAATATTATGGAAAAGCACCAGGCCCAAATGCACCTGACCAGCGAGGAAGGAGTGGGCAGCATTTTCTGGTTCGATCTGGCGGTCTACCAAGCGGAACCGTCGGGCACTGATGGGCAAGAGGGGCAAGCTGATGGATCCTCTACCCCCGTTGCTGGGGAAGAGGTTGAAGCAGAAACCTCTGAGGCGATCGCCTCAGAGGTCTAAGTAGAGGTTTAAAAGGAACTCAAAAGAAATCACTGGGGGAGGTTTCCCCAGATTTGAAGATCCGAAGATCCGACATTGCCTAGGGCGTGGCGGAGGGGGTGACTGGAGCCAACTCCATCCGTATCTCCGCGCGACTTGTAATGGCTTGATTAAGCTGGGCGGGGCTAAGTTTCGTGGTGGAAATCAGGTTGATCAGCCCCCCAATCGGCAGCGGATAACCCGCGTCCATTAACAAGTTGCCGTTGCCCGTTGCGCTGTAGTCCGTAAGCTCGATCGCGACGCCCGGCGTGCCGATGGTTTGGGGTTCGGCGGTTTGCTCAACGTCCATATTCACCGTGAAGCGATCGCCGTCCCGCTCCACCAATTCGTAGGTTGTCGTCTGTTCTAGGGTCAGCCCACTAGCGGTTACGGAGCCGGAAATGGACCAGCGAGCGCCCACCCCGATCGCCTCCTCCGGCAGGGGAGCCGACACCTGTTTCATTGACTGGGAGAGGCTATCCAGCATCTGAACCAGAAATGGATTGAGATCGTCCGGGGCTTCCACCGTGGCGTTCAGGACGCGACCCCGATCATCCCCAACTAGCACCAGCTTGAGGGTTTTCAACTCCTGGAATACCTCATCAATCATGGTGCGAGCCTGCTCAGGAAAATCGGCTTCCGTCCCCAGTTCAATGCTGTCGTAGGTGATGTTGTAGGTGATCTCCCCGGCCTCATTCACGTCCACCACTTCAATCCCCAATACCATCGCCACCGACGGAAAACCGGCATTGGGAATCGCTTGCCCATCCATTTCCATCGTGACCTTCATGGTCAAATCAGCCCCGAGTTGCAATTGATTGCCCACTTCAGGGGAGAGACGCAGGGGAGTCTTGGGCCCCTGCCCTGCATCCAGTAGCACCACATCACCGGTGGTTACCGAGATCAGAGAGCTGGGCTCTGGGTTTCCTTCTGCCGCCGCCGGTTCCGGAGTTGCCGGTGCGGGCTCTGCCGTCGCTTCTCCCTCGGCGGCCTGAGCGATTTGCAGAACGGGAGTGGGGGCTGTCGTGGTGGAGTGTGACTGGGCGATCGCCGGCGTCGTCCCCAGGGCGCTCAGGGCAAGCCCCAAACAACCAGCACGAAAGCGCTTAGAAATAGACATGACGATAAGGGTATGACGACGGTGGACAGGCAATCAGTGAATGGGGTTCCCGGCACGGCATACGGTTGCTGCCGACTCGGGAAAAAACCTAACTCACTCTAGCCTATCCCGCCTGCCATAGCCGGGCGATCGCCCTGTGCCACGCCCGTGATTGGGCTAGGTGCCGGTTTTGCCCCAGGGCGATTAGCTAGGGCAGTTAGCTAGGGCTATTTTTTTCCGGTTGCGGCGGTCGTTTTCTTTTCCGCCTCTAACCGTTCCACGCGCGATCGCAGGGTTTGATTGAGCTGCTTGAGCTGGTCCAACTCGTCCCGCAATTGTTGCAATCCCTGGTCGGTTTTAACCTTGCCCTGAACCTGACGCACCGCCTCCTCCGCGGCCCGACGCACTCGACCATCGGCCGTGGCATCGGCAAGCCCTTGGAGTACGGCGATCGCCTTGGGGGTTTCCATGGCCCCCAGGGAACTGACCACTGCCATCTGGGTAAGGAAAAACGCTTCAGTACTCAACTGACTGAGGGCATTAAGGATGGTGTCCAATTGGCTGGCATCCTGGGCGGTGGAGATGCGGCCCAACGTTCGAATGGCCACCAGGCGTAGGGCTTGGGGTGTCCCCGCCACGGTGTAATTCAAAACTAGTTTTAGAGCCTCCGCAGAATCGTTGAGGGCGGCCACCCCTTGAATAGCCCCAATGCGAACCCGCTCATTCCAGCCAGACCGGTCTTTCAGGGCTGATTTCAGCAGCTTCAGGGCACGGCTCGTGAGGGGTTTGGGCGCCGTAACGGCCGTCGCCTTTGCCAGCTTGCCAATGCCCGATAAGGCTGCCGCTTCTACGGAATAGCTGGCGTCGCCTTTCTTGGCAATGGGTTCGATCGCCATATAAGCCTCGGGTGTTTTGAGTTTTGCGATCGCCTGCACCACCGCCAACCGCACCCGGGCATCGTCATCCTTCAGACCGGGTTTTAAGGCCTCTAAAACCCCATCCAACGGAATTCCCGCTAGCGCTTTTGCGACTTCCACCCGAACACCCCAGAACGGCTCAGCCACTAAACTTTCAGCCAAGGCGGTTAAGGCTTCCAGGGATCCCTTCTGGGCGATCGCCCCTGCCGCCGTCACCCGACCCAACACATCGGGATCATGGTTTAACTGCGCTTTCAATTCGGCGAGGGGATACTCCAGCGTCACCGTTTTCAGCCAATGATTCCCCACATCAAAGCTGACAAAATCCGGTTTCGCCGGCAGGGGAATATAAAAACTTTGCTGGCGATCGCTCACCCGTACGGTCATCGAATTCACCGTCACCGTCGGCTTTGCTGGTTTCTTGCTCTTCTTCTTGCCTTTGCTCGATTCTCCGTCCCCATCGGTTACCGTGCCAAAGCCGATGGGAATTTTTAAGTCGAATAGATTGGTGCGATCATTATCATCCTCAGCTTGGGTTTGGGTGATCGTGACCTTGGCTAAGTTGCTGTCCCCATCCCACTGATACGCCACCTTGTAATCGGGATGCCCTCCCCGGAATACATATTGATCAAACAAAAATTCCAGGTTGCGACCGGTGCTTTCCTCGATCGCCCGCAATAGGTCCACCGTCTCCACACAGCCATGGGCATGGGTATTTACAAAATATTGAATCGCCCGCCAGAAAAGCTCATCCCCCAGCTCCGCGCGGATCATGTGGTAGACACAGCCCCCCTTCTCGTAAATATGGCAATCGTAAAGCTCGATCGCCTCCCGATACACATGGGTGACCATGGGGCGTCGATATCGTCCCCGATCTTCCGCCAAGTAGCTGCGCGCTTCCCCTAAGCGGTAATAGGCCGCATCGTCCGCACTGCGGGTATGCTCCAACCACAGCACCTCGCTATAGGTGGCCATCCCCTCCTTCACCCACGCTTGGGACCAGTGTTTTATGACGAGCAAATCCCCAAACCACTGGTGGGTTAACTCGTGGACCACCAAACTTTCGCAGCGGTAGTCGTCGATCGCCGCCCGCTCATCCAACACACAGCGATCGGTCAACAACGTCGCCGACGTATTCTCCATCCCCCCAAAAATAAAATCCGCCACACATACCTGGGCATACTTCGGAAACGGATACTCATAGCCAAAAATATCGCTGAGATAGGTCAACATTTCCGGCGTCCGGCCCATGGTCAACCGCAACCCATCCTTGTGCTCCGGAATGCCGTAATAGGTCACCGGTTTACCGCGCCACTCATCCGCCTCCACAATAAATTCGCCCGCCGCCAGGGTAATCAAATAGCTGGGATGCACCTCCGACTGCTTCCAATGGAATGTCGACCACTTGCCCTTGGTCTGCTTCTTCGCCAACTCCCCATTGGAAATTGCCGTCATCCCCTTCGGCACTTTGACCCGCAACTCCGACGTCGCCAACTGACCGGGATAGTCAAAACAGGGGAACCAATACCGAGAATCTTCATCCTCTCCCTGGGTCCAGGCCTGCACCGGCTTATCGGGATAATCCTCCGTCGGCCCCACAAAATACAAACCCCGCTGGGGCTGATCCACGTGGTAGGCGATCGCCACATCCACCGGCGTACCGACGGCAAGGGGCGCTGCTAAATCCGCCACATTCACCGTCAACTGATTGCCATCGTAAATATAGGTCGCATCACTGTCTGCAACCTGCACTGACTCAATGGTCAGATCCACCGCATCCAACACTAAAGTGGTTAACCCATCCCGCACTGGCGTTAGGGTAATGGTGCAAGCCCCCCCAAAGGATTGCTTGGCAAAATCTAGCGCCAAATCCAAAGCAATATGATTTACCTGTCCTGGGCGATCGGGACGGTAGTGGGGCTTTGCACCCGGTAACTCAAACTTCCGTCGTCCCTGTCCATCCTGTAGTAGAGCATTCCCTTGACCGTGTGCAGAAAAGTAAGCGGTGCCAGAGGAAAAACCGGACATAGTACCAACCATTAACGCGCATAATCCCCATAGACTAGCGTGTTTACGGCCATTCTTGCCTTCAGAAACGGCGTGATGGGCCGACGGCACCAAGGCCCAGCGCGATCGCCAGCTTTCCGGGGTAACTTCCGTTCAGAATGCCAGTCAGCCCCCATAGAAAAGGCTCACTTTGAGTGTAGAGAGTGCTAAACGTCTAAACGTGCAAGCTATCTAAATGGCAGCCGGGTCGCAATGGACTAAAAATATTTAACAGAGTCTGGCGTGGCAGGGTTTGAAAAATCATTTTCTTTCTTCAAAAGCAACCCAATTCCATTATTCATGAAAGCTTTTCTGCCAGGATTTTTGTCTTGGATTTTCCTAAGTAAATTTTCTGGGACAGGGTCTGTAACAGGATAGGTTAGGCAAATATCAACCGGTATGAAAGGCGATTTCTCGATGAAGTAGAGGTAATCCTCCGTAAAGTACCGATTAATGTGGGGAGAATCGTAGATGTAATAAACAATTTCGTCGACCGTCTCCCCATCAATAGACTGTTTGAGAAGGTACTCTCGCATTTCTATACGATTGAAAAGGAGATGCCCCCAAACTGGAATATGAGACGCGACAGACTCGCTCACATCTCCACTCTTCGTAGTGATGGGGGGGAGATGGTGTCCGTTGAAGGATGACCAAATCGGAGCGAACATGGCGAATAACATCCCTCCGGGCTTAAGCACTTGGTACATTTTTGCTAGTGCCGCAGGGAAGCGAACAATATGTTCGAAAGCAGCAATAGAAAACACAACATCGTAGGTATTGTTGTGTTCATCCCCCAGGTCCTCAATATTCATGATGGCGTGGGTGAAACTCTCAGGAAATTTTGAATCTTCGCTGAAGCGATGAATTTGATTGCCCTTTTCCAGTTCGGCATCGTAGCCTTCGGACTCTAGGGCAAACCACTCGCGACAGCCCAGAACCTCAATGGTTAACTCGGGAGGCATACACCCCCCCACTTCCAGAACCTTCTTGTCACTCAAGTTGAGGGACTCATGGCATACTAATAGGTTTGGGGTGTGATAACTAAGTCCGTATTTCTGGTGTAAGTGATAGATTTTATCTAAGTCCAGGACTTTTCCGAGCCGCTCTCTTTCAGCACTAGTGGCGTGGCCATGATGATACTTATCAATGAGCGCTTGGAGTATGGAGTTACTTGGGTCTATTACTATCATTGTCTTTGGAGCTGGGAGGGCGGGGCTGCTTGGGCAGAGGCAGTCGCTTTGCAGAACAATAATCTATTTTTGGCATTGCCAAGCAAGTTTCGCGGCACCGATGCGGCCGGCTTGGTTGCCCAGGGTGGCGGGTAAGATTTGTAGGCCTTCACGGGAGCTGGGTAGAACACGGGTCTCGAATTCTGCGGTGAGGCTAGGGGAGAAGAGATCTAGGCTGGCGCTGATGCCGCCGCCAATCACGATCGCCTCGGGGGTCAAAACATAAACTAAGCTCGCGAGTCCGGCGGCCAGTTCCCGGCCATATTGTTCCCAAAAGGCGATCGCCTGGGGATCTCCATTTTTAGCTAGTTCTGCTAATTCATGGGGTTCTTTGCCGGTGCGGCGGCGCACAGCCTGCACGGAAACATGCTGCTCTAAGGAGCCTTGGTTACCGCTATTGCAGGGATGTCCTTCGGGATTTAGGGTGATTAGCCCCAGCTCTGCACCGGTGCCATGGCGACCGACAAATAATTCGCCGTTCAGGATGACGGCTCCACCGACACCGGTGCCCAGGGTGAGCATGATGGAGTCCTGGAAGTCGCGAGCTGCCCCTAACCAGGCTTCCCCTAAGCCGGCACAGTTGGCGTCGTTTGCGAGGATGACGGGACGCCCGGTTTTGTCCTCCAGCCGGTCCGCGAGGGGGACATCTTTCCAGCCCGCGAGGTTGATGGCAACGCGGGCAATACGGCCGGTGGCATCGGCGGGGCCGGGGGTTCCGACCCCGATCGCGATCGCTTCCCCTTGGGGATCGATCTGGTTGACCGCGATCGCCATGGCATCCACCACCGCTTCCGGTGTGGAGGGCTGGGGGGTTGACACGGTTAATTCAGCTAGGGCGGTGCCATCTTCGGTGAATCGTCCGAGTTTGATCGCGGTGCCCCCGAGGTCGATTCCAATTACCGATGGCGATGGCATGGTCTTGTATCTGGGGTGGGTGGAAATGGGGTTGAGGTCTGGCTCCGGAGGTGGGTTTAGGTAGGTTTATTGCCCCAGGATATGGGGGGAGCTAACTTCGCCCACTTTGTTTTCGCTGGTGAGGGCTTGGTAGACAATGGCGGCAATATCGGCTCGGGTGGCGGTGGTTTGTAGATCCAGGGTGTTGCCGTTGGGGTTGGCAACCAGCTTATTTTCCACCGCTGCGGTAATGGCGGGGCGGGCCCAGTCGGGCACTTGGTCGCCGTCGGGGAATTGCCCCAGCACCGTATCGGGAGCCCCTGAGGGGGTGAGCTTGAGCCCGGCCACAAAGGTCAGCAATGCTTCGAGGCGGGAAATGGGCTTTTCTGGGCTGAAGGTGCCGTCAGGATAGCCTTTCATAAATTCGATTTGTACCGTTTTGGCGATCGCTTCGGTGCCCCAGAAGTCGCTGGCCACATCGCTGAAGGATTTTGCCGCGACGGTGCCTTGGCGATCGCTATAGGTCTGGGAAACCACCGCTGCAATCTGGGCGCGGGTCACGGGTTCATCGGGTTTGAAGGTGTTGTCAGGAAAGCCTTCAATGAGGCCGAGCTGGGTGACCTGATTGACGAAGGGGGCGGCCCAATGGTCGTCTGGCACATCTGCGAAGGCCTGGGGCGCTGGCGACGGGGAGGGCAGGGGCGTTTCCGAGGTCGTAATGCCATCTTCTGCGGGGGGCGGCGGGGTTAAGTCGCCGACGCCGCGATCGCCGGTTGTGTCCCCAGTTGCGCCGTCTTCGGCGGCACCTGGGGCATCGGTTCCAGTCTGACCGTCAGCCCCAGCCGCGCCCTGATCGGACGCTCCATCGCCGCCGAGGAAATCCCCCCCCGACAGCCCAAATCGGTTGGCGATCGCCACATCGGGACCGCCATCGTCACCAGTCTCAGACTCAGATCCTTGGTCGGCGCGATCGCCCCCCAGCCCCAATCCAAAGCCGCCTTGATTACCGCCAGTGCCGTCGAATTCTTGGGAGCGATCGCCCTCAAGGGCGCTGGGATCAGAGCCTCCCCCTAGGGCTGCAACCCAACGGCTAACGGGAAAGCGATCGCGTCCCAAGACCCACCAAAAAATCCCCAGCACCGCCAGCAGGGCCAGGACCACCGCCCACCATTCATCGGGGTCATTACGGCGACGACCAGAGGTCGGGGGCATCTCCTCCATCTCCTCAATGGGATCAGGGGAATTCGAAGGATCAGAGGGGGCGGAACTGGACACGACGCACTCTCCACAGCAAAGACCCCATTACTTTAACCCCGCGACCCAAAACCCGTAACCCGCTTTCCTGGGACGGTAGCGTTCGTTAACAAATCGCGTCTTTGCTCCTCAGTCCTATTTCTGATGGACCTATTTCTGTACCTGCTCCACTTCAATATTCACTTCATTCAAGGTGCGGCGACGCAACTCCACGGACTCTGATCGCGGCAACAAATTAAACACTTCCCGCAGGCGATCGTCCACGGTCTCAAAGGGCACCTGACCGACTTCATCCAAAACCACCTTGCCCGACCCATCAATCACCACCGTCTGGGGAATCAATCCCTTGTAATAGAACGCAGGCTCTGCGGGATCATTCGAGCCTGCCGGGGGCAACGCATCCACCAATACCGGGATAAAGTCCGCAGCTTTTCCGTAGAAGGCTTGCAGTTGGGAGACGGTGCCGGAGAATTTCTTACAGTCAGCGCTGTCATCCACATAAAAGAACAAAATAGAAGGCCGCTCCCGCTCCATGGACTGCGCTAAGGTCACCCGCGGCGGTACCAGGGACCCATTGCCGGCATAGAGGGCGAAGATATTGCCGTCAAACCGATCATCCGTCAGGGCCGCCTGCGTCGGATTGGGATTGGCAAACCAGGTTGTTACGGCCAGGGCGATCGCCACCAGCGCCAGGGTCCAAGCCTGAAGGGTCCGAGTCCGAAAGCCACCCATTGCCCGCATGTCCACTCTTCCAACTACGCTTTTGTCTTTTGGTTCCTAGGCAGTCTAGCGACAAATGGGAATGCTTGATTGGGAGAAGTTGATTGGTAGGATAATTGCTACAGAACGTTAAGGAATTTGGGGACGCAACGCTTGTCTAAGCTCAATCGTTTCAAACAGGGCTTGAAAAATGATCTGATCGCCGGCCTGCTGGTGGCGATCCCATTAGCCACGACCATTTGGCTCACGATTACCTTGGGGCAGAACGCCATCGAGATGGTGACCCGTATTCCCAAGCGGCTCAATCCCTTCTCTCAATTCAATCTCGATCCGTTGCTCGTGAGTTTTCTGGATCTGTTGATTGGGATATTTGTCCCCTTGGCCGCAATTCTGCTGTTGGGGCTGATGGCGCGAAATATTGCCGGGCAGTGGTTGCTCAACAATGGGGAGCGGGTGGTTAGGGGGATTCCCTTCGTGGGCAGCTTCTATAAGACCCTGAAGCAGCTTCTGGAAACGTTGCTTCAGGATTCCAGCCAGCGGTTTCGGCGGGTGGTGTTGTTGGAATATCCCCGGCAGGGGCTCTGGACCCTGGGATTTGTCACGGGCCAAGCGGTGCCTGAGGTGCAATCGTCCTTTGACCAGGACATGCTGAGTGTGTTTTTGCCCACCACCCCTAATCCCACCTCCGGGTGGTATTGTGTCATTCCGGCAACGGATGTGATTGAGCTGTCCCTATCCGTTGAGGATGCGTTCAAAATTTTGGTGTCGGGCGGCATTGTGTCCCCCAGTCGCGATGGGGCGATCGCCCGAGTGGGTGCGTCAACCCGTGCCATCCCCGGAAAGTAGTTTTATTTGATTTTTGTTTGGTCGTTTTCGATCTCTATAGACTGCTGCCTCCGTTTCCGGCCGCTTAGTTTCCCTAGTTGCCCCCCTTTACCTGCCCTGTCCTGCTGCCCCTGAGCCCCTGTCATGCAAACCCGTCGCATCGCCCGAGAACTCGCCCTCCTAAGCATCAGTCAACTGTCGTCCAAGATGGAAAAGGAGCGCGATCGCGACCTGTCGGATATTCTGGCGTCGGCGGTTAAAACCCTTCAGGCGGAAGCGAAGGAATTGCTTGAAACGGCCGGGGGAAATTTGCAGCGGGGCAATGATCGCCTGAATAAGACGGAATTGTTAGAAGACAGCATTCAGATTGGGGATTCCAAAAAGGCGATCGCCCTGGTGCGGGATGCCATGGAGCAAACCCAGGCGGCCATTGAACGGGTGGCGATGGCGATCGATTTTCCGGCGCTGCTGCAATCGGCGGAGCAGCCGGAGTTACGGGCGTTTGCCCTGGAGCTAATCGAAGCGGTGATGCAGCATCGGGATGATGTGGACGAGTTTCTGGATAGCGTGATGGACGATTGGCATATGAGTCGTCTGGCGCGCATTGATGCGGATATTTTGCGGCTGGCGACGGTGGAATTACGGTATATCGGTACGCCGGATCGGGTGGCCATTAATGAAGCGGTGGAATTGGCGAAACGCTACAGCGATGAGGATAGCTATCGGTTTGTGAATGGGGTATTGCGCCGGGTCGTGGATAGCCAGAGAAAGGCAAAAAGAGCTGAGCAGAAAAACCGCTAAGATGCCCTTGGCTGCCCCCTTTGTCCGCTGTTAATCGTCCTCTGCCCCCCATTTCCCCATGGTTTTCAACTGGTTCCGCCGTCAATATAACGACGAAGAGCAGCAGAAGGAATCGACCGAGGCTGCCCCCGAGACGACCGCTGAGGCACCCACCGAGACCGCCGCACCGTCGGAGACCGGGAGTGATGGCGCTACCGCTGAGGGGGAGGCAGATAGCGATAACGATGGCAGTGACGATGACGAGGATGAAATTTCCTTAGACTCCCTGGCGTGGGCAAAGGCCGCTTATCAAGCGGCTCAGAAGCAGCAGGCAGCATCGGTAGAGTCTGCCGATGAGCCCGAGGACGAGCCTGTCCCTGCCCCACCGGAAGAGGAAACCGCTGTTGAGGCGATCGAAGAGCAGGCAGAGCCTGAAACCGCAGATCCCGAAGCCGAAGAACAGGCGATTTCAGAGGTTGTTGAGACTGAAACGGCTACGGAAGAAAGCGTAGCGGCAGAGGATACAACCGCAGAGGATCCAGAAGCAGACGACGCAGAAACCAACGATGCTCAGGGTGATGTTGCGGTAGAGGAAGCCGTGGCAGAGGAGGTCGCGGTAGAAGAAATTGCTGCGGCTCCGGTGTCGTTCCTGGAGCGGGCGGAGGCGGAGCGGGAAGAGCGGTTAGAGCGGGTGAAGGCGGAGGCGATCGCCCCTGAGCCGGATCCGATGGCGGAGGAGGAAGAAGTTAAACCCCCCGAGCCTATTGTTGAATTTGACGAAAATTTCCTGTGGTCGGCGGAAGTATTGGCGGCCCAGGGACGGCGACCGGAAGAGGTTTCCCTAGAGGAAATTTCCTGGCTGAATCAGCTCCGCCAAGGGTTAGATAAGACTCGACAGGGGTTGGTCAACGACCTGAAAACCGTGTTTGGTCAGGGACCGCTCAATGATGATGCGATCGAGGAAATTGAGGCGCTGTTGCTCCAGGCGGATGTGGGAGTCACCGCCACGGATGTGATCATCGAGGCGTTGGAAGATAAATTGCGGGATGAGGCTTTGCCCCCCGACGCGGCGATCGCTTACCTAAAAAAGATCCTGCGGGATCTGCTGGATGAGCCAGCGCGGAAACCGGGCGATGATCCCACGGTGATCCCCATGTTGGTGCCGGAGAAGGACACCTTAAATATTTGGCTGATGACCGGGGTGAATGGGGCGGGTAAAACCACCACCATCGGTAAACTGGCGCGGCTGGCCACTAAGTCCGATTACAGTTGCTTGATTGCGGCGGCGGATACCTTCCGGGCGGCGGCGGTGGAGCAGGTCCAGGAATGGGGGCGACGCTCAAACGTAGAAGTGATTGCGAACCCCGGTCAAAATACGGATCCGGCGGCCGTTGTATTTGATGCCATTAGCGCTGCCCAGTCCCGAGATGTGGAGCTGTTGTTGGTGGACACAGCCGGACGGTTGCAGAACAAGAAAAACCTGATGGATGAGCTGAGCAAGATTCGGCGCATCGTAGACAAGAAGGCACCGGGCACCCATATTGAATCGCTTTTGGTACTGGATTCGACCCTGGGACAGAACGGCCTACAGCAGGCAAAAATGTTTGCCGAAGCGGCGCAATTGAGCGGTGTGGTGCTCACTAAGCTGGACGGCAGTGCCAAGGGAGGGGTGGCGATCGCCGTTGCGCAACAGCTCAAACTCCCCATTCGCTTTATTGGTGCCGGCGAAAAAGTGGAAGACCTACGTCCCTTCTCCAGCTATGAATTTGTGGAAGCGCTGCTAAACGGCTAAGTCCATGGCTAAATCCCTGAGGCTGGGAGCGATAAAATTGGGGTGACTGGGGCGAAGCGCATGAGATGGAGCACATGACATTTACCCTTGCAAAATGGTCCCTGGATGACTACCACGCCATGGTGGAAGCGGGTGTGCTGGTGGATCGCCATGTGGAACTGATTCACGGAGATATTGTAGAAATGGTTCCCGAAGGACCGGAGCATACCTACCGCGAGGAGACCTTGGGCGATCGCCTACGGGATGTTCTAAGGGGACGGGCCTGCGTGCGCATCGCCAAGCCCATCACCTTGGGGGATTCAGAGCCGGAGCCGGATATTGCGATCGCCAGAGGCAGCCACAAACGCTATGAAAAACGTCACCCCGCCCCGGATGATCTGTTTGGGGTAATCGAAATCTCAGATTCCACCCTCAGCCGAGATATCACCCGGAAGCGAGATTTATACGCTCAAGCGGGAATCCCCGAATATTGGGTCGTTGACCTACAAAATCGACAGCTAGAAATCTTCCGATCGCCCGATGGAACAACCTACACCGACCGGCGATCGCTCCCCGACACCAGCACCGACGCGATCGCGCTCCTGTCCTTTTCCGACTGCACAATTGCGCCAAAAGACATTTTTAGCTGACGAATCCCGTATATGTTTGTAACTGATGTTTACACTGGGCATCCCCAGCGGTGACACTCACCCACGGCGATCGTCCTGTGCCTGCAATTACCGTCAATCTATCCAGCCTCCCTATGGACACCCAAATCCTCAAAACCAAAGTTAAAACCGCCCTGGATCAGCGCGACTGGTTGGTTAACCTACTCGAAACCCCTGATCTGGGACCGCTGCGCCTCGATGTGAACCAAGCTCTGGAAGAATTGGACGATCTTCAAGACGAGTACGACGCCACTTTCCCCGAGAGCGAATAAAGAGTCAGATATGGTGGCGGCCCCCAATCCCGGGAGCCGCCCACCCGGTCCCTATGGGAAGAGACCTAGACCGTGATCTAGGTTCCTAAGCAAGCAGCTTTAGATAACCGCAATGCAGTCGATTTCCACCAGCACATCCTTCGGTAGCCGCGCCACTTCCACCGTCGCCCGTGCCGGGGCTGAAGCTTCATCAAAGGACTGGGCATAAACGCCATTTACTGCCGCAAAATCATTCATATCCGCCAGGAAGATGGTGGTCTTCACCACATCGGCAAAGGTTGCCCCCGCCGCTTCCAAAACCGCCGCTAAATTGCTCATCACCAACGCCGTCTGCTTCTTCACATCGCCTTCGTGGGCCAGGGTATTTGTTGCGGGATCGATCGCAATCTGTCCCGATGCAAAAACCATCTCCCCCGACGCGGCGATCGCCTGATTGTAAGGACCCACGGGATTGGGAGCCTTGTCGGTCTGAATTACTCGCTTAGATGCCATCGCTACTACCTCTACTACTCGTCAAACTCTACTACTCGTCAAAGATCGTCAAACACTGCTCGTCAAATCATCAATCAGCGCCCGACGCGCTCCAGAAAGGCTATCAAAACGTCGTCCCGTAGCGGCTTATCCTCGCTGCATTCTCCGCTGCATTCTCAAACTGCACTCACGTCATGCAGGAGTTCCATGGAATTGCCGAAAAGCCCTTCATTTGGTTACTGAGACCACACATTGCTTCTCTTTGTACTGATAATTTGCGTCTACACTGAGGAAAGCTGTGGGTTTACGGCTTGGTTAAGGATCGGTTAATCTGTTGTCGCTCAACAGTGCCGACTGAAGGACGCTGCGAATATGCAAATACGCGTGGTTTTTCTTTCATTCGGTTCCCGGTCATTGCCCGCCGACCCTGAGCACTAGTGAGGAGTGACGTTCGAGGTTTATTTTGATGAAGGGTTTATTCGATTTACAGCTTGGACGATTGGGCCTGGCGGCTGCGGCTGCCTCTGCTGCTGCGATCGCCGGCATCGTTGCTGAGCCTGCCCGTGCTGAGCAGTTTGAAGAGTTCAGCGAGATTTCCAGCGTTGAGTCCCTGGATTCCGTCAAGGCTGACGGTGGGATGGAGCAAGTAACCTCCGTCTCCCAGCTGAGCGACGTTTCCCCCACCGACTGGGCGTTCCAAGCGTTGCAGTCTTTGGTTGAGCGCTACGGTTGTATTGCGGGTTATCCCAGCGGTGTTTATCTCGGCAACCGCGCCTTGACCCGTTATGAATTTGCAGCAGGTTTGAACGCTTGCTTGGATCGCGTTAACGAGTTGATCGCTGCGGCAACGGATCCCTTGGCCACCAAGGAAGACATGAAGACTTTGATGAAGCTGCAAGAAGAGTTTGCGGCTGAGTTGGCTGAGATTCGTGGTCGGGTGGACGCATTGGAAGCTCGCACTTCCGAGTTGGAAGCGAACCAGTTCTCCACCACCACAAAATTACAGGGTGAGGTGGTGTTCAACCTGGCAGATAGCTTCACCGATGATGACGATTCCCAAACGGTGTTTGCTCACCGGGTACGTTTGCAGCTGGTGTCCAGCTTCACCGGTAAGGACAAGCTAATCACCCGTTTGACCACCGGTAACATCGGCAACTCCTTCGCCGACGAAATCGGCACCAACGAAGGTCGTTTTGCGTTTGATGGTCCTGGCGACAACGTCTTCCGTTTGGACCGGTTGCACTATGTCTTCCCCGTGGGTGACAAGTTGACCGTCACCGCCATGGCGAGCTTGGGTGGTCACCACTTCTACACCGACACCATGAACCAGGGCTTGGAAGCCGGTGGTGGTGCTAACGGTGCCCTGTCCCGTTTCGCTGAGCGTAACCCCATTTTCCGTCTGGGCTTGGGCGGTCAGGGTGTTGGTCTGAAGTACCAGGTCAGCGATGTCATTACCCTGAACGCTGGTTATCTGGCTCGCGGTGGTAATGATCCTGCCGAAGGTCGCGGTTTGTTCAACGGTAACTACTCCGCACTGGCACACATCAAGATCCAGCCTGCCGATAATTTCAAGTTTGGTCTGACCTACATCAATGGTTATGACCCCCGCAGCACTTTTGCTTTGGGCGGTACCGGTACTGGCTTGGGCAACTTGAATGTTGGCGGCATCGATGGTTTGGACTCCGATGAGGGTGTCCGCACCAACACCTTTGGTGTGAATGCGCTGTGGGATATCACCCCCAAGGTGAGCCTGCGCGGTTGGTTCGGCTACATTGACGCTGACTTCGTTGATGAAGGCGATGCTGATGTGCTGACCTATGCTGGTGTTCTGGCGGTGCGCGACCTGTTTGCTGAGGGCAACTTCGGTTACTTGGTCTTCGGTGCTGCGCCTTACATGAGCGATGCTGACGACGACGATGATTTTGAGACTGATGCGGCGCTCCACTTGGAGGCGGCTTACAAGGTCAAGGTGAGCGACAACATCACCATCACCCCTGGCTTCATCTGGTTGTTCTCTCCCCAGCAGGACAGCGACAACGATGATGTGGTCATCGGTAGCGTCCGCACCACCTTCACTTTCTAGACTTTTTCTAGACGGTTGAAGTCTTTTCCATTGGGCTAAACGCTCGATGCAATCAGTGGCGGGCGAGTTTTTGCCCCCACTGACACAGAACTTAAGTCAGCAGCCTAGCGCCTGTTTCAAGGGGGCGAGGCTGCTTTTTTATGGGGGATTTATGGGCTGGGTGATTTATGTTTGGCCGGGAGGGTGTCGAGCAGGGCGTTGGTGATTTGTTGAAGAGTGTTGCGATCGCCCAGACCATGGTCACTATCTAATTCCGTCAGGGTGACCCAATCTCGATTGGCAGCATATTGGCGGCTATGTTCGACGGGTACGGTGTCGTCGTGTAGGCCGTGGAAGATTTGGGTCGGGATAGTATTCGTAAGCTGGGTCCAATCGTATTGTTGGGCGTCTTCCCAGAAGCTGTAGTTTAGGGGCTGTTGTTTGCCTTCGCCATAATGGTGGACCATAAGTTGTCCGGTGGTTTCCCAGGTTTGGCGTTGTTCGAGACTCAGGCGATCGCGCCATCGTTGGGGAAAGCCGAAGGCGGGGGCAAGTAAGATCAGTTCGGCAATTTGATCCCCCAGGCGATCGCCCAAATAACTCGCGGTCAGTCCACCAAAACTCGATCCCAGCAGGACGGCGCGATCGCTCCCCAAGAGATCAACCATTTGATCCAATTGCCGGGTCAGGGTCAGGGTGCTGAAATCGGGCTGGTTGAAGTCGGGGATCTCTAGCGTTAATCCATGCTCGGCTAGGCGATCGCTGAGGTGTTGGGCTTTGCGGGATTTCGGGCTGGACGCGAAGCCGTGCAGGTAGAAGTAGCGCATTGGGTTTTGTCGAACTAGAAGAATGCTGCTCAGGGGCGCTGCCCCTGAAACCCCGCTTAAGGGTCACTACCCTTAAGAATCCCATTTTGAGGGGGTCTAAAATTATGGGGTGGTTTGGGTGATTTTGCGATGGCGTTTCCTCGGTTGGCTCGGTGGCAGGTCGCGGCGTTGGTGGGACCGATCGCCGCGATCGCTGGGTTTCTGCTATCTGCGGCAGCGATTCAGATCCATGTCTGGGGTTTGAACTGGGTTTGGGCGATCGTGGTTCTGGTGGGGGTGGGCTGGCAATGGTTGGCGGCACGCTGGTTACGGGATCGGACCGATGCTATGCGCCAGGCGGAACGGGCGATCGCTGAGTTGAGTGAGCCGTTGCCGGTAACCGAGACTCAAGGTCAACGGGCGATCGCGGCTCAGGCGGCGCTTGATAAGACACTGGAAGCGGCGGCGGATGATGTGCCCCTTTGGGAGGATTGGGAGCTGTTTTGGACCCGTTGTCAGGCGTTGGTGCGCGAGACGGCGTTGACCTATCACCCAGAGGTTAAGTATCCGCTGCTGAATATTTATGTGCCCCAGGCCTATGGGTTGATTCGGGGAACGGTGGATGATTTGGATCGGTGGATGGATCAGCTGTCGCCGGTGTTGGGGCGGGTGACGATCGCCCAGGCGGTGGATGCCTATGAGCTTTATCAGAAGTGGGAGCCGTCGGCGCGACAGGTGGTGAAGGCGTGGAATTGGGCCCAGTGGGTGCTGAATCCGGCGGTGGCGGTGACTCGGTTCGCGAGTCAGGGGACTAGCGATCGCGCTAATCAGGAGTTGGTGAGTAATTTGGGGCAGTTGTTGCGGGAGGCGGCCCTGCGGAATTTGAGTGCGCGGGCGATCGCGCTCTATGGCAATGCGGATCTGAGCGCCGTGTCCGCAACCGCTACAACGGCGTCGGAGTCGGCGAAGAAAGTGGCGATCGCTCCCCCCCAGACGACGACCCTGCGACAGATTTTGGGCGACGCGAATTCTCAGGAAACGGTGGAGGCGCAGCCGGTCAATATTGTGTTGGTTGGGCGCACTGGCGCAGGGAAAAGCAGTTTGGTGAATACCCTGTTTAACAGCGAGCAGGCGAAGACTGATGTGTTGCCTAGCACGGACCAGTTCACCGCCTATCAGTGGACTTTGGAGACGGGGGAGCAGTTGCAGTTGTGGGATAGCCCTGGCTATGAACAGGTGGATGGGATGGCGGGCGATCGCTTGGCGGAGGTGGCACGGGCGGCGGATTTGGTGCTGCTCGTAACACCGGCGTTGGATCCGGCGCTGGTGATGGATTGCAGTTTTGTGAAAGCATTGCGGGGAACGGAGGAGGGTGCGTCCCGTTCGGTGCCGGTGATTACGGTGGTGACCCAGGTTGATCGGGTACGACCGGCGCGGGAATGGCAGCCTCCCTATGATTGGCGTCAGGGCGATCGCCCGAAGGAAAAAAATATTCGTGAGGCAGTGAGCTATCGCCAGGAGGTGTTGGGGGAGCAGGTCACGGAAATTTTGCCGCTGGTGACTTGGAATGGCGATCGCGCGCCCTGGGGATCGGATGCGTTGGCGACGGCGTTATTGGAACAGGTGGAACCGGCCAAACAGGAACGGCTAGCTCGATTTTTGCAAAGCCTAGACGCCCGTAGCCTGGCCGCGGCCCGCCTCATCGATAAATATATTTTTCAGATGTCGACCACCCAGGGACTGGCTACCTTCCTGAAAAGTCCAGCCCTGCAATTTATCTCGACCCTCACCACCGGCCAGCCAGGGTTAGCCTATTTGCTAGCCGAAAAAATCCCCATCGAGGAATTACCCGTCGTCATCGGCAAATTGCAGATGGCCTACGACCTGTTCAATCTTCTAAGCGCTCCCGATTTCACCCAGGTTTCCGACCTCACAGACGAAACACCGGATTCCTCAGGTAGTTTCAATTTATTAGTGCTCTGGCCCCTACTCCTCAAATCATCCAATGATATTGCCAAGGACACCCAAGCCTTAGGAAATGCCCTCGTGGAATATTGGATCCAAGGATTAACCGCAGAAGAATTGGGCGATCGCTACCAACACCATCTAGGCGAATCCCAACTTTAATGCGCCTTTGATGCTCGTCGACTCTAATGCACGTCGAGATTTAGGACATAGCGACCCATGCTGAGTTTTTGGGTCCACAGTTCATATTCCAATCGAAATGCTTTGGGGATGCCTTTGCCTTTCATTTCGTAGGAGCGGGTGAAATTCCGTAGCCGCACCTGGTCATGGGGGCGATTTTTACTGGTTTGTACCCAGTAGCGACTGGTGCCATAGACACCCTCTTCCCAGAGGTGACGATAGCTGAAGCCGCCGTTCCCCTGCATCGTCAAAATTGCCCGGTAGGGCGAAATCTCTAGCCACAGGTGACGATTGGGCAAGGTTTCCAGGGGGCTTTTGTTCGGAGACAAAGGCGATAGTCCGAGGGAGTCGGGGCGGCGATCGCCTTCATTTAAGGTTTCTGCCCCATCCAAAGCATTCCCCTCCGTCGGATTATCTGCGTGGAGGGGATCGGAAAATAAAATATGACAGCGATCGCCGCCCTTTTGATACAGCGTGGCGGTGGTGCGGACGGAGGATTGAAGGGGTAAATCGAGGGAGATGAGAGAGAGGCTAACTATTTTGCGGTGGCGGGCAAACATAGATTTCAGGACTTGGTCCTAGAGGTTTGTGGTGCAGAGGCGGTCAATGCAGAAGCGGTCAATATTGATTGGGAATTGATTGGGATCCTGTAGGAGGTCGGAGCCTTGGCACGGGGGAGCGATCTCCCCGAAAACGCGCCCGAAAACGCCATTGGCCCAGAATAACGATAGGATTTCCCCTGGGCTCCAGAGCCCGCGGTCAGCAATGGCCAAAGCCGGTAACTTCAGCACACCAGACCCTAAAGTCCATATCCCATCCCATGCCCAATTCCATCATAGCGTCCCAATTCGAGGGCTCCCAGCAGACCTTGACAATCACTCCACCGGCCGATGGTTTAGCGCTACGGGGACGGGTGCAAATTCCGGGCGATAAATCCATTTCTCACCGGGCGCTGATGTTGGGGGCATTAGCGGAAGGGACGACCACCATTGAGGGGTTGCTATTGGGGGAAGATCCCCGCAGTACGGCGGCATGTTTTCGGGCGATGGGTGCAGAAATTAGCGAGCTGAATACCAGCAAAGTTACGGTCAAAGGGATTGGGCTGGGCAATCTACAAGAGCCAATGGATGTGCTGAATGCGGGAAATTCCGGCACCACATTGCGGCTGATGCTGGGGATTTTGGCGTCCCATCCCGATCGCTATTTCAGTGTTACCGGGGATTCTTCCCTGCGATCGCGCCCCATGGGTCGAGTGATCAATCCTCTCAAAACAATGGGGGCGGATATTTGGGGTCGCAAGGGCAATACGCTGGCCCCCCTAGCAGTCCAGGGGCGATCGCTGAAACCCACGACCTATCGATCGCCCATTGCGTCGGCCCAAGTGAAATCCTGTTTGCTATTAGCGGGATTGATGACGGAGGGGGAAACCAAGGTCATTGAGCCGGCCCTGTCTCGGGATCACAGTGAGCGGATGCTGAAGGCCTTTGGGGCCACCGTCAAAGTCGATCCTGATGAGATCAGCGCTGCGGTGGTAGGACCGGCAAAATTAACGGGACAGCCGGTGATTGTGCCGGGGGATATTAGTTCGGCGGCATTTTGGTTGG
>CAZZMD010000008.1:0-102450 GCA_964655355.1 uncultured bacterium
CCTACTACGCCTACTACGCCGACGCCGACGACCCCTGTGGTGGATGTGCTGACCGGGTTGACCTTGGCGGATATCTTCGACGAGGCGTTCTATCTGGGGAGTAATCCTGATGTGGCGGCGACGATCGCTGAGGGGGGCTTTGATAGCGCTCTCGACCACTTCACTCAGTTGGGACAGTTTGAAGGGCGCGATCCCAGTGCTTTCTTCAATACCGCGGCTTACTTGGCGAACAATGCTGATGTGGCGGCGGCGATTTCCGTTGAAACCTTTAGCGCGGCGTTCCATTATGCCGTTGCGGGTTCCTTGGAGAATCGTGTCCTGAGTGGCACCTTTAACCCTGCGTCCTACCTGACGAATAACCCTGATGTGGCGGCGGCGATCGCGTCCGATAATTTTGATTCGGCGGCGTTCCACTTCTTCATCGCGGGTATTTCTGAGGGTCGCTCGGGTTTCTAGATCCCTAGACCGAGTGAGTGAATAACGGCGATCGCCCCTCTGGTTTTGGCTGGGGGGGCGATCGCTTTTGGGTTTCTCCTGGGGAACGGCACTAACGGTAATAAACCGGGATAGACTGTTGACCTAGCAGTCAAGAAAAAGGACAGAGTTGATGCCGGTTGCCATTGGCGTAGTTGAATCCCTGGGTTTTCCTGCCACGCTGGCCTGCGCGGATGCCATGGTGAAGGCGGCGCGGGTGACGTTGGTGTTTTTTGATAAGGCGGAGAAGGGGAATTTTTATGTGGTGGTTCGGGGCCCTGTCTCGGAGGTGAATCGGTCCGTGGAAGCGGGTATTTTGGCGTCGTCGGAGACCTTCGGCGGGAAGGTGATGAGCCATTACATCGTGCCGAATCCGCCGCCGAATGTGGAGGATGTGTTGGATTTGCTCTATACCGATAAGGTGGAGCCGTTCAGGATTTAAGGCTGATAAGACTGGGGGGTGGGGGGCTGAGGTGTTTTTGGTCTAGAGACCGAGGGATTGGAGGGCGCTTTGGGCTTCCCAGTGCAGCCCGTCGGCGGTGCGGAACATTTCTTGGCCGGCGTGGAGGCGGGTTTCGTCGTAGTTCATCGGGAAGTAGGCGAGTTCGTCGAGGCCGTCGCTGACACGGTCTAGGCAGTAGTACAGGTGGGCGGCGACGCCGGCGACGATGCTGGGGTTGGGTAGGGAGGCGAGGGCGTGACGGGCTTGACTCAGGCGATCGCCACACCGCTCGAGGTATTCACAAAAATTGCCCATTAGTTCGTCGTCGAAGGGGTCGGCGGAGAGGTCGATCAGCTCGCTGTTTAGGGTGTCGTTTAGGGTGTCCATGAAGCGATCAATGGGCCGATATACCAGTTTGATCCAGCGGTCTAGGTCGTCATCGGCGGATTGGCCGGTTTTGCGCTTTTGGTATTGGGTGTGGGCGGTTTGGTTGCGCTGGTGGTAGTCGTTCGTAAATCCATTCGTGAAATCACTCGTAAATCCGCTGGGGCGATCGCTCCCAAAATTGCCGAAGGTTTGCTGGGCGTCGTATTGGCGGCGGCGTTGGGCATCCCCTAGGACTTCGTAGGCGGCGTTGATGCGGGCCACTTGGTCGTGACTGCTGCCTGGATTTTTGGTGTCGGGATGGTAGCGTTTGACGAGCTGGCGATAGGCTTGTTTGATGTCGGCGGCGGTGGCGGTGGCGGTGACGCCGAGGACGGTGTAGGGACAAGCTTGGGTCATGGGAATGGGCAACACGCTGATGTGACGGTCTTGTCCTGCCTCGGGAGGTAGGGATCAGTTAGGAGTAGGAACGGAGAATTGCTGTTTCTCTTACTCGATGCCGATTGGCTCAGATCCTATCTTGCAGCAAACAGCAGCGAAAAACCATGGCAGGTGACTTGCAGGTACCTACTGGTGCGTTTCTATGTATGCTGTGTCCCGTTTATTAGGCCGGGGAATTGGGCAGGAGGCTGTTTAAGGCTTGTTCGAAGGCTTTGGAATCGATGGTGAAATCATCAAACGAGACCCCCCGCCATTTGGATCGGTGCGATCGCTCGGTGACGGGGCCGAAGATGCGGCCGTGGTCGAGTTGTAGTTGTTGGGTCAGGACTTGGTAGTGGGGGGCGAGCTGATCCAGGGTCATTAACTCGAGGACTTTGGTTCCCGGTTGGCAGAAAATTAGATTCACGAGGGCGGCACCGTGGGCGGTGGCGATCGCTTCTGCGTCGTGGAAGAGTTGGGGCTGGTTCTCTACGGTCTCCATGGCGACGGTCTCAAATCCAAATCGCTCTAGGATGGGATCCAATTCGGCTTGGTTGGCAATGCTGCGGCGGCCTTTGGGGCGGCTGATGTAGATCCGTCGCCGGGGCTCGCTGATGTCGTAACGCAGGCTATTGCGCCAAAAGTCAAAGACCCAGCGGGGGTAGACCAAATGTAGGCCGGGGTGGGTGGTGCCATAGAGCATTTCCGCCTCGATGCCTTTGTCGGGCTCTGCCCAAATATATTTGCTTTCGTCGAGGCCGAGCTGGTTGAGGATGGACCAGCCGTTGTCGGAGCTGGGCTTGGGCAAGTGGATAAAATCCACGTCATCCACTGAAAATCCGGCTTTGGCAAAGAGATGCAGCCGGGGCAGACAGTCCAGCATGCAGTGGTAGTAGTTGTTTGAGGCGTTGCTCATAAGGGATAGCACGCGCCCGGGGAGTTGCTGGATCGTATACCGGTCTTTGGTTTTGGGTAGGTGGGAGTATTCCAGGCGATCGCGGTGGTAGGACAGGTCGGGCAGAAAATAATCGTCTTTCCCGAAGGTATAGCCCTGGATGCCGAGCACTTGGCCTCCCGGTATTTCTAGGACGCCGGTGGGGGGGATCGCGCGTTTGAGGCGTCCTCGTAAGTCGGGTTTGTGTTTGCCCCAACATTGGGGCGATCGCCAGGGGGGTAGGGCTAGGCGGGGATAGACCGGATGCCAGGGGGTTTGGTATTGGCGGGCGTAGTCGGTGACGCTGAGGTGGCGTTGGGCCAGTCCGGTGGGACCGCAGGCTTCGGGATCTTGGGGGTTGAGCCGTTGGCTTAGGGTTTGTTTAAGCGACCGGAGGGTGTGAATGGGGCCCATGCTGCTGTTGAATACGTTATCAAACGTCAATCAAATCAAACGTCAATCAAAGGTTAAACCGTGATTGGGAATGGGGCGTTAGGAGCATGGGCGTGGGCGTGGAACGGCTACTAACGGGCAAAATATTCCGTGGCAGTCAATCGATCTTGCTCCCGCTGCTCCGGTGTCCACCCTAGCTCATTGCCCAGTAGCTCAACGACTCGGGTGATCGCCTCTATGGCTGCGGGGGCATCTAGGTATCCGAGCCGGGTGCGCCGCGCCAAGATGTCCACCGCTGTGCAGGCGGCTTCGTGGCGTGCTCCATAAATTACTTCCGCTTCCAGATAGGGATGTCCGGAGGCGAGGGGGGTGTCATAGCCTTCTTTGGCGATCGCCATGACCTCGGGGGTGCGATCGCCGTAGGCCCGTTGCAAATGGTCTGCCACTGTTTGGGAGATGCCATAGTGATGCACCCATTTGGAGGGACCGTCGGGGGTGTAGTTTTTGCTGCCGATGAGCTTTAATTCTTCGGTTTGGGGATCGGTGTGGGTGGGTTGCAGGTTGCCCAGGGCGATCGCCTGGTTCACCGCATCCAGGGACATTTTGCGATAGGTGGTCCATTTGCCGCCGGCGATCGTGAGTAGGCCGGATTCGCTGATATTCACTACGTGATCCCGGGAGAGTTTGGCGGTGTCGCTGGCTTTGGGGTCGAAGACGAGGGGACGGAGACCGGACCAGGTGGATTTGACGTCCTCGCGGGTGACGGGTAGGTCAAAATATTCCCGGACGTGGCGTAGGACATATTCAATGTCGGCTTCGCTGGCTTTGGGGTTGGCTTCTTGTTTGGCTGGGTTGTCGGTGGTGCCGATCAGGGTATGGCCGAGCCATGGCAATAGGAATAGCAGTCGTCCATCTTCGGTGCGGGGGATCAGCATCCCGGTGGCGGGCGGCGAGAATTTTTCGTCCAGCACAATGTGAATCCCGGAGCTGACCTTGAGCATGGGTTTGCTGTCGGGATCGTCCAACTTACGTAGGTTGTCGGTGAAGGGACCGGTAGCGTTGATAATCACTTTTGCCGTGATGTCCCAGGTTTTGTCGCTGAGGGTGTCCCGCACCGTTGCGCCGGTGAGTTTGCCGCTGTCGTTTTTGTGTAGGGCGGTGACTTCCACATGGTTGGCGATCGCGGCCCCTTCTTCGGCGGCGGTTTGGGCGATCGCTACATTCATGCGGGCATCGTTAAATTGTCCGTCGTAGTAGACCACGGCTCCCCGTAGCCCCTCTGCCCGTAGCGCGGGGAATTCCTTGAGGGCGGCTTGGGGGGGGATGTAGCGACTGGGGGCCAGGTTCGCTTTCCCGGCCAGGAAGTCGTACATTTTGAGCCCGAGGGTGAAGTAGGGTACGCCGAACCAGCTATAGATCGGGGTGACGATGGGCAGGGGTTTGGCTAGGTGGGGGGCAATTTTGAGCAGGGTTGACCGTTCCTTCAGGGCGTCTCGCACCAGGTTGAATTGCCCGCGATCCAAGGTTTTGAAAGCTTGTTCTAAATACCGCACGCCGCCGTGGATTAATTTGGTGCTGCGGCTGCTGGTGCCTGCGGCAAAGTCATCCCGCTCCACAAGGGCGACCTTTAAGCCTCGGGTCGTTGCGTCTAGGGCGATGCCGCTGCCGGTGGCGCCTCCTCCAATCACCAGCAGGTCAAATTGTTCGGAGGCGAGACGGGGCAGGTGGCGATCGCGGTTCATAGACAAAAAGTTGGGGATTGCAACATCTTTGTTTTAACGAACTTTCGGAAAACGTGCGATTAACGTTGAGGCCGCTCGCCTTAACCTTTCCCGTTAATCGGGCGAGGATTTTGATTCAATTGGGGTTGATTTAGCGTTTTCAGGGGTAGGCGCTGCGATCCATAACATGGCGATCCATAACGGCGATCGCCCATCAGTCACCGGAATGGACTAATGGGCGATGGACTGATGGGCGATCGTTGGTTTAGATAAGGGGCTAGGCGAGCCGTCTCCTTACAAAGCAGAGCGCTTTTTCTGGAGATAGCCAATGCCGCCGAAGGCCAGCAATCCTAGCAACATGCCGGGTTCCGGGACATCCTTGGTGTCGCCCGTGTTATAGCCCTTGATTTTGAAGGTGGCTCGACCTCGCGCTCCTTTGGCGACGGGGTCCACACCGTTGGGATCCCAGCTCAGGCGAGCAATACCGGACAGGGTCGTGATGTCCATGTCGGACGTGAAGATGAAGCGCTCAAGGTCCCCACCACTTGCCGGTGCTACACCGCTTGCGTCCAAGCCGGACTTGGCAATCCCGTTAATTTCCTGGATGGCCAAGAACATTTCCGTGCCAGCAGAAATTTTTGAACCGGCTCCCTTGGCTTGAGCCAAGAAGTATAAACCGTCAAACGCTCCGCCGCCCGAACTGTAGGAGATAGTTTTATTGCCGATGCTGAAGGCTGCGGTGGTGCCGTCCCAGGTCAGATCCCAAGCCACGTCCGTACCGTTAATCCAATCGAGCTCAATGGTGCCGGTGTTTTGAATATTCGCACCCTCGGGACCGATCGCATATTCATAATCGGCTGGGCCTTTGGCGCCGGCACGACCTTCAACTTCGAAAATCTTTTCCCAGGAGTCGGTTTCAGAGAAGTCGCTGACGGGGGTTAAGGTGGCAGCGTTTGCGGCGGGGACTGCCATCAGGCTAATTAGGGCGGTGGAAGCCGTTAGCCCCAAGGTGGATAAAAATCGAGATTTAGTAGAAGAGAGAATGTCCATGGTGCTCGCCTTGTTGGGTGAGGGGAGGTTGGATGTGTCTTAAACCTTTTCAGATTGCTCACAGGATCTAAAAGGTATAGCGAGATACGACGGCTACATTGATGTTACCGGCCGTGTCCGAGACTGACATTCCCGAATCGCAGTCTTCATCGAATCTTTAAAATGACAGGCGTTATCTTCGTCAAAGCTTCATCTTTGGCGAAGACTCTGTTTGATTCCCGTGTGATTCCTGTTTGACTGCCTTCTGTGAGGTATGGGCTATGGCTCGACCCAGGATTGCGATCGCCCGACTGCTTTTTGCCAACGGGCGAGGCGGCGATCGCGTTCCGCTGCATCCATGGCGGGTTCAAAGCGTCGTTCTTCTTGCCAGAGTTCCGTGATCTCGTCGGGGCTGGACCAGTAGTCCACTGCTAAACCGGCGAAAAAGGCGGCGCCTAAGGCGGTTGTTTCGGTGATTTTGGGACGTACTACGGGCACGCCCAAAATATCGGCCTGGATTTGCATCAGTAGGTTATTGGCGGTTGCGCCTCCGTCGACCCGCAGTTCGGTGAGGGGGATGCCGCTGTCGCTTTCCATGGCTTTCACCACGTCTGCCACCTGAAAGGCAATGCCTTCTAAGGCTGCCCGGGCAATATGTCCCGCTGTGGTGCCGCGGCTGATGCCGACAATGGTGCCCCGCGCATATTGATCCCAATGGGGGGCTCCTAAGCCTGCTAGGGCGGGCACGAGATATACATCCCCCGTATCGGGGACCGATTCCGCTAGGGCTTCCACTTCGCTGGCGGTGTTGATGATTCCCAGCCCGTCCCGCAGCCATTGCACTAGGGCTCCCGCGACGAAAATGCTGCCCTCCAACGCATAGTCGGTGGTTCCATTGCGCTGCCATGCCACCGTTGTTAGCAGTTGATTTTTTGAGGCCATGGGCGATCGCCCGGTGTTCATCACCATAAAGCAGCCGGTGCCGTAGGTGTTTTTCCCTTGCCCGGTTTCGAAGCAGCTTTGTCCAAAGGTCGCCGCTTGCTGATCCCCGGCAATGCCGGCGATGGGAATGGCGCTGCCGAATAGGTCCGCGTCGGTTTCCCCATAGATCTCGGAGCAGGATTTGATCTCGGGTAGGAGCGATCGCGGGATGTTCAAAATCTGCAAAATGTCATCGTCCCAATCCAGGGTGGTGATGTTGAACATCAAGGTCCGGCAGGCGTTGGATACGTCCGTGACGTGGACCCGTCCCCCGGTTAGCTTGTACACCAGCCAGGAGTCGACCGTTCCAAACGCTAATTTTCCGGCGTCGGCTTTCTCTCGAGCGCCGGGGACGTTGTCCAAGAGCCATGCCAGCTTGCTCCCGGAAAAATAGGCGTCTAACACTAGCCCCGTTTTCGTTCGGAAGGTTTCCCCGAGATCCCGCGCCTTCAGCCCGTCGATAAATTGCGCCGTCCGCCGGTCCTGCCACACAATCCCATTGGCGATCGCTTCTCCGGTGTCCCGATCCCAAAGGATCGTCGTCTCGCGCTGATTGGTGATGCCCAGGGCCGCAATATCGTTGGCGGTTAGGTTAGCCTTGGCCAGGGCATCCACGACCACTTGCTTTTGGCTTGACCAGATGGCACTGGGATCGTGCTCTACCCATCCGGATTGCGGGAATATTTGTGGAAACTCTTGTTGGGCGATCGCTTGTATGGCACCTGCGCGGTTAAATACAATTGCCCGCGAGCTGGTGGTTCCCTGATCCAACGCAAGGATAAAGCTGCCCATTGAGTCCTCCCCAAAACGTGAGTCTCAGTCTTCTCAAGCCGACCGAGCCCTTTTGTGGGACCACGCTAGCGCTCAATCTGAGGGGTGACAAGGGACAGCGATCGGTCCTCAGTAAATCTCAATGTTTATCAATGGTTGATTGGGGGTTGGCTGGAGGGGTGGCTGGACAATACTGTTGTGCGGAACTGTCATTCGGATGTGCGGATGCTCGGCCGAATGGGTATTCTGAGACGACGTTTCATGCGCTGTTTCACGTGCTGATGGGGATTGATTCCGTTGACTGGTTCGCGGCTAAACGTCCTACTGACGAATTCATAGACTTATTACAGAAACAATCCACGACGCTTGGTTAGAACTAATGGTGACTGAGACAAAACGACGCAGTATTGCTCTTTTTTATCCTGTCTTTGCTGGGGGAGGGGCTGAGGCGGTTGCCCTTTGGACGGCTTGCGCTTTGCAGGATGATTATGATGTCACTTTGTTCACGGCTCTGGATGTTGATCTGGAGCGCCTGAATCAAATGTATGCGACCTATGTCTCTCCGGATCGGGTCAAGGTTAAAGCCCAGTTTTCAGGGCAGGCGCGTGACTTTTTGACGTGGCTCAGGGCGAAAGGACAGTTGTTTGGACATTTGATTCTCCACAACTCCATTCGCTGGTTCAAAACAGCAAGCCAGGGCTATGATGTCTGCTTTTCTGCCTACAATGCCATTGATTTTGGGCGGTTAGGGCTTCAGTATATTCATTGGCATACGGTGCTGCGCCAGCCTCGACTGTACTGGATTTCTGGTTTTTCTGAAAAGCGTGCGGTGAGCAATGTTTCTGTTGCGAATTCTCAGTATACTGCCGATAAGTTTGAGAAGACTTTTGGCCACTCGATAGACGTTTTGTATCCACCGGTGGTGTACGACGAAAGTTTGAAAATTGTGCCCTGGGAGAAACGGGAGCCGCTTTCTTTTGTGTGTAGTGGACGCATTGTGAAAGCAAAATCTCCCCATCGAATTATTGAGATTTTGCAAGAGGTCCGGCAGCGGGGCTATGACGTTAAGCTGCATTTGACCGGTGGCGGCGGTGGGAATTATGCCGATGGGTATGTGCGTCAGGTGGAGGCGATGGTTCGCGAGAATTCGGATTGGGTGACGCTACATACCAATTTGAATTATCAGGACTATATGGATGTGCTACGAAATTGTCGCTATGGGTTTCATTTGAAGATGGAGCCGTTTGGGATTTCTGTGGCGGAAATTGTGCAGATGGGGTTGGTTCCTTTGGTTCGCTATCGAGGGGGACAGGTGGAAATTGTGGGGACGGATCACCCTGAAATTTTGTTTGATCCGGGGGAGGATCACTGCGAAAAGATTATTTCGATTTTGCAGGATGAACACAAACAGCAGGCAATCCTAGAAACCTTGAGCGATCGCCGTCATTTATTTACGCCCGATCGCTTTATCCAGGGGACGCAGCAGTTGGTGAACAATTATTTTGCTGAGTTTGGATAGTCCCCTGGATTGTCGGTTAATCATCACGGGGTAATCATTACGGGGCAATCAGGCGCTTAGTTGCTCAGGCGATCGCCTAGGGTTTTCAGTTGTTGCCCCATCCAGCGACGGCTTTCGGTCCAGCGATCCATCAGTTGTTGATGGCGCTCCGATTGTTTCCCGAATTCGGCGGTGCGATCGCTGATCTCAGAGAGGGTCGGAGAGATGGTTTCGGCGATCGCTTTGCCCCAGCGCTGGAAGGTTTGGGTGGCTTGGTTTTTCCAGTTATTCAGGCGATCTTGCAAAGGACGCTGCTGGGGACGGCGGGGGGCGAAGGGGAAGCCCGGTTGAGCTTGGCTCGACATTCCCTGGAGCATCGCTTCTACGATCCCGGCCATGGGGTGGGCTGCCATCGACGATTGGGCCGCCTGGCGCAGTTGCGCATCGGTCAAAATGCCGGGTTCCGTTTTCGGCAGGATGATCGATAGCCCCGTTTCGGTGGTGGTGATGGTGGGGCGATCGCTGTCAACGGCGACGGGCAAGGGCACAATCCGCGTGAATCCTAGGGTGGGGGGCACGGGGAAGCCGGGGGGCACAACGGCGGTGGCATCGATTTCGCCGGTGACCCGCAGCAGTTGCTCTTTGATCTCTAGTTTGACTGAGTCTTCCTTGATGCCGGGTAGGGCTAGGGTGATGATGAGTGCGGTTTCCGAATCCCGGAGGACGTCGCCTTGGGGGATGCCGCTTGGCATTCCAGGGCTGGGCATTCCCATGCCTGCCCCTTGGGCGTTTGCCTGCTGCTGCATCTGCTGCTGGATTTGCTCCTGCACCTGGCTGGCCATCGCCATCATGTGCTCAACCATGGCGCTCATCTGTCGCTGGGCCACTTCTTGGTTGAAGGCGCGGGTCCAGTTGTCGGCGTTGTTGTTGGAAGGGGTGCCGTTGTTGTTGGCGTTGCTATTGCTGTTGTTGTTAATGGTCATCTTTTCTCTTCACTCTCTCAGCTTCAATGGGATGGAAATTCAATGGGAACGCGGCGTTTTCATCCCTGATTTTGTCGGGTTTGCCTGCGTTCGATGAATTTATCTTCGCCTAGGATGCTGAGGGCAAAGGATGGACAACCGTCCCTGGGAAATGGGGTTTTCTACCCCTCTGGGGGCAAGCCGTACACAGGTTTCGGTTCTCTACACCCGTTGCTTAATCGAGAGAATATCGAGGGGATAAGGGGACCTAAGCGGTGCCTTTGAAGAGGCCTTGGGGGCGGATGAGGAGGACGATGATCACCATGATTAGGGCGACGGCAAGTTTATATTCCGTGGGCAGCCAGTAGGTGCTGACTTCTTGGGCGAGACCGACGATTAGGGAGCCGGCGATCGCGCCGTAGGGGTTGCCAATGCCTCCCAAAATTACCGATGCGAACATGGGCAGGATCAAAAACCATCCCATGTTGGGGCGCACGGCTTCCAATAGCCCATACATGCCGCCGCCTAGGGCGGTGAGGCCGGCGGCGATGACCCAGGTCCAAATCACCACTTGGTTGACGTTGATGCCGGTGACTAGGGCGAGGTCGGTGTCGTCGGCGACGGCGCGCATGGCTTTGCCGATTTTGGTTTTTTGCAGTAGAAAATGCAGCGCTATGGTGGCGATCGCGGTGAGGGCGACGACGACTAGGCTATAGGCTTTGACTTTGAGCCCGAAGATGTCGAGGGCGGGCTGGACCGGGAGATCGTAGATTTGGTTGCCGCCGCCCCAAACGAAAATGATGGCGTTGCGCAGGAAGAGGGCGAGACCAATGGAAATAATGATCAGTGTCGTCGAGTCGGCCCGGCGATCGCGCATGGGTGACCAGATCAGTTTTTCGGTGATTAGGGCGACTAGGGTGGTGCCGATGATGCCTAGGGCGATCGCGATCCAAATGTTGAGCCCCATGGCGTTGCCGAGCAGCGCTAGGTAGGCGCCTAGGGTGAGCAGGTCGCCGTGGGCAAAGTTGGACAGGCGCAAAATGCCGTAGGTCAGGGTTAGTCCCACTGAGGCGAGGGCGATGATGCAACCTAGGGCAAGCCCGTTGACGATGAGTTGTGCCAGTTGCAAATCGATCATTCCCTTCTCCCGAGGCGAGTGCCGGTGCTATACCGTATGTAGTCTACCTGAATGAGAAAGATTCTAATGACGCTGCAATTCAAGGTTCCTAGCATGATGTGTTCTGTCTGTGCGGACACCATTACGAAGGCGGTGCAGGGGGTGGATCCGGCGGCGCTGGTGATGGGGGACCCCGATACAAAAATGGTCACGGTGGAAACTAGCGCGGATGAGACGGCGGTGAAAGGGGCGATCGCTGGGGCGGGGTTTCCTGTGGAATAGGGGCGCGGTTGCCGATGGATGTCGCGTATTTTGATGTCGCGTATTTGCAGATTCGGATTTTGTAAATGATGAAAGGTTGGGGATTGGGCGGCGGTGTGTTGGCCGCGGGGCTGTGGTTCGGATCGGGGGCGATCGCCCTGGCAAGTGATTCAGGAGAGGTGGTGATGTCGGAATTTTCAGAGGTGACCCCGACGGTTGCTCAGGCTTCGACTTTGAGCCCGGCTTCGAATGTGATTCAGGGCGATCGCTTGGTGTTGAATGGTCGCGCTGTCAGTGCCCCTTGGGTGCAGTGGACGCGTGATGGCCGTACCCATATTGGGATTGGGGATGGGGTGTTGGTGCGGGAGTTTGGGGTGGATTTGCTCGATAGCACTGCCTCGGGGGAACAGGTGGCCCGTTGGTTTGGCGATTCTTATCTGCCGCTGCCGGTGTTGCATTACGAGAACACGCGGTATTTGGGGATTGGGGCGATCGCCCAGAGTGCGGGATGGACGGTGACGCCCGATGGCAAGACGTTAAATATTGCTTGGCCGCCGGCTCGGGTGGTGGCGTTTCGATCGCGGGTGGAGGGCGATCGGCGGCGCTATGTGGTGGAGTTGGATGGCCCTGCGCCGTTTCAGGTGAGCCCTGTCCCGGGGGAGTTGACCTTGGGGATCGATGCTGATCTCAACCTGGATGAGCCGTTGCCTGATGGCGGGGCCCAGCCGCGTACCTTGCCTATTAATGACTCCCTCAGCGCTCCCGTTGCGATTGGTACCGGTCGTACGGTGCTTCGGCTGCCCACGGATTCTCGGGTGTGGTTGCCGCCTTATTTCACGTTGCAAGGGCCCCATCGCATTGTGGTGGAGGCGACGCCGGATGTGTTTATTTCGCGATCGCAGGCTTGGGCGCCTGGGGTTGTGTGGAAGCAGGAGGTGTTGCGGATTGGTTCGGGGGCGGCGTTTCCGGTGACTTGGGTGGAGTTGGATCCCCGATCGCCGCAGGTGGAAATTTTGCCGGTCCCGGCGTTGAATGAAACGCGCACGGGCATTGCGTCGGTGTGGGATACGGCGCGGCGTAATCAGGTGGCGATCGCCATCAATGGTGGCTATTTCAATCGAAATAATAAGTTGCCCCTGGGGGCGATGCGGCGGGATGGGCAATGGTTATCGGGGCCAATCCTGAATCGTGGGGCGATCGCTTGGAATGATGCGGGGGATTTTACGTTTGGGCGGTTGGCGTTGAAGGAATCCGTGACTGCTAACGGCAAAGCCTGGGATGTGGTGCATTTAAATAGTGGCTATCTCAAAGCTGGGATCTCCCGCTATGACCGGAATTGGGGGGAGTCTTACGTCACCATGACCAATAACGAGGTGGGCATTATTGTGCAGTCTGGTCCCGGGGGTGATCGCGTTATTCAGCAAATTCCGGTGTCGTCCCCCGGCGGTCGGATTGCGATTCCAGATAATGGTTATTTATTGGTGACGCGATCGTTCCAAACGGCGGCGAATGCATTGCCGGTGGGCACGACGTTGACCCTCAGTCAGCAAACGATTCCCGCTAATTTCGAGCGGTTTCCTCATATTGTTGCTGCGGGTCCGTTGCTGATTGCTAACAATCGAGTTGTGTTGGATGCGGCGGGGGAAGGGTTTAGTGCGGCGTTTATTCGAGAACAGGCTCCCCGAAGTGCGATCGCCCAGCGTGCGGACGGCAAAATTATTATCGTGGCGGCCCATGCGCGCAAGGGGGGCGGGCGCGGTCCGTCCCTGGTCGAAATGGCGAGCTTGATGCAGGGGATGGGGGCGACTAATGCACTTAATCTGGATGGCGGTAGTTCTACGACCCTGTATTTAGGGGGGCAAACCTTGGATCGTCCCTCCCGTACCTCCGCCCGCGTTCATGGTGTAATTGGCGTATTCATTAATCCGTAGGGCGATCGCCCACGCTGGATAGACCGTGCAGGGATTGGATCATGTTGATCGCTATGATTGGGTGATTTTGGGGGGCACGGAAGCAGCTCGCCAGGGGGCTCAGTTTGCGGTGAATCAAGGGGCTCGGGTGGCGCTGGTGGAGGCGATCGCTCAGGAGCAGGATTTTCCTCGCTTGGGGCAACTGATGCGGGCGGGGGTGGATGTGGTGTTGGAGGATTGGCTGTGGGAGCGATCGCCTATTGCCGGCAGATTCTCTCGCCTTTGGTCCCGGCGAACCCCGTGGTTAGTACGCACCGAAACCCGTTGGCTCTGGGGCGATCGCTATTTGTATGCCCAACCGCAATCGCCTCAAGTGCCTCGCGCGCTCGAACAATCCGGTCTTGCTCTACATTTCCCTGCCGATCTCGATAATTATTTTGCTCAACGTCCCCCGACGGAAAACCCAAAAAAGCATTGGGCGATTTTAGGGGGCGATATTACTGCGATCGCCTGCGCTCAACGGCTTGCGAAGTGGGGCGATCGCGTTATTTTGTTGCTCCCCAATCATTGCCTTGTTCCGGGACTGTTCAATCTCGCGGATCGCCATCTCCAGAATTTATTGGAAATTGACGGCGTTGATATTGTTTGGGATGCCCCGATTACAACCCTTGCGACCCAGGATCTACCCCAGGAAATCGACAGAGTCCTAGTTGCTACTCGCCCTGAACCCTTGGTTTCAGAGGGGGGACCGCGATTTGCGACCCAGAATGGTCAGGCGATCGCCTCCCCTTGCTTACAAACGTCCCTGCCCTATTTCTATGTTTGTGGTCCGGCATTGGGCGGTTATACTTTGCCGGCGATCGCCGAGGTTGAAGCCCTGACGGCGATCGCCCATGGTCTGGGTCAGCCTTCACGGGCGATCAACTACGGCACCCTTCCCTGGACCATTCCTACGAATCCGCCCGTTACCCAATGGGGGAAAACGACGCCGCACTATACTCGCCCCGTCCTGAAGATTCCCTGCGATGATGGTGGGATGTTGTGGGTGCTTTGGCAAAAAACATGGCGATCGCGTTCAAAAATTGTGGGGGCCGCTGGGGTCGGTCAAGAGGCGCAACGGGCGATCGCAACTCTGGCAAATTTACGTGTGGCTCTGGGGCGATCGCCTACGTTCGATGACCTGAGAAAACTGCCGGTATCCTCTGCCAGCCTGACCCATTTACGCCTGATGCATTGACTTGATTCCATAGAAATAGAGGTTCAAAACTGCTCCAGGAAGGCGGCTAGGCGATCAATGTTTTGTTCGTTGGACCATTCTGATTCCTCTTCTGGTTCTGGGGGTACGACGGGGACCGAAATGTCTTGGGAAATGGCGGCTTCGATCGCATCCAGTTTGTCAACAATGATTGCGGTCTCGTCCATTGCCGGCGTCTCTGGTATCGGTGCCACGGTCATCTCTTGAATCAGGGCCGGGAGCGATCGCACTTCATCGAGCAAGGTTGCTAAAACTGCATCTTTTTCCCGCAGCCGCGTTTCCATCTGTGCCGCCACTCCCGCAATAATCTCGCCGCTGGCCTGTTCCCAGCTTGGTCCGACGGCGGGCGCGACTGGGGCTAGTTCCACTTGCCGACGGGGGATTTCCGGTTCGTTTTCATGGGTAATCTCATCGCCGACCGCCTCATGGACCGCGTCGGCAATGGTTTTTTCCTGGGATTGTTGGAGGGTGGGTAGGAGTTTCTGCGCGACCTCGGTGCCAATTTCTGCTGGATCTAAGTCGATATTGATGGTGGGCTGCGCTTCCTCCAGTTTGGGCACTAGGGTTGCTGTTAGCTGACCGATCAGTTGTTGACCCAATTGTTGACCGATCTGTTGGGCGATCGCTTCTCCTAATTCCGCGGTGTCTAAGGTGGGCTGGGGGGCGGACTGGGATAGGGTCGGCTGCAAGGCTTGGGCGATCGCGGCTCCCATTTCTTCTGGGTCAAAGGTGGGTGGCTCGGACGCTTCCTCCTCTTCTGCAAATAGGAACTGACTTAGGGCTTCCCGGCAGAGGGCGTTGAAGCTGTCGTATTCCCCCTCATCCAATGTGATTTCAATGGCGCTTAGTAAGCCTTGATCCTCTTCTAAGGAAAATGAAACCGATTTTTTCGTCACCTTAGCTTTAGTGGTTCGACGACGAGTGCCGGTGGTTGTACTTGATGATTGGCGAGTTGCCATCGTGAGTAACCCTCTAAAATGCTGCGAATTGACTGCGAATTGATAGTGTCAACCTGAAAATTGCGAACTGAAGTGCTGCGAATCTTGATTGGCTAAGGCACGCCTGGGATGTGGTTCTTTAGGCGGTGCGCTGGGAGGCTCGCAACATGGCGGTGGCATAGGCATGTTGCCCTAGGGAATTCGCGAGGCGGGAGGGGGCGGCCAAATGTACCTGCAAGCCTGCTTCCATAAATAGCGATTCCAAGTTGGGCCAGAAAAATTCGCCGCCGCCGCCGCTAATAATCGCGTCGGTGACCCGTTCCGGCAACCACTCAATGCACCGCTGGGAGAGTTCCTTCGCAAAGGTCTGCTTCAAGTTGGGCAGCATCTGATCCAAATCCGTCGGCTGACTTTCCCCCCGAGGACGGAACCGTCGCTGTCCTTCCGGTCGGTTTACGGCTTCAATTAATGCCAACGACTGACTGTCCGCACCGGGGATATTTTTTGCCACTCGCCGATAAAACTCATCCATGGCAAAGGCGTCGCTGCGGGAGGCTGCCCGCGCAAAGCGGAATCGGTCAATGGTTAGCAAATCTGTCGTCTGGTGGCCAATGTCAATCACCGCTACCGATCGCCCTAGCAGATCTGCCCCTGAACCCGCGCAAGCCTCAGTCCACACAAAACTGCCATAGCCCTCTGGTACCACCCACACCGGATCCAGTTCCACCGATAGGGGTTTGCCGCGATAGCTGAACATATGGGGCGATCGCAGCAGGCTCAAAATCTGTTCTTTCTCCCGGTCAAATTGCTCCTGGGAGAGATACGGCAATCCCAACACGGTCGCTACCGTGCCCGACAGCCGGTAATACCCCACACAGGCCAATACTTTAACTAGGGCATCCTCTACTTTGGATTGCCCCACCCCCAAGTCCGCGCCAAAATCTGCCGCGAGCTGACCTAGGGCATAGCCGCCTCCCTGATACTCCAGCCAAATATCCCACAGGGGCTCGGCTAATCCCCCATCAAAACTGCCCTGACGAACCCGATCAACCCCCACCTGGGCCACGTTGGCTGGGACAATCACCGCCCCTTCCGGACTCCGATCCACACAGGCTTTTGTTGCGGTTCGCCCTAAATCAACACTCAGTAATGCCATTGTTCCTTCACCGGTTTTGCAAGTACTCCAAAAAACCAGCGCCATGGACCGTTTGCCATTGCACTGTTCCTGAAACCTTTGAACTCGGCACCTCGGAAATGCCGATACCCCAAGGGTAAATGATAAAAGTACGAAAATCAAAGATCCAGGTTGGGAAAGCTTGTGATTCCTGCGATAACTTAATGATGAGTAAAGATTCCCCATGGTGAAGACCCAAAATAGGGAGTGTAAAGGGGAGTGGTGGGGCGATCGCTGGGGAGGTCGGTCGAGGAGAGGGACTGGGGGGATGGCGGGTGGTCCGGGCAAATTTAGGCCAGAGGGCTACAGTAAGGGGTAGGTGTCGGTCGATATCGTGGTGTTTAGGGAGTGGGTTTCTGGATCATGGTTGCTCGTCCAAAAAATGTATTTGAGATTATTGATGCCGCCCTGGTTGACCTGTTGGCGACGTCTCGTATTTCTCTGTTGCCCAGTGAGGTGTGGACGGTGGTCTCTCGGGTGGGGATTGTGCACCGGTCGGCGGGGGATGTGCTGTTTTCCCAGGGCGAGATGGGGTATTCGGCGTATATTTTGGCGGATGGGCTGGTGCGGGGGCGGGTGGATTTTAAAGATTTCACGCCGGCGAAGCAGTTTGAGTTGGTGCCGGGGGCGCTGATTGGGGAGATTTCGCTGATGTCGGGGCTGAATCGGACGGCGACGATTTGGGCGGGCACGGATATTAAGCTTTTGGAGCTGTCACCGGCAGCGTTTTCTCATTTACTGTCCCTGCGCCCGGAAATTCCTGAGGCGGTGGCGGAGATGGTGGTGCGTCGGCAGGTGAGTGACCAGGATTATCTTCGGCATTTGAAGTCTCTCCGGCAGGCCGATATTCGACGGACTCAGAATCGGTGCAATATTTTGCAGCATTTCCGGGATTTGCCGGGCACCACGGCGGATGCCCTGAGTGTGGGGTAGGCAGATTGGGGGCTCCTGAGGGGGGCGGAATGTTTGGGATTGGCAGGGGTGGCGTTGAGGGAATTATGGGAACGGGAGATAACCGTCCATTGCTGCCATGCTTAACGATAGGTTACATTTAGTTAAGAATTTTCCGCTTAGCAATGATTGCCTTCCGGTGGTTCTGTTGTCGCAGACTGCTGGGGCTTGTCTGGCGGGTTGCGGCTGACTGGACCCGTTGGGCAGCGATCGCAAAAAATTTTTAGACGTACTCATAGGGGCGATTAATCAATGAAACTACCTTGGAGAGTCATCCTGTTGTGGACCCTGCCTGTTTTGGTGGTGGGTTTCTTCCTGTTTCAGGGGGCCTTTTCTGGCAATGTGGCGACCAATGCCGGCCAGAATGCTGCGAATACTCGGATGACCTATGGGCGCTTCCTGGAGTATTTGGAGGCGGATCGGGTTGTGTCGGTGGACCTCTATGAGGGCGGTCAGACGGCGATCGTTGAGGCGGTGGATCCTGAGCTGGATGGCCGCGTGCAGCGTTTGCGGGTGGATTTGCCCATTGCGGCTCCTGAGTTGGTTTCTAAGTTGCGGGAAGCGGGGGTGAATCTGGATTCTCACCCGGTGCGCAATGATGGCGCTTTGTTGGGGGTTTTGGGGAATTTGGTGTTCCCGTTGTTGCTGGTGGTGGGCTTGTTCTTCCTGTTCCGCCGCTCTAGCAATGTGCCCGGCGGTCCTGGTCAGGCGATGAATTTTGGTAAGTCCCGCGCCAAGTTCCAAATGGATGCTAAGACTGGCGTTCTGTTTGATGATGTGGCCGGTGTGGACGAGGCGAAGGAAGAGCTGGAAGAGGTTGTGACCTTCCTGAAGAAGCCTGAGCGGTTCACTGCCATTGGTGCTCGCATTCCTAAGGGGGTGCTGCTGGTGGGTCCTCCGGGAACGGGTAAGACTCTGTTGGCTAAGGCGATCGCGGGTGAGGCTGGGGTTCCTTTCTTCAGTATTTCCGGTTCTGAGTTTGTGGAAATGTTCGTCGGTGTGGGTGCGTCCCGCGTTCGCGACCTTTTCAAGAAAGCTAAGGAAAATGCCCCTTGCATCATCTTTATTGATGAGATTGATGCCGTGGGTCGCCAGCGGGGTGCTGGTATCGGTGGCGGTAACGATGAGCGGGAGCAAACCCTAAACCAGCTCTTGACTGAGATGGATGGTTTTGAGGGGAATACCGGCATCATTATCATTGCGGCGACGAACCGTCCTGATGTGTTGGATTCTGCGCTGTTGCGTCCTGGTCGGTTTGACCGTCAGGTGACGGTGGATGCGCCCGATGTGAAGGGTCGTCGTTCTGTTCTGGAAGTGCACGCGCGCAATAAGAAGTTGTCCGATAGTGTGTCTTTGGAGGCGATCGCCCGTCGGACTCCTGGTTTTACCGGTGCTGACCTGGCGAACCTGTTGAATGAGGCGGCGATTTTGACTGCCCGTCGTCGGAAGGAAGCCATTGAGATGGTGGAGATTGATGATGCGGTGGATCGGGTGATTGCCGGTATGGAAGGCACGCCCATGGTTGACAGCAAGAGTAAGCGGTTGGTGGCGTACCACGAGGTGGGTCACGCGATCGTCGGTACGTTGCTGAAGGATCATGATCCGGTTCAGAAAGTTACCCTGATTCCTCGTGGTCAGGCTCGGGGTTTGACTTGGTTTACTCCCAGTGAGGACCAGATGCTGGTGTCGCGATCACAGCTTCTGGCGCGGATCTGTGGTGCCTTGGGTGGTCGTGCGGCTGAGGAGGTGGTCTTCGGGGATTCTGAGGTGACCACTGGTGCTAGCAACGATTTGCAGCAGGTGACTGGGATGGCTCGCCAGATGGTGACCCGTTTCGGGATGTCGGATTTGGGTCCGGTGTCTTTGGAGAGTCAGAGCGGTGAGGTGTTCTTGGGGCGGGATTTGATGTCTCGGTCTGAGTATTCTGAGGAAATTGCGTCTCGGGTGGATGCCCAGGTGCGTACGATTTCTGAGAGCTGCTATCAGAAGACGGTCAAGTTGGTTGAGGACAATCGGGAAGTGATTGACCGGTTGGTGGATATCTTGGTGGAGAAGGAAACCATTGATGGGGAAGAGTTCCGCCAGATTGTGGCTGAGTATACTGAGGTGCCTGTGAAGGAGCAGATTGTGCCTCAGCTATAGAGCCTGTATTGCAATGATGAGTTAGCTGATTCGGTTAGCTGATTGTTGTTTGGTTAGTGCATAGATCAGATGAATAGACCGGAGTGCTAATAAGGAGGGAGTTCCTGCGGCGCTCTGGTCTATTGTTTTTGGTCTATTTTTATGAAGCTTGTTTTGGTTGTGGGTGGATAGGGATAGAGGTTAGAGGTTGGCGGGATGGTGCGATCGCCCTACAAAGTGACGGGAATTAATCTCAAATCCATTCCTTTGGGGGAGGCGGATTTGTTGTTGACGGTGCTGACGCCGGAGCGGGGGTTGATTCGGGTGGCGGCGTCGGGGGCGCGGAAGCCGAAGTCTAAGATTGGCGGGCGCAGTCGGTTGTTTGTGGTGAATCAGTTGTTGATTCGTCCGGGGCGTAATTTGGATCGGATTGGGCAGGCGGAATTAGTTGTCTCCTATCCGGGGTTGAGTCGGGATTTGGGGCGCTTGGCGGCGGCGCAGTATTGGGCGGAGCTGGTGTTATCTCAGGCGTTGAGCGAACAGCCTCAGTCGGAGTTGTTTGATGTGTTGTTGGCCCATTTGCAGCGCTTGGATCAGTTGGCGATCGCTGCTACGCCGGAGGAACGGACGGTGGGGGTGTTGTCGTTGTTGTGCCATGGGGTTTTTCATTTGTTGCGGGTGGCGGGGGTGGCGCCGCAGGTGTGGTCCTGTGGGTTGACCCGGCAGCCGGTGGTGCCGCCGGTGGGAAGTTTAGACGAAAGATTGAAGTGGCGGGTGGGGTTTAGTGCGGCGATCGGGGGGATCGTGGGTTTGGGGGCGCTGAAGGAGGCGAGTCCGGCGATGTTGGCGGGGCATGGGTTGCCGGTGCCGGAGTTGGACCGGGATGCGGCCCATCCGGATGGGGAGTGGGTGGGGGCGCGGGATGGTCAGGCGCTGAGTCCTCGGACACGGGCGACGTTTTCGCCCAGGCGGTTGACGGCGCGGGAGTTGGTGTTGTTGCAGTCTTTGACGCCGTCGGATGGGGCGGATGGTTCGGCGTCATCGGTAGAATCTTTTGTTGATTGGATGCCGCCGGCGATCGCGCCTCAAGATCATTTGGCTTGGGTTCAAATTGAACGGTCATTGCGCCACTATGCCCAATATCATTTAGGAAAGGCCATTCGTTCGGCTGCCCTGATCGATTCCTACGCTCAGCCCGCTTCCTGATTCTTTCGTAGATCATTTCGCAAGCTCCCATGGCCAAAGAAGGTACGACGCTGGATTTAGAGCCCTCCGATAGTTCCCGAGCTCAGGAGGGGCATGATTCTCCTCGCCCTGATCGGGTGGGGGAACATGGTTCTGGCGATGCGCTGGCGCTTGAGGAGGAGGAAGCCGGTTTTTGGCCGGTGCTGCGTAATCGACAGTTTTTGGTGCTGTGGGCGGGCCAGATTTTTTCCCAGCTCGCCGATAAGGTTTTTTTGGTGATGGCGATCGCGCTGATTACCACTCGGTTTCAGCAGGCGGATCAGCCCATTAGTGGTTGGGTGTCGGCGGTGATGATTGCGTTTACGATTCCGGCGGTGTTGTTCGGGTCGTTGGCTGGGGTTTATGTGGACCGGTGGTCTAAGAAAAAAGTCCTGGTGCTGAGTAATTTGGTGCGGGGATTTTTTGTGTTGGGGATTCCGCCGCTGTTGATTGTGACGGCGGATTTGCCGGTGTGGTCGGTGGGGGAGTATGACACGCCTATTGGGTTTGCGGCGCTGTTGGGGATTACGTTTGCGGTGTCGACGTTGACGCAGTATTTTGCGCCGGCGGAACAGTCGGCGTTGCCCCTGGTGGTAGAAAAGAAAAATTTATTGTCGGCGAATTCCCTCTATACCACCACGATGATGGGGGCGGTGATTGTTGGGTTTGCGGTGGGAGAGCCTTTATTGGCGATCGCCAATGCTTGGGTGGAAGGGTGGTCCGGCAGTGTGGATTTGGGCCAGGAGTTGGCGGTGGGGGGCAGTTATGCGATCGCCGGTGTCCTATTGCTGTTTTTGAATACGGGGGAACGGCGGGATGAGCATGACACTGAAAAGCCTCATATTTTGCAAGATTTGAAGGAAGGGTTGGATTATTTGCGCCATACGCCGCCGGTGCGCAATGCGGTGATTCAGTTGACGATTTTGTTCTCGATTGTGGCGGCGTTGGCGGTGATTGCTGTGCGGATTGCTGAGTTGATCCCGGTTTTGAAGGCGTCCCAGTTTGGGGTGTTGATGGCTATGGGCGGCGTTGGGATGGCGATCGGGGCGGCGATTTTGGGGCAGTTTGGGAATCGTATTCCCCATACTCGGTTGGCGTTGGGGGGATCGACGGTGGTGGCGGCGGGGTTGGTGGCGTTGGCGTTTAATTTGGATAGTCTTTGGGGGACGTTGGGGTGTTTGGTGGTGGTGGGGATTGGTTGCGCGTTGACGGGGATTCCCATGCAGACCACCATTCAAAACACCACGCCGGAAGCCATGCATGGCAAAGTGTTTGGGTTGCAGAATAATGCCATTAATATTGCGCTGAGTTTGCCCTTGGCGTTGGCCAGTTTGGCGGAGTCTTGGGTGGGGTTGCCGATGGTGTTGTTTACGTTGGCGGGGGTGGCGATCGCGGGGGCGTTGGCCACTTGGTCTATCTCTAGGCTGGGACAAAAATCTACGGTATAGGACCTGCGATGTAGGGCCGGCGATGTCAGCCGTTATAAATCAATCGGTATCGCGATATAAATCGGTATAAAGAGTTCTCCGTTTCCCCCCAAAATGCCGCCCACAATCCTTTAGAATGGCGGTCTCTTAAGCGTCTCCCTTTATCCCGCCATGGCAGTTTTACACGGTAGTTGGCATCCTCAAAGCGCACAGTTTTGGATCTGGGGGGAGGCTTGGCAACCGTTGAAATCGAAGAGTGGTACGTCGTGGGAGGTGGAAGCCCATCCCCGGACTTTGGCTCCCAAAATGCTGAAGGCGTGGCTGAAGCAGTTGGGGTTGGAGGGGCAGTTGTCGGCGGAGACGGCGGCGGCGCTGGCGAAGGGGAAGGAGCGGACTTTTGCGATCGCGTTGCCCACGGTCGAGAATTCGCAAAGTCCTTTGTTGGCGGCGGAGCCTATCCCTGAAGGGAAGGCGATCGCGCTGGATAATTGGTGGGTGACTGGACTGGTTTTGGAGTTGCCGACGGCGTTGGTGTTTTTGCGGGAGTTACCGTTGGCGCGGGGGGAGGCGAGCGTGTTTGGGGAGGCGCTGCGCTATTGGAGCCATGTGGCGCGGTGGGGGTTGGATTTGGTGGCGCGGAGTAAGGCGGTGCCGAGTTTGTTGCCGCAGTTTGATGGCACGGTGCGGGGGCAGTGGTGGCCGGTGTTGGAAAGTGAGGGGGATCAGCTTCGACTGGAGCGTTTTGGACGGCAGATGCCGACGGTCTGCCGGTTTTATCAGGATCAATCGCCGCCGGTGGGGAAGTCGGAGCCTGCAAGTCGATCCCGCAGTACTAAGGTGCGTACCCGGAAGTTTCATCCGCCTTGTATTGAGCGCCCCATGGCCCCGACGCGGCTGGTGCAGCATTTTTTGACCCAGGTGGTGGATTTGGATATGCGCCGGGTGGTGGGCACGTTGCCGTTGCCGGGGGCGCGACGGGTGGCGGCGAAGTCGCGATCGCGCGGGGGGGTGAGTACTACATTGGCGATCGCGCCGACGGTTAAGGATTGGTTGGTGCAGTTGGGTTCGGAGCAGGGGCTGTGTGAGAGTGGCTTGGCGGATTTGATGCCGTTGGGGACGATTTTGAATAATTGGGTGGTGGCGCTGAGTTCTGGCCAGGAGTGGGCGGATTTGGCGCGGGACCCAGCAGGAATCCAGCCAACGGTGACTGCTCAGGTGCAGTCCACGTTCCGGCCGGCTTTTCGGTTGGTGCCGCCTCCTAATTCGGATGAGGCTTGGGTGTTGGCCTTTGGGTTGCAGAGTTTGGATGAGCGATCGCTGTGGTTGGGGGCGGAAATTCTTTGGCAGTATCCCGTGGAGCAGTTGCGGGCGGATCGGTATTTGGTGAGTAATCCTCTGTCGGTGCTGTTGCGGGGGTTGGGGTTGGCGGCGCGGTTGTATCCGGTGTTGGAGCCGACCTTGGGGGAGCGATCGCCTACGTCCCAGGAGCTGACGGCGGCCCAGGCGTACGAGTTTATTAAGACCGTGGCGTGGCGATTCAAGGACAGTGGGCTGGGGGTGGTGTTGCCGCCGAGTTTGGCGGATCGGGATAGTCGTGCGAGTCGGTTGGGCTTGCATTTGGAGGCGGCCGGGGATTTGGAGGTGGCGGATTCCAAAATGGGGCTGAAGAGTCTTTTGGATTTTCAGTGGTCTCTTACCTTGGGTGGGCGATCGCTCACAAAGGAGCAGTTTGAGCAAATCCTGGCGGAGAAGGATTTGGAGGAGATGCCTTTGGTGGAAATTGAGGGCACTTGGATTGAGTTGCGCAGTGGGGATGTGCGGGCGGCGCGGGAGTTTTTTGAAAAGCGGCAGGGCAATATGTCCCTTTCGTTGGAGGAGGCGTTGCGGATTAGTACGGGCGATTCTCCGATGATCGATAAGTTGCCGGTGGTGGGCTTTGAGTCGTCCGGCACCATGGAGCAGCTTCTGGGGGTCCTTAGCAATAATCAATCCCTGGGGACTCTGGATGATCCTGAGTCTTTGGCGGGGACGTTGCGCCCCTATCAGCGGCGGGGGATGGCTTGGTTGGCTTTCCTGGAGCAGTGGGGGTTGGGGGCTTGTTTGGCGGATGATATGGGGCTCGGAAAATCGATTCAGTGTTTGGCGTTTTTATTGCATCTCAAGGAGCGAGAGGCGCTGAATGGACCGGTTTTGCTGATCTGTCCCACGTCGCTGTTGGGGAATTGGCGGCGGGAGGCGGAACGGTTTGCGCCCGATTTGAAGTTGATGGTCCATCACGGGGATAAGCGGGCGAAGGGGAAGGCGTTGGCGCGTAAGGCGGCGGCGTGCGATTTGATTTTGACGACCTATGCCCTGGTGTTCCGGGATGAGATGACGTTGCAGTCGGTGCCGTGGCGGGGGTTGGTGTTGGATGAGGCGCAAAATATTAAAAATTCGGATTCTAAGCAATCCCAAGCGGTGCGGCGGCTGGTTAATTTGGATGCGTCTGGGGCAGAGGACGGCGAGGATAACGATGCTGCGATCGCGTCTCCGTTCCGGGTTGCGCTCACCGGGACGCCTGTGGAAAATCGCTTGGCGGAACTGTGGTCGATTATGGATTTTTTGAATCCGGGGTATTTGGGGCAAAAACAGTTTTTTCAGCGGCGGTTTGCGTTGCCCATTGAAAAGTATGGCGATAGTGCGTCTTTGCAAACGTTGCGATCGCTGGTGCAGCCTTTTGTGTTGCGGCGGGTGAAAACGGATCGCACTATCATTGATGACCTGCCGGAAAAACAGGAGATGACGGTTTTTTGTGCCATTTCTAAACCTCAGGCGGAGCTGTATCAAGCCTTAGTCGAAAAATCTCTGGCGGATATTGAGAGTAGTGATGGGATCCAGCGGCAGGGTCAGGTGTTGGCGCTGTTGACCAAGCTTAAGCAGCTTTGCAATCATCCCGATTTGCTCACCGAAGGGAAGGGCGCGGGTAAACTGCCCGATCCTGAGCAGTCGCCGAAGTTGGAGCGGTTGTTGGCTATGGTCGATGAGCTGGTGGCCGAGGGCGATCGCGCGTTGATTTTTACTCAGTTCGCTCAGTGGGGCGATCGCTTGCAAAGTTTGCTGGAGAAACACCTTGGCGAAGATATTTTGTATTTGAGTGGCAGTACGCCTCAAAAACAACGGGATACCATGGTCGACCGTTTCCAGAATGATCCTCAGGCTCCCAAAATCTTGATCTTGTCCTTGAAAGCGGGCGGTGTGGGGCTGAATCTCACCCGCGCTAATCATGTGTTCCACTTTGATCGGTGGTGGAATCCTGCGGTTGAAAATCAGGCCACGGACCGGGCGTTCCGCATTGGTCAAACCCGCAATGTTCAGGTTCATAAGTTTGTGTGTGCTGGAACCCTTGAGGAAAAAATCCACGACATTATTGAGAGCAAGAAGGCTCTCGCAGAGCAAATCGTTGGGACGGGGGAAAATTGGCTGTCTGACCTTGATACGAATGGCTTGCGGGATCTATTGCTGTTGGATCGTACGGCGGCTTTGGAAGGGTAGGGCAATGGGGGAAATGGTCTAGACCGATTGATGAATTGCTGCGATGGGCACAGTGGGGGCGATCGCAATCTTTTATAATTTCTACGGAATTGAGAAATCGTGCGCTCGGCTATTCAATCGACGACAGGGGCGATGCCCTGGTTGATTGAGCCAACGTGAGCTAACGCTGAAATTCATCCACAAACCCCGTTAGAAGAGTTTTTGAGACTTTTGAGATTATGGAAGCCATTGCACAACAGGTCACTGAGATCCTGCAGCCGATCGCGGATGGATTTGCCTCTTTGAATTTGCCGGAGCCGATTACCCATTGGGGGCATCCCTTGATGATGGGGATTGTGATTTTTGCTATGGGTAGCGCGGCGGGCTATTTGGGCTGGACTGGTCGTACGTCTGCTGTGGGGGACGAGAAGGCGGAGAAGCTGAATTTGCATAAGCGGATCTCCCTTTGGATGACTACGTTTTTGGCGATGGGCTACAGCGGCGGTATTTTGTCCCTGATTATGCAAGGACAAAATATTTTTGAAAGTACTCATTTCTGGACGGGCAGTTTGGTGTTGGGGCTGTTGGGGGCTAATGGGGCGATTTCGATGTCTAAGTTTGGGGGGGGTAAGCCTGAGCTGCGCACGGTTCATGCCTATCTCGGTAGCGCGGCGCTGTTGGTGATGGTTGTCCATGCGGCGTTTGGTCTTAAGCTGGGGCTGTCTATTTAGACTGTCTATTTGGACTGTGTGCCCATCTGGACTGATGGGTTGCGGTTGGCGCATTTAGGTCTGTGTCTTTCGTGAATCCGATGGAGATTCCTGGTTAGGATGTTTCCGTCGGATTTTTGATTTCGTTTTCTGGTTACTATGACGCCACCGCGCCGACCCCGACGTTCCCGTAAGCCTGCAAATAAGTCTTCGACTTCGCGCGATCACGCTTCCGCTAAGCCGAAGGTTTCTCGCTTTGATAGCCGCCGCCGGGAGTCTAGGGGCGATCGCGCTTCTGCTAAGCCGAAGGTGTCCCGGTTGGATAGCAATCGCCGGGAGGATTTTACGGGCGATCGCCGGGATTCTAGGGGCGATCGCTTGGCGACGGTTTTGATTGTGTATGGGTTGGGGTTGGGGACGGCGGTGCTTTTCCCGGGGTTGGCTTTTTTGTGGCTGATCCTGGGCTGCTTTTTTGGGGTTGTGTGGCCTTGGTGTAAGCGCCAGTCCTGGGGGCAGGGGGTGGTGACCCTTTGGGATGATCTGGGCTCTAGGCTGAATTTGCAAGTGCCTTGGCCGCGGTTGCCGGGGTGGTTTTGGGTGTTGTTGGGGGTTGTTGGGTTTGTGGCGTCGCTGTATTTACAGGTGCGATCGCCTCGGCCGGCGGCGACGGATATTAGTCATGTTGCTCGCCAGACTCAGGTCCAAAATGCGGATAATACGCAAACCATTGTCACTCTGGTGCGCGGACAGGTGCGATCGACGCCTCGGGAAAATCGTAGTGGTAAGGCGCGGTTTTGGTTGGATGCGACTCAGGTGAGTCAGGTTTTTGAGGAGACCCGCAATTTGGGGGGGGATGGGGAATTTGGGATTTCTGCGGAATCGCCCAATATTTCTGAGGGGGATGCGGCTCCGGAGACAGGAGCGCCGGCGCAGTTGCCGTTGGATGATCGGAGTCGGGGGGTGACGGGGAAGTTGTATGTGACGGTGCCGTTGTTGCAGGCGACGGGGTTGCAGCCGGATCAGTGGGTGCAGGTGACGGGGCGGTTATATGTGCCGCAGTCGCCGAAGAATCCGGGGGCGTTTAATTTTCAGGCTTATTTGGCGCGGGAAGGGGCGTTTGCGGGGCTGTCGGGCGATCGCTTGGAACGGTTGGATCAGTCGGGACAGGGGGAGGTCCTGGGGGAGGCGATCGCTCCGCCGGGCTGGGGGGCGCAGTTGGCGCAGGTTCGACGGACGTTGGTGCAGCGATCGGTGGCGGCGGCGGGCTATCCCGAGGGGGTGGTGATGGCGGCGATGATGATGGGCCGGCGGACGGTGGATTTTCCGGTAGATTTGCAAGATGCTTTTAGTCGCGGCGGGATGGCTCATGTTCTGGCGACGTCGGGGTTCCATGTGTCGGTGTTGTTGGCGATGGTGCAGTGGCCTGTGGGGCGGTTGCGGAAGTCGTTGCGATCGTCCCTGAGGATTGGGTTGGGGGCGATCGTTTTGGTGGGGTTGGTGGCGCTGTCGGGGGGGACGCCGTCGGTGTGGCGGGCGGCGCTGATGGGGATTCCGGTGTTGTTGATGAAGGAGAGTGATCAGCGGACGCAGCCGGTGGGGTTGTTGCTGGTGGTGGCGGCGGTGTTGCTGTTGGTGAATCCGCTGTGGATTCAGAATTTGAGTTTTCAGCTTAGTTTTGTGGCGACGTTTGGGGTGTTGGTGTCGGCGGGGCCGATTGAGCGGGGGCTTGAGCCGATTTTGTCGGCGATCATTCCGCCGGTGGGCAAGCTGGTGGCGGGGTGGATTGGGGTGGCGGTGGCGGCGACGCTGTGGATTTTGCCGCTGCAAATTTTTTATTTTGCGCAGGTTTCGTCCTACAGCATTGGGGTGAATGTATTATCCACGCCGCTGACGGTGTTGGTTACGATCGGCAGTTTTGTTGCTTTGATTGCGCTGGGGTTGGTGCCGGTGATTGGAAATGGGTTAGCGGCGGTGATGCATCATCCCATCAGTTGGCTGAATGCTTGGGTGACGGGGGCGGCGCAGCTTCCGGGGAGCACGATCGCGATCGGGGCGATTTCGCTGTTTCAGTTGGTTTTGGCTTACGGTGTGCTGTTGATGGTGTGGCGTTGGCCCTGGTGGCAGCGGCGGTGGCGGTTGATCCCGCTGGGGGTGGCGCTGATTTTGATTCTGTTCCTGCCGGGGTGGCAGCGTAATTTGACGGCGCAGGGGGTGACGATTTTGCAGAATCCCAATGGCATTGCTTTTGTGGGGCGCGATCGCCAAGATACGACGCTGATTTTTGATGGCAATCCCAGCACGGCTAATTTTACGCTGTTGCCCTTTCTCCGTCAGCAAGGGATTACGCGGATTCAGCATGCGATTCATTTGCGCGATCGACGAAGTGATCCCAAGGTCTTGGGGCAAAACTGGAGTGCTGTTACCCGTGAAATTGGCCTTGAGCAATTGTTTACCGCTCAATCGCCCATCCTGGAAACTCCCGCGGGGCAAGCCCTGGCGACGGGGATCGCGCTTCAGAATGGCACTTTGATCCCCACAGAAACCCAGGATGCATTTTTTGCGGGTCGGATTAAAGCGTTGTGGCTTCGGCAAAATCCTTGGGCGATGCTCCTAAAGATCGATGGGCAACAATGGCTGTTGTTGGATGAACTGGATCGGGCGCAACAGCTTGCCCTCCTCAGTGCTCCCGCTGTCGCAAATACGACGGTGCTCTACTGGCCCGGGCAGGCGATCGCCCCGGAATTGCTTGACGCGATGGACCTCAAGGCTGCAATTTATCGCAAACAGCCTGCCCATCCCGGCACATTGAAACAGCTCGAAAGCAAAGCGATCGCCCTGTATAACCTGGACGAAACCGGCGCGCTCTTTGTCCCGCCCCAACAACTGCCTGAACCGATCCTCACAGATACCCCATCGACCCTGGACGCCCTATAACCACACCCCAACTGGGATTCCAAAGGGTTTTGACCCTTTGGTGGGGGCATGGGGGCAACGCCCCCAAAACCAGTGGTTACGGGACCAAACCCAGCCAAAAATGCTACGATGATGGCTGCCGTGGAGAGGTGGCAGAGTGGTTGAATGCGGCGGCCTCGAAATCCGTTATGGGGTGAAACCCATCGGGGGTTCGAATCCCCCCCTCTCCGTTTTGCGATCAATCATCAACATTTCACCCAAGTCATGAAGGGGACAACGGCTAGAGCACGCTGGATCCACCCCATGATGACAGGGGCGATCGCCCTGCTTACCCTGTGTAATAGCTGTGCCCTGGTGCCGAGCCCCAGAACCAAAGCCCTCAGCACCACTTGGCCAGAACCCGTCTCCCAATCTGAAGGCGATCGCTCCCCCTTCCTGCCGAAACGCCTGCCGCAGGATCCCCAAATCCAGGTTTATTTCAATCACACCCCGACCGCCGCATTTACGGATCCCTATCGCCGTATCCGTCGTCCCGGTGATGATCTGGAGGCTTTGATTGCGGCTCAAATTAATCAGGCGACCCGCAGTGTAGACGTAGCAGTCCAGGAATTACGCCTCCCCCGTATCGCCGAAGCGTTGGTGAATCGCCATCGGGCTGGTGTCCGGGTGCGGGTCATTGTGGAAAATCAGTATCGGCAGCCGTGGAGTGCGTACAGCCCTGAAGCCCTAGAACAATTGCCGTCGCGGGAGCGATCGCGGATTCGGGGCTATCAAAAATTGGGCGATCGCGATGGGGATCAAGTGGTTTCGCCGGAAGAAGCTGACCGTATGGATACCATGCGGATGCTGGCGCGGGGGCAGGTGCCTGTTATTGATGATCGCGCTGACGGCTCCAAGGGCAGCGGGTTGATGCACCATAAATTTGTGGTTGTGGACGGGCAACGGGTGCTGACCGGTTCCGCTAACTTTACCCCCAGCGATACGTTTGGGGATGTGGGGCGACCCCATACCCTTGGCAATCCGAATCATCTGCTGGTGATCAGTAGCTCGACGGTGGCCGGTTGGTTCCAAGAGGAATTTGAGTTGATGTGGGGGGATGGCCCGGGGGGGGAGCCCGATAGCCAGTTTGGCCGTCAGAAACCGTTTCGATCGCCGCGTACGATTCGCTTGGGTAATAGTCAACTGACGGTGCATTTTGCGCCGGCCCCTGGGGCGATCGCTCTGCGGGATACGACGACGGGGACGATTGCGACCGCCCTTGATACGGTGCAGAAGCAGGCAGATCTGGCCCTGTTTGTGTTCTCAGATCAGCATTTGGCGAATCGACTTTTGCTGGCGCGTCAGCGCGGTGCTCAAATTCGCTTGCTGATCGATACGGGGTTTGCCTTTCGCTATTACAGTGAGGGGTTAGACCTGGCGGGGGTTGCGCGTCCTAATCGTGAGTGTGAGGTGGAGGCGGGCAATCGGGTGTGGGGGGCTGCGCCGATTCCGGATTTTGGAGTTCCTCAGCTCCCCTCGCAAGATTTGCTACATCATAAGTTTGCGGTGCTGGATCGGCGGATGGTGATTGCGGGGTCCCAAAATTGGTCTGAGGCGGGGGCGCGGACGAATGATGAAACGTTGGTGGTGGTCGAAAATTCGGCGATCGCTGCGCATTTTCAGCGGGAGTTTGATCGGTTGATTAGTACCGCGATGCTTGGGATCCCCCGCCGTGTGCAGGCCAAGATTGACCAGCTCCGTGAAGATTGCTTGGCTCGCTAGTCTGATTTGCTAGATTTCCGGTTATGGGATTCGCGGTTTTTGGGCGATCGGGAGAGGTAAAGCAATATGCCCTGTTGGGTGGGCTCTCTATGAGGAAAGCACCGGGGAACAGTCGTTGTTCAACCCGGTGCCCTCTTGGCTTTCGCCTCGATCTAGAGATGCCCTGCGTAATTTAACGTGCGGTCACTTATTAGACCTGCTGGACCTACGCCTGGGAGGACTTGCGGCGCTTCAGCATCATGCCTGCCGCAACAGCGGACAAGCCGACGATTGCGCCGGGCTCGGGCACGGGTACGGAGGTCAAGGTGAAGCTGACGCCGTCGCCAGTGTTGTCGGGATCGTCGAAGCCCAACTGCAAGATGATCGACTTGACGCCTTTGTAAGTGCGGGTCACGATGCTGTCGTTTCCTGAGTCGGGAATGAATTCGGGAGCACCCAGCATGCTACCGCCCTCGCCCACAACGTCCAAAACTGCGGTGGTGTCGTCTTTCTCAACGTCCAAGAAGGCAATTTCTAGCTCAGGAATGATTTCGCTGAAGACGATTTCGAAGGTGCCGACTTCAAGCTGACCTTGCTCCTCATCGGTGGAGGGGCGGTAAACAAATCCGATGGGGTTGGTCCCCACGTCTTTGTCCTTTAGAAAGACGTCGTTGTTGAAGACGGGATCGTCACTGGAGAACCCATTCGCGGTTTCCAGGGTGTCAATGAAGAGGCGACTAGCGGTATCGTTGCTGACGTTGACGAGGCTTGTGATGCTTTCGATGCCAAAGGCGCTCAAGTCGGTAAGACACTTGGCGACTTCGAGACATCCCAGACCCACTTCAACTTCAATTTCTTCTTGGGGAACTAGGGATTCTGCAAAGGCTGCGGGGGCAGACATCACGCTGAGACCGGTGATTGCGGCAACTGCAAGTGTTTTGGAGAGAATGTTAGAGATCATTTGATTTAATTCCGAACTACGTCAGGGCAACAGGACTAGATGAGTTTTGGAAGGGGGTGAGCTTGGCTTCACTCCTTCTCCCTCAGTTGTTATTAGTATGACGCGGAGTTAGGGCGAGTGTGGTGAAGTATCTATGAAGATACGAGGAAAAACCGTGAAGTTTGTATGAAGCCGGTGGTTGATGTTGATCTGTTCGGGGGCATATATATAGCTAGTGTGGGTTTTCGGCGCGTTTTGGGGGGCAGGGATGTTTGAGATGCCCGCCGAACGGGGAATGGCGGTAGAGTATGTCAAGTTTAGACCTGTGCATTTGTCCTGTGCATCTATATATATGTGGATCTGGATGTAGATCTGGTAGCTCTGTGCCATTGGTGCGATTAATGCGAGCTGTGCAATCAACGCAAGCAATGCGATCAATGCAAGCATTGCGATCGCCCTGGGTGGCTCCTGTTTTGGTGGGTTTGGTTGTGCTGCTCGGGGGTTGTACTCCAAGTCGGTCGGTGCAGTGTCAGCGGTTGAGCGAGATTGCGCGGACGGTTCAGGAGTCTGCTCAGTCGGCGGTGTCGGGGCGGACGGCGGCGATCGCCCGGGCTGCGACGGGGTTTTCTGTGGCGATTGATCAGTTAAATGGTTTGGGTCATTTGGATGATGATTTGGTTGCGTTGCGGGGGACGTTGCTGACGGTGTATGGCAGTTCTGAGGAGGCGACGAATCAGTTTTTGCAGGCGTTGGAGGATCGCGATCGGGCTCAGGCCACCACGGCGGTGCAGCGGTTGGAGGCGTTGGCTCAGGATGAGCAGGATGCTCTGGCGCAGTTGAAGCAACGGTGTTATCCCGAGGCTGAGGATGGATCTGGGGCTGGGGATGAGTTTGAGGGGGAGCCTGAGGATGGGGCGGCTGGTGAGACTGGGGGAAGTCCGGAACCGACTGCGTCTCCCTCCCCCTAGCGCGGTACAATTCATCTGGCCTTGAAGTATTTAAAAATTTGTTGATGCTATTGGCGTTGCTACACGACTGATCTAAGGGGCTTTTGTTCTTGTTCGCTGTAGTGTCACGTATTCACCCGTCGATGAATTATCGGAGATCCATGGTGTTGCAAAAGTATGTTCCGTTGATTGCCCGCATTGCGATCGCACTGGTTTTTTTGAATAGCGGCATCAAAAAAATTTCTAATTTCACGGCGACTCAGGAGACTATTGCTGGGGCTGGTCTTCCGATTGCACCGGTGGTGACGGCGTTCACGATTGCGTTTTTGCTATTGGGCAGTGTCTCGCTGATTGTTGGATATAAGGCCCGTATCGGTGCTGGGCTGCTGATTGGGTTTTTGGTTCCGGCGACGTTGGTCTTCCACAATCCCATCATTGATCCTTCGGAAATGACTCAGTTCCTGAAGAATCTTGCGATTATCGGGGGTCTGTTGATGATTGCGACCTATAAGTCTGGTCCGCTCAGCTTAGACAAGTCCGCTTGAGCTATCCCTTCAGGCTTTACGATAGGACCGTTCATTTGCCCCGACCGAGCAACTTTACCCCCGATTCTTTTACCCCGATCCTAAGGAGGACAGACCCCTGGCTACCCGAGTAATTGTCATCCGCCACGGCCAAAGTAATTTCAATACCCGCCGCATTATTCAGGGGCGGTGTGATGAGTCTGTTCTGACGGATTTGGGACAGCAGCAGGCGACCCGTGCGGGTGAGGCGTTGCGGGGGTTGAAGTTGGCGGCGATTTATTGCAGTCCTTTGCAGCGGGCGCGGCAAACGGCGGAGATTGTGGCGGCGCAGGTGGAAGGGGCTCCGGCTCCGACCCCGAGTGATCTGTTGCGGGAGGTGAATTTGCCTCTGTGGGAAAAGATGTCGGTGGCGGAGGTGCAGGAGAAGTTTGCCGATGCCTATGCCGTTTGGAAGCGGCAGCCTCACAAGTTTTCGATGGATTTGCCCAGTGGTGAGTATTTCCCGGTGTTGGAGTTGCGGGAGCAGGCGAAGGCGTTTTGGCAGTCTGTTTTGACCAACCATGATGGCGAGACGATCGCGATCGTTGGCCATAACGGGATTAATCGTTGTTTGATTTCGACGGCGCTGGGGATTGAGGCTGAGCGATACCAATCTCTGCTGCAAAATAATTGCGCGATTAGTGTTTTGAATTTTAAGGGTGGTTTTGAAGACCCGGTGCAGTTGGAGTCGATGAATTTGACGGCCCATTTGGCGGGGTTGGAGGGTGCAACGCCGATTCCGGAGATGAAGTCGGGCGATCGGGGACCGCAGTTGGTGTTGGTTCGCCATGGGGAAACGGAGTGGAATCGGAAGGGGCAGTTTCAGGGGCAGATTGATATTCCTTTAAATGAAAACGGTTTAGCGCAGGCGGCGAAGGCGGCATCTTTTTTGAAAGATGTGACGTTGGATATGGCGTTTAGTAGTTCTTTGTCTCGCCCGAAGGCGACGGCGGAGGCGATCCTTGAGAATCATCCGCCGATGGAGTTGACCCTGATTGACGGCATGAAGGAGATTAGCCATGGTCTATGGGAAGGGAAGTTTGAGGCGGATATTGAGGCGGGTTATCCGGGTTTGTTAGAACAATGGCAGGCTAAGCCGGAGACGGTGCAGATGCCTGAAGGGGAGAATCTTCAGGATGTTTGGGACCGGGTGGCGGTTAGTTGGCGGCAGATTGTGGAGGCGGTGGCGGCGCAGCAGGAGGTGGCCGGGCGATCGCTGCGGGGGTTGGTGGCGGCTCACGATGCGGTTAATAAGGCGTTGTTGTGTCAGGTGACGGGGTTGGGTCCGGAGAATTTCTGGAATTTTAAGCAGGGGAATGGCGGAGTTAGTGTGATTGGGTATCCCCATGGCATTGATGGGTTGCCGATGCTCCAGACGATGAATATTACCCATCATCTGTCCGGTGAGATTTTGGATAAGACTGCTGCGGGTGCCCTATAGGGATGGGTGAGTGAATTAGCGAGGATTTGACTTGACTGTGACTCAAGATGCCCTGATTACAAATGTACGGGTGTTGGATCCGATTGCTTTGGGCGATCGCCAACAGTCTGTTTGGATCGCGGATGGGGTGATTCGGGCGGTGGATCCGGAGCCGGGGACGGTGCCTGAGTCTGTCCCGGTGGTGGATGGGACCGGCTGTGTTCTGGGTCCGGCGTTGGTGGATTTATATAGCACCCTGAGCGATCCGGGTTTTGAGGCGCGGGAGTCGCTGGCGGAGTTTTTGGCGGCGGCGACAGCAGGGGGCTTTGGCCATGTGGCAGTGTTGCCCAATACGAACCCGGCGATCGCGACCCCTGCGCAGCTTCTTGAACTTCACCGTCGTACTCAGCAGCTTCGCCAGGAGAATCCTGGTCTGGCGCGGTGTCTTGCTTGGGCGGGTGCGACTGTGAATCGGGAGGGCAAACAATTTACTGAGCTGGGGGAGTTGCAGTCTGCGGGGGCGATCGGGTTTACGGATGCTCGGCCGATCGCTAATCCTGTGCTGGCCCGTCGTTTGCTTGAATATTCCGCTCCGTTAAATCGTCCTATTGCTTGCTGGGCTTGGAATGCGGAGTTGGCGGGGGATGGACAGTTATTTGAGGCGCCGGAAACGTTGCGGGCGGGGTTGCCGAAAATGCCGGTGGCGGCGGAAACGGCGGCGGTGGCGACCCTATTGGAGTTGGGCGATCGCCATACGGCTCCTTTACATTTGATGCGCATTAGTAGCGATCGCGCGGTGGACCTGATTCGCCAGGGTAAAAGTCACAGTCCCAATGTCACCGCGAGTACCAACTGGTTATCGTTGGTGGCCCATACGGGGCATATCACGGGGGATGCCGCGTTGGTTGGATCGGACCGTCCGGCGGCTCCCTATGATCCTAATTTCCATGCGTTTCCGCCGTTGCCCCATCCCCGGCAGCAGGCGGCGTTGATTGATGGGATTAAGGATGGCACCTTGGGGGCGATCGCCGTTGACCATTGTGCCTATACCTATGAAGAAAAAACGGTGGCGTTTGGGGAAGCGCCGGTGGGGACGTTGGGCTATCCTTTGGCGTTGCCTTTGTTGTGGCAAGCCTTGGTCAGTACTGAAAAACTTGACCCGTTGACCCTGTGGCGTGCCCTTACTACCGGTCCCGCTGAGATTTTGGGCTTGGAGATGACGGCGATCGCCCCCGGTGAACCCGCCAATTTAATTCTGTTTGACCCCGACGAAACTTGGACGGTGACCGCTGAGACGCTCCAGGGGCGGGCGGCAAATACCCCCTGGTTTGGACACACTATTCCTGGCATGATTAAGCGTCAATGGCGATCGTCCTAGCTGTCGTCATCCTAAAATCCAAGCTAAAAATCATCAGGTTCTCAAGACCATGCCCATGCCTCCCTACATCGCTCCGTGGTATTTGCGCAATGGCATGGCAATGACCGCTTATATTGCCTGGCAGGCGTCTAGAACCTGGGAAACAACCATCGATTTGCCTGCGCCACCCCACCGGGACCATGTGTTTCAGGGGGATGATGGGGTTCCGATCTATGGGCAAATTTCTATTCCGCCTAATCCTAAAGGCACGATTGTCGGTACCTATGGCATTGTTGGCGAGCTGGGGAATCAATGGTTTTTGGAATTGCTGCGCCGCAAGGCCTATGGGGATGGATATGCGGTTGTGTTGTTTGATTGGCGTGCCCATGGTGTGACCGGACAGCTTTCCCCGGCCCTGACCTCCGATGGGATTAATGAGGGTAAGGATTTTATCCATATTGCGGCTCAAGCTCAGGCTTTGGGCTGTCCCGCTCCCCTTTTCTTCGCGGCTTACTCCCTCGGGGGACAGCTTGCCCTATGGGGGATTCACTATTTGGCGAGTCTCGACGATTGGGCGACCGGGGCCCTGCGCCAATTCAATCCCGATGATGTTGGAGGGGCCAGTGTCGTATGCCCTAATTTGGATTCGACGCGATCGCTGCGATATTTGGTGAGTAGCCCCCTGGGGCGCTATGTGGAGCAGCGTATTACCAGTGGTCTCAAGGATCTGAGCCGGGAGCTTCAGCAGTGCCATCCCGGTGAAATTAGCGATGAAGCCCTCTCGCGGGCGGACAGCATTTGGAATTTTGATAAGGAATTGGTGATTCCTCGCCTCGGGTTTGACACGGTCGACGACTATTACCAGGCTTGTAAACCCCTGCCTCTGCTCCCTACGCTCCCCAAGTCGACCCTGATTATGTATGCTGCCGATGATCCGCTGTTCTCCCCGGTGCTGGTCCCTGAATTAAAGGCGGCCTGTGCGCCCAATCCCAACATTAAGTTGCTGGTGACCAAGCATGGGGGCCATGTGGGGTACTTCAGCAGTGCAGAAGGGCAGGCGATCGCCCAGGATCCGGATCCGTGGTGGGCTTGGAATCGTACCCTCGACTGGTTCAATCAAAAAATCGGCGAAACTAAGCGTCCCTTAACTCAAGCGGTCCACTAATCTTCCTGCTCGTCAATCTTCCCACTCGTCCCGATGTAGGTTCTGATTGTTGTTGAAACTTCCATTCTCCCAGTCCCCACTGTTGGCGTTGCTGGGGGGGGAATTGCGGTGGGGGAACATGGTCAGCATTAGTCGTTCGAGCTGCACTTTCCCATAAACCACCCCTTGGGGCATGGGGCGTGCCATGGTCCCTCCCGGTGGGGGAGGGGGAGAGGGAGTATTGGTGGCGGATGGATAATGGGTTGAGGGGGGCGACTGGGGCGGAGCCGAATGGGAAGAGGGCTGAGGCGTGGGGCTGGAATTGGGGGCCGCATTCCAAGATTTGGAAGCGTCGTCTAAACTATGGGATTTGTCGGCGGGGGAGGGCGATCGCTGGGGGGTGGGAGGGCGCGATCACGAGGTGTAGAAGGCGGGTGGAAGCGAGGGGAGTGGGCGGGGGGGGGGGGGGGCGGGGGGGGGGTGGGACCGTCGTAGGAAATGCCTATGATTTCACCGGGGGCAATGGTTTGTCCCATATTCACCACGGTGTTCATGATGGTGGCTTGGGAGCCTAGACAGGCGCGATCGCCGATGGTGACTCGACCAATCAGGAGCACTGCCGCCCCCACATTGACCCCCGCACCAATATCAATCGCTCCGTCGTGGGCATGAACAACGGTTCCCATGCCGATGACGGCACCGGGTCCAATCCGAATGCGACACCCTGGATCGGCCTGCAATAGCACCCCCGGGGCGACGACGGCCGTCGGATCTACGGCCACTTCCCCTGCGGTCCAGGACTCGCGATGGCTAATGGGGTGGAGGGGCTGCAGATGCATGGACGGACCAACCTAATTTAAGGGTGCGGACAAGGGAGGATTATGTCTCAGGACTCGTCTCGGAATATTTGGGCGGTGGGACTGGGGGGATGGCTTGGGCGATCGCCTCAGTTCCGGGTCATTAATTTTGGGAACTGAGGCGAGTTGAAACGCGCTACGGGCGCTGAACGATTTCCTCGTACACCCGGCGCTTGTTTTTGGAATCAATGCCGATCACGCGCACATATTCGCCGCTGTGGTCTGCTAGGCAGGCTTCCAATTCGGCGACGACTTGGGATTTGTTGGTGGTGTCGATGGGCTTGCAGCTATTCCAGGAGTTGATCTGGAAGCGGCGGCGATCGACGTGTTCGGTGCCAATTTTGTAGCCCTGGGCGAGGAGCCCTTGGACTTGGGACACCACATCGGCGGGCAGGCGGCTGCTCCCGTAGGAGGCTGCGCCATTGCCGTTGCTGCTGTAACCGCCGCCGGTGCTGGCGGGGGCACTGTAGGAGGCCGCCGGTGCAGAGGCTTTCTTTCCGCCAGGACGCTGGGCGATCGCTTCAAATACGCGGCGCTTGGCTTTGGTGTCAACACCCAAGACGCGCACGTAGTCGTTGGGGTGCTCTGCCATGCAGGCTTGAATCTGGGAGATGGCTTGGGATTCGCTGGTGGCGCTGACGCCGCTGCAGGAGGTCCAAGCACTGACTTTGAAGCGGCGGGCATCGGTGAATTCTGCGGTGATCTTGCAGCCGCTGGCGAGGGCATTGCGGATTTGACCCACCACTTCACCATCTAAGCCGCCGACTGCCGTTGCGGCACCGCCGCCACTGGGGGCGAAGTTTGTGCGGACCCCACCACTCACCGTGACGGGACCGTCGGGGCGCTGAACAATTTGCTCGTGGACTCGGCGCTTGTTGACCGTATCCACGCCCAGGATCCGAACGTAGCTGCCTTGGTTGTTGGCCATGCAGTTTTCCAACGCGCCCATGACTTCGTTGGGGCTGGCGTTGGTGAAGGATCCGCAGGAGGTCCAGGCGCTGACTTGGAAGCGACGGCGGCTGGTGAATTCTAGGGAAATGCCGTAGCCCTGGGAAATGAGCTGTTGAATCTGCTGGCCAATATCACCGCCAACACTGCCGCTGGCAGACGCCGCTGCAGAACCGTTGCGGCTGGCGCTACCCTTGAAGCCGCCGGAGCTGCTGCCCACACCGGGGCGATCGCCGGGGCGCTGAATAATTTCTTCGAATGCTCGACGCTTATTTGCGGTATCCACGCCAATTAGCCGTACATACTTGCCACCGTTGGCGGACAAGCAGCCTTCCAGGGCCGATAAGACTTCCGACTCGCGGGATGAGCTGGACAATCCGCAGCTATTCCATGAGGCGGTTTGGAAGCGACGTTTATCGGCGGACTCTGCCGTCACCTTGTAGCCCTGTGCTAGAAGCTGACGAACTTGTTGGACTAACTCTGGGCTAAGAGACGTGCTCACCACAGACCCCCTGGACTTAGAATTTTGAGTTTGATTGGTTGGATTTGGAGACGAATCAGATGATCGAGCTCGGCTGGCTGCCGCGCCCCTCTGACCAGAAGCACCATTCGCGCTGGATGACCGATATGGACTGTATCCAGACGCCGGACTAACGCCTTGCTCACTCCCCAGGAGTTGGGCCACAAATTCCCGATCCTGTGGACGTACGGTGGGTAAGGCTTCTGCCGCCTCTTGGGTTAATACCACCGATCCCGATGGCACAAACCGCCCTGGCGGAACTTCCACATCTTGAATCAGGGCGTGCATCATGACAATACAGCCATTTCCAAGACGGGCATTAAAGACTGTCGAGCGGAACCCGATGAAACATTCTGCGCCGATGTAAGCCGGACCATGCACGAGGGCGAGATGGCTGATCACCGTGCGATCGCCCACCCAAACCGCATAATCCCGATCATCATCCCCCAGGACGCGCCCGTTTCCCACGCCATGGATCACGGCCCCGTCGTTCACCTGGGTCTGCTGACCTAAATGAAAGGGGGTGTCGGGCTCGGCGCGGACCGATGTTCCCGGTCCGATCACGGCTCCCTTCCCAATGGTGACGGGTCCCACCACGTTGGAGAAGCGATGGACCGATGCCGACGAGTGGATGGATGGACCACTCGACCGGGATGCCACTGAGGAACCTGATCGTGAGACTTGCATCGTGTTTCCCTGCCTTTAAGATTCGGGCAACAGCAACCGCTCTGCCTGGCGCTTGTCGTATAAGCGCATTTTTTCAACACTGACCGTGTCGATAATCGCTACGACGGCAGCGTCAATGGGGCGACCTTCACCCCCGTCCACATGCCGCGCAGCACTTCCCCGGCTGACTAACACCCACTCATCCACACCGGCACCGACGCCGTCGCCCGCTACTTCATAGCGGTCTGTTAGGTTCCCGGAATCATCTACAAGTTGAACAAGGAGAAGCTTCAAACCTCGCAGGCGGGGCTCTTTTTGGGTGCTAACAACGGTGCCGCGAACTTGCGCGATTTGCATGGGGATAACCTGCGTCAGTGTGTCACTGAACGCCAATAACACTAAACTTCACGACAGGGATTACCTGAACCCATGATGGGACAAAGTCAGAGCACTTTAGCCCTGGCTCAAATAATCGTTTTACTCAAACTAAGAATCTTAATGAAAGCTGATTATGCTGCTTCTCTGTCTGAGTGGAACTCAATAGAAAAGAGCGCATTCGGTAAAGTTCAATCGCCCCGGCGGCGGATGTCGCGGCTGTTCTCAGGGATGAGCGGTGGGGGCTCAATGGGCGGGAATGGCTGGTGTGACCCCAAGGGCGTTACCAGCCAAAGGCCCAGAGCTGAATGCCAACGGTCTTGGTGGGAATCTCGGAGGGCGGTACGCACTAACCGATTTATTCACGCTGCCTGTTCCCGTTGGCGGGCGATCGCCTATTCAGAGAACTGCTGAACCGCCTCGGTGTAGCGGATGGGCAGAACGTACTCCAGGTTCTCGTGGGGGCGAGCGATGATGTGGGTGGAAACCACTTCGCCACCGTCAACGCGGCGAACGGATTCTTTACCCGCTGCGACGGATGCCTGAACTTCAGACACGTCGCCACGGACGATAACGGTGACGCGAGCGCTACCAATTTTCTCGTAGCCCACCAGGGTCACACGAGCCGCTTTAACCATGGCGTCAGCAGCTTCCACAACGGCGGGAAAGCCACGGGTTTCAATCATTCCAACTGCGATAGGCATTTCGTCGAACTCCTCTGGGTCTAAAGGATGAGTTTTCTGTGATTCTCTTGGACCTGTGGTCGCCATTGCCTGCGGGCCACTCGGCCGCCTGGTGAATTACCGATCCCGTGCGGGGTTATCGGTAATCTCGGCTACTAATTCTCTCATTATTTGAGAACATCGACTGACGCAAGTTCGGCTTCGGCATTGGGGAGAGGGGCAGAATCAACAGATTTTGCCGCTTCCGATGCGCGAGAAGCCTTAGCCCGCCCTGGGACTTGCAAAATCCTTTGGTTAGGTCAGCCTGACAAATCAGTCAAGATTTGTCCATAAGCATATCGAATGGTGGGCCGCTACCAGTTTGTGAATTTCAATCCCAGTGATAACGGCAGACTAATCAATCTGTTACGGGTGAACCAAATTGATTTGTCCCGTCGGGTTGTGACCCTTGAGATTCGGGCGCTCTAGCCCATGAGGATGACGTTGTCGAGGACGTGGATAATTCCGTTTTCGGCTTCGATGTCCGCTGCGAGTACTGTGGCGTTTTTCACTTCAAAGGCATCGTTTAAGCCGGTGCGGATGGGGATGGGGGCCCCTTCGATGGATGCTATTTCTCCCATTTGGAGCAGTTCTGCTTGGGTGTATTTGCCGGAGACGACGTGGAAGGTCAGGATGCGGGCCAGTTGAGGTGGGTTTTGCACTAGGGTTTGCACGGTGCCGGGGGGGAGTTTGGCGAAGGCGTCGTCGTTTGGAGCAAACACGGTGAAGGGGCCGCCGGTTTGTAGGGTTTCTACGAGTCCGGCGGCTTGGACCGCAGCGACTAGGGTGGAAAAACCCTCGGTATTCACAGCAATATCAACAATCGTAGCCATAGCCTAGAAGGACAGAACCAGAGATACAGTAACGGTAAGGGGTGTGAGGACGGACCGCGAACACGGCCCTCGGACGCTGTTAACGATACTCCTGATCCTGGATCGCTTTTAGGCGGGCTTCGGGGCGCAGGAATCGATCCATTTGACTTTCGAAGAATTGCCGGTTGGCCAGGCGGTGTTCGGGGTTGGGGTCATCGAGGGGGTAGAGCAGGGCGGTGCGCAGGGCTTGGATCACGGCGGAGGTGACGTTGTACATGGACCGCTGAAACGTAATACCGAGCTGAATCAAAATATCGTCGTCGCCGCGGCAGTAGTTGTCGTAGTAGTCCAGGAGGTAGTCGGGCAGGAAGTGCATCATGTCTTGCATGAGCAGGGTGGGGGGGATGCCGGCGCTGCCGACGGGGAAGACGTCCGCATACAGGATCCCGTAGTGAAAATCTTTTTGTTCGGCGGGGACTTCGTGGGCTTGGGCGTTGTAGGATTTGGTGCCGCGGAAGGGGGCGGTGCGATAAAAGACCGCTTCGACGTAGGGGAGGGCGGCTTCATAGAGCCAGGTGAAGGCTTTGCTTTTGGGGATGAGTTCGTAGCATTCGTCGCCGACATAAACATGGTGATAAATCGGGCGTCCGGCGACGGCGAAGATGCCATTCACTAGAAAATCCATGGCGTCGGGGACGCCGCTGAAGCCGCCTTCGTCATAAATATCGGACATTTCGAAGAAGACGGGGGCCATCACTTCCCAAAACAGTCCTAGGTTGGCGTAGTAGGACAGGTCCCGGCATTTTTCATAGAACATGTCTGGGAATAGCTTATGTAAACCCAGCATGAGGGGGTTGCCTTTGAAGTAGGCGGCGATCGCGCGATCGCAATTCGCCTTGTATTCGTCGGTATACAGGTAATCGTTGAAGCGGCCGCCCATGCCTTGGTGCCACAGCATGGCTTGTTTGCAGGCTTCGGCGAATTCCATATTCACGCGATCGTGCCAGAGGTGGTGGAAGAGTTTGGGTAGTTTTTTGCCCACTTCCCCTTTGTCCATAAAGTCCAGCAGTTCGGGATGGGCTCCGGCTTCCCCTCGCCAAATGCGCAGGTCGGCGGTGTCTCCGGCGTAGTGGTTGGGGAGGTCTAGGTAGGTTTTCGGTAGGAAATATTTAAAGGCGGGCAGGGGGTTCAGGAAGACGCGCTCGGCGATGTAGAGCAGGTCCCGCCAATAAAAGTCCATGGGGACGGCATAGGCTTTGTAGATGCCGATGATTTGTTTCAGGTTGTCTGGGGTGTCCGGCAGCATGGAGCCCCCTGCTTCGAGCCGGTGGATGATGTCGGCGTAGGGGTGGGTGGAGGGGGGGATTACGGTTTTGTTTTCGGTGAGGATCGCCATGGTGCGGAGGATTAAGGGGGGATGTTATGGACGAGTGGGAATGGACGGGGGGGAGGGGAGTAAATAAAACCTAAAAACCTAGGGGCTTGGAAGCTCGGGTGGGCTGGGGAGTTTGGCGATTTCTAGGGGGGCTAGGTTATCCAGGTTGGTTGGGGCGGCGGGTAGGGCGGCGACCATGTTGGTGGCGGTGGTTTCTCCCCAGCGGACGAGCCATTGGGGTTGGATGCCGAGGAAGAACACCAACGCCGCTAGGGCGATCGCGGGTAGGGTCTCCGTGAGGGGCACTTTCGGGAAGTAGGCGATCGCATTATCCAGCTTTCCGAAGCAGGTGCGGTTTAACAAAATCACGAAATAGACCGCAGTTAAGCCGCTGCCTAGAACACATAAGAGGGTGGGCAGGGAGTAGATCCGATAGGTGCCTTGGAAGACAAGGAATTCGGTGATGAAGCCGACGAGGCCGGGGATGCCGGCGCTGGCCATGCCGCCCAGGACGAGGAGGGCGCTGACCAGGGGCAGTCCGCGGATGGGGTTCATGAGGCCGTTGAGGACGTCTAGCTCGCGGGTGCCGACTTTGGTTTCGATGATGCCGACTAAATTAAACAGCAGCCCCAGGATTAGACCGTGGGACACCATTTGGCTGACGGCGCCGGTCAGGGCGAGGTCGGTCATGGCTGCGCCCCCTAGCAACACATAACCCATGTGACCGATGGAGCTGTAGGCCACCATCCGTTTGATGTCTTTTTGGGCGATCGCGGTGATGGCGCCGTAGAGGACGCTGATGGTGGCCCAGATGGCGAGGTAGGGGGAAATGACGGCCCAGGCGTCGGGGAAGAGACCGAGACCAAAGCGGAAGAGGCCATAGGTGCCGAGTTTCGCGAGGACGCCGCCGAGCATGATGGCGACGGGGGTGGAGGCGGAGACGTAGGTGTCGGGGAGCCAGGTGTGGAAGGGGACAAGGGGGATCTTGATCGCAAAGGCAATCAGGAGTAGGGCGAGGAGGCCGAGTTGTAGTTCTAGGGGTAGGCTGTGGTGCAGGATGGCGCTATAGGTAAAGTCGCTGGTTTCGCTGAACCAGGCGGTGCCGAGGAAGCCTGCCAACATTAATGCGCCGGATAGGGCGGTGTAGATCAGGAATTTCATGGCGGAGTAGGCCCGCTTTTCGTCGCTGCCCCAGATGGCAATTAACAGGTATAGGGGCACTAGCTCCAGTTCGTAGAGCAGGAAGAAGAGCAGGAGGTTTTGGGCCAGAAATGCGCCGGCGACGCCGCCGCTCACCAACAGTAGGAGTCCGTAAAACAGCCGGGGGCGGTTGATGTTGGCGTCGGTGCTGCCGATCGCGACGAGGGTCAATAGCCCATTGAGTCCCACCATCAGGAGGGATAGACCGTCTAGGCTGAGGTCGTAGTTCAAGCCTAGGGCGGGCAGCCAGGGCAGAAATTCATGGAACTGAAACCCGGCGTTGCTGGGGTCGAATTGGGTGAAGAGGTATAGACTCCAGCCGAGGGGGGCGATCGCGGCTGCGATGGCGGTGGTTTTTGCCTTCGGACCAGTGAGGGGCAGGAGCAGGATGGCGATCGCCCCGGCGATGGGTATCCAAATCAGTGCGCTGAGCATGGGTTTGAGGGAGGGATGGGTAGGGAATTTAGGGGACGCAAGGACGGACTGGGGGGGTTATTGGGGCAGTAGGGCCAGTAGGGCTGACCAGTTGATGTATAGGGCGATCGCGATCGTGCCGATGGCGATGGTGAGGACGTAGGTTTGGGCGCGACCGGTGTTGCCGTATTTCAGGGAGCCGCCGCTGATCAGGGACGCGAGTCCGACCATGTTGACGAGTCCGTCGATGACGTAGCGGTCTAGCCAGTCGGTGATTTGGGAGAGTTTGCCGACGCCCGCTACGACGGTGTTGCGGTAGAGGGTGGGGGTGTAGAAGTCGTAGGCGAGTAGGTCCCGGAGGGGTTTTTGGATCATTTCGTTGGGGGCTTTGGCGGGGTTGATCCAGTAGAGTGCGATGCCAAGGCCTAGTCCTAGGGCGCTGACGCCGGTGGTGGCTAGGGCCATGGTGAGGTTGAGGTCCATCCAGGCGGGTAGTAGGTCTAGGGTGGAGAGGATGAGGGGGAGGTGCAGACTGAGGCCGAGACCGAAGGTCATGGGCATGACCATAAGCCAGATGGGCTCTGGGGCTCGACCGGTCATGTCTTGGAATTCACCGGCGAAGATTAGACCTAGCATTCGGGTGAGGGCTAGGGTGGCGAGGCCGCTGGTGAGCAGAACAACTATTACACCAGCGATTTCTTGGCTGGTCCATAGTCCGGTGGTGAGTTTGAGCAGGGCCCAGAATCCGCCGAGGGGGGGCAGACCCACTAGGGCGATCGCGCCGCCAATAAACGACACGCCGGTGATGGGGCGGCGGCTCCAGAGTCCGCCCATTTGGGTTAGGTCTTGGGTGACGACGCTTAAAATAATTGACCCGGCTCCCATCATCAGGAGCGCCATGGCGAAGGCGTAGGTCATCACCAGTAGCAACGCGGCTTCCGGTTGCTGGCCGCCGACGGCGACGAAGATGAGACCCATGTAGGCGCTGCTTAGATAGGACAACACCCGCTTGATGTCTACCTGGGCGATCGCCACTAGGGTGGCGCCGATGGCGGTGACTGCGCCGATGGTGCCGCAAACGATGGATGCGGTGGGGGAGAGGGCGATGACGGGTTCGAGTTTGACCAGGACCCATGCTCCGACGGCGACGACGACGGCATTCCGCAGGATGGAGCTGGGGAGGGGCCCTTCCATGGCTTCATCGAGCCACAGGTGCAGGGGGAATTGGGCGCATTTACTCATGGGTCCGGCGACGAGCCCTAATCCCACTAGGGTCATGATGGTGGGATCGATGTCGGCGGTTTGGGCCCATTGGGCAAGTTCGTGAAAGTTCCAGGTGCCGGCCAGGGGATAGATCGCTAGTACTGCCATCAGCAAAACCAAGTCCCCCACCCGTTTGGTTAAAAAGGCGTCCCGAGCACCGGTGACCACTAGGGATTGGTTGTACCAGAAGCCCACCAGCAGATAGGTGCCTAGGGTGAGGATTTCTAGCAGCATGTACGAGAAAAACAGGGAGTCGCACAGGACGAGGGCACACATACCGGCTTCGAAGAGGGCCATTAGGGTGAAAAATCGTCCCCAGCCCCAGTCCATTTCCATGTAGCCGACAGCGTAGATTTGGGCCAGTAGGTTGAGACCGGTGATGACCGCTGAGGCGCCTAGGGAGATGCGGGAAATGTCGATGGGGATCGCCAAACTGAAATCTGCCACGCTGAACCAGGGCACGTCTAGGGCGATGGGGGCGGCTCCCCAGGCACCGGTTAGTCCGAGCAGGCTGTGGATAAATGCCGCCAAGGTCATGGCGATCGCGATGTAGCCGGTGGGACGGGGGCCGGTTTTTGTTGTTATTCCCGGTGCCCAGGGGATGGTAAGCAGCCCTCCGATCAGGGGGTAGAAGGGAATAAACCAACTGGTCTCGAAGCAGAAGTCAGGCATGGGTAGGGCGGGACTGGGGTAGGGGGCAGGGGTGGAAATGTCCGGTGGGGAGTTTCTGTTGGGGGGGCTTGTCTCGCGTCCGGTTTGAGATTGATTAATCCCAATCAGTATTGAAAGTGTATCGAAAAAAGTCTATGGAAAAAACGACGAAACTGATTGAATGGATTCGATTTTTACGGAAAATATATTAGCCAGACTTATGTTTCCTGAGGAGAAGGGGTGGATTCTTGGGGGGGTGCCTGCCCTTGATTGCTGTGATTCCTTATTGCTTTTGTATTGCTTTTGCTGGCATTGCTTTTGCTGGGGTTTGGATGAAGTTAAGGGAAGGGTGAAGCGGCTGTGGAGAATCATCAAGATCCTTAACGATTTCTCAGTTTTGGGGGAGGGGTGGTTGATGATATTTGGGGTACATTTGCCATGCAATGGGGCGTTGAAAACGGCTTGGGGTAAGGGGAGTGGGCTGTCGTGGGGCGATCGCTTCTCTGGACTCTGCGGGCCGTTGTGATTAATCCCGGCCAGGACGGGGAGATACGGATAGATATGGATAGTTTTTCGACTATGGCCACTGCCCTTGAGGCGGCGTTCCTGAATACGATTTGGTTGGCGCCTTGTTATTGCCTCTTGGGGGCGATCGCGTCTTTGCCTTGGTCGACGGCGTCGTTGCGGGGGCAGGGGCCTCGGTTGCCGGCTTATATTAATTTGATTGCGAATGGGTTGGCTTGCCTCCATGGGGCGGTGGCGTTTTTTACGGCCCTGGGGCGTCCTGTTCGCTATGTGGAGTTTCCTTGGTTGCGGGTTGGCGGGCTGGTGCTGGATTTCAGTATTGAGATTGCGCCGGTGACGGTGGGGGCGATGGAGTTGATTGCGCTGTTGGTGTTTTTGGCGCAGTTTTATGCCCTGGGTTATTTGGAAAAAGATTGGGGGATGGGCCGGTTTGCGGGGCTGATGGGCTTTTTTGGGTTCGCGATGACGGGGTTGGTGTTGAGTGATTCGTTGTTGCTCAGCTATGCCCTGTTGGAGATGTTGACCCTGTCGACCTATTTGATTGTTGGGTTTTGGTATTCCCAGCCGTTGGCGCCGTCGGCGGCGCGAGATGCGTTTTGGACGAAGCGGGTTGGGGATATTTTGATGCTGATGGGCATTATTGCGGTGTCGTCGTTGGCGGGGACGTTGAATTTTGTGGAGTTGGAGGCTTGGGCGGCGACGGATCCGTTGGTGCCGTGGCAGGCGACGTTGCTGGGGTTGGCGTTGTTGTCGGGACCGTTAGGTAAATGCGCGCAGTTTCCGCTGCATCTGTGGTTAGACGAAGCCATGGAGGGGCCGAATCCGGCGTCGATTATGCGGAATTCGGTGGTGGTGGGTTGTGGGGCGTATGTGCTCGTAAAAATGATGCCGGTGATTGCGTTGTCGCCGGTGGCGTTGGATGTGGCGGTGATTTTGGGGGCGATTACGGCGGTGGGGGCGTCGTTGGTGGCGATCGCTCAGGTGGATATTAAGCGCACGATGTCCCATTCCACGAGTGCTTATTTAGGGTTGGTGTTTGTGGCGGTGGGGTTTCAGCAGCATGATTTGGCGTTGTTGCTGTTGCTGACCCATGGGTTGGGGAAGGCGAGTGTGTTTATTAGTTTTGGGTCGGTGATTTTGACCACGAATAATCAGGATATTCGGGAGATGGGGGGCTTGGCGCGATCGATGCCGGCGACGACGTTGGCTTATGTGACGGGGGCGTTGGGGTTGGTGGGGTTGGTGCCGTTGGGGACGTTTTGGGTGATGCATCGCTGGATGTGCGAGGCGAGTTTGCCCGATTGGACGGTGGCTCTGGCTTTAATCGTTAATGCGTTGTCGGCGCTGAATTTGGTGCGGGTGTATGGGTTGGTGTTTGCGGGCGATCGCACGCTGAAGACGCGCCGGGCGCCGGAGATGCCGTGGCCGATGGCGGTGCCGATGATTTCTTTGGTGGTGCTGAATTTATTGGTGCCGTTGATGATGGAGCGTTGGCAGTTGTCCCTGAGTTATTCGCTGGCGAATACGGAGTCCCATGACCGGGCGGGGTTGTATTTGACCCTGATGGTGCTGTCGGGGGTGGCCGGTACGGCGGCGGGGGCTTGGTTGTATCTCCGGAAGGAGCGGCGGCCGGTGGCGTTGCCGTGGAAGCCTCTCCAGGATTTGTTTGCCTATGACTTTTACATTGGTGAGATCTATCGCTGGACGATCGCGGCGACGGTGGGGGTGTTTGCTCAGCTCATTGCCTGGACCGATCGGTTTGTGGTGGATGGGGCCGTTAATGTGGTGGGCTTGGCGACGCTGATGGGGGGCGAGGGGCTGAAATATAGCACCACCGGGCGATCGCAGGCTTATGTGTTGGTGCTGTTGCTGGGGGTTAGCCTTCTGGCGGCGATCGCGAGTATTTCGCTACTGAAGCTTCAGTTCTAGGGGGATGTTCTCGGCTGTTTATTTAGGCGATTGGGACTGTTAGGTAGGGGCGATTAATTTACTAAATTATGGTTTTAAGTCTTTTTATTTGGATTCCGGTGGTGGGGGCGCTGATTATCAGTCTTGCTCCCGGTGAGTTGTCGGCGGCGCAGGCTCGCAAAGGGGCGATCGCCACTTGGATCGGGTTGGTGATTACAACGGCGATCGCGATCGGTCTGTTTGATATCACTCAGTCGGGGTGGCAGTTGGCGGAGTCGATGGAGTGGATTCCGGGGTTGGGACTGGCCTATCACCTGGGGGTGGATGGGTTGTCGTTCCCGCTGTTGGTGCTGAATACGTTGCTGATGGGGGTGGCGATTTTTAGTACGAAGCCGGATATTCAGCGTCCTCGGTTTTATTATTCGTTGCTGTTGGTGTTGTGTGCGGGGGTGACGGGGGCGTTTGTGGCGCGGGATTTGCTGCTGTTCTTCCTGTTTTATGAGTTGGAGTTGATTCCCCTTTATTTCCTCATTGCGATTTGGGGTGGGGTGCGTCGGGGGTATGCTGCCACGAAATTTCTGATTTATACGGCGATTTCTGGCATTTTGCTGCTCGCGGCGTTCCTGGGTTTGGCTGCCAGCACTGGCTTTACGTCCTTTTCCTATGATGTGCTTCAAGACTTTACCGCTGGGCAAGGGGGTGGGGCGATCGCGGCGAGCAGTCAGCTTGTTTTGCTGCTGCTGATTATGGTGGGTTTTGGGATTAAGACGCCGTTGGTGCCGCTGCATACTTGGTTGCCGGATGCTCACGTTCAGGCGTCGACGCCGATTTCGGTTCTGTTGGCGGGGGTGCTGTTGAAGTTGGGCACCTACGGAATTCTGCGGTTTGGGCTGCAGTTATTTCCGGCGGCTTGGAATCAGATTTCTCCGTTCTTGGCGCTTTGGGCAACCATTAGTGTTTTGTATGGGGCGTTTGCGGCGATTTCCCAGGCGATCGCCCTTGGGGATATGAAGAAGATGGTGGCCTATAGCTCGGTGGGGCATATGGGGTTTATTTTGTTGGCGGCGGCGGCGGCGACCCCTGAGAGTTTGATGGGGGCAGAGTGTCAGATGGTGGCCCATGGGCTGATTTCGGCGCTGCTGTTTTTGCTGGTGGGCATTGTCTATACGAAGACTGGGACCCGTGAGCTGTCGGTGCTGGGGGGGTTGTTTAATCCTGAGCGGGGGTTGCCGTTGATTGGCATTCTGATGATTATGGGGGTGATGGCGAGCAGCGGGATCCCCGGTATGGCGGGGTTTGTGGCTGAGTTTCTGATCTTCCAGGGCAGTTTCGCGGTGTTCCCGATCTATACCCTGATGTCCATGTTGGGGACGGGGCTGACGGCGGTGTATTTCTTGATCCTGATTAACCGCACGTTCCTGGGGCGTTTGGATGAAAGTACGGCTCATTTGCCGGCCGTGGGTTGGTCCGAACGGACGCCGGCGATCGCTCTGGCTATCCCGATTGTTGTTTTTGGGATAGTGCCCCAGTTCTTGGTGATGTGGAGCGATTCTTCAACGTCGGCGATCGCCACTTTATTTGAAGGAATTAGCCTTGGTGTCTAACTTGTGATTTCCCCTTGATGTTGCAATTTGATGCTGCAATTTTCTGTGTTTTCGTGACCCCTACCCAGATCCTCTAGATAATCGCTGGAGATTTCCCATGACCACTGCTACGCCGTCCGCGCCCCAAAATCAGCCGTCGTTGCCTTTGTCGGATATCATCGAAAATCTGTTTGCGGGGGATGCATTGTTGCAGGATTCGCCCACGAATGTGATGGAGGTGGTGGGGATTCTGGACAGCTATGGGGTTGTTTTGGATGCCTATTCTAAAAACCTGATTTATATTGCTGAAAATACGTTTTTAGAGTTTTTTCCGTTCTTTAAATATTTCAATGGGAAGGTGTCTTGGTCTCAGTTGTGGCGTCATCTTCAGCATGATCGCATTAACTATGAATATGCTGAATATTGCATGAAGGGGATGCTTTGGCATGGGGGCGGGGGGCTGGATGATTATATGGATACCGATGCGTTTAAGCAGAATGCTCAGGCGGCGATCGATGCGAAGAAGAAGGGCAATTTGATTCTTCAGGTAATGGATAAGATTTCTCCTGATTTTGCCCTGGAGCAGGTGCGGCAGTTGGCTTATTACAGTGGACTGGGGCAGTTTTGGCGGGTGATGAGTGATATTTTTATGTCCCTGGCGGAGGAGTATGGCAAGGGCAATATTAAGGTGATTCCTGATGTGGTAACCCATATTTTGAATGGCTTGGTGGCGGATGCCGCGCGTCCCATTACCTATAGCGTTGAGATTGACGGTAAGACCTATGATTTAATGCCTGAATCCGCCGGGTTGACATTTTTAATGGATACGGGGGTTCCCTATGTGGAGGCGATTTTCTTCCGGGGAACGCCTTTTCCGGGGACGATTTCTTACAATGCTCAGGCGGGACAAATTGATGTTCAGCCGTCTACGTTTACCTATGGAGCCCTTTATGCGGATCCGTTACCGATTGGGTCGGCGGGGATTCCTCCTACTTTGCTGATGGAGGATATGCGTCGGTATTTGCCGGATTATTTACTGAAGTTTTATCAGGATGAAGGACGCAAGGAAGGGGATATTTTGATTAAGTGTTGTCAGACGTTTCAAAAGTCGATGTTCTGTGTGACGACGGCGGCGATTCAGGGGTTGGCGCCTCATCCGTTGGATTCGACTGACCCCGCAGAACGCGCTGCCAACGAGGAATATTTGGCGGGCTGGATGCAGCGCTTAACGACGTCGCAAATTCGGGTCGTGAATGCTTAGGGCGTTGGCTAGGGCGATCGCGTCAAAGGGCGATCGCTCGGCGCCATAGATTTTGCCGGAGGGTAGTCGTCCTGTCCTTAGGTCGATGCCGTCGAGTTGGGCGCGATCGAGGTTGGCGTTGGTGAGGTCGCAGCCTAGGGCGTAGGCATGGCTTAGGTTGGCGCTGCTTAAGTTGGCGTTTCGTAAGTTGGTTTTGATGAGGTGCGATCGCGATAGGTTGGCTCGCGATAGGTTGGATCCCTGCAAATTTATGCCGCTGAGATCTAATGTGCTGAGGTCTGCGGAGGATAGATCGGCGCGATCGCCTAGCCAAATCATGCCTTTTTCCTGTGCTGCAAATTTATTGGGGAGTTGGGTGCGATCGTCGTAGATGGCTCCCGATAGTTGTGCGTCTTCTAGACTGGCGTGGCTTATGTTGCTGCCCCTTAGGTCGGCTCGTATTAATAGGGCTTGATCGAAATTGGCTTGGCTGAGGTCTAGATATCGCAAGTCGGCGCGGTTGAGGGTTAGGCCGGTCCATTGGGCGTGGGCATGGATGGGTTGGATGCCCAAGGTTTCAAACGTTAAACCGGCGGGCAGGTGGGTGGTGCGATCGCCCCGGCTGTGGTGCCAACAGATGCCGGCGATATCGGCTCCTCGAAAATCTGTCCCTCGCAAATCAGTTTGGGAGAGGTCGGCTCCTCGTAGGTCCGTGCCGCGGAGATCGAGCGATCGTAGGTCGGCTCCCCTTAAATAGGCTCCCCGGAGATCGGCTCCCACTAAGCTTGCTCCACAAAAACGGACACCCGCTAGATAGGCGGATGCCCAGTTGGAGCGGGGGGCGTGGCAGTAGCTAAAGTCTGCTCCCCGAAAATTTAGGCCGCTGAGTTGATGTTCCGTTAGATCCAAGCGTCGAAAGTACCATTCCCCCCGTTGCGATCGCGCTAATACCGCGTCTAGGGGGAGGGTGTCGTCATAGCCTCGCTCTATAAAAATGGTTTGCAGGGGGCGATCGCGCTGGGGTCGATCCATGGGGGCGTTCGGGAAATAATGCTCTGCCCTAGGATAAATCGACGGTGGTCAATGCTGAGCGTCCTTCTGCAAGACCGAATTTAAAGTAGTGTTCGCCGGCGCTGGCGATGCCTCCTGAACGCACTGCGGCGAGGACATCGGGGTTGTTGGAGAGGTAGGCGCGGTCTTCGAAGAGGGGGGCGATGGGGCGACGTTCTAGGTGGCCGACGCTGACGTAGTGGTCGCCAATGCCTTGCTGCCCTGTGAGCAATAATCCTGCGATGTCGAGGTTGCTTTCCACATAGAACGAGGCGTCGAAGGCGGCGTTGGGATCGCGTCCTTCGAATTGACCGCTTTCCGTGTAGTGGGTTAGGGGGTCGGGGACAATGCCATTGGCGATCGCGGCGCTGACATCGGGGTTATTGGCGAGATAAAAGTCGGCGTCTAGTAGGTCGGCGAGGGTGAAGTTTGTGTCGCGATCGGTGTCCTCTGGAACGGTGAGTAGTTGACCGCCTGCGTCTAGTTCGTTGAGGCCGGTGACGTCATCCCCGGCGATCGTGATTTCATCCAGGTTGATGCTGGTGCTGCTTGCGCCGCTGTCGTCGGTGCTGGTGAAGGTGATGAAGTCTAGTCCCGTTTCGGTGGCGAAGTTGATGCCCAGATCAAAGCCGTTGGGGGTGTCGAAGTTGTCGGATTGTAGAATCTCGCCGGTGGCTGAGTTGTAGGTGAGGCGGAATTCGTCGGTGGCGGCAAAGGGGGGGGCGTAGGCGAAGTCCCCAATCAGGGTGCCGTTGGGATCGGTGATGAACAGTTCGGTAAAGGTGAGCTGGTCACGGGTGATGAGTTGTCCGTCGAGGGCTTCGGGATAGATTAGGCTGCCGTAGGCTTGATAGCCGCCCTCGCCGGTCCAGAAAAAGTCAGCGCTGGTGGTGCTGGGAAAGACTTCGACGGGACCTCTTGCGTCGATTTCGATTAGATCATCGTCAGAGCCGGGAACGGTGATTAAGTCTAGGTTGATCTCGACGGATGGGGGGGTGTTGGTTTCGTCGAAGAAGGTGATGAAGTCTAGGCCTGTTTCGGTGCTGAAGTTGATGCCTAGATCTAGTCCGTCGGGCTCATCAAAGTTGCCGGTTTGAATTAGGGTTTGGGTGCTGGAGTCGAAGGTGAATAGAAATTCGTTGTCTGTGTCGAGGGGGAAGTCGTAGTCGAAGTACCCTACCAATAAGCTGTTGGGATCAAAGAAGGATAGCTTTAGGTCGCTTAGGTTATCGCGGGTGATGAGGCTGCCGTTGAGTTCGGAGTCGTAGGAAAATTCTCCGATCGCAAAGTAGCCGCGATCGCCTTGCCAAAAGAGATCAAAACTGGTGGTGCTCATAAATGCTAAAGCCCTTCTATAAGTCCTTTAGCCGTTTATAACCTACGGGTGCTGTCAAGACGGGCTGAGAAATAGGCTTGAAAACATAAAAAAAGTCTTGGCCACGGTTTGAGGTGACCAAGACTTTTCTGGTGAAAGCTAAGCCTTTTAGGATGACGCTAGCTTTGTGGATTGTTGACGGGCGGAGGGTTATTGCAGGGGGGCATACCCAAAGGTCACATCGAATTCCTCACACCAGATGGCGACGCTCTGGTACTTCCCTAACTCGAAGTTCTCGGGGAGGGCGTAGCGATCGCTGCCTCGCACTTTCCGCAGTTTCGCTAGGCGGAAGTATTCGCCTTTGCCCTCAATCTTGGTGGGTACGGTGGATTCGCTATAAAAAATGATTTCTAGGGCGGGACCGGAGTCGGTTTTGAAGTCGCCGCTCAGCAGGAGATGGGGCTTGTCGCCGTCTTTGACGACGGTGACGGAGCCGGAGGTGGGATGGGCAACGTCGCGGAAGCTGCCTTGTCGATTTTTGGTGGCTGCTTTCAGTGCTGTTACGGCATTGCTCGCTTGGGATGCCTCGATGGGGGCGCTTTCAAGGGCGAGCGATCGATGTCCCAATCCGCCTACCAGGAGGGCTGAAGCGATACCCAGAGCTGCGAGGCGGCGAATGCTGCGGGTGGTCCCGGTAAGGCGGGTCGAGGAGACGGAAGCATTGGAATTAGAGTTCATTGTGTGTGAGGAATGTAGGGAATCTTTGGATTTTGGATCCGGTCGTAGGTCCGGTGGACTTAGATGACCGGTGGACTTAAATGAATCGTGGCAAATCCCTCTCCCTATGAAGGGCGGGTTTCGCGGCCGGGATTCCCTATTGTCGATGGGGCGATCGCTGGGTTTCGCGCGCGTATATATGGATCTAATCTTGCGGCGGTTGGGGGGCTGGTTTTATTGCTGGTTTTGATGGCGCTGCTGGCGGTGCAGGTTTTGCCGTTGTTCCTGGTGCTGGAGGGTCTGGCGCTGTTGTTGTTGTTGGTTTTGCTGGCGATCGCGATCGCGGTGTTGCTGTTGCTGGGGCTGGAGGTTTTGGCGGGTTTGTTGTTGCTGCAGTAGTTGTTGTTGGTGCCGTTGTTGTTGGCGCAGTTGGCGATGTTGGGGGCTGCGTTGTTGTTGCTGCCGCTGCCGAAGGGTTGGACGGCTCGGGCTGAAGGGGCTTTGGGTTGGGTTGTACGGTCGTTGGGGACGTTGGTGGGGATGCTGCGCGATCGCCGGGGGGATCAGGATTAGGACCCCCAGGATTAAGGGACTCAGGATTCGGAGGGGGAGCATGGCTGGGTTGGGGGCTGGGTTGGTAGTTTCGGGGGCGCTGCCCCCGTGCCCCCGCTTAAGGGTCATTGACCCTTAAGAATCCCGTTTTATGGCTGGGGATTCTTCCTCAGGTTTAGTCCGGTGGCGGCAGGGGGCTTAGGATCAGCAGCGTCCATGAGGTTTGCGCGGACGGGGGCAGCGCCCGGATTAACGTAATTAGTTTTTTGCTGCCGATGTCGGTGTGTCCGTTCCGGTAACGGCTGATGGTCGATTGCGGGATCCCGCTCCGCTGAGACAGGGTTTTGATCGGGATGTTGTAGTGCCGGATTACCTGGTCTAGGGCGGTGTGGGGTGCCGGCGGCTCAGTGGGTTTCCCGGGCTCTTTACCCCCTCGACCGTTAGCGATAAAAAGTATTGCCGCGCGTCGTTCGGTAACGCGTTGATTAATGCCAACAGGTTCTGGTCCGTCAGTTGCCGCTTCTTGTTTTTGAATTCTGAGGTTTGCGTTAGGCTCACGCCCGCGCGGATCGCGATGTCTTTTACTTTCAGCCGATAGACCGAGATGGTCTGGTGGAAGGCGTCTCCGGCGTCGAGCATGGCGGTTGCACTCCTATCTCCCGTTGATCCGAGTTTAGCATTTCACTTTTCACTTATTTTTTTGCCTTGACAGTGCTTTTGTTAAGTTTTAACTTAATAGTGTCGAGTTTAAGTTATTCGTTATTTAAATAGAGCTATGTGAGGGAGATTCAGTTTTTAAGCAGTTTCCCTTTCTGGCTCTGGCTTCCCTGGGGTGTGAGATGGCCAGGGTGATTTGATTTTTTGGTTTCACTTTTTCGTGTTTTGTTTGATGCTTTATTCTTCTCTCTCACGTTTGCGGTTCCCGGATGAATGCTTATGTTTTTTCTGGATTGCTCATTTTTACGGCGAATTCTGAAATCTCATTCGGGGGGAGCCGGACGGATTGTCGTGATGTTTTTGATGCTTTTGCTATTTTTCTCCCGCGATCGCTCGACCTATGGCAGGGGGCTCGTCAGAACCGCGATCGCACGGCTGGTAACGATGTCAGGGCTATGTCTGGGCGATCGCAGGGTCGATGTCAGGGCGCTATGTCAGGATGCGTCGGTTCGAGGGGTCTGTTGGGTCGGCGTTGGGCTCCTGTTGGTACTTTTGGGGGCGCTGCCCCCATGCCCCCGCTTAAGGGTCAACGACCCTTAAGAATCCCGTTGCAATTTGGTTCCTGATGGAGGGGTTATGGATTTGTCTTCTATGTTTCTGGCGGTGCCGGAGGTCGCAACCGCGGTAGGCGTCCGCCGTCAGTCGGTTCATGAGTTGGCGCGCCATTGGTCGGGCGGCCGCAAGCGTCAAGGCGTAAAGGGTCTGGAGTTCCCCATCGCCGTGATGCCGTCCCGCTATCAACCGCCCTGTGTCGCCTTCTGGAAAAAAAAGGAGGCGGATCGCCTAGCCCAGTTGGCAGATGTCACGCAGGCGGAACAGGGAGAAGTGCTCTTTTTTGAGGGCGCTCCACAGATGCCGCGTCCAGCTCCAGGCATCGGGGAGCTTCGACTCGGGCGATCGCCGGGTTCTCAACGTCGGGCAGTGACGCTAAACGCCCGCCCGGTGCCGGTGGCGGATTGTCGTCTCGATTTGCTGCGCGCCATGACTGAGTTTGTGGAGGAGGCGATCGCGGAAGATCCATCCCTTAAAAAACGTCGCGCGGAAGATTTGTTTGAGGAACGCTATAACGCCGGGGCGATCCAGCCTCGCCTCCCAGAAACGCGGGCGCTTTATCCAAAGGTGAGTCGGGCGTCGGTGAAGCGCTGGGAGAAGGGGCTTCGTGAGGGGGGGTATGCGGCGTTGCGGGATGGACGCGCGGGCGGCAGGGCGAAGAATCAACCCCGGACGATTGAGGGCGATCGCGAACTATTGGACTTCATGACGGGCATGTTGGTGTTGCGTCCGTGGATCGGGAAGTCCCTGATGTGTGAGGCGATTCGGGCCCATTTTTCCGAGCGCGATCGCTTGCCGTCACCCTCGACGGTGAATCGCTGGATGCACCGCACGCGGGCAAATATTGGGTTTGTTGCGGCGACAAATCCTGCCAAATTTAAAAATTCGTTTCGCGTTGCCTTTGGCTCCTATAGCGAGGGGATTAATCAGCCGAATGCCCTCTGGGAGTTGGATTCAACGCCGGCGGATGTGCTCCTAAAAGAAGGACGCTTCCATGTGTTGGGCTGTGTCGATGTGTTTTCTCGACGGGCAATGGTTGTGGTCAGCAAAACCAGTCGGGCGGTGGCGATCGCTCTCCTATTGCGTAAATGCCTGTTGGAGTGGGGGGTGCCGGCGGTGGTTAAGACCGATAACGGGAAAGATTTTGTCAGTTTGCATGTGACGCGGGTGTTGGCGGATTTGGGGGTGGAGCATCGGGTGTGTGTGCCGTTTCAGCCCTGGCAAAAGCCCCATATTGAGCGCTTTTTTCGGACGTTTAGCCATGGGGTGTTGGAGTTGTTGCCGGGGTTTGCTGGGCATAATGTCGCCGAACGGATGGCGATTCGCGATCGCGCGGAGTTTGGCGAGCGGTTGTTTAAGCGGGATTCCGTCGTTGAGTTGGGCGAGAAACTGTCGGCGGATGAGTTTCAGGGGTTTTGCGATCGCTGGGTGGAGGGGGTCTATTTGCATGAGCCGCACTGGGGGCTGGATGGGGTGTCCCCTTGGGTGAAGTGGTCCGCGTTTGACGGGCGGTTGCGCGTGATTTCTGATGTGCGGGCGTTGGATGTGTTGTTGGCGCCCACGTCGGGCAATGGGGTTCGGCGCGTCGGGAAGCAAGGGGTGCGCGTGGAGGGGGTGACGTTTGTGTCGCCGTTGTTGGTTGATCGCGTGGGCGAGCGGGTGCAGGTGCGGTTTGACCCGGCGGATTTGGGGGTCGTTTTTATTTTTGATTTGATGGGCGTTTTTGTTTGTGAGGCGGTCTGTCCAGAACGCTTGGGCATCTCTCGTGCGGAGGTCGCAGTGGAGGCGAACCGCCTACAGCGCGAAAAGGTGGGCAAGGAACGCCGGCAGTTTCGGGCGGCGGCGCGTAAGGTTAAGTCCGTCGATGTTGTCGCGGAGGTTTTAGACGGGCGATCGCGTCAGTCCGATAAATTATTGGCTCTTCCGAGGGAGGCGATTGAGTTTGAGAGTCATGCGTTAACCCAGGCTGGGAGGGCTGCGATCGCTGGGGAAGCTGCCAAAAATAATCCAAAAAATATTCCTCCCGAGATTCCCGAGAAAAAGGCTCCCCTGGGACTTGCTCCTGAAACGAAAGTCGGGGAGCGGGTGCGATCGCTTTGGTTGAACGGCAGGGAGTCAGAGATCTCTCACGAGGATCTCCACCTTGTTGAAAAATTTTGCTTTTCGGGCGATCGTCGCGCGGCGCTTCGGTTTCGTCTTGCTTTCTTTGGGCGCGATGAGTGCGATCAGTTCTTCCAGTGGTTGGTACCCGTTTTACGAGGGCTGCCTCCGGTGGATGTTGATGTGGGGTAGCGGCGGTGTCTCTGCTCTGGGGGCGCTGCCCCCATGCCCCCGCTTAAGGGACACAGTCCCTTAAGAATCCCAGTTTGGGAATCCCCGTTTTAGTTAGGGTGCTCTGTCGGTTTTTTGACCTTTCTGGAGTTCTAAAATGCGGGAATCGATTGTTCCAATCCAAAGTCTACGTGAGTTCCGTCGCTCAATAACTGAACTCGGCGCGCGATCGCCGGGTATGCCGGGCATGGGTCTGGCGTTCGGTCCAACGGGCAGCGGCAAAACAACCGCCGCAACGATGGCGGCTAATGAGTTTAATGCAGTCTACGTCCGTGCCCGCGCTGTTTGGACCCCTAACGCTATGCTGGGCGACCTATGCCGCAGCCTGGGCGGCAGGGTCCACGCCCGCGCAGCCGATAATTTCGACGAGGTCGTACGCCTACTAGGGCTCAGCGGACGCCCACTTTTTATTGACGAGGCGGAGTATGTCATGGAACTCCGCGATAAGGGGCTCGATATTTTGCGCGATTTGCATGATGTCACCACCGTCCCCATCCTCCTCATCGGCATGAGCGAACGCGGTCCCCTGTCCATCAATCGACAAATTGCCGCGCGATCGCGTTTAGCTCAGGTTCGCCGCCGCATCGGTTCTTGGGTCGAATTTGGTCGATTGAGCTGGGAAGATGCCCAAGCCGTCGCGATCGCCAATTGTGAGGTCGGCGTCGACGATGCCCTCCTGAAACATGTATTGGAAGCGAGCGAGGGACGGGTGGGCGCATTCACCGTCGGGCTCGCAAAAATCGAACAATTTGCCCAATATAACGGGCTGATCCGGGTGCGACGCTCCGATTGGTCGGGGGAATTGTCCCTCGGCGAGGGGGATCTGTGATGGTTACCAACACAAACGTAAATTCTGAGGCGCTGCGATTGTTATTGCGATCGCGCGTATGGTTTGCCCTTCGACAGGGACGACCCGTGGCGATCGCTCGATTGCCGGAAATTGTTGGTTTGCAGGACCTGGACGGCGACGCATTCGGCTTTATCGATTGGTGGATTCGACAGGGGATTATTCACCAGGAGAATGAGGGCTCAACCACCTCACACATAAAACTGACTGGGGATTGGGGACCGCGACCGCCGTCTTGGCGGGGGGTATTTGATCCCAATCAGGTCGGGCGTGAGCGGGAGGGCGCCCAACGGCTTTGGAATGTTTTGCGGATCGCGCGATCGGGCGTCGGCGTTGAATTGTTTCGCCTCGCCGGTGTGAGTTCTCGGGTGGGCGTGCGTCTCCTGCGCGGGTGGATGAGGGCGGATTTGGTTCGCGTACGCTTTGGCGATCGCGTGGGACGGGGACGGTTACCAATCGGGATGGCGGCGGTGGTTTTGGTCCAGGATGTCGGGGCGATCGCTCCCATTGTTGATGCCGCTTGGACCTATGACCCCAATTGCGATCGCTTGGTGGTGATGACCACCGATGAGGCGACCGACGGGGAAATGGACGGGGAAATGGACGATGAAATGTGATTTTTCCCCCGATTTTTCCCGCGAGTTTATTTTTGATTTTTCCCCAGAAATTCCCATTGAAACGCTACCGGGCTGGGAGGTCTTTTTTGTGGGGGTGCCGGATAGTCTGCCCGGTTGGGTTCGGCGCGTGCAGCCGTTGGATTCGGAGATCTGGGGCGATCGCTTGTTTCTTGAGGAGGGGTTCCTTTTTCGTGCCTGGGTCCTTCAGCCGGATGATGATTGGGAGTTTGGGGTGGGCGATCGCTTGCTGGAGGCGGGGTTCTGGGGATTGTTATTGCCGCCGGGGGTGGAGTAGATCGGTTGGCCGGCGGAGTCTTTGGAGTCTGGGGGCGCTGCCCCCATGCCCCCGCTTAAGGGACACAGTCCCTTAAGAATCCCAGTTTGAGGGGGCTTGTCCTATGCTTGGTCTGTTAGGGGCATGTTGTATATGTAGTGACTGTTTTTTTGGGGTGCTTCAGGGCGTTTTATGGATTTTGCTCAGTATTTTGGGGATGTGATTTGGCATTTGGGGCTCCATCGGGTGCGTACGGTTGTTCATGTGGGGGCCCATTGTGCGCAGGAGTTGGAGGGCTATCAGGCGGTTGGCCCGGAGTGGGTGGTTTGGATTGAGGCTGATCCACGTATGTTTGCTCGCTTGCAACAGTTGGTCGAGGAAAAGGCCCGCGACGGCGTCCACCATGTGTGTGTCAATGCGTTGGTGGCGGATAAGGATGGCGAGAGGCGCGATTTTTTTGTCGCTGCTAATGATGGTGAAAACAGCTCCATGTTGCGTCCCACGGAGTTTGGAGTCAGCGTGGGCGCGGGCTTGACTGGCGAGGTGCTATCCCTCGAAACGCGACGCTTGGATTCTATATTGCGATCGCTGGGGATGCAGGCCCATGGGGTGGATGTGCTGACGTTGGATGTCCAGGGCGCGGAGTTGTTGTGTTTGCAGGGGGCGGGCGATTTTTTGCGCTCTGTTAAGCTCCTGTTTTTGGAGGTCACGAAGACGGTGGTGGGCGGGGAGTCCCTGGAGGGGAAGGCGATCTATGAGGGCGGGGTGGAGTTTGAGGCGCTGGATCAGTGGTTGAGGGAACGCGATTTTGTGCGGCGATCGCATGTCCCAGATAAGGCGTGGCATGGGGATTGTATTTATCAAAATATGGGCGTGGAGGGCTGGGCTCGCGGCGGCGGTAGGTTGGTTTTTTAGTGATTTTTAGGGTGAATTTGTAAGTGATTTCCTAGGACGTTCGGGGGGACGTTCGGGGGGGCGATCGCGGTTTTTCGGTTTCTGCGCCATCATAGGGGGACGTTGATTTCGGTACACCTCTGAGATGGTGCGGGCTATGGTTGGATCGCGCTCTGGGACGGGTAAGGAGTCTGGGTTTCGGTTGGCAGTCGATCGCGAGTTTGGCCCTGTTTTGAGTGAGATGGCGGAGGTGTCATCTCGATCAGCCGTCCTGCGATTGATTTGGTTTTTGGGGGGCTCGCGGGTCGTTTTTCCTGAAAATCCTCGACCGGATCATCGCCTTGCAATTCTTTTGGGGCAGGACCATTTTGTTCGGGTGTGCGATCGCTTTGGACGGGTGCCGATTGATTTGCCGAAGGGGGCGTTGTTTCGACGGCGGCGCAGGATGGCGATGATGCGCGGCTTGGTGCGGGGGTTGGGATGGTCGGAACGGGCGGTGGCGCGGGCGTTTGGGGTGAGTCGTCAGTTTGTGAATGCGGTCAATCAACCTCGCAATGATTGGGTGGGTGTCGCGGCGATTGAGTGTGTTCGATGGGGGTCGGATGATGGCGCAGATGATGGCGCTCAGGATCGGGCTGATGATGGCGCTGATAACGAGTGGGTGCAAGGGTTTACCCCTACTGCGGCGGGGGGCTTGAGGGTAGGGTCGGGGGGTGTGGTGTTGGTTGTTGCGGATGCTTGGGTGGATGGTATGGGTTTTTTTGGTAAGGCGGGTCGGGTGTTGTCCGGGTTGCGTCGCCTTGAGGGCTTGGTCCAGGCGGCAAAGCTCGATGATGGGCGGATCGATCGCGAGGAGTTTCGTGAGATTGCGGTGTTTGGGTTGATGCCGATTCTGGTTGAGTTGGGTGTCGATGTTTTCCAGGGATTTTTGCCGGAGTCGCCCGCCGGGAAGGCGGCGTTTAAACAGGTCGTTGAGGCGATCGAGGGGGAGGTCCAGGATCTCAATCCTCTCAAGGGCGATCGCTTGGGGGCCAGATGGTAGACGGGCGTGTAGACAGGCGGGTTTTGGGGATTGCGGAGTTGATGACGGTTGAGGTGGGGGATATGGCTGTGGCGGGCGGGGAGTGCGAGGTGGTTGGGCTTGATTTTTCGGTCGATCTGGCGGCAGATTTTTCGGCAGATTTTGACTGTGCTCCGGCGACTCCCGCGGACGTGGTTGAGTTGGTTGAGCTGCCCCACGGTCCTCTGTTGATCGGGAATCCGGCTCCGCCCACGGTCCCGGATTGGGATTGGGGGCTGTTTCTCGCGGCGGCGGGCACGGTGGTCACGACGGCGGGGGTCGTGGTCGGTTGGGTTACGGCAATTCTCCGCAATCAGTTTCGCGATCTCGAAAAAGACCTCACCGGGATCGGCGATCGCTCCCGCGAGCGTTTCGATCAGCAGGAGGCGCAGTTGAGTACTTTGTTTGATTTGGTCCGCGAGCTTGACGGAAAGTATGTGCCCCGGGGCGAGTTTGAACGGGAGCTCGATCGCACGCGGACGGAGGTGGCCCAGTTACGCGGCAGTGAGACGGTTTGGGTCGGGCGACTCGAAGCACGCATTCAAGAGCTGTCGGACCGATCCGAAAGGAATTTTCAGGAGATTCGGGAGGAGTTACGTGGGCGATCGTCGTCGCTGTAATTACTGGTTCGCAGGGGCGCTGCCCCTCCAACCCCGCCAAAGGGTCATTGACCCTTTGGAATCCCGTGGTAAGGGAGGTTTCCTATGACTCGGTTGGTGGCGGATGGACGGTTCAAGGTCTGCGGTCTCCCCCCCCATGTCCGCGAGGAGATCGATCGCTTCCTCATAGCTGGCAATTTCCGCGGCTATGCCGAACTCCATGCCCGTGTCAATGAGTTACTCGCTCAGGAAGATCTGGAGATGGCGATCGCAAAAAGCTCCCTAATACGCTACGGCGCACGCCTAAGACAGGCGGTCCAACGATTGCGAAATCAAGTATTCGTCCTCCAAGAGCTACGCCGCGACTGGGACGAGGGCGCAGATGTAGCAGCAGGCGCAGGCTTACAACTGGTCCTATCGGAATTGGTCGCACGCTTAGCCGACGGCGGCGAGGAGTTATCGGTTAAGGAATTATTGGATCTGGGGCGGGCGATCGCCGAGGTGCGACAACTCCAGGATGAGGTAGCGGGCGCAGGACTCAAGGGCGTCGAAACCGCCGTAAGTGGCGGACTCAGAGCGGAAACCCTAAGAACGATTGACGCCACGATTTTAGGGATTGTTGCTGCTGATGGCGCGGAGGATCCGGGGGAGCAAGACGATGATCAGTGAGGTGCAAACGGGCGAGCCTAGGGCTCCATATTTTTTGCCTTACCAGGTGCGATGGTTGGCGGATTCGTCGCGGTTTCGCGTTTGGGAAAAGTCCCGGCGTATCGGCGCTACTTATGTGGTGGCGTTTGAATGTGTCCGGGCGGCGATTCCGGCAGTCGGCGCGGTGGAGTCCTTTTTTAGCTCGGCAAGTTTGGCAACGGCGAAAGAATTTATTGCCGATTGTTTGGTCTTTGCCCGCATGTATGGCGTCGCCGCCCAGGAGTTGGGCGAGCTGGGCTTCGATGAAAAAAAGGGCGTCGGTGCCGTCGGACTAAAATTTGAAAATGGCAAACGCATTGTCGCCCTAAGTCGCAGTCCATCGGGATTTCGCGGACGGGGACGACGGGGCGATCGCCTGGTATTGGATGAGTTTGCATTCCATCCCCAGGACGAGGAAATGTGGCGAGCCGTCGTCCCGGCCATGACCTGGGGCGGCAGCGTTTCGATTGTGTCGTCCCATTCAGGCGTCCGCGGACGTTTTGCGGAATTGGTGGAACAGGCGCGGGAGTCCTCGGAAAACCCATGGTCCTTGCATCGCACCACCATCTATGACGCCGTCGCCGATGGATTAGCCGATAAAGTCCTGGGGCGATCGCTCTCCATCGACGAACGCAATAACTGGATTGAAGGGTTGCGATCGGGCTGTGGCGATGAGGTGACTTGGCGGCGCGAATTTTGCTGCGATCCCACTGAGGCGGCGGGGGCTTGGTTGTCCTGGGAGTTGATCGGCGCGGCGGAGTCGGACGCGGCGGGGGATCCTGATGCTTATGCCGGTGGGGTTTGTTTTGTGGGTTTTGATGTGGCGCGGCGGCGCGATTGGTCGGTCATTTGGGTCGTTGAGGCGGTGGGGGATGTGTTTTGGACCCGCGAGGTGATTTCCCTCAAAAATGTTGCGTTTGAGGAGCAGTTGAACCACCTGCGCCGCGTCATGAAAAAGTTTCGCGTGGTCAGATTATCCATTGATCAGACGGGGATGGGTGAGGTGATCGTCGAACAGGCAAAAAGTGCTTTTGGTGCGGCGCGGGTCCAGGGGGTCGTTTTTTCCGCGGCAACGAAGCGCAATCTCGCCATCCTGATTAAGCAAAATTTTGAGTCCGGTTCCGTCAGAATTCCTCGCGATCGCACCATTCGCACCTCCCATGCCGCAATCCGACGCACGGTCACAAAGTCTGGGATGCCTTCCTTCGAAGCGCCGCGATCGCACGATTCGGGCCATGGGGATCAGTTCTGGGCTCACGCGCTCGCCCTATACGGCTCCCTCGCAGGATCAGGTCCCCTCAGGTTCGATGCTTCGCGCGATCGACGGTGGGCGGATTCTCGATCAGGGTTGTCCGGTTTTGGTTTGGGCGATCGCAGGGGGGGGCGATCGCTTTTTTAGATCGGTGGAGCGCGGAGTCTCTGAGGGGGCGCTGCCCCCCGTCCCCCCGCTTAAGGGTCATGGACCCTTAAGAATCCCGGTTGATTGTTCTTTGTTCTTTAGGTGGTTCTCATGGTTCTCAATAAGCGACGGGTTCGTACGGGCGTCGAGCTAGCAGGGCTTTCGGGCGATCGCGATCGCGCGTTCGATCCCGCTGGGGTCCTAGCCCCCATCGATCAAATCTTTGTCGATCAAATGAATGGTGATTACGAGGTCTACGATGCCCTCCTCCAAGATTCTCAGGTCAATGCCTGTTATCAACAGCGCGAGCTAGCAGTAACCTCGAAACCCTGGGAGGTCATCCCCCCAGGCACCGAATCCCAACCCACAACCGACCTCGAACGCCGATTGAGCGATCGCGTCACCGAGTATTTGCGCTCCATCGAGTGGGATGAAATTACCTCACAAATGTTGCGCTGTCGACACTATGGATTCCGCATCGCAGAGTTGCTATGGCAGGTCCGCGGCGGCGAGGTCCAACTCCCACACATTAAGGTGCGCCGCAATCAACGCTTCCGATTTGGTGCCGACCTATTGCCCCGCCTCGTAACCGATGAAGAGCCCGATGGCGTCCCGGTGCCAGAGCATAATTTTTGGTGGATTACCTCCGGCGCATCCCATGGCGATGATCCCTATGGCGTCGGCGGCAGCGCCCTATATTGGTTGGTCAAAATCAAACAACAAGCCCTAAAAGCCTGGCTCAACCACCTCGAAACCCTCACCATCCCCACCGTCGTCGGCGTCCATCCCCCCAGCGCATCCCTCGAAGAACGCATGGATTTGTTGGAAGCAGCCCAGGCGATCGCCGATGGCGCAAAGGCAATCCGCATCAGCGATGAATCCGTCATCAAACTCCTCGAGGCAACCCGCTCCGCCACCACCGATTATCCCGCCCTCATCGATCGCATGGATGGCGCGATCGCCAAGGTCATCCTCTCCCAAACCATGACCACCGACGACGGCTCCAGCCTCGCCCAAGGTCAGGTTCACAAAGCAGTCCGGGACGAGATTGTCGAAGCCGATGCGATGTTGGTTTGTGAGAGTTTTAATCGCCAAGTCATCGCCCCCTGGGTCTTCTGGAATTGGGGTCCAACCGTCCGCGCGCCCCGAGTCTCTCGTCTCCTGGAGGGTCCTGTGGATCTGGGGGCTGTGGCTCTGCGCGATCGCCGGTTGGCAAGCATGGGGTTCTTGCGATCGGTCGAGTCCGTCCGCGAGGTCTATGGCGATGGCTTTGTGTTTGTCGGCTCCGATTCGCTGGAGGAAAAGGCGAATGAAGAGTCCACCCAAGAGTCTACTCAAGAGTCTACGGAGGATACCGGGGTGGAGTTGGAGGTTCAGCCGGGGGGGATTGTTTTGGATGCCTTTGATGGCGGGGATTCGGATCCGGTGCCCCTGGAGGGGAATGGTTAAGGTTTGTGAGGTGATGCTCCCCTTTTTTGGGGGAGCGCTGTTAGCCTATGTCCGTCCAGCTTTTTGTGATGTGTACGATCCTGTAAACATTGCTGGGCTGGCATAGTCTTAATTGCTCCCTGCCAAGGGTTGCTTGACGGGGGCTTTTGTTGCCCTCTGCTTATCTCACAGGAATGGTGATTCTATGGCGGATGAGTTAACTGAAAATAATCCGGAAGAGCCTAAGCAAGAGGCGTTAACTGCAGGCGATCCAGAAGGGACTAAGCCAGAAGAGGATATGCCTGATGAGGTGGACTGCTCAGGCGATCTTGATCTGAGGAAGATGAAGACACTGTCACCCCTACTTGCTGCTGGATTCGTGGGGGGAATTTGTCATCCAGGAGTCAATTTCATTACCTCAAAAAATGTTTGTGGTTTTGATTCTCCGTCTGACTTCTCTCCTTCTCCCTTGCCAAGTCCGACTTCCTCTCCTTCGCCGGTTTCCACCGCTTCTATTGCTACTCTGCCTGAAACGCCGACCAAAACCGATACTCCAATTGTTGGCTGTGAAACGGGTTGGTATATTCTCTTTTCTATTATTGTTGGAACATTTATTGGTCCTGCGGCTGCGATGGCGTCGATTGGGATGCCGACCAGGAGAAATTTGAATCGCTTGTTGATTTCATCAATTTTGCTGGGAGCATTTCTTCCGTCGACGATTACAACACTCCAAGAGGGAGTCGAAAGTAATCAGGCGCAGGCGAAGAAAGAGGCTCAGCTGCAAGAAAGAGATGCTGAGATAGAGGCGAATAGAGAGGCGACTTTTGAGGCGAGCAAGCAGGCCCTTGCGGATGCGGAAAGCCTCTCTTTAGTGGGTACAGACAATAATATACGGTTTGAGGTTTTAAGATTGCGTTTGATCGCTCTTCAAACTAATGCTTGTTCTTCTAATAATAGAGCAACAATTTCAAAGAGTATTGAGGATTTGAATAGCATCAGAAGGGATATAGGATCAGCAGATTCTGACGAGAGGAGAGCAAGTGCCAATCGGCAAATTGATCTGGTGGGGAGCCGCGTGGAAAATTGTTTGGCTGATGCGCCGGTGATTAAGCCAACTCCGGTTCCGACCCCAGCGCTGAATCCATCGCCAGCTGAGCCATCACAAGATGCAGCACCGCCAACCGATGGTTCAGCTCCGCCTCCTGAGGAGGAGGAGGAGGGCGAATAGTCTGGGGAAGGGTAGCTTTGCGGGGGCTTTGCCCCCACTCCCCCACTTAAGGGATATATCCCTTAAGAATCCCTGTATCAGCTTGCAAAGGGTTGCCCCTACCGGGCGCGGTTTTCGCGTTTTACGGTGGGGGCAATTCTGTGTTTCTAGCAACGGGGGCGGGCGATGGTTGCTGTGGCGGTTGCGCCGGTTGAAATTTCTTGTGTGGGCTCGGCCGTGGATGGCTCGGGGACGGTTTGGCAGATCTCACATCAGATGCTAAGCGAGGTGGCGGAGTCTTACGACCCTCAAGTCCATGTCGCGCCGATTCTTATTAATCACGATGTCGATCGCGGCAATTTTGGCCTCGTCGAGTCGCTTTCTTTCGATGGGCGATCGCTCCTCGCGGTCCCTCACAAAGTCGATCCCGAGTTCGCGGAGTGGGTCAATGATGGCCGCTGGCCGCGACTGTCGGCAGGGTTCTATTCCCCTGATTGTCCCGCGAATCCCTTTCCGGGCATGTGGGCCCTAAAAGAGTTTTCCGTGGTCCAAATTCCCGGCGTTAAAGGGCTCGCCGAGCCTGAGTTTACGGAACCGGCGGACGAAGGTGTCCTCTATTTCGCGGCGGAGTTATCCCCCGATGAAATGCCCGAGGAAACCCCTGAGGAAACTCCTGAAACTCCTGAGGAGGATGACGAGCTGGCAACGGTTCGCGCGGCGGTTCGCGAGGAGTTGCGATCGCTCATTGAGGCGGAGTTACGGGCGGAATTAGACGCTCGCCGCCTGGATTTGGAACAGCGCGAACGGGCTTTGGCGGAGCGGTTGGCGGTGCGTGAGGCGGATGAGGCGGATATTCGCTTTTTGGAGGGCGAGGTTCAACAGGGATTTCCTCCCTTTCTCATCCCCCAGTCGCGAGTGGTCCTTCAGGCCCTGCGCGATGCTCAGCCGATTGTTTTTGGTGAGGGCGATGCGCAAACGCAAATTTCTCCCCGCGGGGCGTTTATGGAGGTCCTTGAGGGGGTGCGCTTGCAGGGGGTGTCTTTCGCCGTCGGCGATGGGCTTGCTGCTGAGGATTTAGGCTCGGGCTCCCGATCGCGATCGCCTCTTGAGGTGGCGGCGCGGGCGCGCGAGATTCGGGCGGGTGCTGCCGCGTTGGGTGAAAAAATTACGGTTTCGGAGGCGGTCCGTAGGGCTGGTGATGAGTATGTGGGCTAATCCTACTTTGGTTAAGGCGTTTGAGGCGAGTGACGCGATCGCTCGCTATTCTCTGGTTTCTCTCGGTCCGGTCGAAGGACAAGTGGCAGCCGCAACCGCGGCAACTGACACCTGTCTCGGTGTCTCCCGCGAAGTCGATGCGATCGCTGGGGAATGTTGTGATGTTGTCCTCACTGGGGTCGCTAAGGTCCGGGTCGGTGGCGCGGTCGCTCTTGGGGCTCAGGTTACTGCTGGTGCCGACGGGAAGGCGGTGACGGCGGCTTCGGGTAATCGTGTGGCTGGGATCGCTCTGGAAGCGGCGTCGGTGGATGGCGGGATTATTCCGGTGTTGTTGTCGCCTGGTGGTTTGACGGCGTAATTGGTGCGCGGCGGGGGCTTTGCCCCCGTAGCCCCCACCAAAGGGACAGGGTCCCTTTGGAATCCCGGGTTCAAGTTTTTTTTCGTTTCTGGTTTTTTTGAGGTTTTCCTATGGCTTTGGGTAATCAAGCGCCGTTCCCTACGGATGAGCAGCTAACGTCTATCGTTCTCGCATATCGCAATTCCACCCTGATCGGTGAGCTGGCAGCCCCAGTGACGCCGCTCCCCTCCAGCGAATATCGCTATCTCGAGTACGATCTTTTCGAAAGTTTCACGGTCCCCAATGCGATCGTCGGACGCACTAGTCGCCCCAGTCAGGTAGATGCTGGCGGCACCGAGCGATCGGGCTTCACTAAGGATTACGGACTAGAATCCTATGTCCCGCGCCGGGATCTGGATCGCATGTCCGGTCAATATCGTCCCCTCGAACATAAGACGGAATATCTCGCCCAGTTGATGGCCCTCGACCATGAACGCCGCGTCGCCGAATTGTTGTTCGATCCCGCCATTTATCCTGCTGACAACAAAGAGGTGTTGTCGGGCACGGCGCAGTTTTCTGATTTCACCAATTCCGACCCCCTCGCTAAGTTGCTGGGTGTTATGGATTCCCTGGTTATGCGCCCTAACAAAATTGTCATGGGTCAGGGAGTATGGTCTGTCCTGCGTCGCCATCCCAAGTTGGTTCGCGCCTTTCATGGGAATGATGGTCAAGATGGGCTCGTCTCTCAAGCGTTCTTGGCGCAACTTTTGGAGGTCGATGAAGTCTTAGTAGGTCAGGGCTGGCTTAATTTGGCACGCGAGGGCGAACCCCCTAATTTGCAACGCGTTTGGGGGAATCATTTGCTGTTGTGTTACAGCGATCGCTTAAGTGGCCCCCAAAGTGGGTTAAGTTTTGCTTGGACTGGCCAGTTCGGCGATCGTTTTGCGACACAGATCGATGAACCCCATATGGGGTTGCGCGGCGGCGTCACGGTCCGCACAGGGTGGGAAATTGATATCAAAGTGGCAGCGCCCTTCTTGGGGTATTTGCTGTCGGACGTTGTAGCTTAATTAACCCGTGCTCCGGGGATTTTACGATGGCGATTAATCGTGCACGCTTTCAGATTATTGAACGGGTGGATTTGGGGATGCCGTTGGGCTTAGTCGACCCCCGCGCCCATGGCGGGCGTTCTATTGTGGTTGAATTGCAGGTTTCCAGGGGCGATCGCTTGATCCAGTTTGGCGCGGCGATCGCCACCACGGCTCCGGTCACCTATCCTGAGCCCCTGCCCGTGCCGGTCCCGGTGATTGAGCCGGATCTAATGACCGATCGCACCATCGCAACTCGGGCGATGGATGAGGCGATCGCCGATGCGGACGCGATCGCTGAGGCGGCTGAGGCGACGGCTGAGGCTGAGGCGGCGGCGGCGGTGTTTGCTGCTCAGACTGATATGACCCCTGGGAAGGGCGGAATCCCTGAGCTGGATCCCGCTGATGTGGTGGCTCAGTTGGACCCTAGGCTCGACCCTGGGACTAACCCTAAATCTGGGGCGAAGGCTGGGACTAAGTCTGCAACCGGGGAGGTCAAACGCCGGCGATCGCGACGACGGAAGGGCGCTACCCAGAGCGCAACCCAGGAAGCGGGTTAGAGGTCGGTTTTGAGGGGGGATTGAGACGATGAGTTATGCGACGGTGGCTGAGTTTGTGGCGGCGTTCCCTGCTGAGGCGGGGGTGTTGACCAATTTGGAGGATCCGGCGTCCACGGTGGTGGATGAGCTGGAGTTGCAGGGGGCGTTGGATACGGCGTCGGCGGAGATTGATCTCTATTTGCGCGGGCGGTATGTATTGCCCCTGGAGTCGTTGGTGCCGTTGGATCCCGAGGATCCCGAGGCGTTGCCGGTCTATCCGGGGGTGTTGGTCGGCTGGTGTCGCGATATTGCGCGCTATCGGTTGGATCGGGTGCGACCTTCCGAGGATGTGCGCCGTCGCTATGATGATGCCATTCGCGGACTCGAGGCGATCGCGGCGGGAAAAGTGGATTTATTGGAGCTTGATGCTAGGGGCGGGAGTGCTCGGGCGATCGCGCGCGATCGGGTTTGGGATGGCGATCAGTTGTCGAAATTTGGCGTGCGTTAAGGCGTCTCGAGATGGCTTTTGTGAGTTCAATGTCCTCGATTGTATATCAATGGTGATATCCCGTGCGTGTCAATGGTGATATATCGACTATATTGACCATTAGGATGAATCGTTTTTCCTGAGTGGAGCCTTGCGGGGCTCCTTTTTTTGGCATTTTTTCTATGGGTTTTTGGGATTTTTTGTCGCAAACGGCCCAGTTTTTTGACCGCGGATTTGCCATGATGGGGGGGTGCCTGTTCCTTGGTACGGGAGCCTTGCACCCTTTGGGTTGTGTGGGGTTCTTTTTTTATTGATGTTTTGTAAGTTCCTGGCGTGGGCGCTTTAGTTGACCGGGGTAAACTTCGCCCAGGACACGATATGAAACGTGCTTTCTGCGCCGATGCCGATCGCAACGGTTGGACTTTGTCTGCCGCTGCTGATGGTGTCGATGCCGGGGGTGGGGCTGAAGCCGATGCCTTCGCCGATGTAGTTGATAAAGGGGCTGCCGCGGCGGGTGGTTTCGTCGTAGGGGATGCGGAAGCCGTCGGACGCGCGGACGCTGCTGGATTCGGCGATCGCTTTGTCGGTGCCGAGGGCGGTGCTGATGGCTTCGGCGGCGGCGCGGGCGCTGTCTGGGTCGCCGAAGAAGGTGGGGGTCTCCGTGAAATGCTCGCCGTAGGTGCCGCTGTGGAAGGTGACGCGATAGGTGCCGTGGTCGGGAATCACCAACTTCTCAATGCTGGTGATGCGTCCCTGTTCGTTGGTGTTGAAGGTCGGCTGCGGGGGTTGGGCGATCGCTTGGGGAGTAAGGGCGATTAGGGTGGGGATTAGGGTTGCAAAGGTGAGGATATTTCGGAGCATGGGGTTAGGGAGGGGGAGTTGGGATTGGGGCAAAAGAAGGCAAAAGAATCCAAAAGAAAACGATGCTTCAGGAGGGTGAGGCATCGTTTTTGAATTCTATTTGGCGTTGTTGCATTGATAGTACTATTTAAAGGGGGAAGATTGGGATATGGACTGGAGATGGAATACTGGGATACTGACCTCCATATTATCGTTCCTCCATATTATCGTTATTATCGTTCTACATTATTATCGTTCTACATTTTTGCGATAGACTCAAATAAAATCTTTCAGTTGAGTAATTGTATAGGCAAAATGAGGGAAAATTACAAACAAAAGGTTATTGATTTTTTTGATGGCAGAACTTCCTATGATTTTGAAGGAAGAGGTCATCCTGAAAACGCCAAAAGATTTTTAGATTTTGTTCCTGCGCAACCCAATCAAACAATCCTCGATATCGCCACAGGTACAGGTTTGGTCGCAATACCTTTGGCAAAGTTTCTCGAAAATAAAGGTTCAGTCATTGGTGTTGATATATCAACAGGAATGTTGGCTCAAGCAAAAGCAAAAGTTATCGCTGGAGGCATACAAAACCTAGAGCTAATTGAATCAGATATAGAGTTGATTGATTTTGATAATGAGCAATTTGATATTATTTCCTGTTGTTCGGGACTTGTCTTCATTAGCGATATTCCCACTCTTCTCAACAGATGCCACCGTTGGCTGAAGCCTGGAGGATGTTTGGCATTTACTTCTTCCAGTAAGGGGTCTTATTTATCGGAAGTAAGGGTTAGAATCTGTAAGGATTTGTTTGGAATCGATTTGCCTCATGTTATTAGACCTTTATGGACGCCAGAAAAATGTAAGAAGCTTTTACGGGACTCTGGTTTTCAGAATGTTGAAATTGAAAAACATTTTTTTCGGAAAGACAGAATTGACGATGACTATGGTTCTACGCAAATAGAAAAAGAGTTTTATCCCAGGGGAAACCCTTTGCTAAGTTTGTCTGATACTCAAAAACAGCTTTTGCAAGCCGAATATAAAAAAGCTGTCGATGAGCTAATTGCAGAGCAAGGGATATGGCAGGAAGCTATTAATCTATTTGTTAAAGCTTGGAAATAAAATGGTTGCGATACCCTAGAGGGCCTCTCCTGATGAGCCAAGCTCAGGTGTCAAAAACGGTTGACAAGACCCGACAGAATGCATTCGATTTTTGGCTCTGTCGGGCGTTGTTGGGCTTATTGATTTTGCTTGCGGCGGCTTAGGGTGCTCAGGGCGATCGCGAGGCTGAGTCCTAATAGGGCGGTGGGTTCGGGGACGCTGGTGGGGGCGCTGTTGTCGCTATCGGCGGCGGTGAATTGTGCCCAGGAGAGCCCGCGGGCAAAGCTGGAGAATCCTTCGGTCCCAAGGACGAATGTGGAAACGAAAGGGTCTGGGTTAGGAGTGCTGTCGGGAATGAGGAAGTCGGAGTCGGGGCGCATGCCGAGATCTCCTGCGGTGAATGCATTTCCTGCAGCGCTTTCACTGAAGGGAATGAGGAAGCCGTCTGCGGGCGGCCTTGCGTTACTGGATTCGGCGATCGCAAGGCTGTCTCCGAGGAGGGCGGCGATCGCTTCGGCGGCGGCGATCGCTCCGTCTTCGTCGCCGAAGAAGGTGGGTCCCCTGCGCCCGTCGGTGCCGGTGGTGCCGGGGTCGAGGCTGCTGTCGAAGAGGTCGTCGTAGGCGCCGGAGTGGAAGGTGACGTCGAAGGTGCCGCGGCCGACGATTTCGAGGTCTTCGATGCTGGTGACGAGGCCTTCGCTATCGGTAATCAGGGTGCCGGCGTTGGCGATTGGGGCGATCGCTAGGGTGCTGAGGGTGGTGGTGGCGATCGCGGTGGTTAGGGCGGCGACGGTTGAGAGTTTTATTTTTGGGTTTTGTGGTTTATCGACGGAACGGGTTTGGTTTATTGGTTTTGCTTGCGGCGGGTGAGGGTGCTGAGTCCGAGGGCGAGACCTAGGCCTAGGGGGGCGCTGGGTTCGGGGACGGGGGTGGGATCGTCGCCGGCAAGGGTGAAGGTGGCCCAGGAGGTGGAGAAGCCTGTGTCTGGATCGATGAGGTCAGAGGTCAGAAAAAAGCTCGTTGTCAGCACATCTAGGTCGACCAAGAATATGGCTTCTCCGACGATCTGGAGTTCGTCGAAGAGGCTGTCCACTTCAAAGGGTATGAGGAAGCTGTCTGAGGGGCTGATGGGGGTGGAGGATGCTGCGATCGCAAAGGTGTCTCCGAGGGCGGCTTCGATCGCTTCGGCGGCGGCGATCGCGCCGGTTATGTCGCCGAGGAAGGTGGGTCCGATGAGTCCGCTGCTGTCGGTGGTGCCGGGGGCGAGGGTGGGGTCGAAGATGTCGTCGAAGCTGCCGGTGGTGAAGTTGACGTCGAAGATGCCGCGACCGACGATTTCTAGGTCTTCGATGCTGGTGACGAGGCCTTCGCTATCGGTAATCAGGGTGCCGGCGTTGGCGATTGGGGCGATCGCGATGGTGCTCAGGGTGGTGGTGGCGATCGCGGTGCCTAGGGCGGCGAGGGTAGAGAGTTTCATATTTGGAGAGTTCGGATTTATCGGACGGAGCAGGAGCATCAGGCGGTTGAATGGTTGCCTGATAGTTCAATCTTGGCTGGGGGGGGGCGAGTTTCGCCACAGGATTTTTGAGGCTTCATTGAATCTTTATTGGGTTCGGGGGGTGTATGAGGCGGAGATGAAGGGGTGGGGGGGCTGGGTATAAAAATGTACTGATTTTTTGGTGTTTTTCTCGGATTGAGGGCGATCGCTTGGGGGTGTTGTGTTGCGGTTTGTTACGGCGATCGGGGTTTGAGGGGAGGGGGGATGACTGATCGGGATGGCAAATTGACGATAAAAAAACGATGCCCTGGGTTTTGGACAGGGCATCGTTGCTGTGGAGTATTGGTTTGTTTTTGGGGTTATTGGGGTTGCTTGCGGCGGCTTAGGGTGCTCAGGGCGATCGCGAGGCTGAGTCCCAATAGGACGCCGGGTTCGGGGACGTGGACGGTGTCGCTGCTGTCGCTATAGTCGCCGCCCATGCCATCGCCCATGCCATCGCCCATGCCATCGCCCATGCCGTCGTTGTCGCTGTAGTCGTTGTAGTTGTCGTCGCTGCCGACGAGGGTGAATTTGGCCCAAGAGTATAGGGCTGTTGTTGTCGTGGGGATGCCTTCGTTTCCGATGGTTTCGTCGGCGCGGATGCCTGGACTGATTCGGACGTTGTCAAAGGTGGGGGCGGGGATGCTGTCCCATACGCTGTAAACCGTTGGCTCTGCTCCGCTGCCCATGGAGATGGGGATGAGGAACGCGTCGGAGGGATTGCCGCTGAGGGGGCTGGATGGGGCGATCGCATCGCTAGCGCCTAGGGCGGCGACGATGGCTTGGGCGGCGGCGGTTGCGCCGGGAATGTTGTTGAAGAAGAAGGTGGGGCCCCTGCGTCCGTCGCTGCCGGTGGTGCCGGGGGCTTGGTTTGAGTCGAAGTGCTCGTCGAATGTGCCGCCCAAAAAGGCGACGTTGTATGCGCCCCCGATGCCGTTGATGGTTAGGTCGCTAATGCCGATCACGTGGCCGGCGGGGTTCCGGATGAGCGTCCCGGCAGACGCAATGGGCGCGATCGCTAGGGTGCCTATGGTGGCTACGGCTGCGATCGCGAGGCGGTTGAGAGTAATGGTGAGAGGTGTGGCGGTGCACATGGTCCTGGTTTCAGTGGTTTTACGGTCAAGGGGGTCTGACCCCTCATCCCTTCTTTCACCCTATGACTGGCAAAACCGGATCCACAGGATATATTTTGGATTTTTTCTTGGTAGTGATTTTTGATACTTGCGGGGGCTTTGCCCCCACTCCCCCACTTAAGGGACAACGTCCCTTAAGAATCCCGGTTGCAAAGAGTTGCCCCTACCGTCCTTTTGCTCCCGCTTTTAGGGTTGGGGTGTTGTTGGCTTGGGGGACCGTTTATGCCGGTGTCTCGCTTGGCGATCGAAGGGGCAATCATCAATCTCCTAAAACCCCTCGAGTCCTCGCACGCTTGTCGGGTCCGTCCTTGGCCCGATCGCGATGGGGCTACTCCCCTGGGCGATCGCTCGGTTTGGGTTGCCCTGTCAGATGAGCGCTGGGAGCCAACCCTGTCCTTCGATGGCGATCAGCTTGGGGTCTTAACAATCGATCTCCAGGTGGTTGCCCGAGAACGTCGGGGGGATTTTGGTCTCCTGGCGCTGCGGGATGCGATCGATGCCTTGATGGCGGGGGATGTGGCTGGGTTGGGGGTTTGTGAGCTGGAGAGTTGTTCTTTTTTGGATCGCGAACAGTCCCTCTGGCGGTTTGGTTTGAAGTATGTGTTGCGTGTTCATCGTTCGGATGTTGGAGGGTAGGTTATGGCGGGTCGGTTGATGGTGCCTCAGTTGACGACGCGGGGGCGAAATACGGATGTGTGTGTCGCGGTGATGCCGTTTGGGAGTCGGGTTTTTCCCACGGCGGAGTCCCTGGTGATCGGGGCGACCCCGGCAGCTAAGGGCGCTACCACGATTGATTTGGCGGCTCCCACCACAAATGCCTTTGTCAAAGGGCAGGGGCTGTTGTTCGTCGACGCAAATGATCTGCAATTCTTCGCGGTCATTGATGAAAATGCCGATGCGGGTGTCTCTTCCCTAACGGTGCTTCCTCTCGGGGAAGAAATCCCGGCAGCGGCGGCGGCGGCGTTTCCCGTGCGATCGCTCCTAAGAACAAGCGCCGATCTAAGTGAGTCGGTGGAGACAGAGGAAATCGATACCTTCGATCATCTGTCGACTGCCTATCTCCAAACCGGTCAAAATGGCGAGTTCTCCGCAGAGGGTCTCTATTCGGCGTTTGACCCCGGTGCGGCGTGTGTTCGTGCGGCCATGGAGCAGGGGCTCCGGGTCTATGTCCGGCGGACGCTGGAAAAACCTTCGGACCAGTATGTTTCTGGTGCTCGCGAGGAGTTTTTCGCGATCGTCACGTCGGTGGAAATGCCGGCTCCGGTTGATGGGTCCGTGGCATTCAATGTCTCCTTCCAGGTAGACGGCGAGATCTCGCGATCGGCTCCGGTGCCGGTGGCTTAGGCGGTTGCGGGGGCTTTGCCCCCGTAGCCCCCACCAAAGGGACAGGGTCCCTTTGGAATCCCGGTTTTAAGTTATTTTTTGCGTTTTGGTGTGGGTCATGGGTCAGGTTGTTGAAGCAGGGGCGGCGTTACTCCCGGAACCGGTAGATGGCTGGGAAGGGGTCTACGACCCGGAACTAGCGCGCCTGGCGATCGCAATAGCAGATCGTCAAGTCGTCCTAGATGAATACGAATCCCTAATGACGCGCGATCGCCTAGCCCTCGCACAACGTCTAGAAGAACTAGGCTTGGCGGTCTTCGATTGCCCGGTGGGCGTATTCCGCCTCGCTCGAGTCCCAGAAAAACTGGTCGTGGAGGTACCCCCCGACGAGCTACCGCGCCGTTTCCAAAAGGTCTCCCCAGACGTAAAAGCGATTCGGCAGGCGTTGCTATTGGAGTATCCGGTGCCAGCCCATGTGCTGCCCCCCGATCGCCCCTACCGCCTCGTCGTTTCCCTATCGGTCTAGACGATGATTCGATTGCTCCAAACAAAGGGTGTGGTGGCGATCGCCTGTCTACCGTTGCGGGATTCCCTTCGGGTGGGGATTTTAATCCTCGATGGCACGGCGTCGAATTCGGGCGCGGCGGATTTGGTCGATCGCGATAATCCCCACTCCCCCAGAACCATGGTGTTCCTCCCCCAGGACGCAACGCCCGGCATCTATTTCGATCAAGTTTTGGAATTCTGCCCGTTTTGATTTTTTTGTTTAGTGGGTTTTGTTATGGATGCTGTGTCGCCGTCATTGCCGTTTAAATCGTTGCCCGGACCCAGTGCCTGGCGGTGTTTGGGGAATCCCGCGATCGGCGAGATTAATGTCCCCAAATATGGCTCGGTCACCTATGGCGAATGGGTCCGATATTATGACGGGCTGGCGGCGATCGAACAGGATGCCGAGCTAACCCAGGAACAACGCAGCGCCCGAGTACGAGGACTACAGGCGGGTTTGATATTGCGCCGCGTGGAACCCGCTTGGCAGATTGACCAGATGGGGGAGCCGTGGTTAACCCGTAGCGAGCAAGGCGAATTGTCCCCGGTCTCGGTGTCGGATTTATTGGTCACCGAACTTTCCAAATTTTTCCTCGGTGAACTCAATCGCTGGATGCCGTCCGGTTACGTGATGTTGGTCGAACATGAATCAGCAGACACGGCCCAAAAAATTGCGATCGCCGAAGCAGAACGGGAGGGGTTGGTCGTATTAACCCGAGCGGATTTGCGACTCAGCGGCATGTTTGCCCTCTTCCATCGGCGATCGCAACCCCAGGGAGGAACCCCCGTATGGGAAGTCGTAGCGGACTATAGCCGCGATGAGGAGTTTTCCGAGACTGAGGCGGAGGCGCAAACGGCGGAGTCGGGGGGAAAAAAGTAGTGGATTGGGGTGAAGTGTTTTGGCGGCTCCATGCCCAATGGCCGATGTATTTCGCGGCGGACACGTTTGAAAATATTCCTCTACATATTGTGGAGGATGCCCTCGTGGCATTGCATCGATTGGAGTCTTTACAGGCGGCACGGTTTGGCGATGCGATCGCGGTGCTCACGGCGGGATTTTTCCGCGCCAATGGGGCAAAACGGGTGGATTCCCTCGACCTCAATCCCCATCGACGGATGGTGGCGATCGCCGAGGCGCGGGAGCGGGTGCCGGCGGGGGTGGCGCGGTTGTGTTTGCGATTGATCGGTGAAGGAAAATTGCCGGATTGGGCGCTGGAGCGACTCGATCCCACGATGCAAACCCTGACGTTAGCGGCGACGGTGGAGGGCTAGACCATGGATAGATTGTCTTCAAGTCAGGTGCGGCGATTGTTGCGCGATGAACGCCGGGCTGCCCAGGAACGCTCCGATGTTCTGCAACAGGCGGCGGGCGATCGCGTCCGCATTGAGGTAGACGCGGCGAAGGCGGTGTCGTCGGTGGCGCGCAAAAGTGAGGCGGAACGGTTGCGATCGCTCGTGGCGGCCAATGCTCAGGCGGATGCGGCGTTGAAACGGGCGTCGAAACGGGCGTCGAAGGAGGCGAAGGCGGCGGCCAAGGCGGAACGGGATCAGCGACGGCGCGTATTGGGGGCGTTTGAGGATCGTAGCGACTTGCGACAGGGGGCGCAGGTCCAGGCGCGGGCATCCCAGGAAAGTGCCATTTTGCGATCGCAGGTGTCCGGGGAGTTATCCCAGGGGCAGGCCGATGAGGCGTTGTCCTTGGTGGCGATCGATGATGCGCGGGCGTCCGTGGAGGGCATCAAAGCCGATATTGCTGACCTGAACACCCTCAAGGAACAGGGTTATATCGATGAGCAGGAATGGTTGCGGCAGTCGGGGGATTTACAGGAAAACCTAGCCAAGGCGAATTTGGGGCTGATTCAGGCGGAGCTTGCCGAAAAACAGCGGGCGCAACGGGCGGCGGTGGAGCTGATCCAACAGGAGGGCGCGATCGCTCGGGTGGCGCTGGATGAGCGGGTCCAGGGCATTGATGAGATCTCAAATGGTCTGAAGCAACAGCAGGGATTATTGTCGGCGGCGGCGGGGTTACAGTCGGCATTGGCTGACCAGGAAAAGGCGCGATTTGATGCGGCGATCGCCGGGGCGGATTCGGCGGCGGAACGGCAAAAAATCGAAGAAAAATTCGCCGGGACGCGGGTTGATAATCTTCTGGCGGCGCAGGAAATTGAGCGACAGCAGTTGTCGTTAAGTCAGCAACAGGCGGATGCGGAGTTGGCGCGCCAGGGGATATTGGCGGAAATTGCCCAGCTTGAGGCGGAAATTGCCCTGGAGAAACTCAAGGCGAGCGGCGCATCGGAGAAGGAAATTGAGGCGCAAAGTCGGATCCTCGATCTCCGCAAAAAACAGGTCGCGGATTTGGGTAAGGCGGCGATCGCACAGCAGGGCATCCAGGCATTGCAGTCCCAGACGTTGAGGGTGCAACAGGGGACGGCGCGACGGCGATTGGGAACGGAGTTGCGTGGCGATCGGTCGGGGAGTAGGGGGCGTCGATCCGGATCCCGCGATCGCGTTCGGGCGGGATCGGGGGATGTGTCTCGGTTGGGGGCGGGGTTCGATAACTTCTCCCAGGATGAACGGCAGCGGTTGGCCAGTGGCGATCGCGTCCGGGGGTTGCGGGTGATTTCGTCGGAAACCGTGCGCGGCGGGCGGTTATCGGGGGATTCCGGGCGGACTTCTGCCGGGGTGCGATCGGCGTTGGGTCGGCTCAATCGGGGGGGGGGGGATATGAGCGATCGCGATAATAATGGATTTGAGAAAGTGTTCCGTCAGATACAAACGGCTGAAACATCGCGCGTGGTGGACGAGTTAAAGGCGCTCCATCAGGCGGTGCGAGACGGGAATGAACAGGGGCAGGTGCCCAACTCGCTTACGATTCAATCCCCAGAGCCGGTGCAGGATGCGACCAAAATTATTCGGGATTTGAGTCGGAGGAGTACGCGATGAGTCCGCAAATGGGGGATTTGACGCCGGGGATCAAGTTGACGTTGGGGGCATATTCGGTGGCGATCGCGCGGCCCTATGTGGCGCTGCATGATCGGCGGTTGGTGTTTTTGGATGGTAACGAAGACGTGGGCGCGGTGGATTATAGCGTCGCTGGAAATGATGTGATCCGGGGCAGTGCCCTACGGTTTCGATGGTCCATGCGGGCGTGGGTGACGGCGGATCAGTGGCGGGTGATGCAGGCGATTCATGCCTATCAACGGCAGTTGGAGGAGCAGCGCGCGCCGTTTGCGGTGCTGTTGGATGACCAGGTGCGTGAGGTGGTGGATCCCGGTGAGCGGCTCCGGGCGATCGTGCCGGGGACGCCGGAGGTGGTGGTCGATGGCGGTGGGGTTGCCTATTTTGCGCGCTTTTGGGTGCGCTTGGGTGCGCCGACAGCGACGCCGGTCCAAAACCCCGGATTTCCCTGGCTGGTGGATTGGCAAATGTCCAAGTTACGCCGGGTTGCGCCGGAGGGGGTCGCATGACGGCGAATTTATTCCATCGCAATTTTTCGGTCGCGATCGGGGGGAAAGATTTTTCGCCGGGCGTGGGTTTGTGCCAGCTCACCCAGGACAAACAAACCTCGGGCGGCTATGTGACCGTGCGGGGATCGCTGACGGTGTCCGATTGGTTGGAGTTGGATGAATCCCTTGATCCCCAGCTCAATTTGGTGCGCTGGCGGGTCGGGCAGTCGGTGGAAATTTTGGTCGCTGACTCCACCGGTACCCTGCGATCGCTCCCCTTTGGAATGCTCTATATATTGGGCGCAATGCCGCGGGCGGATTATCGGGCGATTGAGCTGGAAATTGGCGATTGGTTGGCGTTGGAAGAATGGCGATCGACGGAATCACCTAATGAAGATCTGCCCGAGGCGGGGGAAACGACGGTGGAACGGTTGCCGCGTCAGTCGTTGATGACGGATTTATTGGGTCGCGTCGAGATGAGTTTTGCGGGCGCGATCGCGGGGGATTGGGTGGGCGATCGCATTGAGGATTTGCAGGGCGGATTTATTGAATTGGCGGGGGGGATCGCCTTTGGGGCGGAGTCGCCGGGGATTTTATGGGCGAATGGTAAAACGGGTCAGCTCACAATTGTGGATCCCGCCCCCGTTGAGCCGTGGTTACAGGTGACGTTGGGTCAGGATGAAGCCCTCTACGAACCCCAAACGGCGGAGTTTCCCGTAGAAATTTACACCTGTACGGCGGAGTCCTACGGCAATGCGACCGGGGAGTTTGCGGCGGGCGGTCCGGGCTGTGTGGTGCGATCGCTGTTGGATGAGACGGTGGATGAGACGGCGACCTATTGTGTCGATGCGGCGTCCCGCACGGTGTCGGAGTTTTATTTGTTGGACGAGCCGGAGATTGCCATTAATCCTGACGGCGGCACGGGATTGGTGCGATCGCTGGAGCGGCGGACGACCAAAACCTATGATGCGCCGGATTCGGTGGGGGGCGATCGCTTGGTGTTGGTGCGATCGCGGGTGTTGCGGCCCCGGATTGCGATTTTTAGTGAGGCGGCGGAAGAGCAGGGAATTTCGTTAGTTGATCCCTGGCTGGATGTGACGGCGGAGTTGGAGGAGACGCGCTATTCCTATGATGATGAGTTGGGGGTGGTCATCTCCATTGTTTGGGAGCGGGAGGTGGCGCTGGGGCAGTTGGTGCCAAAGTATGTGGACCCGGTGAATTGGTCGACGCGGACGGTGGCGGAGCGGCGGGTCGAGCGCTGGGAGCGATCGCCGGCGGGGGAGTGGCTCTATCAAAAGCGCGAGTATAAGAGCTTGATTCTCGTGAATCCCCAGTTGGTGGAGCGGCGGGAGGAGTCGGGCGCTTACGACATGGTGGCGATCGCATCGAATTTGACGGCGATCCCCAATGGCGGGCTCTCGGGATCAACGGCGGGACAGACGCAGCCGCCGGGGGTGGAGTATTTCCCGGAGAGTGTGGATTCGGAAAATTTGCAGCCGGAGACGTTGGAGGGGCGGGCTACTTTTGTTCCCCTACCTGGAAATTTGCGGCGATCGCGCGAGACGGAAGAAGCGATCCCGTTGGCGAGTTCCGTGGCGGCGTTGCGGGCGGCGGCGACTATTGGCGGCGTTTTTCGATTGGGGCGCTTTTGGGGGCGATCGCTCAAACTACCGATCCCCGATAAATTTTTTACAAGCTACGAACCGCTGCGGCGGGTGGATGTGGTGGAGCCGGCTGCCGTGAAATCCTTCTTGGGGGATGGGATGGTGCTGTTGTTGGACCGCACTGAGTCGTCCCTATTTTTTCCCCATTTGATTTGGTTGGGGACCGCGGCGGCGCAAGGCGTTACGGCGATCGCAGGAAATAGTTTGGCGGTGCCCGATGGGGCGCAGTTTGAGATTGGACAGACGGTACAGTTTGCGCCGGTGCCCGGGGGTGGGTTGCCGTCAGGGCTGGAGCCGGGTTTTACGTATCACGTGGTGAGCACCGCTGGCGGGTTGCAGGTGAGTGCATCGCCGGGGGGATCGCCGATTGCTATTGGGACTTTGCCGCCGGTTTCTGCTTCGACGGTGTTGCCGTCGCCGGATCCGGTGACGGGGGCGCTTGGGGATCCGGCTCCCGCCTATGGGGGTGCGCCCTTCGTCGTTGTGCCGACCAGTGCCAATTCTGATCCCCGCGTGCCGCGTCCCATTTCGCCGCCCTATCAGGTGACGGTGCCTGGGTTTGCGGAATTGCTGGCGGGGATCATTGTCGGTCAGGCTCTGCCTGCTCGCAAATCTCGGGCGATCGCGCCTAGCGGGGTGCAGATCGGGCAATCTCTGGAGACCCGCAAGGGTGGCGGTACCGCGACCAACGGGGTTGTGATCGGGCAATTTATGTCTGCTCGCAACTCTCGGGCGATCGCCCCTAGCGGGGTGCTAGTGGGGATGTCGATTCGGTCCGGTGGTCCTGGATTGGCGGATGGCGGTGCGATCGCTGGGGAGTCGCTGGCAACCCGGACCTCCTGGGCAATTTCTCGGGATGGGGTGGTTGTCGGAGGAGATGTATCTACGCGGATGTCGGGGGCGATTTCGTCCGGGGGGGCAGTGGCTGGGGGTTCCTTGACCACCCGTCCTTCGGGATTTGGGGTTGCCGGTGGGGTGCTGTTGGGTCAGGACATGGTCGGGCGATCGCAGGGGGTGTCTGATGGGGCAATCCTCTTTATGGCCCACGCTCGAGGACTGCCGTTGACGGCGGTTGAGGCTCGACGGGTGGCGGCGCGATCGCGATCGTTGGTCCAGGCTATTTCGGTTTTAGGTAAGGCGTAATTAGGTTAAGGGGTCGGAAAAATGACGACGGTTCAAACGCAGGTGGGTAAGCGGGGTGTGACTCGCGCATGGTTCCAGGATGCTAGTAATCCTTGGTGGTCGGTGTTGTTGGATACGGTGCCTAACGCGGGTAGCGTGCCGGCGGATCCGGACCAGGAACCGGGGTTTTATGCGCAGTATCAGGTGTTGCCGGGCAATGGCTATGCGGGGGTGCTCGGTCCCTATGCTTTTGATCCCGAGGTGTGGAATGCGGCGCAGGATCGCTATGACCAACCCGCCGCGACGATCCAATTTTCGGGATCGGGGGGCTCGGTTTCGTTTCTCGCTTTCTGTGGCGTTCGCGGTCACAAGGGTCTTCCCCCCCAGTCTTGCACCCTCAGCGGGCAAACCTTTACTGCCAGCTCCCATGGGTTGGTGAATGGCGATCGCGTGATCCTCAAATCCGACGGCGGTAGCCTACCTACGGGCTATACGGCGGCGCAGGTGGTGGAGATTCACAGCGTGTCGACCAATGATTTTGAGATCCGCCAGTTGGATGGCTCGGGAATTTCCCTATCCAGCTCGGGATCCAGTCTGTTTGTGATCCCCGTGAATGGGGATTGGTCGATCTATCGCACGTTCACCGAGGCGCAGGTCGTGGGCGATGGCGAAACTCAGGATATTGCGATCGCTGGGTTTGGCGATACCCAGGAGGTGATCTAATGGATCTCACGACAATTCGCGATGGGCATGTCACCGGCGATGGCGTCACCTGGGAACCCCTTTGGGGGGTGGGGATCACGGCGATTACGCCCCTGCCCGCGGAGGGGGGATCCCCCCCAGCCGATCCCCTCGCGGGCGCGGTCACCGCTAATTTATTGCTGTATCTCAATCCGGGGGCGGAGACGATCCCGGTTGAGCAGCGATTTGGGAACTCGGGGGATGGGGCACTGTTCTTAGCCACCGCTAATGCTCAGGCGATCGCAACGATCCCGGTCAGCCCTGGGGATGCGATCCCCGAGGTGTTGGTGCCCAATGGGATGCGGTTGGATTTTCGCCTGGAGGTGTTCGCATGAGTTGGGTGAGCGGCGCTTATGCCACGGGTCCGGTGAATCAGTGGGGCGGCAGTACTGAGATCATTGCTGACATATCGGCATCGGATCCCGCTTCTGCATTGCCCCAGGATGTGCTGTATCTGTTCGGGACCGATTTCGGGGCGTCGTCCTGGTCGAATCCGTTCGATGGGGTACGGTGCGCAGCCTCGGCTTCGTCAGCCCCCTTCGAGCCCCCCAGCATTTTAGGGGATCGAGCTGTGAACCGCTTTGAAACCAACGCTGCTGCGGGGTCATGGGTCGCCTTTGACTTTGATCCAGGGGCGACGGGCGTGCGAGTGAATTTAAATGCGTTTGCCTGGCAACATATTCCGGGCTTTGCCGGGATCAGGCTTCAGTATTTCGTGGTTGAGTCTGGCACGGGACCCAGCGTGGCGGGGGCGACCTGGTCGACCATCGCGACGATATCCGACCCCAATTTCCTGCCCAACGCGGCGGAAGCCTGGTCGGATGTCCTGACGTTGACGGAGCAGGCACAGCCCTACCGATTTGTTCGTATCCGGTCGACGGGGCTTGATTCTAGCGGTGGGAATAATTTTGTGGGCTCAGAGGTGATTTTTGGCGGGCAAATTTTCACGGCATAGGGGGATAGAAAAAAGGGGGGGAGATGATGGAGATTTTCTTTGCAAGGTTTGATGGGCCGGGGTTGGCGTTGGAGTTGCAGCGGGATGGCGATCGCGCGGCTCGGTCGGCGTTGATGCGGTCGGGGTTTCAGCCGGTGACGGTGCCGAGTTGGACGACCTTTGGGCAGTGGTCGGGGGTGCGCCTGTTGGAGAATGGCGGGATCGCGTTTGAGTTTCCGCCCCATGTGCGCCGATGGGATGCATTCAAGGATGCCCTAATCCAAGACGCGCGATCGCAGGAAATTATGGCGGCGGCGTTGTCCCATCCCGCCCTGGGGACGGCGTTGACCCTATTTTTGGCGGCGATCGATACGTTGGAACAGCGGGCAACGCCGGAGCGATTAATCACGTTTCAGCGCATGTGGTTGGCGTTTCGTGGAGTCCTCGAATCCCTAACAACAGCTCAGGTTTTGACGCCGGGGATCATCGATGAGATCAAAGCAATTGCGCTGACCTTTGATATCGAGCTACTGGATGAGTTGCCGGTACCTCAGGAGTCCCAGGGGGAGAGCAATGAGCCGACTTAATGAAAAATTGCGATCGCTGGGGCAGGGGTTGGAGGTGTCGCGGGGATCGACGATGGCGCGGCGTCGACGCAATACCCGGCGTCCGGCGGTGTATTTAGGGCGGGTCGGGCGATCGCATCGGGTGCGGTTGCCCAGTGGGGAAGTTAAATCGGTGGCGCAACGCCATGTGATTACCCGCGGTGCCTTAGTGGTGGGTGCGCCGGTCACCCTCACCGATGGCATGTTGGACGCGATCCCCAGTCCTTATTTATCGCCGTCTATTTCGGGGTAGGAGTGATGAGTCGCATTGACGAAAAATTGCGATCGCTAGGACAGGCGGCGGAGCTACGACGCTTGGTATCCAAAGGGGCGGCGGATTCGGCAATGGAGTCGGCTGAGCCTGATACCGATCCTCAAACTAAATATTCCTATCAGGGGGTGCGATCGCGTCGGCATTGGGTGCGGCGGAATGATGGGCGATTGTTTTCGGGGAATTTGGCGACCAATGGGGCGATCGCAATTGGCGCGCGGGTGCGGTTTGCCAATCGACAGATCGATGCGATGCCATTTCAGCCGATCCCGCCCCAGGCAGAACCCAAGGCAGCAACGCCCAAATTCCTTGGAGAAGTGTTGGTGGTTTTTATTGTTCCTGATGGGTCGCCGGACCCTTGATCCATGTCTCAAATCCTGTGTGGTGGGTATTCTGAGCCGTTTGCGCCCTTTACCGATCCCGCGACGGGGTCCGATATTGGCGTCGATCCCGATGCGCCCCAGTTGCAATTATTTGAATCGAAGCTAGCGCCTCAGCAAGAAAATCGCTGGGTGGTCGGCGCGACTTGGGGACAGCTTGATCCCCAGGCGGAACCGGCGATCGCAGGCGGGGCGATCGCTTGGATTGACGACAATTTGCAATATCAATCTGAAACCTGGGACGGGTCAACCTTATCGGAGGATCCCCGAGATAGCGCCGATAAAGAATCCTGGGGGGCGCGCCGTCCGCGATGGGTGGGGCACGGCTGTTTGATTGGCGATGCGGTCTTCCCCAACGAAACCAATGTCACCCTCAGCGATCCCAGCTTGGCAACCTTAAGTGTTGATTTACCGCCGGGGACTGTTGTGGTGCCGGGGGCGATCGCAGGGATTGCCCGCTATGATTTATCGCTGCCGCGCAATCCCCAAGCCTTCCCCCCGGCGGCGGAATCGATCCCCGGTTTGCGTCAGGTGACCACCAATTTCGGGCTGACCTACTATGGCGGCGCGGAAAATGTGCCCTTTGATCCCATTGAGTATGGTCAGCAATTTGGCGATGGGATTATTGTGTTCGAGGTTTTTCACGCCGGGCAAACGGTGGCGCAGGTGCAAGCCAATACCAGCCGCCCCAGTGCCGATTCCCCAACGTCGCCGCCCCAGGTAGGGGATGCCCTGGCGATCTCTGTGAGCTACAGTTTTTTTTACCAGTCACCCCTCGCCGCCTATACCTATGACGAGGAAGGGGATTTATATTTTGTCGGCGCGCGACCGGAGGGCACCTGGGAGCGATGGATTTACACGGTGCCGCCCACCGGCGAAAAATTGATCGAAAATCCGGCGATCGCACCGACCCAAAATTATGGGCTAACGGTAACGGGGATCGAGGGGGACACCATCACCCGCACGGGCTCGATTCACCAATTGCTCTGGCATTACGGCGCGCCGACCCTACTCACGGGCACCTGGTCGTTCACCCGCGAGACCACCAAAACCGGCGACGCCGCCAAACCCCCGGGATCAACCGGTCCCGCCCATTCCGACAGCGACTCCCCCGGCGGCGCAGGATTTGCCGGTTGGCCCAGCGGTGCCGATGGCGCAACGGCGGACGGCGGATTTTGGTCCACCGTCACCATCACCGAACCCAGCTATTTTTATTGGGAAGCCGAAGACCGCACCGAGCTAATCGAGTGGGGATTTCCCGGCACCGCGCAATATTGGCAGGAGGCGATCGCCTGGGTTGGACTCAAATCGGTCAGCGTGCCCCAAAACACCCGCTCCGCCACCTATGACACCCGCGCCGGTTTTGCGCCCCTCTATGTCCGCGAAGATTTCGACGAACAACTCCCCCACGACTTCGACGCTCCCGATCCCCAGGTGCCGCTATTTAACGGCGTTTCTTATATCTCCGTCGGCAGCGGCTCCTGCAATTTCGCCAGCCTAGGGGAATTTTCGTCGCAACCGGGACCCAACGGCGGCTGGTCCCAGGGACCGACAAACGGCAGCTGCACCCTGTACGGGCAATGGAATCGATTTCCAGCGTCAAATCCGACCGTCACCAGCCAACGCCTCGTCAACACCCGCGCCCCCGAATCCGCCCCCCCAAACCCCGCCGACTTTCCCGACTTGCCGGGCTCCGGCATCCCTGGCGGCGGCGCACCGGGCAGCGATCCCCCCAATTTCGGCTATACGCCCGGCCTCTTCCCCGATACCGATTGGACCCATGAAATCCGTGAAATTACGGAATACGAAATCCAATCCGCCGTCGGACCCACCTTGCGATCGCGCCGATATTTCCGCCTAGAGACCGTGGATTCCAGCGCCCACACTGCGGACTGGAATGGCAGCCGTTCCAACTCATCCATCACCTCCGGCGCATCCACCACAACCTTCACGCTGGAGTACGAAACCCCCTATGGGATGCTAATGCGATCGCCCGTGAATGCAGCCAGCGCCACCCCCGAAGAAGTCCTATATATGGTGCGCGAACTGTCCCCCACAACCCAATCCACCGCATTTGCCACCCCCTACCCCTACGACACCCAGCGCGTGTTCTATCAAAAATCCGGCGAAACCCCGGTAGAAATCACCGGCAATATCGAAGCCCTATGGCCAGCGATCGCCTGGGCGGACCCGGAGCAATATATTTGGGACCGCAATTTTTCCCTACAGGACGGGGTGTTATATCGATACCCTGCGATCGCCCCCGCCACCGATTTCCGCGAATCCAATCAAACCCTCTCCGTCGAAGCCTACCAAGTAGATGACGGCAGTTTGACGATGTTGCAAGATCGACGGGTGAAGGTGCGATCGCTTGATAATAGCGGGGCGATCGTCTTTGACCTCTCCGCAGGCTGATCCTGGACCAACGCACAATTGGTACGGGCAGGGGCGCTGCCCCTACCTACCCCGCTAAAGGGTCAACGACCCTTTAGAATCCCGGTTTATTGAGGCTTGGAATATTCATGCAAACCGTTGAGCTTTCCCCCCTAGCTGTCGAAGTCCGCTTCACTCAGGATGATTTGGTCGTCTCCCTCATGGACGGACGCACCCTATCGGTCCCCATCATCTGGTTCCCCCGCCTACTCCATGCCACCCACGAACAGTTACATAATTACGAACTATTGGGCGAGGGCGAGGGGATCCACTGGCCAGATATCGATGAGGATTTGAGTGTCGATGGCTTATTGCGCGGATCCCATTGATCGCACAGTTGGTACGGGCAGGGGCGCTGCCCCTTCCAACCCCGCCTAAGGGTCAGCGACCCTTAGGAATCCCGGTTTCACTCGCGATCGCTGGGTCTCTAATAGCCACATATTGCTGGTCAGCAGGAAGCTCGCAAAGGACGCGATCGCTATCACGGGCAATATCGTCGTATCTGACAAGACGGTCAGAATAATCGTGGTGCTGACGGGGGTTTTCGTTATGGCAACGTTCAGCGCGGCCATGCAGCATAGGACCGCGATCGTCGGATGAAGCCCGGGGATGCCGAAGGCGATCGCTAACCCCAAACTTGCTCCGGTGAAGAATAATGGAAATATAAATCCGCCCCGAAATCCGCCGTGGATGGTGAAACATATCGCGAACATTTTGGCCAGGCATAGGCATAGCAACATGACGACGCCATAGGATGCGGATTTCGCCAAGAGCTGACTCTCAATCTGATGCTCACTAAAGAACAGCGTCGCCGGAAACAACACCGCAATCCAGCCAATGCCTAGCCCCCCCAGCACCGCTAGCAATATATGACGATGCTCAATTTTTTGGATCATCCAGTGCATCCCCCGAAAGATGCCGATAAATAGGATGCCCGCCAATGCGCCGGCAATTCCCAACAGCAATCCTTCAACCAAATGCACCCATGACAGGGTCGGCAAATCCCCAAATCGCCCAAAGTTATAGATGCCGCCCACCGCCAACCCCGTCCCCGCCCGAAAAACCGCAAAACTACAGATTCCCGACACCATGGTTGGGATAATCGCTTCGTAATATTCCAACCCCCGTCGATGGGGAATTTCTAAGGCGAAGAGCGGTCCGCCAATGGGATCGCAAAAAAACGCCGACAGCGCCGCCCCCATGCCACAAAAGGTCAGGATGCGCGCACTCTCCATCGTTAGCGCCAACTTTTGCGCCAGCCAACTGCCCATGCTGCCATTAATCTGCACCAGCGGCGCTTCGGGACCCAAACTCCCCCCCGCCACAATCGACACAATGGAAGTCGCAATCATCCCAGGGGTCTGACTTTGGTCCAAATCCCCCGTGTCATGCACCTGGTCAATAACGATCGCCATCTCCCCCGGCAACCCCAGGAAATGGAGACACAACCCCACCCCCAACCCACCGACCGTAGCCACCAGCCAGGTGTAATGCCAATGCGGTAACCAGAGGGGAAACAGAGTGACGATCGCCTCGCGCCCCGCCCCCCAAACAACCTCCAACAAATGCTCAATGACGGAATAATAGACCGTCGCCACCAGCCCCCCCACAATCCCAACCGTCGCCGCCGCCAAAAGCGTATCGGAATAGGACAACGTTCGAGGCGCGATCGCCCCATCCGCCGAAGCACCATCCGTTGAGCTATCAGCGAACCCCTCAGATGAATAATCAGCAAAACCCTCAGAAATTTCCCTAGTCACCCTGTCGCTCCACCCGTAGTGGACCCCGTAGCGGACTGTGAATCGTGGAATCTTGTGAGTTCCCCCCACCCTAGGCGAAACATCAACCCCCGACAGTAGCAGCCGCTACGGGCGATCGCACCCCCAACCCGGCATAGGAGCGATCAGCGATCATTTAGTATCCACATTCCAACCGAGATGCGCCGTGCGCGACCTCCGACTTTTGGTTGTGATAAACAGAACATCATCTCCTATCATGCAATCAGCATGGCTCCGTGAGCGATCGCCCCGCCCTCAATCAGCACCCCGCTAGGGGCGATCGCAAAGGCACTCGACTTCATTGATTGCATTTCAGGGACTGCATTTCATTGATTTCATTTCATTGATTTCATTTCAGTTGTTTCTTAGGATCCTAAAACGCCCTTAAATCCTATGTCTAGAATTGACCTGTGGCAGGAAGAAGTAATTGAAGAAAATGGCTTCGTCACAATAGGCGCGACCCTAGAATTTTCAGGCAAGAATCGACAACATTTGTGGTATCGCGTCCCCGAAAAACATAGCTCCATCTTGACCTCAAGCTGCGATCCTTTTGTGATTGCGACGATCTTCACAGCCATGAGCCGGAAGTTAGACCTAATGGTTCACGGGGAGGTCTCTCCCTCACTACTGAGAAATCTAGAAGAGTTTCAAATCATATGGTCTGCTTGGAAACCAGGAGTCTATCAATTTGTCCAAGTTGATGCAGAGATCGAGCGGGAACAATCTTCCGGAAATATTAAATCCGGAAATATTAAATCCGGAAATATTGAAGCAGGAAATATTGAAGAAGAAAGGGCAATTAGTGCGTTTTCGGGCGGGGTTGATAGCGGCTTCACCGCACTCCGTCACTGTCGCTTGGAACAGGGGCGGCGAAAATGTAACTTGAAAGCGGGCTTGATGGTGCATGGATTTGATATCCCGCTACACAAGCAAGATATTTTTGAACGGGCGGCTCAGAAATCTCAAATCATGTTGTCAAGCTTAGGGATGGAATTAATCCCGATCGCCACTAATTTGCGGGAAGCGATTACCCTGAACTGGGAAGATATTTTCGGGGCGGCGATCGTCTCTTGTTTGAGTGCAGTGCAAAACGGCTACAACAAAGGACTCGTTCCGTCTGGCTATTCCTATCGGGATACTTATCCCCATGGTTCAACCCCATACACGGATTCTTTGCTATCAAGCCAGTCTTTTACCATTGAACACGACGGTGCCAAATTGGATCGGCTGGAGAAAATTGGAGAGCTTCAAAACTGGGAGGAAGCCTTAGAAAATTTGAGGGTGTGTTGGCAGGGAGAGCACCTAGATGAAAATTGTGGACGCTGCGAAAAATGTATTCGGACCATCCTCAAGTTTCGAGCCTTGGGCCATGAGCTGCCCCCTTGTTTCCCGGCGGATGTTACCAATCAGCAAATTTTTAATCTGAGGTTGAGGCGGGGAGGCTTGCACTCAATGCAGCACTTATTGAATTGGACTGACAAGAATCCGGTGTCTGAAAGTTGGGTGCAGGTCCTAAGGATCGCGGTTAATCGAAACCGTATCGTGCAAAGTGTTGAGCAAAGTCTCCCGCATCCCTGGCAGAATCGCCTGCGGAAACTAAGGGCTAAGCTAAGGGGCTGATCCCTGCGCGATCGCCACCCGAATCAGCATTATTGAGGCACCCCATGGGCGGCGAGCACCCCCTCATACTCCGCCAACCAACTCGCGATCGCCCCACCAATATCCGTCACGCTGCCCGAAAAATCCTGAATATGCACAAGCGCCGCCTGGGACACCATCAAATTCACCCCATTCTCCTCCGCCGCCGCCCGAAAATCCGTGCGCACACACACAATCGGCACCCCATTGCCATAGGCATACCCCATCTCAAAACAAGTTCCTGAGTCTGCATCAGGGCCGTCGGCGATCGCCACCACCACATCCGCCTCATCCAAATACTCAATACAAGCATCAAACGCCTTCGCAAAAAAATCCGGATCCTCATCGGGGCTACCGGGCGCAAACTCCTGCGGCAAAAACACCGTATACCCCTTATCTTTCAGGAGAGCCGCCAAAGATTGATTAAACTCCCGCTCAGCACAAGTAAACAACGGACCAGCAATATAGAGTTTCATGGGTGTTTAAGAGGGGGATTTAAGAGGGGCATTTAAGAGGGGGCGATCGCAGTAGCCTTACCAATTTCCACGCTAACCGAATCGAAGCGATCGTCCCCAGGGCGATAGGACAGCAGCTCAATGCCAATCACCTCGCCCGTCCCCTCATCCCGGATCAACATCATCCCATCCCCCAACTCTTCGCTGATTTGGTGTTTGCGAGGCGCTTGCCAAAATACCGTCAGCAATTCCAGCTCCGGTTCGTAAAACACTTTTACTTGGGCCATAGCTTCTCACCTTCTTTGATGGCGCTGGTTTGGTAGGCGGTGATCAGAAAACCGTCGTCCTCTAATTGTCGCGCAACGGCAACCGCCCACCGCTGAAATTTAATCTGGCAGTAGAACAGGAGGACGCCCGGATCCTGGCTACTACGCCGCACTTCCTCCGGCTGACTCAGCGCTTGTTGAATGAGCGGTTCGATATCTTCAAGGTAAGGGTGTTTTTCTAATAGTGCTGCCCAGTGGCGATCGCTCGTACGCACCGAGAATCCCAATGGCGTCAAAATATTAAATCGTTCTTCGTCATTCATCGTTGTTCACTGGACCAACGCAAAAATGGTACAGGCAGGGGCGCTGCCCCTACCGACCCCGCTAAAGGGTCACAACCCTTTAGAATCCCGTTATTCGACAGTTACCGATTTCGCTAGGTTTCGCGGTTGATCCACATCCAATCCTCGCCGCGATGCAATATGATACGCCAACAGTTGCAGCGGTATCGCGGTCAATAACGGCGATAAAATCTCATCCACCGCAGGCACGGTCAGCACCGTATCAAATAGTTCCGCCGCCGCTGTATCCCCTTCAACCACAACGCCAATTAATTTCGCATCCCGCGCCTTAGCTTCTTGGGTGTTAGATATGGTCTTTTCATAGACACTCCCAGGCACCGCTACAGATACCACGGGCACGCGCGAATCTAATAGCGCAATGGGTCCATGTTTCATTTCCCCGGCGGGATATCCTTCGGCATGAATATAACTAATTTCCTTCAGTTTCAATGCCCCTTCCAACGCAATCGGAAAGTTAATCCCTCGCCCAATGAAAATAAAATCTTGAGTGTCCGTAAAATCGTGCGCCAAATGTTCGATCGCACCATCCTGCTGGTCAACAATGGTCTCAATCTGCGCCGGCAATTCCCGTAACCCCTTCAATAATTCCTCAGCCCTTTCACCCGTAAGACTCCCGCGATAACAAGCAATATCAATGGCAAGGGCATAAAACGCCATCAATTGCGCAATAAACGTTTTAGTTGCGGCAACCCCAATCTCAATCCCCGCATGGGTCGGAATAATATAATCCGCAACCCGACTAATAGTATTCTCCGGACGATTCGTAATACCAATTAAGTGCGCCCGATAGGCAGGATCCGGATGATTTGCCCGGCGATCGCGCTCACTTTCCAACGCGGACAAAGTATCACTGGTCTCCCCCGATTGTGTTACCCCAATGGTCAAAGTATGGGGGGTCAAAGGCGTGGGGGCATAGCGATATTCCGACGCATAATGCACCGTCGTCGGCACCTGCGCAATCTGCTCTAGCAGATACTTCCCGACCAAACCCGCATGCCAACTCGTCCCACAAGCCAACACATGAATCTGTTGCAAATCCCCATACAATTCCGTCGGCGTATTCAAATTAAACGGCGATCGCAACACCGCCTGTCCCTGAGACTGATTAATCTCACTCGCCGGATGCTCCGGCGTCACCGGCACATCCGAGCGATCGCCCGCAGTATACGCCTCCAAACAATCGCGCACCACCCCCGGCTGCTCATAAATTTCCTTCAACATATAGTGTCGAAATCCCTGCTTTTCGACGAGCACCGGATTCCAATCCAACGTATGGGGATACTTCGTGAGGCGATCGCCCTCAAAACTATAAATTTCCGCCCCCAACGGCGTCAGGCGAGCAAGTTCCCGATTATCCAGCGTCAACACCGCGCGGGTATGGGGAATCAACGCCGGCGTATCGGACGCACAGAAAAACTCACCCTGCCCAAACCCAATGGACAAGGGCGCTTGCTGCCGCACGACCACCAACTCATCGGGAAAATCGCGACAAATCACAGCCAATGCAAATGCCCCCTCCAACAGCGCGATCGCCCGCCGCACCGCCCCCATCAACACCGACGGCATCGGGTCCCCTTTCGGCAGACCACCGGATGACTCTAAAACTTTCAACTCCCGCGCAATCAACTGCGGGACCACCTCAGTATCGGTCTCCGACTGAAACACAAACCCCTGGTTTTTCAGTTCGTCCCGCAGCTCACGATAATTTTCGATAATGCCGTTCTGCACCACCGCCACGCGATCGCCCCCGTCCAAATGGGGATGAGCATTGCGCTCCTCGGGCTTACCATGCGTCGCCCACCGAGTATGCCCAATCCCAATACGCGCCGGATTATCCAGCGGCTCCAACTTTTCCTCAAGATTAAACAACTTCCCCTTCGCGCGGACACAACTTAGCGCCCCCTCGCCGACCGTCGCCACCCCAGCGGAGTCATAGCCGCGATACTCCAACTTGCGCAACCCCTCCAACAGGATCCCCGTTGCAGCCTGCGTCCCGATATACCCAACAATTCCACACATAGCAGCTCGTCGTTCTCATCCCAAGGACATTGGTCTGGATGATAACTCGCCTTGGGGGACGGGGGTGTGCGAAGGGGGCGATCGCCCCTAGCGGGGTGCTGATTGAGGTGGGGGCGATTGCGTGGCGGTGGTCCAAAATACCCCCAGCCAAATCCAATTAATACAGTGCCAAGTAGGATAACTAATCAAACACTAGCTTTCATGGTCAAACACCAAGAAAAAAATTGGCTTATTTTATTTTTTTTCTGAGGGCAATGGTCATAGATGATAATAGCCCAATTGATATTACCAATATCATTAAACTCGTAATTAGATCGGATGACCGTCCCATCAAAAGAACCGTCATTGCAGACATTATTGTATACAATGCCATGAAGATAAGTCTAAATATTGGGGAATCATTCTTTTCTAAATCTTCTTCTAGTTCGATGGTTTTTATATCCACAATTCTACCGTCAACGGAGATGCTTCCATCAAAGGACGATACTATTGTTGAAAATTCAATCAAGTCTCCTCTGTTTATTAAGAGTGGATCTATCTCTATGCAATTTCCCTGTGCATGAACTTGAGGAAAAATATTGTCGGGGCTAGTTCTGACGACTCTTGTATTGATGGTTGTGGAGTCATCGGAGAACTTAAAGGCAATAGGGCGATCAAAGTCATTTGCCGTGATGGGGACCTGACCAGAGTTATATATTCTGAGGACGATAGATGTGGCATCTCGTATTTCCTTGTCGCGGAAAAGCACCTTTAGCTCATCCTTAAACCTATCGTCGACTTGGACCAATGGGACTTTAGAGACCGCTAAGATTTTTAAGGACTTTCGTGGTTTGCGTGCCATCCATATCTGAGGCAAACCTATTACGACTGCTGTAAATGCAGTTACCACAACCCCTATCATTCCCCAGTCAGGAGATTGAGGCGGGGCTGGCTGAGACTCCAATAGGTAGAACGATGTGATTAACAGGTCCATCTCTCACCGAGCGCTTTTGCAAGTCTGGGGATTATTCCTGTCGACGCTATCACATAAATAGAGGGAGGGTTGGTTGCTGTTCAACGCCTTAATCCGCCCTCGCCGTCATCCAGATCTGGACCGCCTCCGCCAGATCGGCTAATGCCACCTGTATGCGATCGCCCTCCTCCGGTCCCATCGTTGCCGCAATGGTCGCCCCGTCCGGCGTCAACACCAACTCATAGGCATTGCCCAACCGCTCCCAATAATCCAACTCACCCGATCGCACCGCCGCAATTTGACCCGCCAACTCCTGCGCCCAAACCTCACTATCTTGAATATCCAGCGTTAAATAAGCCGCGATCGCCGGTGGAATCGAAGCCGAACCCTTACCCAAACCCTCGCCCGAACCCTCGCCCATACCATCAGAAGGAAGCGGATTAACCATAGCCATAACCCCAAAAAAAACACATCCCCGCCCTCAACTGGCCACCCTAACGCAGGGGGAACGCCGTATTAATATCACTGCGCCGGGTGAACGCCCCCGCCACCGTCAACCGCGCCCCATCACTCCCGCGGCAATAATCGCCACCGCTAGCCGGCGCACTGGGACCACACCACGCCCAACTCGGCGCGCCGCTCGGACATTGATAACGATTGCCCGCCGCATACCGCACCGAATTCAACACCTGCCCCGTGGAACAGCGATCGGGGAACATCGTCGAAAATTTCGTGCGCTGGGGATTGCTCCGATGACTCCATCGAATGCCATAGACCCCCTGCCGATTGGGCGATTGCGTCACCTGTAAACTCGCGATCGTCCCAGGATTGCGCCCCCCAGGACGAGAATGAAACCCCTTAGGACGCCCATTGGAAAACTCACCACAAAACACATGGGCTTGATTGACCTGGGGACCACTCCCAAAGCGACTCCAATGGGACAGCCCATTACACCCCGCCCCCCGCGCCGCCACCGGCAAAGCCAACACCACCCAGCAAATGAACACCGCCGCCGCAACGCTCACCCATCGCTGCATTCTCCCGCGTCTCCCCATGGCGTTCACCCAACTCACAAATGATATCGATATCCCCCCAACCCTAACCCACGCCGCATAGCGAGGATGGCGCTAGGGGCGATCGCCCCCACCTCAATCAGAACCCCGCTAGGGGCGCGGCTCCTAGTTAGAGATCCACCCCATCATGACCATCGTTAGAACGGCCATTTCGCCTACGCTTTGATTGACATAGGTTTTTCGATTCTCCTCAGCATCGGGCAACGGGGCCATCGTTTTATCCATCTCCTCAACCAGCTTCTCTGCCAAGAATCGGACGTGGGCCGTCGTTTCTATTTTTTCTTGAAGTGTAGAGACAAAAATGCCATCCTTCCAGAACTGAGCGACAATTACGGTACAGGCTTCTAACTTGTCTTCGTAAGTAGCCTGCTGCCAATCCAGTGCCCCAGCCTGATGCAGGGCTTCCCCTTCTTTCCGTTCCTTAGCTTCAGCTCTTTGAGCCTCTTTTTCGTCTACTTCCTTGACGGTTGATCGGAACTCATCAAGGGCTTCTTGTGTAGCAATTTCTTCTTCGGTGGGGACAAACACGGTCTTCAGAGTCTCAATAGCCCGCGCCCCAAAAGCGAGCCCTAAACCGAGTACGAGAGCCGCAATCTTGCGGTCCCGCCAGGACCAAATGTCAAATGAAAACCATGGCTTGGGCTTATTTTTTACAAATCGCTTAACTTGGGGCTTGTCAGAGGGCTTTCCGGAAGGGGACATGAGTGGATCTCCGCGAAGAGTGCGAGGCACCGAGGAGGTTGAACGCCCGTCTTTCCATAATGTGAGCGCATGGGACCTCTAAGGCATCGCGTTTAGTGAATTATTATCCCTCTTTTATCGGTCCCGCGATCGCTCATCAGGAACAAATTACCCCGCATCTCGGCAGGCACTAACTATATGGGCTGGGCATAGGGAGAGTGTGCGACCGCCCCATACCTATCCATATATAGAGAGCGATCGCACCCCATCTCCCACCCCATTTCCCCCCCATCCCCCGCCATAGGTACTTACCCCTATAACGAATCCTAATCGTCAACCCATTGCAACAATCCGTAACAAACGGTTATATTAAGTTCATCGGAAACGAAACAACACACCTCTCTGGAGACCGACATTATGTACACCACCATCAACGAGACCGGCCAACTGAACAACTACGCCAACGAGCCCGAAATGTACTACGCCTACTACCCCTCCAACTGGGAGCAAAGCCAGTATGTGAAGCAAGGGGCTTTGGCAGCCGCATTCGTCGGCGCGTTGATGGTGGCGGCAGTGGTTGTAACCTCCATTGCATAACGCTACACAACACGTCTGCTGGCTTTCACATTCGAGCTTTCACTCTCTAGCTCGCCCCCTCTAACTCCGAACTGAAGGGAAATAAGACAATGTTTCGCCTCCAACGATCACCATCGTTGGGGGTGTTTTTGATGGGATTAAGCGTCGTTATTCGCTGACGGGCAATCACCAACTACCTTTAAATAATCCTTTTAAATCACTCTTTTCACAGTCAACTTAATAGCTGCAACCGCCAACAGAAACAGAATGCAGCATGAGATTGCCACGGTCGCTTCCTGAATTTTTGGCGGTACAAACACAATAAACCCTTGCTCTTTAACCAAAGCAGAGAAACTTGAAACGCAAAAGGGCATGAAATACAGCCTGAATATCTGCCAATGGTCTTGTTTACTAGCCTTAGACGCGACACTTAATATAAGACCGGTGCCGATTATGGCACTGATGCCAACCGAATCAATCCATATTTTAGGCGAACTATCAAAATAAAAGTAAACGATAACGACATACCAGATGAAATAGCACCAAAGTATTACTTTCCCCAACTTAAGTTCATAGATATATCGAATCAAACCCTTCATTATATCCAAGATATTTCTTGGCTTTTTACCCAGCATCTAACATCCCCGGATGGTTTCCAGCATCGCCATGACGCAGTAATTCTAGGCACTCAATTCCAGCGTCCATATATATCGCTCTATATATATGGACGTTGGAAGATTGGAGATTGGAGCGATCGCCCCAACCCAGGACAAAACCCTTACGGCAACCCAGGGAAAGAGGTCACCACTTTTACTTCAATATCCGGAAAAGACGACACCTCTTGGATAGTGAAATCGGGGAAAGACTCCACCATTTGCCACTCCCCACAGCTATTGGCAAAGCTGGTGACATATTTCACATTCAGGTCAGGGAATGAGCTGACGAACTTGACCTTGACATCCCCAAAACTGCTCACCTTTTCGACCTTGCCATACAGGCGAGTCCCCTCAAACGTGCAATCGCTGCCCACCTCAGAACTCGCCGGCAGCGCGATCGCCAACAACCCCGCGATCGCCAACCCGATCAACCCCAACCACCGCCGTCTCAACGTCCGCATAACCCCACCTCCACGCTGAATAACAATACCGCATGAAATAATCAGCCTTTACCATAGACCGCCCCAGAAAAATGGGCAGCGCTTTGTATCGGTTTATGTCGTGCCCCTACCGTGCCTCTGCCGTGCCTCTGTTGTGTTCGTGCGATCGCGCATCGGGGGAGACGGGAAGTTTGGACCATCAAGCTGGGATCCAAGGTCAAGCAGAACATGCGATCTCAATTTCGAAGAGCCGATACAGCGTTTTACCAGGGGCTGGCTGGCGGCGGCTGCGGCGAACTCGGGGGAACCGATCCATGGGGTTCGGCATACACTACTGCACGGGTTGGCGAACATGGAAACCTTGTGTTACAGTTATTAACATAACGAAACAAAGATTTTGATTGAACAGGAGGCTATATGGTTTTAGTCGTAAGTTTGTTGGTTGTGGGTTGGGTTGCTGCTTCTGTTATCGGTACCCAAGCATACTTCCGCGGTGAGCAGCGCAAGCCCATCCACTCCCGGAACTGGAACTCGGATTCTTTCGATGAGTTGTCTGAATCCATCACCGGAACCGCCGTTAATTACAGTGATCGGGAGTTGCCTTCTGGGCTTGACGCCTATGGCAGCGCCCAGTTGTCTAACTAGTCGTTAGGGCTGATGGGCAGGGCGACCTCCGTGACGAAAGGGTTGCCTTTGCCCGCTAACGAAATTCTCATTTTTCTTGGCAAGCTTCTCATTATTTAGGTTTTCGTCATCAAGACTCTTCTTGCAGGCATGTCCTCTTTTCTCGGGGCATGCTCTTTTTTTGTGCTTTTTGCATTTTTTGCCTAGTTGAGTCGCGTCCAGGTGAGCGATCGCCCGTCTACGGTTTTTTCG
>CAZZMD010000009.1:0-101113 GCA_964655355.1 uncultured bacterium
GCTACGTGTCCCCAAGCAGCCTGCCCAACGGGCATTTGCTCGGCATTCATCCTAACATGGGCAATCCCGGAACTGGCAACTTTTGCCCTCCCACGCCCCGGTGACCAAGATGACCATAGACACGTGCGACGGATCACCACCAACGAAAAGTAATCGTTGCTACAGTTTGGATAGGTTGATTTAAAAAAGCCGATGAGCGGAATTGAACCGCTGACCATTCGATTACGAATCGAATGCTCTACCCCTGAGCTACATCGGCAAAGGTGCTTACCATCCCAAACACGGATGAACGCGATAGAGATTATAACAGCATTCATCTTTCCTAGGGATTGGGATGCACCAAAGGAAAAATCTTTACGATTGTTAACGAGACTTAGATAAGGAGGCTACAGAACGATTGCGATCGCCCGCCAACATTGGCGTCTGAAGTACGTAACTTCACCTTGTCATAAGGGAAAACTGTCGGTAATATTACAAAACGTGTTGGACTACCATGGCTGTGACTACTACCTGCATTGTTTCCGTTCTACTCCTGATGGCATCCGTCGCCGCCTACCGCTTCATGGCAAAGGTTTCCCCTGGCGATGAAGTGCCCCGAATCTTGCTGGCAACGGCAGGGACGGCGTGCTCAGTGTGTTTCTTCTTCTCGATTCCGGTGATTGCCCAAATTAGCCTCGGCGCGATTATCTTGGGGGGCGTGCGAGTGTTCTTTCCCCAAGAACTTTAAGCGAGTATTTGATTAGGGGCGTTTAATTAGGGGTGATCGCTCAGGCGCTGAGCGGTCCGAAGAATTTGCCCCGCCAACATGGCAGCCCCAAAGCCATTATCGATATTAACTACGCCAATGCCCGTGGCGCAGGAATTTAGCATTGAGAGCAGCGCCGCCAAGCCATTGAAATGGGCCCCATAGCCGATGCTGGTGGGGACCGCAATAACGGGGCTATTGACCATGCCCGCCACCACACTAGGCAGCGCCCCCTCCATTCCCGCCACCACAATCACCACATCGCAGGCAACAATTTGATCCCGATGGGCCAAGAGGCGATGAATCCCAGCAACGCCCACATCCCAAAGGCGTTTTACGTCGAATCCCATTAATTCGGCCGTGACGGCAGCTTCGTCCGCCACCGGCAGATCGGCGGTGCCCGCAGACAGAACGCCAATTTGACCGGGATGGATTGATTGATATAAAGCTTCGGGCGATCGCACCGCCGCAATCCGTGCCCGCGAAAAATATTGCAGATTGGGGATCAGGGTTTGGAGGGCAGCATAAGCTTCTTCCTCCAAGCGAGTCACCATAATGGTCTGAGCGCGATCGCCCATAGCGGTCATAATCTGGGCAATTTGCTCCGGGGTTTTACCCGGCCCCCAAATCACTTCGGGGAAGCCAGTCCGTAAGGTTCGCTGATGATCGACCTTGGCAAAATCATCGATCGCCTCAAACTGGAGGGTTTTGAGTTGGTCATAGGCCGCATCGGGGGACATAGCTCCCTGGGCGATCGCCTCCAACAGTTGGCGCAGTTGTTCCGGTGCGGTCATGGGGGCAATTAGGGAGCGTCGGGGGACAGAATAAAGTCACTGAGGTGGCGAGCAATTTCGGCGCTGGCTTCCGGGGGTCTATTCACCGGGTCCAGCAGCGGCGCACTGTTGGGATTGTCATTGATATAGGGCGCGCTCAAACCGGGGGGGATCACCTCTAGGGGGCGGTGCTGGGCATGGTCGAGATCCTGGCTAAAGTTTTGGTAATGCTGCTGGGCAATGCGATCGCTACTACCGCTGCGTAATAGGAGCACCGGCTGTTGCAGGTCGCCCAATTTACCCGTCAGCCACTCCGCTTGCCGCTCCGCTTTGGGGCGTTTGATGAGCAATTTGTCCCACACCTTAAATTGATCCCCATGCGATCGCAGATATTGCACCTGATGCCACCGCGCCGTCGCCCGCTTGGAGAACTTTTTGGCAAATCCCAACCACTGCCGCCCCAGCGATCGCCGAGCCCAACGATGTTGTCGCCGCCGTAGTTTTTGCAACCGCTTCGGCAGCACCGTACCATCCGGGTCCAACAGCACTAATCCCGCGATCCGGTCCGGCTGGGCGATCGCCAAATGACAACCAATCCATGCCCCAACGGACGTGCCCACAATCCAAACTTTTTGCAAATCGAGGGCATCCAGATAAGCCATCAGGGCATTGCTCTGGTTAGCGATGGAGCTACCGAAATCAGAAACCGATTCACCACACCCCAACAAATCCGGCGCAAAACAATGGAGGCGATCGCGATGGGTCATCACCAGCTCGTCTAAAACGTGATCCCACTGGCTACTATCCCCCGGCATCCCGTGAAGAAACAGCACCGGAATACCGCGCCCATCCTCCCGCCAAAACCATTCCCCCTGCTCCAACCGCAGACGCCCCATGCGTCGATTCGCCCGGGGATCCTTAACGGAGGGCTGCGCTCCCACTGAAGTAATCTTGAAGCTGTCGGGCATGGTCGTGGGACAGGGCAGAGGCTTGGATAAATTGCTGAACTTGGTCGACGGGGAAGGCGCGCACATTGGAAATCTCCAGGCGATCGCCCACGGCAAATTGTCCCTGAACATGGACCGCTACGGCAATACAAATGGAATGCATTCGCGGATCCCGGTCCATCGCCGAATAGACCCCCACCAATCGGTCCACCTGGGTCACGGTCAATCCCGTTTCTTCCCGTAGCTCGCGAATCACCGTGGTTTCAACGGTTTGCCCCCAGTCCACCAACCCACCGGGCAGGGACCACAGCCCATCATCCCGGCGACGAACCAGGACAATCGAACCATCATCGAGGGACGCGATCGCCGTGGCCCCCACCAGAGGATGACGAAACACTAACCCCAGAAACGTCTTGCCATAGCGCCAAACTTGGGGGAGCGCCTTTTCCCAAATCGCCCGTAGCAGTCCCACAACTCAATCCCACAATTCAGGTCTAAACCTACTCAACGGGAGACAGGTCCGCCAAATCTTCCAGTACCTGGGCCGGATGGGGCTCCGCCTTCACCTTGCGGTAGATTTTTTCCAGGGTGCCATCGGGGCCAATCACGAAGGTCTGGCGAAACACCCCCATAAACTCACGCCCCATAAATTTTTTGAGTCCATAGCTGCCATAGGCCTCCGCAACGGTATTCTCCGTGTCGCACAACAGCGGAAAATTCAGGTCGAACTTAGTCGTAAACTTGCCGTGGGATTTCGCATCATCGCCACTCACCCCCAGGATCACCGTATTCTGCGCCTCAAACTCCGGCAGGCGATCGCGAAATCCACAGGCTTCCTTGGTGCAACCGGGGGTATTATCCCGAGGATAAAAATACAAAATGACTCGCTTACCCTGAAAATCCGACAACTTGACCGTATTGCCCTCGCCATCAAGCACCTCAAAATCCGGAGCGCGATCGCCAACCTGTAACTCAGCCATTACCTCGTCACTGCCTCAAAAATTCCTTAAAACACCAATCATCGATCCAAATACCGATCCCACACGGAAAAGCCCCCTCCCTAGGGAGAGGGGACAGAGGTGAGAACCAACCACGCGCCCTATACCGCCATAATTTCCTTCTCTTTTTCCTTCAGCAGACTATCAATCTTGGCAGAGAACTTATCGGTGGATTTTTGGACATCATCCTGAAGATCCCGGGACTCATCCTCAGACACATCCCCCGCCTTCTCCTGCTTGCGGACGGCATCGATCGCATCCCGACGGATATTCCGCAACGCCACCTTGCCCTCCTCGGCATATTTCGAAGCCACCTTCGCCAACTCCTTGCGGCGCTCCTCCGTCAATGGGGGAATATTGAGGCGGATCAACTTACCGTCATTATTAGGATTCAACCCCAAGGACGAATCCATCGAAATCGCCCGCTCAATATTGGTCAAAGCGCTGGCATCGTAAGGCTGAATCACAATAGTGCTCGCATCCGGCACCGTGATCCCCGCGATTTGCTTTAGGGGCGTGGGGGTACCGTAATAATCCACCTCCACCCGATCCAACAGCGCCGTATTGGCCCGCCCCGTCCGTAGGGTATTAAACGCCCGCTGAGTCGCCTCCACGGACTTTTCCATCTTGCTGTCCAGCTCAGATAACTTCACAGTTTCCTCCCACAATAGTTCCAACAGACTCACCCATCACCGCACGATTAATATTCCCCTCCGTGGTCAGGTTGAACACCACAATGGGGATGTCATTCTCCTTACACAGGGCGATCGCCGTACTGTCCATAACCCGCAGATCATTCGCCAGCACGTGGGTGTAATTCAGGCTGTTATAGCGTTTTGCCTCCGGATTCTCAGCCGGATCACAATCATAAATCCCATCGACCTTGGTGGCTTTGAAAATCACCTCCGCATCAATCTCCGCCGCCCGCAGCGCCGCCGTCGTATCGGTCGTAAAAAACGGATTTCCAGACCCCGCCCCAAAAATCACCACCCGTCCCCGCTCCAAATGACGAATCGCCCGGCGACGAATATAGGGCTCCGCCACCTCCTGCATGGCGATCGCCGTTTGCACCCGAGTCGGCACCCCCATGCGCTCCAGGGCATCCTGAAGGGTCATCGCGTTCATCACCGTGGCAATCATGCCAATGTAATCACCAGTCGCGCGATCCATACCGCCGGCCGCCGCCTTGACCCCGCGAAAAATATTGCCACCGCCGACCACAATTGCCAACTGAGTACCCTGCTCCACCACAAGGGCGATTTCTTCAGCAATGCTTTTCACGATGCTGGGGTCAATGCCGTAGGACAGTTGCCCCATCAGCGCTTCCCCACTCAATTTCAATAAAACTCGTTGGTACTTTGCCACCATGTAGCTTGATCCCAGTCTTGAATGTGATCCCAGTCGACACCGAAGCAGTCGTTACGGCGATGTTCCCCCGTTAGACTGCCATAAACTGTCCCGGAATGTCTCCCTTCTCGACGTACTTGTTTATCCAAGGCAACGATGCCGTCTTATCTCAATTTTATTTGTTGTTTATTTACTGAAATTGATTGAGATTGATTGGGATTGACTGGAATTGATTCGACCGATGGAAGCTGGGATCACGGGGTAACGAGGGTCAGAGTGCCCTTAATCACTCACACCCTTAATCATTCGTTGCCACCGACTCCGGCGACGGATTCAGGGGAGGCATCTGATTACTGACATCGGGGAGCGATCGCCGCAATCCATAGAGCCAAACCAGGCCAGCCACCCCAAGACTGACCCCCACCGCACTGATCAGTTGGGCCACCCGAATCTCGCCAAACATCAAACTATCCGTGCGCAACCCTTCAATCCAAAACCGCCCCAAGCTATAGCCAATGGCATAGATACAAAACAGCGCCCCCGGTCGAATGCGCGGCCACTGGCCCTTCACGCTACGGAAGAAAATCCACAGAAGAATCCCAAACACCATCAAATTCCACAGGGATTCATAGAGGAATGTGGGATGGAAATATTCAGACTGAAGCGAGTCCAAGGGGCGACGGTCCAGGGGAATATAAAGCTTCCAAGGCAAATCCGTCGGTCCGCCAAATGCCTCGGAATTAAAGAAATTCCCCCACCGGCCGATCGCCTGCCCCAGGATCAACGACGGCGCAATCAAATCCGCCATCCGCCACAGGGAACAATTCCGCCATTTGGCAAACAACCATGCCGCGATCGCCCCGCCAATAATGGCCCCATGGATCGCAATCCCCCCATTCCAAATAGCGATCATCTGCCGCCAGTCTCCTGCATATCGATCCCAGGAGAACAATACATAATAGAGTCGAGCACAGGGGATCGCCCCAATGACCAGCCAAATAGCAACATCCCCCATAATCTCCGGATTCACCTGCTGTTGCCGCGCCAGGAATTGGGACAGAAAAACCGCTAATAACAATGCCGATGCGATTAAGAATCCATACCAACGGATGGCGATCGCGCCAATTTCAAAGAGAATAGGACCTGGAGAAGTGAACTGTCCCAGAATTACAGACGCACACGGAATAGACATTTCTCCGAGTCCCAAAGCCAGTTCAAAAGAAGGACCGCCGAAGGTCGCAGGGTATTCGAGAAAGATGGGGTGAAGCAGTGGGAAGAAATTCATCATGACCGGTCCTTAAGCGCAAATCGCCACCGAGGGTTGAATCAGTAACCGTCTGCCTGAGTGAAGCTGCCTGTACTAATTGCCTGTACTAAGGGCTCTCAATTAAAGGCTTACGGCCAACACCGCAACTCATCGCCAGTGTAAAGGAAGTTCGGGAACGTTTCGTGGGACGTATCATCGTATCCATCGGGAAATGCGTTGAGCAGTTCGTGCGAGATGAATGACGGCAGGCCACGGTCCCCGCTAGAACGGCTCCCACGACGCACCACCCCAGCCCTGTCACGATCCCCCCATCCTCATCCCTCAAAAAAAAGTTTCTCCATCCCGTCGCCTACCCCCCTCCGCCCCGGTCTCCTACCCTCAATCCCTCACCCTCAATACCCCTCTATGCAATTTCCATTCCTGCGATCGCTCAGTTATCCCCTAAGTTGTCCCCTCTCCGAGTCCGCCCCCTCGAACGCTGACACACCCAGTGAATCCTCCTCCCCCGACGCCAATATCCCAGGCCTCCCCCAACAGCTAACGGACAATCCGTTGTATACCCTGGCGGGAGATCTGATTCGTCATCCCCTGTCCATCGGACTAGTCTCCCTGCCCGTGCTGATCGGCCTAGCCGGCGGTCGGCAGGCGGCCAACGGATTAAACGAACTAGGGACCTGGAGCGAAGAAGTCTTCCGGGGCGATCGCCTACCCCTGCTCCCCCTATCCGGCGATCGCGAGACCCCTTAGCAACAGACATCAGCAGCAGACATTGGAGCTACGTCCATCGGACGACCAGCCCCCACTCCATCCAGCCTCCACCCCGCCCCCCTTCAGTGCCCATAAAGTGATCTGGGACGCAATCCCAAGGTCCGGGAGCTGATAAGGTGACCCCCGTACTCTCAACCGGATCCATATACTTTTTTCGGTTCTTTCCCCCCACTCCAGGGGCACCTGAGTTGTACGCTGGAATCGCTGGGCACCGCCGCCGATTGGACGCTGGCCCAATCCTCAACTATTCGTAGAACATTTAGACAATCAAGGCTAGCCAAGGGTTTATGAGTTCGACTACCCATTTGCTGGATCGAGAAATCAGCGCCCCCTCCGCATCAGAGTTATTCCTGAACCGTCGCCTCAAGGTGGTGGAGGAACTATGGCGCGGTGTCCTACAGCAGGAGTGTGGCCAGGAGCTGGCAGATCTGCTGGATAAGATGCGTGATCTATGTACCCCAGAGGGGCAAGCGTCCGATTTCCCGACCGCCGAAGTCTTGCCCTTGGTCGAGGATTTAGATTTAAACGATGCCATCCGGGTCACCCGTGCCTTTGCCCTCTACTTCCAGCTCATCAACATCGTTGAGCAGCACTACGAACAACGGGATCAGCAACAGCAAAATAGCACCGCGCCCAACGTCCAAGGGGCGATCACCGTTCCCCATGACGCGGCAACACCCCCCTCGACCGACAGCAACGGCGAGGCACCCAAAATCCTGAAAACCACCCCCCTCAACGGAGACGCAACAAGCTCAGTCCTAGACCAAGATCAAGGTATGATCGGCACCCTGGACTGGCTGTTCCCCCACCTCAAACGGCTCAACGTGCCGCCGCGGCAAATCCAACGGCTGATTGACCAACTGGATATTCAGCTCGTCTTCACCGCCCACCCCACCGAAATTGTCCGCCACACCATCCGGGACAAGCAGCGGCGCATTGTTCGCATCATCCAAGAATTAGACCGCACCGAAGAGGGGAACGGCGCTGCCTGGGAAATCGATGCCCTGCGCCAGCGGCTAACGGAGGAAATCCGCCTTTGGTGGCGCACAGATGAACTCCACCAGTTCAAGCCCAAGGTGATCGACGAGGTGGACTACGCCCTGCACTACTTCGAAGAAGTGCTATTCGATGCGATCCCCCAACTCTATCGCCGCTTCCAGGATTCCCTCCACGCCAATTTTCCCAGCCTGAATCCCCCCAGCTATGACTTCTGCCGATTCGGCTCCTGGGTGGGCTCTGATCGGGATGGCAACCCCTTTGTTACGCCGCCGGTCACCTGGCGCACCGCCGGCTACCAGCGCAACTTGGTACTGCGCAAATATCTGGCCTCCATCAAAAACTTGATTAGCCTACTCAGCCTGTCCCTCCACTGGAGTGATGTGCTGCCGAGTTTGTTGGAATCCCTAGAGCAGGATCATGCCCTGATGCCGGAGGTATATGAGGAGTGGTCCATCCGCTACCGCCAGGAACCCTATCGGCTGAAGCTGGCCTACATTGAACAGCGGCTACGGAATACCCTGGCGCGATCGCAACGAATTTACGACGGCGATGAACTCCACCAGGACCTAATAAACAACGCCGCCTCCAGCATTTACAGCTCCGGCGCAGAATTTTTAGCCGAGCTAACCCTAATCCGAGACAGCTTGCAAAAGACGGGGCTATCTTGCCGGGATTTGGATGACCTGATCTGTCAGGTTGAAGTCTTCGGATTTAACCTCGTGCACCTGGACATCCGCCAGGAAAGCTCCCGCCACGTGGCCACCATCCACGAGATCACGGAATATCTCCAGGTGCTGGATAAGCCCTACACGGAGATGGATGAAAAGGAGCGGGCCGAATGGCTGTGCCAAGAGCTAAAAACCCGCCGTCCCCTGATCCCGGTGGAATTACCCTTCTCGGACTCCGCCAGCGAAATTGTGGAAACCTTCCGCATGGTGCGCCAGCTCCAACAGGAATTTGGCCAGGAAATCTGCCAGACCTACATCATCAGCATGAGCCACCACGCCAGCGACTTGCTGGAGGTGTTGCTGTTGGCGAAGGAGTGCGGCCTCTATGATCCCGTCACCGGCATTAGCCGTCTGCGGGTGGTTCCCCTGTTTGAGACCGTGGAGGATCTGAAGCGGGCACCGGCGGTCATGGATGGGCTGTTTGCGATGCCCCTCTATCGCACGGTGATGGCGGGGGGCAAAGAGTTAGCCGCCCAGAACAACGAGCCCACCCCCGCCTCCCGGAAAGCAGGTTTGGACTTACAGGAAGTCATGCTGGGCTATTCCGACAGCAACAAGGATTCCGGCTTCCTCAGCAGTAACTGGGAAATTCACAAAGCGCAAAAAGCTCTCCAGGCGATCGCCGACAACTATGGCATTGCCCTGCGCATCTTCCATGGTCGCGGCGGTTCCGTGGGTCGCGGCGGCGGTCCAGCCTACGAAGCAATCCTGGCTCAACCCGGCCGCAGTATCCAAGGACGGATCAAAATTACCGAACAAGGGGAAGTCCTGGCGTCGAAATACTCCCTCAAGGAGCTGGCCATTTTCAACCTAGAAAAAGTGGCCACGGCAACCCTACAGTCCAGCTTGTTAGGCAGCGGATTCGACGACATCGCCCCCTGGAACACCATTATGGAAAACCTGGCGGCCCGATCGCGATCGCACTATCGCCGCCTGATCTATGAGCAGCCGGACTTCATCGACTTCTTTATGGAAGTCACCCCCATCGAAGAAATCAGCCAACTGCAAATTTCTTCCCGCCCCGCCCGCCGCAAAAAAACCGGCAAAAAAGATTTGAGTAGCTTGCGGGCGATCCCCTGGGTGTTTAGCTGGACCCAAAGTCGATTCCTCCTACCCGCGTGGTATGGCGTTGGCACTGCCCTAAAGGATTTCATGGACGATGATCCCGAGGAACACCTGAAGCTATTGCAATATTTCTATCTCAAGTGGCCCTTCTTTAAGATGGCCATCTCCAAGGTGGAAATGACCCTGGCAAAAGTGGATTTACAGCTCGCCAATCACTATATGGGGCAGCTCACCCAGCCAGAAAACCGCGATCGCTTCCAGGTGATCTTCGACCAAATTTCCGACGAGTTCCACCTCACCCGGGAACTGGTCCTAAAAATCACCGAACATGAATCCCTATTGGATGGCGATCCCGCCCTACAGCGGTCCGTGTATTTGCGTAACGCCACGATCGTGCCCCTCGGCTTTGTCCAAGCCTCCCTCCTAAAGCGCCTGCGGGAACACAAAAATCGCAGCGCCTCCGGCATGGTGCGATCAGGCTATAGCCGCAGTGAGCTACTCCGGGGAGCGATGCTAACCATCAACGGCATCGCCGCCGGAATGCGAAACACCGGTTGATCGATCCGGCGACTTTTAGGGGATCGACAAGTCCCCCCACCCATACCAACAAAACGGCACCCCAGGTATATCTGAGGTGCCGTTTTGACTAATCAATTCGATGAATCAATCTGGCCCATCCGCAAACCGCAGATCATCGCCTACTCCAGCAAACTACGCAGCATCCAAGCCGATTTTTCATGGATTTGCATCCGTTGGGTCAACAGGTCGGCACTGGGCTCATCATTCGCCCCCTCCACCGTCGGGAAGACCTCTCGAGCGGTACGCACCACCGCTTCATTACCCTCCACCAGCAGCTTCAGCATCTCTTCAGCGCTGGGCACCCCTTTCGTTTCTTCGATTGAAGTTAATTCCGCATATTCCCCATAGGTGCCCGGCGCAGGATACCCCAGAACCCGAATACGCTCGGCGATCATATCCACCGCCAACCACAGTTCGTTGTACTGCTCCTCAAACATAAGGTGCAGGGTCTGGAACATCGGTCCCGTGACATTCCAATGGAAATTATGGGTTTTGAGATACAGGGTGTAAGTATCCGCCAACAGGCGAGCGAGCCCCTTCGCGATCGCCTCGCGATCCGCAGACTCAATACCAATTTTGATTTCGGGAGCAGCCATAAAACAGAGACCTCAATTCATCGAGTAGTTGCAGTCCAGCAGTCAAAGCAGCCAGTCCAGAGACACAGCATTTAGTGAGGGGGCGATCAGTCAAGGTCCCCCAGGAGAATCCTAAGCTAGGTGATGTCGCAGTACAGAGCGCGGCGCGCGGCGCACTCGGCACAGAATCGTAGGATGCCCCAGCCGTTGACAGGCTTCATACCGGTGACATCCAGAGAACCCGTAATACTGTCCCTCCACTTCTAAAACATCAATTGGTTCCCGCAATCCCTCCGCCGCGATGGACACCATCAAGGCCTGTACCTTGTCCGGGTTTGTACCCCGAGGCAACGGTCGACAAATACTGGCTAGGGGAAGAGCAATAACGCGCATGGGCAAAAACTGTCATGGGCGAAATGGAGGACAGGAAAAAACCGATTCCAAAGGGAAACGAATCATCCCACAGGGTCAATCTAACCTTGTCCGATGGACTCCCAAATCATAATCATGGCAACTTAAGGATTCAACGGCGGGGATTCCACCGGCATCAGTTCGGCGATCGCGAGTATCCCACCCCCGGAAAAGCGCTATTCTACACGCGCCCAGGCCGGCCATGCTTAAACGCCCAGGATATTGCCATCCTGAACCGTTAAACGGGCACGGATTATCCGACAATAGCCCTGCCCATCCCCTACCAAAGGAGCCTCTATGAACAGCGTCGAAATTTATGTCTGGACCACCTGTCCCTTTTGCGTTCGGGCCAAGCGCCTGCTGGACAGCAAGAATGTGGACTACACCGAATATGTCTTAGACGGTGACGAGGTTGGCCGGGCAGCCATGGCAGAACGATCCAATGGTCGGCGATCGCTCCCCCAGATTTTTATCGGCGATCGCCACATTGGCGGCTGTGATGATCTCCACGCCTTAGATGCCGCCGGAGACCTCGATCCCCTACTAGCAGCCGTGTCCTAACCCCTTAACGCCCTGACTCGATCAGCAGCGATCCCGTCGGAGATTTCATCGATCTTGTCAGGGCGATTCACCGGAAGAGAAGCCCTTAGGGCTTAGCCAGGACGGCCAAACTAGGACGACACCGACTGCTCGAACGCTTCACGGGATTCAAAGATTTCAAATACCCGATCCATACTGGTCAGCTCGAATAGCATTTTGACTTGCTCATTCACAGAGCAAACAAACATTTTTCCGCCGGCAGACCGGACGGTCTTCATCGCCAACACCAGAGCCCCCAAACCGGAACTGTCCATAAAGGTCACATCTTTGAAATCAACCAGGACAATCTCGGCATCATTATTAACTTCCTGGGACACTTCCTCACGGAAGCCCGAGGCTTGGGTTCCGTCCAAAATCCCCTTGGGGGAAACGACATGTACCTTGGCTGACATAGCGGTGAATTAGTAGCTGTGAATGGATAGAGAGGATATGCACTCGATGGCTGTGCGCTTGCGCTCACTTTAACCGACCGACACCGACCGACACCGACTAACGCCAATGACAGAAGGGCACCCCAGGGGGTATCCAATAATGCCGCGGTTAAATTCTGGCAATAGTTTAACAAGCCACCGTAGAGGCAATCTTTCCGGACAAATCTCGGATAAATCCTAAACAAAAACCGGTCCCATAATCGGCAAATCCCCCCTCAACTCCAGAGAATTCAAATCCCATATCAGGGGATCGCGATCGCTTGTGTGGATCATGAGTTTGACACCAGACCACGATGCTAGGATGGAATACGCTGGCAGCGCTGTTCAATTTTCGATCAGTGCGCAGCGGCCCGTTGCTAAGTGCAGTGTGACTCATCCAGAAATCAATGGTTCAATCCCCCAGTCTTGCCGTAGCTCAACAGAAAGTATCTCGGCTCGAACGCATCAAAGAAGATAGTCAGTTTCTCCTGGAGCCGGTTGCTTCAGAGCTATTGCAGGATACGGATCACTTTTCCCAGCAGGCGCTCCAGATCCTCAAGTTCCACGGCTCCTATCAGCAGTCCAATCGGGACGACATGAAGAAGGGACTGGGAAAGAGCTATCAAATGATGCTGCGGACCCGCAACCCTGGGGGCTTTATTCCCCCTCAGTTATATCTCGCCCTCGACAAAATGGCGGACGAGTATGGGATTGGGGATTTACGGGCCACCACCCGCCAGGGATTCCAGCTCCACGGCATCCTTAAAAAGAATCTAAAGGCGGTGATCGCCAGCATCGTCAACAATATGGGCTCCACCCTGGGCGCCTGTGGGGATCTAAACCGGAATGTAATGGCACCGCCGGCCCCCTACCGCGATCGCCCGGAATACCAATATGCCCGCACCTACGCCAACAACATTGCGGACCTGCTGACCCCCCAAACGGGTGCCTACTACGAGATTTGGCTCGACGGTGAAAAAGCCATTAGCGCGGAGGAAGATCCAGCGGTCGTGGCCGCCCGGCAGGGCAGCACCGCAACCCTCGCGGCTAAGGAAGGGGTGGAGCCCATTTACGGCACCCACTACATGCCCCGCAAATTTAAATGCGCCGTGACGGTGCCCGGGGATAACTCCGTTGACCTGTTCTCCCAAGACTTGAGCCTGGTGGTGATTGTCGACGACCAGGGCAACCTAGAAGGATTTAATGTTTATGCTGGGGGCGGCCTCGGTCGCACCCACCGCAAAGAGGAAACCTTTGCCCGAATTGCAGACCCCATCGGATATGTCGCAAAGGATGACGTCTACGACCTGGTGAAGGCCGTTGTAGCCACCCAGCGAGACTATGGCGATCGCGCCGAACGTCGCCATGCCCGCATGAAATATCTGCTTCACGATTGGGGCGTCGATAAATTCCGCGCCACGGTCGAAGGCTATTTCGGCAAGGCCCTCGCCCCGATCCGCGAGCTGCCCCCCTTCGAGTACAAAGACTTCCTGGGCTGGCACGAGCAGGGAGACGGTAAATACTTCCTGGGGATCTCCGTAGAGAACGGTCGGGTGAAGGACGTGGGCGACTTTAAACTGCGGTCCGCCCTGCGGGAGATTGTGGCCACCTTCGATGTGCCCATGCTGATCACCCCCCATCAAAATGTTTTGATTTACGAGGTGAACGCCGGCGATCGCGCCAAAATCGACACTATCTTGGCCCGGAGCGGCGTCAAAACCGCCGACGCCATTGATCCCCTGGTGCTGCACTCCATGGCCTGCCCGGCCATGCCCACCTGCGGCCTCGCCATGACGGAATCGGAGCGCATTCTACCCAGCATCCTGGAGCGGGTGCGGGCCCTAACCGAGCAATTGGGGCTGGGGGATGAACATTTTGTGGTGCGGATGACCGGTTGCCCCAACGGCTGCGCCCGTCCCTACCTAGCAGAGCTGGGCTTAGTGGGCAGCGGTCCCAATCAGTACCAGGTATGGCTAGGGGGCGCTCCCAATCAGACCCGTCTAGCTCAGCCCTTTGTGGACAAATTGCCCGAGGAAGAACTTGAATCCTTCCTGGAGCCGATCCTGGCCTACTTCAAGCGATCGCGCGACGAGGGCGAAAGCTTTGGCGACTTCTGCGATCGCGTCGGCTTCGACACCCTGAAGCACTTTATCCAGGCCTATAAATCCCCCGACGGAAACGCATCCGACGAAAACGGCAGCGCCCCCCAATCCCCCGCCAAAAGCGGTCGAGGCAATCGCCATCGGGTCGGGGTCCGGGAAGAAACCTATAGCTCTCTCAAAGCACTGGCCGCAGAGCGGGGACAACCGGTGACCGCCCTGGTACACGAAGTGTTGTCTAAGTACTTAGCCGACCAAGGTTAGACCCATATAGACCCATATCCCTGGGCGATCGCCCAGGGATTTTCGCCCCCTCGCGAAAGCCTCCCAACCCCAATCTCGACCAAAATCCTTTCGGAGAAGAATTGCTTCCACGGGAGGATTTTTTTGTGTCAACCTGGTATGGTGCACAACATTACCTAAGTATTCTCCCTAAAGAGTAGGGAGCCTCCGTTGAGGCACTTAGGTTGGCTTTTATACCCTAATAAACCCTAATAGACCCTTAGGCCATTAGCCCCATGTCCCTCAAGCTATACAACACCCTCAGCCGGACCAAGGAGACGTTCCAACCTCTCCGCCCCAAGCAGGTGCAGATGTATTGCTGTGGCGTTACGGTTTACGACTATTGCCACCTGGGACACGCCCGCTCCTACGTGGTGTGGGACACCCTGCGGCGCTATTTCCAGTGGTGCGGTTATGGGGTGCAGTATGTGCAAAATTTTACAGATATCGATGACAAGATCCTGAATCGGGCGAACAAAGAAGGATCCACAATGGAGGCGGTCTCAGAGAAGTATATTGACGCCTACTTCGAGGATATGGAACGGCTCAATATTCGGCGAGCCGACCTCTATCCCCGTGCCACCCATGCCTTGGACGGCATTAAACAACTGATCCAAGACCTGGAGAAGAAGGGGATCGCCTACCCTGCGGGGGGCGACGTATATTTCGCCGTGCGCAAGTTTGACGAATACGGCAAATTGTCAGGTCGGAAATTAGAGGACCTGCAAGCGGGAGCCAGCGGTCGAGGCGGCGAAGGGGATTCTGTAAAACAGGATCCCTTTGACTTTGCCCTATGGAAAGGGGCTAAGCCTGGAGAGCCGTCCTGGGAATCCCCCTGGGGAGACGGTCGCCCGGGTTGGCATATTGAGTGCTCAGCAATGGTGCGGGAGAACCTCGGGGAAACCATTGATATTCACATGGGCGGCGGCGATCTAACGTTTCCTCACCACGAGAACGAAATTGCCCAATCCGAAGCGGCATCGGGGTGCACCCTAGCCAACTATTGGCTCCACAACGGCATGGTGAATGTGGGGGGAGAAAAAATGTCCAAATCCCTCGGCAACTTCACGACGATTCGCCAGCTTTTGGATTCCGAGGGAGGACCAGAGCCCATGGCGGTGCGGCTCTTTATTTTGCAAGCCCAATACCGCAAGCCCATGGACTTCACCGATGAAGCGATCGCCTCGGCGGTGCAAGGCTGGAGCACCCTAATGGATGGGTTGGGATTCGGATGGCGATTCCCAGAGCTGGATCTGGGAGCCGTAGATGCGGGTCCCCTAGATAGCGATGCGGTGGATCGGTTCAAAGGGGCCATGGACGATGATTTGAACACCCCCGAGGCGATCGCCGTATTGTTCGAGCTAGCGAAACCCCTCCAGAAAGTGGCGAACCGCAAAATCTACGCGGATGAATTCGATGGGGATCCAGAGGCGCTGGCGATTCAGTGGCGTACCCTAGTACAGCTCGCAGTGGTATTGGGACTCGAAATTGATCCCGACGCGATCGCCCAGGGGGGGAACAGCACCGAAGAAACCATCAGTGACGACGCCATTGAAGCCCTAATCGCGGATCGAAAAACCGCCCGCAAAAACCGAGACTTTGCGGAAGCCGATCGCATCCGAGATGACCTCAAAGCCCAGGGCATCACCCTAATCGATCGCCCCGGCGGCGAAACCGGCTGGGTACGGGAATAGTCGATTACGGGAATAGTCGATTAGTTGATCAGGTTGATGAATTGATTAAGGTGATCGCTGGGGATCGCCCTAATCAAACTGGCCGAACTATCTGACAGAACTACCGTAGGAGTCGGCGAACCTGATCCGGATTCTGGCCCGGCTTCACGCGGGGATCATAGAGAATACGCACCAGTTCCCGATCCAGCGAGGAAAAATCCTGAGTGCGAGTCCATCCCTGATAAAACGTACTGTCTTCATAGGTCCAAGCATCATTCATTAACCCCAACGCTTGGGTCAGCTCCTCCCGAATCAGATGATTACGCTCGGGCTGAGTAATGCGATCGCTAGAGATCAAAATGCGCGATCGCACAAGCTCCATCCGGCCATTCCACCACCCATAGAAAAAACCCAAATTCCCCGGCACATAATTAGGCTCATAGCGTGGAAACTGCCCATGGGGCACAAAATAGATCTCCACATTCGGATTCGTATTGGTAAAAACCAGCCGAATATCATCCTCAGCAACCAGGGCATTAAGCTCCCCAACAATGCGATTTAGGGTCCCCCGATCCTGTCGAGTCGGTCGCCCCCGCACTGCAATCCGTAAATCCTGAACCCACTTACGCACCCGTAGGGTTTGGCGATTCTGGGTAAACTCACTGCCAAAGGCGATCTCCTCAAAATAATCCAGCGCACGGTTGGAATAGCGCTGACCTTTACGGCGACTATCGGTCGGCGCACTGGGCGGCTCCTGGGCAATCAACCCCAGTCCCTGAGCGTCATTCATCTGGGGGGGAGGCTCCGGTTGATAGCCCCCGCCGGACCAGTGGGGGGCAGTACAGCCGGTGATCCCCCCCAGCCAGAACAAAATCAGTCCCCCTTGCACAAATTTCTTCGGGATCATCGAAATCCTAGACCCCAGGGACAACCCCAGGCGGTAGCGAGATAGAGCAATACGGAATAAAGCGGTAGATGTGGATTGGGGGTGGAGCGATCGCCCCCACCGTCGAGAGTCCCCTGTCATGGTCGGTATAGCTGTAGTGATGCGGTAATGCTGAAGAGATGCGGTAATGCTAATGGGGCTAAGAAAAGCCATCGACGGATGTCCCAGCTTAGCTTAGCTGCTCCCCAGAAAAGCGGGTGGGGCAAAGTGAGCCAATCCTGACGCCCCTGCCCCAAATGTCCCGCCCCAAATGTATTGCAGCCTTGGGGCCAAGCGCTCAATCCCCGAGGCTACCTACCAACCGTAACGCCTAGCCAAAGTAACTGGGTTCGTTGCCCGGTTTCCATTTGATATTGCATCCGAGGCTAGGGACCTGGGTCGCAGCGATCGCCTCCCCCGCCAGCAAAGCATCCATCGCCCCCCGCAGGTCTTTCCCCGTCACCGGCTTACCATTCCCCGGACGACTATCATCCAACTGCCCGCGATAGGCCAACGTCAACCCCGCATCCGTCGCCTTGAATAGAAAAAAGTCCGGCGTACAGGCAGCGGTATAGGCCTGGGCAACCGCTTGGGACTCGTCATAGCAAAAAGGAAACTGAAAATCGTGGGCGATCGCCATCGCCTTCAGCCCCTCAGGACCATCATCGGGATATTTTTCGGCATCATTCGCACTAATGGCAACCAATCCCAGGCGATCGCCATAATCCCGCCCCAGGGCCGCCAACTCCCCTTGAATATGCTTCACATAGGGGCAATGTTGGCAAATAAACATCACCAACACCCCAGGCTGTCCAGCAAACTGAGCCAGCGTCACCGGCCCACCCGACACAACATCAGGCAACTCAAACGCCGGAGCCAACGTCCCAAGCTCCAACATGGTCGATGGGGTAAGAACCATAGCGAAGAAAAGAATAGAAGAAAAGCGTATCTGCCCTCCATGGTAAAGGCTTTGGCAAAGGCTTTGGTAAAGGCTTTCTGGCCCGTTCACGATTCCCCCTAACCGCCCCCTACTTACCAGTCCCCATCAGAATTTGCCCCGGTCCGTTTCCCTATGCCATAGTGGCAACATTGGCACCCTGCTCCGCCCCCACGCATCGCAACGTAAGGCACACTATGCGATACCTTGCCCAGGTTAATCAGATTGGCGACGAAGAAGAGTCTAAGCTGCGCTTACTGGCGCTGCAGGTGGCTGACTCCACCTGGCAAGTCACCGGCATTAAGGAAACCCTGTTAGAAGCGCCCGAAGCCAAGGGATTCTCCCATCGCCAGCTCGTCCTGGTGGAGCTGGATAGCAATAACCTCGTCAAAAGCATCGCCGACGCGACGGACTGGGTGATGGGATTAATTAATGAGTATTTGGTGTCAGGGATTACGTCTGATTTCCTAAAAGAAGAAGCGGTACGGGCGGAACAGTGGCGGCAGGTCTTGACCCTGCAAACCCAGGACCTATCCCGGCGATCGCTAGAAGTGGAAGCCCGTCAGGAACAGCTCCAGGGATTGGATCAATTACTGCAGCAATCCCAGCTCCGGCTACGGGAGCAGTGGGAAGGGCTCATTGAACAGGCAGAATCCATGGGGCTCGACACAACGCACCTGGTCAGCACCCTGGAGGAAGAATTTGGGTCCGATGCCGACAAGGACACCGTCGGAGCAATCACAACTGAGGGCAACTCAGGCGGAACCCCCTAATGTTTGAACTGGCGAAGAGTTCATCCTCCCGTGAAGGGGAAATTCTAGAGGTTCTTCTGAGTAATGGCTGGGACTACATGCGCCAGCTAATCAGCGTTGGCGATGGCAATGAGAACGAGGACGGCAAAGAGCCCGAATTGCCCCCCCCAGCGGTCTTGCGGAATGTGCTGACGGATCTGGGGCCGGTCTATGTGAAGTTGGGACAGCTGATGAGCACCCGACCGGACCTCTTGCCGCCGGACTACTTAGAGGCCCTCAGCACCCTGCAATGTTCTGTCCCCGCCATTCCCGCCTCAGAGATCGAAACCTTCATCCGTGAGCAACTGCCGATCGCCCCGGAAGCGGCCTTCACGGAGATTAATTATCAGGCGATCGCCGCCGGATCCATCGGGCAAACCCACCGAGCCATCTTGAAAAACGGCAAAGCCGTCGCCGTCAAAGTCCAACGCCCCGGCATTGATATCACGGTCCACCAGGACATCGCCCTAATTCGCCGCATTGCCAAACTGGTCGATCGCACCCAATTCGGCAAGCAATTTGATGTGGTCTCCCTCGCCGATGAATTTGGGCGATCGCTGCGGGCAGAATTGGACTTCACCCAGGAAGCAGCCTATACGGATCAGCTCCGGCGCAACCTGGATGCCAGCAACTGGACCGACTCCAAACGGCTCACCATCCCAGAAATTCACTGGTCCCTAACCACCCCAAAAATCCTGGTGATGGAATGGCTAGACGGACAGCCCATCCTCACCGTCGGCAGCCTAATCAATAGCGAAGGTGGCCAAGGACGCGCCCAAGAAGTAACCAGCCTGCTGTTGCGAGCATTTATGCAGCAATACCTAATTGACGGGTTATTCCACGCCGATCACCCCGGCAACCTGTTTTACCTCAGGGATGGACGGCTCGCCCTATTGGACTGTGGCATGGTGGGGCGGCTCGACAACCGCACCCGGGGCATCCTAACGGAACTCGTCCTCGCCATCCTCGGCACCGATCCCAAGCGCTGTGCCCAGATTTCCCTTGAGCTAGCGGATCCCGTAGGCGAGATTGATCTGGTCAGATTAGAAACGGACTACAGTCGACTCCTGCGACGCTATTACAGCCTCAACCTCTCCGACATCGACACCAGTGAGGTGTTTCAGCAAGTGTTGCAAACGGGGGTCAAAAATAATTTGCGCTGGCCCGGCAATATTGGCCTGTTTGCCAAATCCCTGGCCAATCTGGAGGGCTCGGCCCGTCGCCTCAATCCCAATTTGGATTTTGAGGAGGAGTTACAGCCCCTGATGGGGGATTTATTGCAGAATCAGATTCTAGGGGACAGTCCCCTCCAAGCAGTGCTGCAAACCGCCCTAGAATTTAAAAATTTATCCCTGACCTCACCGCGGCAATTTAGTTTTCTGCTAGACCGGCTCAGTTCAGAAAATTTGAATTTCAATGTAACCATCGGCGGCGCGGATGCCCTCCGTCGCAGCATTGAACGGGCCGCCAACCGCCGCACCTTTGGCACCGTCCTCAGCGCCTTGATCATCGGCACGGCGATTCTGGCATCGACCCAGGCTCGCGCCCAGGTTCAGGTGCTCAGCGATATCCTATTTGTGGCGGCGGCGGTCCTAGCCCTGTGGCTATTGATCAGTATTTTGCGATCGGGCACCCTGCGTTAAGGGAGCGAGGGAGAAACGCTCATCAGCGTTAGCCAATGCCGGGGATGAGGGCGAGAACGTGCCCCAAGATGGAAGTCAAAATTGACAAGCAGATGCTGCCGAGGATGGCGCTCCAGACGCCCCACTTCAAGCGAAATCCCTCCACCAGCCAGGCCGCCAAGCCAAACAAGATCACATTAACGATAAAGGAGAAAAGACCGAGGGTAAGGATTTTGGGCAGAATGGTCAACCAGCCGGGAACCAGTTGAGCGATCGCGTTAAAAATCCCAAGAACAGCACCGGCGATGAGAGCCTTGACGGGTGAATCGACCTCAATACCGAGGGGGAGCTTGCTCATAATGAGCAGGCTGATGGCGATAATAACAACCGTAATTAAAAATGATACGAGCATGATTAGATGAGGGGGATGCCCCAATGAGTTTGTCCTCCCCCGTGATAGCCGCTCGCCTCGGTGTTCCCACGGAGATTGAGATATTTCTTTGCCGTCCCTATGATTGCCTCCTTTGATCCCAAGTCTGTCCCTGTTGCCGATCCTGCTGCTGACCCTGCCGCTGATCCTGACGCCACGACTCCCCCATCTCCCGAAACGATCGCCGCAGAGAATGAATTTTCCACCATTCGTTTTCTAAAATCCGCCAGCTCCCAGGCGTGGGTGGATCAGGCGATCGCCCACATGGATGAAATTTTGCTGGACCATGCCCAATGTGAGCGCAAAGCAGCGGCGGTGGCAATCCAGCTTATGGCGCAATATCCCGCCAAGCCGGGTTTAGTCAAAGCATTAACAGCGATCGCCCAGGAAGAACTAGAGCATTTTGAACAGGTCAATCGCTGGCTCGCAGAACGGGGGGTCAAACTAAGAGCCCCTAAAGCGCCTCCCTATGGTGGTCGATTGCGATCGCAAATTCGCCGTAAGGATCCAGAACGTCTATTAGATAGTTTGCTGGTGGCCGGACTCATCGAAGCCCGTAGCCATGAACGTCTGGGGTTACTGGGACAATACTGCCCGGATCCCAAGCTAGCGAAATTTTATCGAGGACTGATGGCATCGGAAGCCCGTCACTACGGCGTGTATTGGGTTCTCGCAGAACGGGAATTCGGGCGAGAGACCGTACAACAACGCCTAGACGAACTCGCCACCCTCGAAAGCGAAACCCTCGCCAAACTCCACCCCCACCCCCGAGTTCATAGCTAGGGAGAGGAGGCATCGAGGTAAGGCGTCAAGCATTTCAGTCCTATATATCTCAGCCCTATATTTCAGGCCTATATTAAGGACACCGTGCGATCGCCCGCGACCACCTCACCAACGATCCACGGCTGCATCCCCTGCTCCGTCAAAACAGTCAAAGCATCGTCCACGGCATCGGTCGGCACCACCACCACAAAACCGACCCCCATATTAAACGTATTAAACATTTCCAAACGCTCCACCCCGCCAGTCCCGGCCAACCAATCAAACACCGGCAACGGCTCCCAACTCTGGGTCCGGATCTGAAACCCCTGACCCTCCTGAAGACACCGGGGCAAATTCTCCGGTAAGCCCCCCCCGGTCACATGGGCCATACTGTGGACCGCCACCCCACTCCTCAACAGCGCCAGAATCGGTTTTACATAGAGCTGAGTCGGCGTCAGCAGCACCTCCCCAAGGGAGGCATCCCCCAGCGTATCCACGCGATCGCCCCAGTCCAGCCCCGCATCCGCCACAATCTTGCGGACCAAACTAAACCCATTGCTATGGATCCCCGAACTGGGCAACGCGATCGCCACATCGCCCACCGCCACCTGGGACCCATCTAAAATTTTTGATTTTTCAACAATCCCGACGCAAAACCCCGCCAAATCATACTCCCCCGGCCCATAAAACCCCGGCATCTCCGCCGTCTCCCCCCCCAACAGGGCACAGCCGGACGCCTCACACCCGGCCGCAATACCATCGACCACCGCCGCCAACTGCTCCGGCAACAACTTCCCCGTCGCCACATAGTCGAGGAAAAACAGCGGCTCCGCCCCCGACGTGAGCACATCATTCACACACATCGCCACCAAATCAATGCCCACGGTGCTGTGGCGGTCCGTCTGGTGGGCCAACTTCAACTTCGTCCCCACCCCATCCGTCCCCGACACCAACACCGGCTGAGCATACCCCGCCGGAATCTCAAAACAACCGCCAAATCCCCCCAAGCCCCCCAACACCTCCGGACGAAACGTCCGTTGGACGCGATCGCGGATCCGATCCACAAACGCCCGCCCCGCCTCCACATCCACCCCAGCCTCGCGATAATCCACCCGACACCTTCCCAATTTGCAAGCATTAATCGCTGGCTATTTTATCCCCTGGCGCTAACCCCACCCGCACCGATCCCACCCGGATCTCACCACCCGCGATCGCCCCTAACACTAAACAAAAGCAATCACAAGCATAAGCAATTACAATACAATCCCAAAAACCTTAAGAAAACATAAAATTCCTGATCCCGAATCGGGGATGGGGGGAAGGGCTGGTTCCCCATCGCGATCGCTCAGGACGCTAGACGTCATGGGAACTGCACTGGGCATCCCCCTTTTACACCTCCCTGACATCGGGATCAGAAACCGGGGATCGCTAAATCCAAAGAACCCCACGTTTTATCTGCGTCGATGAGGGGATGCCCTTGCGTTTTAGGAGCACTGTGATAGCCTTTTGTTGCTTCAAACGTTTTGTTAATTTCTGTGTCGTTCTCATTGTGCAGGAGACGCTTTGCAGGGGTTAGGCGCTGGGGCAACGGTGACCCGCAATGGCGTTACTGTTTTGCACCGGTCCACCCCAAATAAGCATCATCACAGCGTTGCTGAGCTGGCACGCGGGAACCCTGAAGCATTCCCCCGCCATCGTTACAGCAGCCCTGTTGGAGGCGATCGCCGACCTCGCGCCCCTTTCCCCAGTGGAAAGTACGCATTCGGCGATCGCGGACCCTAGAGGACCCAACGCCCAACGGCGTTCCTCCCGAGTCAGGAGTCATCCATCCACTGCACTTGCTGTTTACCCCTTAGGATTTATGAGTTCGTTTACTTCGCTAAAACCTTGGACCGCAGCGGCCATAGTTGGTTTGCTAGCCGCAGCCCCTTCCCAGGGTCAAGTGCTCAACGGGCCCTCGGACGGTTTATCAGCAATTCAGATCGGTCAATGGCAACCTGGCTCAACCCCCTCTGAAGGGGTCAGTTTGCCGTCCACCTCCCAGGCAGTCGACCAGGCATTAGACAGTGCCTTAGCCGCCAGCCCCCAAGCGAGCGTGACCCAACCCGTCATTACCAAGGTTTACAGCCATCAGGTAGACGATCAGGACGCGGTCACCTTATATGTGCGGGACATCCCAGTTTTGACCTTCCTCGCGGGTGACGCAGAGGAAGCGGCCAGCAGCTCCCAGAGTCAAGACACCCCGTCTGCGAGTGCTGTTGCCGCCCCTGACACCATCAGCCCCGCCACGGATGCCGCCTCTACCGCCTCTTCGAAGACGGCCGCACCGATGGAACGGGCCCAAAGCGTTGCCCAGAAGCTAGAAGCCGTTTACGGCCAGCTTGAGGCAACCCCCGACCTGGGTATCCAAATGACCTGGAATGAGCAGGACGAGCAGTATTGGATTACCGCCGGCGATCGCCCTTTGGTCGCCCTGGATAAGTTGACGGTCGCGGTTCAACCGAGTGCCAACCTAACGTCGGACCTGATTCAGACCACGAATCGCCTTCGTCGTCTGGTTCATAACGGGGAACCCCTGCAGTACAGCGGCGGGCGACAATTGCGCAACCCGGCAGTGCAACTGGCCGCAGCCACCACCCCGGAACAGGCAGCCGTCTCCAGCGGTATCGTGCAGTCCACCCAATTGGGCGTCGCCTCCTGGTACGGCGGTTATTTCCATGGTCGTCGCACCGCCAGTGGTGAGCGGTACAACCAGAACGCCATGACCGCTGCCCACCGACACCTGCCCTTTGGGACGCGGGTACGGGTAGTGAACCTGAACAACGGTCGCGCCACCGTCGTCCGTATCAACGATCGCGGTCCCTTCATCCGAGGGCGCATTATCGACCTCTCCGCCGCTGCTGCCGGTGAAATCGGCATGCGTGGCGCGGGCATCGCTCGGGTCCGGGTAGAAGTGCTGCGCTAGGATAGCGTGTCGTCATCGCGCCATCATCGCGCCGTTATCACCATGGCCGCCCCCGCGTCAGGGGTGCGGTACAGTGAGCGAGACGAATTAGCACCATACCCCAACCGTGGAATCCGGTTATGACCTCTTCTCCGCTAGCAGATCGGTCCGTTGCAACAGCCATCCCCCCCAGCGCCTGGACATGGCGTCCCGGGGATGGCGCGGACTATCTGACCTGCGAGTTGTTGTCATCCTGGTCCCACGGTTTTTTTACACGCAAATTTTCCCCCCGATCACCCGCCGACCTCACCCCAAGCCTGAACCCCGACGCCACAGTTCTACGGGTTAAGCAGGTTCACGGCGATCGCACCCTCAGCGCCACAGAAATCGCCCAAACGCCCCCGGCCGACGGCGCGCCCTATCCCCCAGCCGACGGCGTCCTAACGGAAACCAAAAATCAAGCAGCCTGGGTCTGCACCGCCGACTGTACCCCCGCCCTAATCGGCGATTTAAACACCGGCATGGTCGCCGCCGTCCATGCCGGATGGCGGGGCACCGCCGAAAAAATTGTGCCCAAGGCGATCGCCCGATTGCTGGAGCGGGGAGCCACCCTAGAGACATTACGGGTTGCCCTAGGACCGGCCATCAGCGGCGCGGCTTATCAAGTGCATCAGCCCGTCGCAGATCAGCTAACGGAAACCTTGCAAACCGCTCCCAATCAGTGGGAACAGTATGATTTACTCCCTGTTCAGCCGGATCCAGAAGCCGGCAAGGCACGGCTGGATGTGCGCCACGTGAATTTATTACAGCTCCTAGAGTTGGGATTGACGCCCGAACAGTTGGCGATCGCCCCCCATTGCACCCACAGCGATCGCGATCGATTCTTCTCCTATCGCCGGGATGCCACTAAAACAGTCCAATGGTCCGGCATTGTTTCTGGTATAGCTAGCGGCAGCCAACCGTAAATCCCACGAGCAACCCCATCAATAAAAAGCGGGCTACCTATGTCGGTAACCCGCTTTCGCTCTATTAAGGCATTTTCGATGCGTTGGTGCTTAGACCTTCACAAGCACCACATCCCCATCAATCTTCGCTTCAACCGGATTCAAAGGCTTGTCCGCGGGACCATCTTTCAGGGCACCACCAGAGTCGAACTGGGAACCATGGCAAGGGCAATCGAACAGCCCCAATTCCGTATCCCATTCCACGTGGCAACCCTGATGGGGACACATGGAGGTCACCGCTACAACGGCTTCAGCATCCGCCGGATCACGAATCACAGCAACGCCCGACGCGCCAATCTCCTTTGCGCCGACAAAGCCTTTTTCGTCTAGCTCACTAACGAATCCAACGGGAGTAAATCCATCTTCACGGGGCGTAGAATCCAATTCGGGGGGCTCTTCCCCTTCCGGGGCAGCAGCCGAGTCGGACTCATCGGCCGGCTGACAAGCAGCAATGACAATGGGTAGGGACGTGGCCATCAAGCCCAATCCAAACCAGCTCATAAAATCGCGGCGTTTCATAGGGGTCGCTCCAATGGAACTCTAGTAAAGCAGGTAACCCAAACGGGTAATCCAGACGGGTAATCCAAATCGGATAAGCGCAGTCGCTCACGAGAACAACCCAGGTTATCCATTAGCCCAAATTATGACGGCTGAAACGGGAGCCTGGGGGAAATTGCCCACCCGACGCTAAAAATCGACTCGATGGGCAAAGGCGGTTAGCCATCCATAGGGAGGCTTAAATGCTCAATCCTAAATGCTGGGACCGGAGGGGGTGAGCTTATTCGAGGTCAACCAGCCATAGTGACGGGCGGCGGCGATCGCCACAAACAGCAGGTCGACACCCACAGCGCCCAAGATGAGCAACTCTGAGCCCCCGGTACCAAAGCCATAGCTATGCAGCCCGGTACCCAGGACAAAATTGACCCCATACCAAGCCATCAAAACGGCATTAAAGGAAATCACACTAAAAACATTGACACCGAAATCACCAATCCAGCCCACCAGGCGTCCATGGAGCGGCACCAGGTAGCAGAGCAAGGCAATCAGCGCCCAGGTTTCCTTGGGATCCCAGCCCCAGAAACGTCCCCAGGAGAAGTGAGCCCAAATGCCGCCCAGGATAATCCCCGCCGTCAACAATAGGACCCCCACCTGAAGCACCCGGTAATTGAACTGGGATAGGGTTTTGAACTGACCTTTGGCATTGGGGGTTAATAAGCGATTCCCCAGGGCTACATGTCCCAATCCCAGGGCCAGCGCAAAACTGGCATAGCTGAGGGCAATGGTGGGCACGTGGATGCTCAGCCAGAAATTATCGCGCAGGACAGGGACAAGGGGCGAAATACTGGCATCCAACACAGCGGGCAAACTATCCGCCAACACCAAACACACCACCGACAGGGGAGCAGCCGCGAGCAGGTAATACCGAGCACGGGAGGTCAGCTCAAACATCAGAGCGATCGCCGCGATCCCGAAACCAACCCACACCACAGACTCATACATATTGGTAACCGGCGGCCGTCCAGCAATCTGCATCCGCAGCCAGAAACCATAGCCCTGGACCATCACCCCCGAAACAAAAACCCCGATCGCGCCCCAATATAAATCCCAGGGCTTCAGCCACAGGCTCACCAACATCACAGCAAAAGCGATCGCATAGAGCTGCCAGGCTTTAGCAAACGGATGGAAATGATTGAAATGGACTTCCCGCTGCAGGGTAGCGTTCGTGGGATAAACGGAAGGGCTGAGGTCCGAAAGCTGCTGCTTCAAGGTATCCGCCAACTGCCCAATCATCTCCACATGGCTCATCCCCCCGCGCAACATCCCCTGCTGCATCATGGAAAACTCCGCCAACATCGGGGCGATCGCCTCGGGCTCATAGAGAGTCTGAGCATTGGCCAGATCCACCCATTTCCCCTTGACATCGTCCGGGTGGGGCACAATCGGCAACGGCGTATCGGTCACCGTGCCATAGAGCAAGGACAACCGGTCTTCGATGATTAAGGCCTCCCGAGCATCCCGATCTAAATCCTTCTCCGCCAGCTCATCGGCATGGGCCTGTTGCACCGCACTGCCCAAAGCCTGATTCGCCATCAGCTCCTGGAAAGAAAAATATTTGCGATCCAGATCCAACCCCGTCGCCTCCTTCAAAGGACGGTAGCTAAACAACACCACCGGCTCCTCATTCCAGTTACGGGTGTTGAACCACAGGGACAAATAGGTTTGCAGGGCATCCTCCTTTTCCCCCGCCGCCGTGGTGTAGGTATCCGCGCCGTGGATTTTCGCCAGGGTTTCCCGCGCCACCGTATCCAAAGGCTTTTTACGGCCATCGAGCTGCACCGCCAAACTGCGCAGGGAATCCAGAGTGTCCGGTTGGAACTGGCTTAGGGGCATGACTAGCAACAGACAGCCCAGGAAAAAACCGATTAAAAACTTCAGCAGTTTCATGGTGTTTGGGGATTTAGGATTAAACTCTCAGCCAGCGCCACAGGGGTGAAACGCTTGATAAACAATTAATAAACGCTTGGGAGAAGATGCAGCGGTCCAACGGGTTAGAACTCGGTGTCGTGTCCTTCAATATCGTGTATTGATCCGTCAACTGATTCCTACCATTAGGATATCGGCCGCCTATGCCGCTGCATCAGACATTACCTCTTCCGTAACTTCTCCAGCCCTAACCTCCGGCGGCGCCTCCGTCACCGGTGAGGCAGGAACGGGGTCCGAGGTACTCGGGGAGCCAAACTTACGAACCTTTTTCATCAGCCCGGGACCATAGAACATTGTGGTAATCCCCCCAACGACCAGCAGGGATCCCACCCAGGTTAAAGCCGTCACCCACCAGGGTTCCCGCTTCAGTTGCAGGGTCGACTGTTGCAGGTCGCCAGGATTCCAGGATGCCTGAGCCAACTTCCAGCCATCGAACCAGGTGGGATGGTTCATCCAAACCCGGCGATCGCTCTGGACACCCCGATGATAATCAGTCAGGGTAACGGCACTGGTCCACATGGCAACGGACTCGCTACCCTCATTGCGCTCCACAATAAAGTCATTGAGCTTAACCGAGAACGGCAGTTTTAGTGACTTGGGACTGAAGGCAAAGAAATAATCCCCCGCCTCAGTGCTCACCGTAGTGGGTTCCCCCCAAGGTAGCCACGCCTCTTGGCCATCCTCCAAAGACACCTTCAACGCCGGCGAACCCCGATCGCCCATTGTCCCAGCCGCAACGGGAGCCACCGGCACCACCGATCGCTGCACCTGCGCCCGAGCGATCGCCCGTTCCAGGGTGATTTCAAAATCCGCCCAGCCGGGGGTCACGGAATCGCCGACCGCCAGAGGGCCAGACTTGAACCCCTTAGAAGACAACGCGGCATAAAACAGGTCATGATTCGGTCCCTCAACCACCCGGAAATAATCCGACGCAGTAACCACAGGACCCACATAACTCACCCGCTCCGGCGCCAGGGCGATCGCATCATCAGACCGGACGGGATCAAACCCACCGGCAAACACATACCACCGCTCCCGGGCGTCCCCCTGGCTGACGAGTAATTGCACGGCAGGATTGCGGAAAATTTCCGAAGCCGACAGGGGCTGATTTTCCGACCCCAATCGAAAATCGGGGAAAACCTCCACCACCTCCACCGTGAGCCCATCTCCCAGGGATTGAGCCTGACCCACCGCAGCTTGTAAATCTAAGGACAGCGATCGCCCCTGACTGGTCTCAAGCTCCAACGTGCCCCAAGGCGCACTATTTTCTGCGGGCGCACTCAATAGACGGTCTAGCTCGTCCGCCGTCGCCGCCTGCATAATTTCCAAATGGGCCGGACCAATATCCAGATCGTTATAGGCCGCCGGAGCAAGTGCCATCCAGCGTTCCAAGGTTTGCCCCATGCGATTACTCGCCAGGGAAACCTTCACCGCCAAATTATCCACCGCGCCCCCATCGGTAAACGCCACCGTTTTGATGGCATTATCCGCATAGCTGGCCAGGGTCAACCCCGCAAACTGACTGGGATACACCGACCCATCCGACCGAATAAAAATGTCTGTCTGCTGTCGGGAACCATCCGGGGCGATCACCTCCAAAAAGTCACCCTCCACCCGAATTTGATTATTCGCCGCCGCATCGGTTCGGACCAGCAACATTCCCTCAGTACTAAGGTGAATCACCGCCGCCGAACCCGCGATCAAAACAATCAATCCAAAATGGGTAATCGCAAACCCCACCTTACGAGGGCCGCGCCAGGGGTATCGACTCAGGGTCGAAACACATAAGTTAGTTGCCAATAAAAACATGAGCAACCCGAACCACCAGCTTTTGTAGATATCATGCTGGACGATTGTTGCCCCCACCTCCGACTCATAAAACGTGGCACCAATGATAATGATGGTAATCGCCACCATCAAAGGGACTGCCAACTGAATCGAGCCCAGAAATCGAACCACCTTCGAAGCCGCTGTCGACCCCGTTTCTGTGGTTAAAACCTTCTTCCCAGCCATACCTGATTAATCACCTATCTCTGTCGAAACGCAGAGCCAATATGTCTGCCGAAGCTTTCAACCGATAACAACCAACAAACATTGACTGAAGCGGAAGATTCAGTATTGCTAGCTACAAAACATTCATTTGTAACAGCAACGACTTAAATCCATAGATTCCATGCAAGACCTGCAAGGGGACACCAGTCTCCTGTAGTGCTTGCTACGGAATAGTTGTTTTGTCCCCGTTAATCTCCGAGTCATTACCCGAAATCTCGCTAGTATCCCGCACCTTCTTGGGATCTACTAAAGAAGGTTCTGGGCATTGTGTCCCATCATTTATTTGAATGATTTGAGACACTTCCATTACCCGTTTTGACAGAATTTTTCTGCTTGAGAGGAATAGTAAACACATGGCTGCAAGTGATGGCGCTCCTGCACAGGATTCTGGGTTACAGGTTGCTTTACTGGAAAGTAGTTTTGCGAAGGTGAAGCCGAAAGCCGGCGAGTTTGCGGACAGTTTCTACGAGAATTTGTTCACGGACTATCCGGCAGCCAAGCCCCTGTTTGCCAACACCGATGTTAAAGAGCAGAGTAAGAAGCTGCTCGCATCCCTGGTGTTTGTGGTGGAAAACCTAAAGAATCCTGGGGCATTGACGGACGCTTTAAAAGGTCTGGGGGCGCGACACGTTAAGTATGGCGCGCTGCCGGAACATTACCCCCTGGTTGGGAACACGTTGCTAAAGACCTTTGGTCAGTACCTCGAGGGCGATTGGACGCCGGAGGTGGAGAAAGCGTGGACTGAAGCCTACGGGGTCATCACTGAAGTCATGCTCGATGGGGCTGATTATTCTTCGGAAGAAGTCGCCCTAGAGCAGCCCGCCGAAGAAGAGGGATTGAAGGTGGCGCTGCTGGAAAGCAGTTTCGAAAAAGTGAAACCTCGGGCCGAGGAATTTGCCCTAAGTTTCTACGACAACTTGTTCACGGACTATCCCGCGGCAAAACCTTTGTTCGCCAACACCGATGTCAAGGAGCAGAGCAAAAAGCTATTGGCGTCCCTGGTGTTTGTGGTGGAAAACCTGAAAAAGCCGGATGCCTTGACCGGCGCATTGAAAGGGCTTGGCGCTCGCCACGTGCAGTATGGGGCCCTGCCAGAGCACTATCCCCTGGTGGGCAACACCATCCTCAAAACCTTTGGACAGTATTTGGGAGACGATTGGACTCCGGCTGTAGAGCAGGCGTGGACCGAAGCCTATGGGGTGATCACTGAGGTCATGCTCGACGGCGCGGATTATTCCTCAAAGGAGGTGGAGCTGACCTCCGCAGGGGGACCGGCAGAGGCATCCGTTTCGCCCGAGCCCGAATCCTTTGAGCCCAACAATGCTGTCTTAGGCGGCATCATCGGCAGCGGTGCGATCGTTTTGTTGCTCGTAGCGATTTTCCTCTAGGGGTCATTAAACGCTAATGGAGCTTAGGGGGAAACAAAGCCGATGGCTTTAGCTGGGGGAAAACGGTGGAGCTGGCGATCGCTCTTCAGTTTGCAGTTTGCGGTAATTTTGACCGCGCTTCTGTTTGCTGGCGGAGTGGTCGCCGCACTGACGCTGGATCAGAACACACTGTTCTTGCCGGGGGAAACCTCAGAGGGACATTTTCTGTTCGAAGCGTCCTGTAGTTCCTGCCACGACGGATTTAAGCAGGTCACGAATGAGACCTGTAACCGCTGCCACGAAGCAGAAATGGCCGAGGATACCCACGGACGCACCAAGTTTTTGGATCCTCGCTGGGCCGCTGAGTTATCCAGGTTAGAGGTTTTAACCTGCACCACCTGCCACAACGAGCACGTACATATGTTTGGTCGGGGGGTTCATCTCCAGCCGGACCTATGTATGACCTGTCACCAGGGCATCGTCGAGGGCGATCTAAAGAGCCACGATGGCTTTGCGCCGGATGGCTGTTGGACCGGCGGATGCCACAACTACCATGACCACCGATCGCTCTCCACCGGATTCCTACGGGAAAACATGGGAGAGCCGCCCATGTTGCCAGTGCAACAGATCCCAGATCGGGCGGTAACGATGCAATTAGACTCTGCTCCCAAAGCGGATCTGATGAAGGAGTTTTTGGGAGGGGGTCAGTCATGAGTCAGCGCCCAAATCAGCGCCCAAATCAACGACTGAATCCGCCGGTGAAACGCCCTTCCAAGGGAAAAACCGCGGGCAGAAAAGCAAAACGGTGGCGAGCGATCGCGGCCCTAGCCTTTGCCGCGCTCCTCACCCTGACCCTCATTCTCCCCAACGTCGCCACCGCAACGGACGCTTCCCCGGACAGCTCTGCCCTGGGAGACGTCAGCGAAGCGGACTTGGATGAGATTGTCGGACTGTGGGAAGGCAGTGCCCATGCCCTCAATGACATCAACTGTTCCAGTTGTCACAACGACCGGGAAACGAAGGAATTCGTAGCAAATCCCGATCAGGAAAGTTGCCGCACCTGCCACGAGCAATCGGTGGAAACCTTCCTGTTAGGAAAGCACGGCATTCGTCTCCTGGAAGGACAGCAGCCATTGCAACCCAAAATGGCGCGGATCAAGATGCATGAGGAAGCCTTTGACAAGCAGATGAACTGCAATACCTGCCACGATGTTCACTCGGTGGACACCATGCAGGCATCGGTGGATTCTTGCTTAACCTGTCACAATGACACCCACTCGGTGAACTACAAAAACTCCCGCCATGCGGAGTTATTTGAAGCCGACAAAGCCAAGAATCTAGCCCGTCCCTCCAATGAATCCGTGAGCTGTGCCACCTGTCATATGGCTCGCCATGAGGTCAAGAAAGGAGACGGTAGCGCAATCCTGGTCAACCACAACAATACCTACAATTTGAAGCCCCGAGACCGCATGGTCAAGGAAGTTTGTATGAATTGTCACGGTATTGAATACAGCTACAACAGTATTTTTGATGATGAATTAGTGGAGGCGGATTTCGATAAGCCCCCCACGATGGAGCATGAGTCTTTTGAGCTGATGCGTGCCGCAGAAGAGCGCCGTACCGGCAACTAGTTCTTCTGGGCAAGACTCGTTGATCACTTGATTGAATTACTTGGGTTAAATCACTTGAATTGAATCGCTTGAATTGAATCACTTGATCAAATGCCATCATCAAAGCCAGCGTTCGTACTCTACGAACATTATTCCCCGACACATTGTTTTAAACCCGATTTAGGTTAGAGGAGATTCATCCAATGTCGACTATTGCGAAGGGGCTACAAGGGCTCCGCAACCGAGTGGTCGCGTTTATCGCGATCGCCCTATCCGTATCCATGATTGCCGTAGCCTGTGGCGGCGGCGGCGGTGATGCGTCTGACGCCCCCGGCATTTCACCGGAAGCGGTCGCTGACTACATCCACACCGTCATGGCAGCCGACCGTACTGCTTACACCAAGCACGTTATCCAACGGACCAAGACTTTGGAAGGTAAGGATAATGCCGATGGCGTTCTCGACATCGAAGCAACGGAAGGTTGGCAACAAACCGACGGTATTCCTTTGCCCGCGCAAATGTTCCGTTTGGGATCTGAGATTGCCAATGAAATGGGTGACGGTGCTTTCACCTACAACTTGATTTCCCCCTGGTACATCAACGATAGCCACGAGCCTAAGAACGAGTTCGAGAAGACCGCGATGGACGCCGTGATTGAAACCGGTGAATCCTACAAGGAGTATCAGGAAGTGGGGGGTCAGAAGTTCCTGTCTGCTCTCTATCCCGACATCGCCGTTGTTGAGTCCTGTGCCACTTGCCACAACACTCACCCCATTCACCTGGAGCGTTATCCCGACAAGGTGTTCAAGGTGGACGATGTGATGGGCGGTGTCATCATCAACATCCCCTTGGGTGATGCGTAAGATCGTCGAAAAAAGGGGGCAGGGATTACTGAGTTTTTATCAGTAATCTGCCCCTTCCTCAGGGAGGCTAGTTCACACTCGCTTCCCTGGGGTTTTATTCAGGTTTCTACCCGTTTAACTGCCCTTTACTGTTAGTTACCGTCGTCTGACTGTCCCAGATTGGATGCGATCGCCATGTCCCCAAAATCTGCTGCTGTTGCTAGTACCCCTCCAGCGCGATCGCCAAAACGCCCAGCGGCGAAAGGCGTTCAGCCGAATTTAAAAGTTTTACTGGGCCTAACGTTCCTCACGGCAGCGTTACTGGTCCCCTTCGTGATTAGCCCCATTTACTTGGAAGCCTTGCGAAACCAAGCCGTTGAGCTGCATGGCTTTATCCGCGGCGAAATCTACAAGCAAGCAACGGGCTATGGGGCGATGCTCTTCGCCCTCATTGAAACGACCTTAACGGTGCGGAAACGGAGCCGCAGTTGGCCCTTTGCCCTCAAAATACCGGGGTCGATCCAGATTTGGCGGACCGTCCATATTTTCCTCGGTGTCGCCATGGTCGCCATGGTGGGCGTCCATACCATCGGCTCCACCGGCGCTAACTTTAATGCGGTGTTTCTCTGGGTCTTTTTTGGGGTCACCCTAACGGCACTGGTCGGCGTAGTCGCAGAAACAGGCGTTCTGGAATCCACCCGCCGCGCCTTCGGTCAACTGCCCTGGGAGAGCAAGCCCCTGACCAAGGGGAGTTTACTGCGCAAGCTGCGCTCGGTATGGCTGGTTAGCCATATTTTCCTAGTGTGGCTGTTTGGATTTATGCTCCTGGTGCATATTGGCTTCGTCTATTACTACTAACGACTCGTCAGTTTGCCCAAGGTTGGATCGCGATCTGACTATTGAGCCCCCGACCCATCAACAGTTGGGACATTGGCATTAAGCGCAGACATCGGGCGCAGACATTGAGCACGGGCATTGAGATAGGGAGACGACTTGAATCGTGGGTCAAAAAGTTCAAAAGAAAGGATTGATGGCGATCGCCGTCGTGGTGTGTTTTGCGATCGCCACGGTATTTCTGACCAAGCCCCAGGGCACCGCCGTAGCATCCTCCCCGGTCTCCGGACTACGCACCCTAAAGGCCATGGCGACAGAGACCGTTCCCTATGAGGTTGCCCTCGCCGAAACGACCGGGGCAGCGAAACCCATGTTGATTGAGTTTTATGCAGATTGGTGTAGCGTTTGTCAGGCGATCGCCCCAACCATGCAAACCCTTCACGAACAGTGGGGAAATCAAATCAACTTTGTCATGATTGACATAGACAACCCCCAGTGGCGAGACGTCATTGCCGAATTCCATGCCACGGGAGTACCCCAGGTGACCCTGCTCCAGCCGAATGGGGAAATCCTAGATTCATTTGTCGGTCGAGTTCCCAAGACGCTTTTGGCGCAACGGTTACAGACACTGTCATCGGAATCGATCTAACCTTGCTATTAATGAGGGTTGCACCGCAAGGAAGCCCCATCCCCATTACCCCGAACTAGAGAAATTTCTTCTACCGCCACCATGAGACTTGCTCTACTTCAATGGTTTCTGAACCTCCTAGAATTCACCGCCTTGATGGGGGATTTTTACGTATTTGCCACCTCTCCCATGGGACTCTCCATTGGAGCCTGCGGCATCAGCTATCAACTTCTATTGTTCAGTGGCTGTGATCCCCTCAGCTCAGCCGTCCTGGCGATCGCCATTGCCCTCTGCGCCCACACCGTGACCCAGCGCCCAGAACCTTAAACGCCGTCCCTGCCCATCCCTCAAGTCAGGGTGCATGGGGTAAGCATCGATGGATTATGGGTGGATATGAACGGATCTGTAATTAGGCTCGAAGAAATTAGGCTAGAAGACTTCGACATCCCCGCTACAATGACCACTGATTGTCGGAATATCCATTCGGCATATCTATCCGGTAGATCCATCTAGCCATCCCATTTTTAACGAGGCCCCCCGCGTGAGCAGCACCCAAGCCCCCGCCCCCCAATCCCAAGGCAGCAATAACAGTGGCAACAACGATAAGGCCATTGTCAAAGACTATTTCAATAGCGCCGGGTTTGATCGCTGGCGGCGTATCTATGGGGAAGGCGACGACATTAATAAGGTGCAGCGGGATATTCGCATCGGGCACCAGCGCACCATTGATCTCGTGCTGTACTGGTTCAAGGTCGACCAGAACTTAGAAGGCCGCACCATCTGCGATGCGGGCTGCGGTGTCGGTTCCCTTAGCCTGCCCCTGGCTGCCCAAGGCGCAACCGTCGACGCTAGCGATATTTCCGAAAAGATGGTCGGCGAAGCGATCGCCCGGGCGAAGGACAGCGGCATTGGCGACAACCTCAAGCTAGAAGCCAAGGACCTCGAGGCGATCGAGGGCAGCTACGACTCCGTAATTTGTCTGGACGTGCTAATCCACTACCCCGACGCAGAGATGGAAGCGATGCTGACCCACCTAGCAAGTCGTGCGAAAGAGCAACTGATCCTGAGCTTTGCCCCCAAAAATGGGTTTTATACCTTGCTGAAGCGCATCGGTGAATTTTTCCCCGGTCCCAGCAAAGCCACCCGCGCATACCTACACCGGGAAAAAGACGTTATCGCCATCCTGCAAAAACTAGGGTGGGAGCCCAAGCGGAACGAATTCACCGCCACCCAATTCTATTTCTCCCGCCTCATCGAATTCGTGAAGACCGACGCGGCCTAAGCTACGCTGAAACAAGTTGGAAAGCCTAGTTTTTCCGCAACTTGTTTCGCCATACCCCGTCATCAAGGGGGACACCCTTCCCTTATCCTTCAACCGTGGAGAAAATTCACTATGCGCCTGTTGAAGCAAATTGCCGCGGGAGTTTTGGTCACCTGGGGAGCAGTATTTACCCTTGCAGGAGTCGGCGCAATCTTTGGCGAAGATGAAGATAAGGTCAGCGCCTTTTTTGGCTGCATGATGCTGGGGGCTCCCCCCCTGGTCTGGGGCGCGCTCATTTATCGCAACCTAGACAAACAACCCAAACTCACGGACCAAGCCTCGACGCCGACCCTCACCTCAACGGACGTACAGGACATCTTCTTTCGGCTCTTGGAGCACAACGGGGGGGAACTCACCCTAATGCGCTTTGCCATGGAAACCCGATTGCCAGCGGAAGAGGCGCGGGAATTCCTAGACGAGGCCGCAGGGCAATTTAATGCGTCTTTCCGAGTGGGCGATCGCGGCGAAATTTACTATCAATTCCCCATCGGCGACGGCATGGCCCGGCGTCCCCTGCCCCGCCGCTCTGACTCTCCTAACACTTAAGGCATAGCAAGAAGGTACAGAAGGAAGCATGGCAAAAATTTTTCTAACCCTAGCGGGCATCTTCGGCGCATTAGGCGTCGCCATTGGGGCCTTTGGGGCCCATGCCCTCGAGGGAAAATTAGACGAAAGAGCGATCGCCATCTTTGAGACCGGCACCCGCTATCAACTGGTCCACGCCGTCGCGATCGCGATCGTCGCCCTCCTCGCCCTGCAACAGGGGGATGGAGAGACGCCGGGCGTCCTAACCATCGCCGGCTGGAGTTACTGCGTGGGCATCCTGCTATTTTCCGGCAGCCTGTATGCCCTTGCATTGAGCGGCGTGAAGATTTTAGGGGCGATCGCCCCCCTAGGCGGCACCGCCTTCATCATCGGCTGGATCGCCCTCGCCCTCAGTCCCTGGCGGTAATCCTCACCTCATTCCTCACACGCTCCCCAAAAATTGCGCTAGGATGATGGATACAAATCACACGGGGCTGTAATGGTTTCGACGTGTTGGTGAAAACTACGTTGTGATACAGGTCGAGAGCGAGCTACCTCTCGAAAATCAATGGCTCAAAACAAAGTAAATGCGAACAACATCGTTCCTTTCGCTCGTAAGGCTGCTGCCGTAGCTTAAAAACACCTCTTACAGGTTCGAGCACTCGTTGACGGACTCCGTTAAAGTCATCGGGTAACCCTTAACGGATGCGCTGGTTAGAGTTCTTGGATTCGATAACCGGCAAAGCACTTAATCCAAGAATCCTACTGTTCGGGATAAGGAACAGTTCCCGCCTTGCGGACTAAAAAGGCTAAACCTGTGAATGAGTGGCGTACGAATACCCAGGGCGGACGATGGGTTCGATTCCCTCCAGCTCCATACTTTTAATTTCATACTCTACCTTCGACACGGCTTCAGTCTTGGCCATGTCGGTAATTTCTAGGGCCGATACACCCCGCCTTAGGCGTCTGCCAACGGCAACAGGATGCCCCATAGAGGGATTGGGGAAAAGATTTGGTATGATATCATCCCAAGATTTCTGCTTGCTCCTAGGCTAAAGTTCCGATGAACAATAGCTACGATCCATTAGCCTGCTGGGGTAGTATTGCTCTGCTCAGACAATGACCCAGTCAATCACCCAGTAACGACCTAGACAACAGCCCAAAATAACGGGATGGATGGCGATCGCCCCTGGCCCATAACGGGATGTGGAGACGATTAATCTCTGGGGACATCCTGAGCCAGCGGTCAACCCCTTGGAAAAACAGGGTGGTGCCTCCATGGGGCACTTCCCCGACCGGAACGTCTTGGAAGACACCATCTCATCCTTTAAAAGCCCATACAATAAGCAAAATATTTTATGAGTTCGATGGAGCCCGACTTACCAACCGCAGCCAGGATTAGGCACACCCAGCAGGTTGTGCGGGTTCCAACCCGAGGCAAATCCTTGCACAACATCACCGCCTCAATTCGAGAGGTGGTGGAGGCGTCCCAAGTAGAGATGGGATTGTGCTCGCTCTTCGTCTGTCACACCTCGGCAAGCCTGCTGATTCAGGAAAATGCGGACCCAGACGTGTTGCAGGATTTAGAAACTTTCTTCAGCACATTGGTACCAGAGGGCAGTCATTATCGCCATAATATGGAGGGTCCAGATGACATGCCTGCCCATATCCGGTCAGCCCTAACCCATACCTCAGAGCAAATCCCTATCCGTCAAGGTCGCCTGGTCCTCGGGACTTGGCAGGGGGTCTATCTGTGGGAACATCGGCAGCGAGGACAGGTGCGCAATGTTGTCATCCACATCATGGGGGGCTAAGGCATGATGAGATTGGGATTTTTGGGTTATAGTGCCGTTGCCTTTGGGATAGGAGGATGTGGTGAGTAAGGTTTTAGTGGTGGATGATAGTCCCACCATGCGCAAGATGATTGCGGCGCTATTGCAGCAACATGGGATGAAGGTGTCTGTTGCCCAGGATGGTGCTGAGGCCCAAAGCCAGTTTGAAAGTGATCAGCCGGATTTGGTCATTACGGATATTGTGATGCCGAATATGAATGGCTATGAGTTGTGTCGATGGGTGAAGTCCGACGATGGGCGTAAGCATATCCCGGTGGTGCTCTGCACGAGCAAGGCAGAGGAGTTTGACCGGTATTGGGGCATGAAGCAAGGGGCAGATGCCTATATCGCAAAACCGTTTCAGCCGGATGAGTTGATTGATACGGTCCGCCAATTGTTGAAGTAGGATGGCGATCGCAAGGCCAAGCTTTCAAACGGCGCCTTCGACCAGCACAGCAACAAGAAACAGTCACCTAAAAGGGCAAACAGCGTGGAACAGATGCGCAAACCAATGCGGGGCAACCATCACGGGGGGAGCGGCCTTTGGAAACGGCATGCGGACCGTCCTGGGCGCAGATCGCAATATCTGTTGGGGCTGGTGGCAAGCTGTGGCATTTGGGGCGCTGGACTGACGGCCGGGGTCGCGCCGGCCGAGGCCCAATCCGTACGTCCCTACACCCCCAATCTGAATCCCCCCTCCCTGCAGCAGGATGGCTTGACATTATTTGAAGAAGCGGGGCAACTGGCGCAGATCGGGCGATATGAACTGGCGCTGCCCCGGGCGAGAATCGCAGCCCAGTTGTTGCCGGATGATGTGCGGTTGATGCGGCTGCTGGGGGGGTTATATCTCCAGCAAGGGCGACTAGATGAGGCGGTGACCGTCTTAGAGCGGGCGCGGAAAGCCGGGGAAGGGGAAGCAGCGAATAATACGGTCCTGTTTGCGTTGGGGTCTGCCTACGGTCAACAGCGGCGCTATGAACTGGCGATCGCCACCCTGAACGAAGCCCTAAAGCAGGAGCCGGATGAGGTCACCGGGCGATTTGACCTAGGCAATGCCTATTGGATGTCCGGTCAGCTAACGAATGCTTTAGCGCAATACAATCGCATTTTGTCGAAGGATGCGGACTTTTGGCCCGCGGTGAACAATATCGGGCTGGTGTATTACGAGCAAGGGAATATGGAAGGGGCGATCGCCCAGTGGAAACAGGCGTTGGGTTTCCAAGAGGAAGCCGCCGAACCCGAGCTGGCGATCGCGGTAGCAAACTATCGGCGATACGACTGCGCAGCGGGTCAGAACCGCGCCTCGGCGGTGTGCCGCAACGCTATCGCATCCGGGCGAACGGCCATGAACCGAGAGCCCGCCTATTCCACGGTGGAACACCTGGTGCTGAATCTATGGGGCGAGATGCTCATCCAAGACGCCAAAGTCTTTTTTGATGACCCCCAAGTGCGATCGCTCATCCAGGAAATCAATGGGGTTCAGTAGGCTGATTTGTCGCCTGGTTTGCAGCCTAATTTGTAACCTGCTCCGGTGAGGAATTGCCCGATGAACGAAGAATCGAGCGATCGCGACCAGTCGATCTCCCCTGTTCCCACTGAGGCTCCAGATATAGGGTTTGGGATGGGTATGCAAATTCAATATCACGATATTTAAATGCATCCCAAATCCCAAAATTGATTTGCTGCTGGATATTCATATAAATCCCATAATCCTGATCCAAGACGTAGTAAACCGTCTCAAAATCAAGACTTGAAGCGCCATATTGGAAGAAATGGCAGCGATCAAACTCTGTCCCTTCAATGGATTGAATAATCTCTTGAACAACCCTCGGAATTTCCATCAACTTCTCGCGGGGCGTATCGTAGGTAACCCCTAATCCAAAGACAACCCGCCGCCGTTTCATCTCCTGATAATTCTGGATGCGGTTGCTGGTTAAAAACTGGTTCGGAAACACCAAAGTTTCCCCCGACAAACTTTCCAATCGCGTTGTTTTAATCCCAATATGTCGAACCGTTCCCGCGAATTCATCGACGATAATAAAATCGCCAATGGAGAACGGATCATCAAACACGATCGCAAAATAGCTGAACAAATCCTGCAGCAATCCTTGGGAGGCCAGAGCAACCGCAATCCCCCCAATGCCCAAGCCAGCGATAACCGCAGACAGATCGTACCCCAGGTTCTGGAGCAGAAAAATAATACCAACGCTCCAAAGAACAACCCTAACCGCTGGCAAAATCAATCTAACTTTGACCTGCCTTTTAGTTCGCTGCTCCTCGCCATAATTCCCTGACGAATAGTAAAGACCCAGGGCATACTCGACTAACTGTTGTAGCCCTAAAATACAGCAAACAGCCACCACCCCTGCCCCGATCGCATCCACTATCGTGGCTAGGGTTTGATTGAGTTGAAGACTTTGCAGACTGGCATATACCGTTCCGAAATACAGAATCGGGAGCACCGAAACATTCAGAACCCTAACTAGAATATCGTCCCCTCGGAACTGAGTCTTTTGGGCAAAGCGTCGAATCCGTTTCAACCCAAATCGCTGGAAGAGACGAACGAGGATCAACCCACTGATCAGACTAATAAAAGCAATGAAATAGCTTCGAAGAGGGTTATCAAAAAACTCAATTTGTAGGGTTTGATTCGCCGTTTGCAGCAACTGATCCATAAAAAGTGGGATGGTAAGCGTACGTATAAACACTAATCCTAAACACTGATCCCTCGCGGGAACCAACCGTTATTAATGCATCTTCCCTGACATTAATGCATCCTCCTTCAAGGGGACACTGCGGCAATCTGGTCCGCGCCCCAGAACCGTGCCCTAGGCAGGGACACTTTCCGTAGTCACCTCTTGGAATTGAATGGTATCCTGCCGGGGATCAGCATAAGCAACCCGCAAATCCAGGCGATCGCCCAACTCCACATCCCGTTTAAACCGCATATTTAATTCCAATCCCAAATCCTCAATCAAAATACTCCCCAACAGCTCATCCTCCCGCAGCCAGCGCAACACCAACGCCGTCCAAATCTCATCGGAATGCCGCCGTAAATATTCCAACGCCCAATAGCGCTTCGTCTGCCGCTCCACCAACACCGCCTCATAGGACACCGACCCCGTCATTTGCAACAGCTCCTGTAGGGCTTCGCTGGAAAAGGGCAACTCGTCCCCCCGCAAATGGGCTTTGATCTGGAAATGGGTCACCAGGTCCGTATACCGACGAATCGGTGACGTGGCCTGGGTGTACAAATCCAGGGCAAGGCTAGCATGGCGGGCCGGACTAATCGTCGTCTCACTGCGGGGCATACACCGACGCAAAGCACAGGCCCGCACCGGACCAGGGGGCAACAGCATCAACTCCTCATCTGGGGGCAGCTCCGGTTGAGGCTGGGCACGGAAGGGCAGGGGAATTTGATGACTTTGCCCATAACGCGCCGCCACCTCACTGGTCAGGATCATCATTTCCGCCACCAGATACCGCGACGGCGAATCCTCCAACAGCTCAACGGTCACCTCGTCATCCTTGACCTTGATGGACGATTCGGGCATATCAATAATGATGGCCCCCTGGGCTCGCCGCCATTTTTCCCGCAGCTTGGACCACTTAGACAGGCTTTGCAGCTCCGACTCAGCCGTGATCCCCAACTGCAACATCTCATCCACATCGTCATAGGTCAGGCGATAGGTCGGCTTGACCAAACTGGGATGAATTTCATAGGATTCCACCGCCCCTTCTTCGTCCAGGGTGATGCCAAAGCTCAGGGCATAACACTCCTTCCCCTGCACCAAACTCATGGGACCAGCCGCCAGCTCAAAGGGGAACATGGGCACAGAACCGGTGGGGAGATACACCGTCGTGGCACGGCGGCGGGCTTCCGTATCCAACGTGTCGCCGGGGGTCAACCAGCGGGTGGGGTCGGCGATATGGACCCAAATTTTCTCGCGCCCATCATCAAGGACTTCGATGCTCAGCCCGTCATCAATCTCGCGGGTACTTTCATCGTCAATGGTGTACAGCTTGAGATGGGTGAGATCGAGGCGATGATCCCCATCGGGATCGGGGGGCGGACTCTTGGCAAGGGGATGGACCACATCGAGGACCTTGGCGGAAAAGCGGCTCGGCAGTTTAGCGCGCCGGGCGAAGAGGTTTTCGTGAACGCTCCAAATGCCGAGTCTAACCAGAAAATCAAACGCACCCCGCTCATTAGGGGGACAACCAATATCCTTGAGTAAGTCGATCGCCGCCCCTCGGTTACTCATCTCATCCCCTTGGACCACAAACCGCTCAATCAATTCAATCCGGTTGCGGTAGGCGGTGTCGGCAAAGGCTTCCTCAGCGCTGATTTCCCCCGCCTCAACCCGAGCGATCGCCGCCAAAAAGTCCTGTTGTTCCTGGGCGCGCTGTTCCGCCATCGCCTGCTGATGGCGAATTTCATCCACCTGATTCCGGGGACGGGGGGTATAGCGATCGCCCTTCTGCTTAAAAAATAATTTATCCGTGGTCAGTAGGGCATGGGCGGCATATTGGGGCACCGTACTGTCATCGGAAAAGAGAATTTCTGCCAATCCCGCCGGCGTTGTCGAGGAGCCATCATCCACCAACAACTCCCAAGCCACCTCTAAATTATCGGGATCCAGAAACGGGACCAGCTCCTGTTTGAATCCTTTTATTTTTTCAGGGCTATAGGATTTATCCGTGATGGCGTAAGTAACGTCCTTCGGGCGAATGGTGTGGGATTTACCGGTCTCGTCGATCGCAATCCAATATTTCTTGCCCTCAGGGCGATCGGCGATCGCAAGTACATATCCATCGTCGAGCCGAAACTCCACCAGATTTCCCTTTTCCATGACGCCCTTACTCGACTCATCCGGTCCCAGTTTAATGGATTGTTTGACAAATTCTTTTGATGCATGGGGCGAGGCGAGCGGGCTGCGGACAACGTTGCGAATAATCCGAGCCACATCCCCCAAACAAGACGCCTGAGCCAACCAGACATAAAAACAACATAAAAAACAAATGGCGCAGAGTCCGAAGACCCCACGCCACAGCCGTCTATGACGGTCCAGTTCCTTTCCTAATTACGGTGCAACACGTTGCAACACGGTGCAATACCCCAGCAATGGGCAGCCCGTCCTAGGCTTCCTGGTTGATAAACGGCAGCAAAGCTAACAGGCGAGCCCGCTTCACTGCAACGGTCAAACGGCGCTGTTGCTTCGCGGTCAAACCGGTGACCCGGCGAGGCAAAACTTTGCCCCGCTCAGTGATAAAACGACGAAGCAAATCGACATCCTTATAGTCGATGGGCTCATCGGGCTTCAGGGGAGAGACGCGGCGACGGTAGTAGGCCATGGCTTAGAGGTAGGAAAAAGAAAAAACTTAAAAACGAGCAGAGAGACGAGAATACAGCGAAGGAAACCCCAGCGTTCTACTTGGTTTCCTTGTGCACCGTGTGCTTGTTGCAGTGGGGGCAGAATTTCTTCAGCTCCATACGACCGGTGGTGTTCCGGCGATTCTTCTGGGTGGTGTAGCGAGACACACCGGGGGACCGCTTATTGGTATTGGTCCGGCACTCGGTGCATTCCAGGGTGATGGTAATGCGAACGTCTTTACTCTTAGCCACAGTGAGGGCACTCCTTTTCTGCTGTTATGGACAACTGCGAATCACAGGGACCACCGTAGGCACAACCCCTCAGACACAATACCGGGGCGCTGAACTCCTAGGGTGATACAGCGATTGGGACTTGGCTTTCGTCAAGCGGGATATTAGCTTAGCCCAAACTTAGCCAAAAACTCTAGCGCGGGGTCTGCCATCTTAGGACAGAATTTTGCGCAGGGGCTCATTTTCTCATAAAACGTTCCGATTGATCGAGCAGTTGATTAAACCAGCGGCGACCCTTGATATGGAGGGAAAGCCCCCGACTCGTTTGCACCACAATGCTGTCAATAACGCGATCATGGAGGGCTTGGCGACGGTCGAGATCCGTAGCAGCAATTACATAATCCGCCACCACCGGCGCAGCGGCCAATAATGCCGCCGGATTAATCTGCGCGATCAGCTCCAGGGCAATAAATCCCAACAGCGCCTCGCCGCCCACGATCGCTTCCCGTTTAGTCAATTCCAGCAAAGTCGGGATGCGAGGCGATCGCCGTTCAAATCGTCCCCGCTCAACGCCGGTCAGATCAAAATCCTGCCCCTCGATCACCTTAATATCCATGGCGAGGCGGCCGAAACTTTGCCCGCGATTATTAGCCACCATCGCTACCCGCACCAACCACCACAACACCACAAACAACGCCACATGGGGAGCAGGTCCCAACATAGATCCCAACGCCCAACACCCGATCGCATCGATCGCCGTGGCCACCCCCCGCCGCCACATGGGCGATCGCGGGATATAGCTCAATTCATTCCGGTCATTCCGGGGCAGCCGCTCCCGAGATGATTCACGAGATCGGCGGGGCGATCGCCGAGGGGGCGGCGCTTCTCCATAGCCCGATTCATAACCCGAGTCATAGCCCGAATCCGGACCATCGTAGGAGTCGTAGCCGTCATCGTAGGGATCGTAATCCCGATTTCGGGCCTGATTGCGGGGAGGTCGGCGATCGCCCATAATTTGCTACCTCTCCTACCCTTCCGGCTTCAACTGCAACACAGCCATAAACGCAGACTGGGGTACATCCACCGTACCAATGGACTTCATGCGCTTCTTACCAGCCGCCTGCTTTTTCAATAGCTTTTTCTTCCGAGAAATATCACCGCCGTAGCACTTTGCAAGCACATCCTTCCGCAACGCCGGAATTTGGGTACTGGCCACAATCCGGGTACCAATGCCCGCCTGGATCGGGATTTTGAACTGGTGACGGGGAATCAATTCCTTGAGCTTGCTTACCAGGGCACGTCCCACGTAATAGGCCTTGTCCTGGTGAACAATCGACGCCAACGAATCCACGCGATCGGCATTAATCATCACGTCCAGGCGCACCAACTTATCGGGGCGGTAATCCAGGAATTGGTATTCCATGCTGGCATACCCCCGCGATCGCGACTTGAGCTGGTCAAAGAAATCCGTGACCACCTCCGCCAGGGGAATTTCATAGACCAGGGTCGTCCGTCCCTTGGTCAGATAGCGCATATCTTTATAAATCCCGCGCCGACTCTGCCCCAACTCCATCAACGTCCCCACAAATTCCTCAGGGGTAATCATATCCACCTGAACATAGGGCTCCTCAATTTTTTCCCGGAACTGGGGATCAGGTAAAGCACTGGGATTATCAATAAAGTTCACTTCCCCATCCACGGTGGTGACCTTATAAATCACCGACGGTGCCGTGGCAATCAGGTCCAAATTATATTCCCGCTCCAGCCGCTCCTGGACGATCTCCATATGGAGCAGCCCCAAAAAGCCACAGCGGAACCCAAACCCCATCGCACTCGATGTTTCCGGCTCAAAACTCAACGCCGCATCATTTAGCTTTAAACGTTCCAACGCTTCCCGCAATTCCCCAAACTGGTCAGAATCCGTAGGAAACAACCCACAGAACACCATCGGCTTCGCTTCCGTATACCCCGGCAAAGGCTCCGCCGCCGACTTCTTCGTCAATGTAATCGTGTCACCGACGCGGGCATCCTCCACACTCTTAATGGACGCGGAAAAATAGCCCACCTCTCCGGCGTGAAGCTCATCCACCTTCTTCTCCGTCGGGGCCAACACCCCCAACTCATCAATCTCATACTCACAGCCCGACGCCATCAACTTGACGCGATCGCCCTTCCGCAGGGTGCCATCCACCACCCGGAAATAGACAATCACGCCCCGATAGCTGTCGTAGTAACTATCAAAAATCAACGCCCGTAGGGGCTTGTCCACAGTGTCCTCGGGAGGCGGCACCTGCTCAACGATGGATTCCAGAATCTCGGGAATTCCAATCCCCGTCTTCGCCGACGCCAAAATCGCATTACTGCAATCGAGGCCAATCACCTCTTCAATCTCCTGGATCACCCGGTCCGGCTCCGCCCCTGGCAGATCGACCTTATTCAAAACCGGAATAATTTCTAAATCATTTTCCAGGGCCAAATACACATTGGCCAAGGTTTGCGCCTCCACCCCCTGGGACGCATCCACCACCAACAAAGCGCCCTCACACGCCGCCAAACTCCGGGAAACTTCGTAGGAAAAATCCACGTGCCCCGGCGTATCAATCAGGTTCAACACATAATCATCCCCATCGGCCGCGGTGTAATTCATCCGCGCCGCCTGGAGTTTGATCGTAATTCCCCGTTCCCGTTCCAGATCCATATTGTCCAGGAACTGCTCCTTCATCTTCCGGTCTTCAACGGTGCCGGTATCCTGGAGCAAGCGGTCCGCAAGGGTAGATTTTCCATGGTCAATGTGAGCAACGATGGAAAAATTGCGAATTTTTGAAACAGGTGCGTCGGTCATGGATGGGAAAGGGATGGGATCAGAATGGCGTCACAGGGTTGCCGCCTCTTGCAGTGTAATGCCAATAGCGGTTCTGGAGTTAGCCGGAGGACGTCAAGGATCACTCCGGACAGCGTGACGACATCAACGACTCGACCCAACGACTTGACCTAACGACTCGACATAGACAACGCCTCGGCCCATCGTTAGAAAAGGGGCACTTTGAGATACCCCTTAGAATAGAAGGCGGAGATTCCAACATAGGGGTATCCCTAGCCTTCAACGTCACTTCCAATGACATATGCCATAGGCACTCCGTCATGGCATGGGCATGGCATTGACCGTCGGAATCCTCCCCCTACCCCACCGCATCACTCCATCCCCGGTCCGGTTGCATTTATTACATTGCGATCGCCCTGCGTTTCCTATCCTTTTTCCTGAATCTCTAGATCATTGCCTGGATCACTTCTAGATCATTCATTTCCAGACCATTCATTGCCTAGATCATTCCGATACGACAGTTTGTTGCGATCGCGATAGGGTAAGGCATCAGCCCCCCACAGTAGGAATAGTCCCGACGGAGCGTCATCCAGACCATCGACCCGGTCGTCGCCCGCCGTACGACTTTCCCCCAACGATCATCAGTGCTTCATCTACCCCCGAACCGTCGCTCAACATCGCTGATTTGGTGATGCTCTGCGATATCCATTTCTTTCCTTAACTATCAGGGTTATAGATCTACCCACGCTATCCAATGAACAAACAAGTCTCCCCCCGGTCCGGTCGCGAGAAAATCGACTTATCTATCCAAATAGACCCCGATTTGCTAGACCGGATCCAACACCTGACCGACAATCCCAGTCGCGTCATCGAAGCCGCCCTACGGCAATGGCTCCAGGGCGATCGCGATCGCGAGGACGACCTCACCCGTCTCCTCCCCCGCAACCCCACCGTTCCCCCCCGGGGCGAATGGAACGATTAGTCAAACCCCTCTGTTAGAAATGGCAAGTGAACACTAAGTGAACACGAGTTCTCAAGTGAACGCTAGTTGATATCCAACTCCGCCGGGGCCTAGCCCTGACCCCCAGGATTCCCTGTCCCTCTCTACTCCCCAGGTTGTCATGGCTCCCCGTCCATCGATTCCCCCGTCGTCCAATCCCCAGCCCTCCGTCAAGATGATGGATATGTCCCAAGCCTCCTCTTCGGCCGCCGACGCCGTTTCCCCGTCCAGCCCCCCCCAGGACAGCGTGCCGTCCCCGGTCATCCCCCCCGCCCTGACCGACGACCCGGCCGCGGAAGCCATGGCGGATGGCCTGGCGGGAGAGACGACGGAAGGTATGGCGGAAGACACGGCGGAAGACACGGCTGTGCCCCAGGAAGCAGCGATGTTTACGGGCACAACCGCCCTAGCCAGCATCGGGGCAGAACTCGCCTTTGTTCAAGATGCCTCTGGACAATACTGGGATTTTTACTGGCGGGACGCGGAACATCACAATCTCGGGGAAGCAAAGCTATCGGGCTGTGCCCTAGCGGAATCTGCCTTTGCCCCGGCTGCCATTTTGGAATATTTGGATCGCCTACAGGTGGTCTTGACCCATGGGCACCCCGAGCGGTTTGAATGCGTGATGCAGATTCAGACCACCCCTGGGGGTCCCCCTCTGAGCAAAGCCTTTGAATTGGTCATGAGCCCCGTCCTGACGGCAGAGGTACATACCCGGCAGGTGATGGTCATGGGGCGGGCATTATTGGACACCACCGGACCCATTCCCAACCTCCAGCAGGTCGAACGCCCGGTGGTCTCCGAAGCGGGGTTAGAGGCCCATCAGCGATTGCTCAGTCGCATTGCCCGCAGTATTCGCCGCACCCTCCCCCTCAGTTCGGCCCTCTATCAAATTCTGCTGACTAAAATTTCCCGCCAAATCCGACGCACCCTCAATCTCAAGGACATTTGGCGGCAGACCGTGGAGGGGCTCGGGCAAGCCATGAGCGTTAGCCGCTGCGTGGTGTGGTCCCCGGAGGTGGAGTCCGATGCGGGTGTTATCGGGATGAACGATTCCCTGAAGGTCACCGCCGAGTATGTCCGGGAAGATTTTGTGTCGATGCTCGGGGAAACGGCCCTGGTGAAGGATCAGGCGGGGTTCCTAGACGCCATCGACAGTGGGGAGCCAGTGGCGATCGCCCATGTGCCGTCGAATAAGCATGACAATCAATCCCTGATCGTGGTCGCAACGCGCTATCGGGATGTGGTGAATGGATTTATTGCCCTTTACCAATGCGATCGCGCCCGCCAGTGGACCGGAGCAGAATTGGAACTGCTGCGGGAATTATCAGACCAGGTGGGAACGGCGATCGCCCATGCCAAACTCTTTACCGCCAGTCAAACCCTTACGAATGAACTCCGGGAAAAGAACTTGAGTTTGTTGAAGAAACAGCAGGAACTGGAGGATGCGCGACAGCAAGCGGAAGAAGTCTCCCGGCTGAAGAGCGAGTTTTTGGCCAACACGTCCCATGAAATCCGCACGCCCCTCAACGGCATCATCGGCTCCCTACAGCTCGTGGTTGACGGCATCATCGATGAACCGGAAGAAACCCAAGAATTCCTAGAAACCGCCCACAACTCAGCCATGCACCTGCTGAGCATCCTGAATGACATTTTGGATGTGGCAAAAATCGAAGCAGACCGTCTGGAAATCCATCGGGAACCGGTGAAATTGTCATCGCTCCTAACCAACACCGAAAACTTTACCCAGGCGCAAGTCCAGAAGAAAGGGCTTTATTTCGACGTGGATGTGCCGGAAACCCACGACGAAATCCTGCTCTACGGGGATTACCAACGGCTAATGCAGATCGTTCTCAACCTAACCGGCAACGCTATTAAATTTACCCACGAAGGAGGCGTCACCATCAGCGTTGAATTGATTGGTCCTTCCCCCTCCGATGAGCCGATTCTGGGGGACGATGGCGTTCCCCTCGGCAGTCCCAATGCGGGCATGGCCCTCCTGCGCATCGCCGACACAGGCATTGGGGTCGCGCTGGATAAGCAGGATAAATTATTCCAAGCCTTCAGCCAGGCAGACGGGGCACGGACTCGGAAATATGGGGGCACAGGGTTGGGATTGGTCCTGTCCCAGCAGCTCGTCCAAGCCATGGGCGGAGAAATTAATTTTTACAGCCTAGGGGAAGGGCTGGGATCGACAGTGACCTTCACAGTGCCGCTCTATCAAAGTCCGGTGGTTGCCGCCAGTGACGAAGTCGACGGCGAGGCACCTCCCTTTGACGGAATTGTGAGCTGATGAATCAGGAGCTGACGGGATCGTTAGCCAACAAAATCATGGGCTAACGCCAGCGGGTTAGCGCCACTAGGTCGATGGGGCTGGTCGCGCGACTTTGGGACCGCGGATTGGCACTGCGAATTTATAGGAGTTGGGCGATCGCATAGAGGAGGGGTCCAACGATTAGCGCCGGCAGTAGGGACGCAATCCGAACGGTACCAATCTCCAAAAGATTGATCCCAATGCCCACAATGGTCAGCCCGCCAATGCCCGTCATCATCAGGACATGGGGATCGGTAGTGGGATCCGGGAGAAACTGGGCAAGCCCATTGGCCGCCAGGGATAGCCCCCCCTGATAGACCAGAACCGCCAGACTAGAGAAACCAACCCCAATCCCAAAACTGCCCGTCAGGGCGATCGCCGCAAATCCATCCATCGTGGATTTCAAGACCAAGATGCGATCGTCCCCTGCCATCCCGTTATTAAGACTCCCCAAAATCGCCATAGGCCCGACGCAGAAGAGGAGACTGGCAGCAACAAACCCCTCCGTGAAGCGGCCCGTCCCCTGCACCTTACGCTTCAGCCATCCCCCCAGGCGGTGTAGGCGATCTTCCAAGGTCCACCATTCCCCCAGGACACCCCCAACCACCAACGCCATCAGCCCGATCACAATGCCATCCCCTCGTTCACTGGGCACCTGAGGGAGCGATCGCGCCATTTCCAGCCCCACCAGGAGGGTAATCAACCCCACCCCCTGGGGAATAATCGTCAACATCCGCTGGGGCAACCGCGATCGCAGCACCAACCCCAACCCCGTCCCCATCCAAACGGTCGCGACATTAATACAGGTGCCGCTCAATTGCTCAAACAGGGTGAGGGTCATGGTCAAATCCGGGGGTAAGGCGATCTCAAAGGGTGTCTCAAACTGGAGCCAGTCTGCCGGAAATCGTCGAATGATGGCAAAGGATTGGAGGAGGGCTTGATAAGCCGATAAAATCAATGGGATTATCCAATAGGATTATTTGACCTGTGATTAATGGAATTTGACCACAGGTCAATGGAATTATTGAGGATCATTTGACCTGCGGTCCTCCAGCGGCGGATTTGGCGTCCCACTCCTCCCCCTCAGCATCCCGATCAACGGGTTCCCGATTTACTGGTTCTGTGAGCGCTCTATGATGTTTTCTCCTTTTCCCTCGGTCTCCGAGGCCCCTAAGATGGCTAGCCAACGACGGTCTTCACGGCTGGGTCGACTGGGCAGCGCCTTACAACTGGTGTTGATGGTCGGCTTACTTAGTTTTTCGCTGCTATTCGCCGATGCCAAACCGGCGATCGCCACCGGCGTCTACAACATGCCCCCGGTGAGCCCAGACGTCCATGTCTATGACGAAGCGAAACTATTTAGTCGCCTGACCGAAGGAAAACTAGAGAAAAAATTAAAAGCGATCGCCGCCGACAGCGACACCAACGTCAGCTACGTCACCTTCCGCCGTCTGGACTATGGCGAAACCATCGAAAGCTTCACCCAGGAATTATTCACCACCTGGTTCCCCGACGCCGACCAGCAAGCCAACCAAATCCTAATGGCCCTCGATGCGGTAACCAACTCATCCGCCATTGAAGTGGGCAGCGCCGTCCCCGCCACCCTCACCGAAGCGATCGCCACCAGCCTCGCCCAAGAAAGCCTACTCATCCCCATCCGCGACGGGAACTATAACGAAGCGTTTCTCAGCACGAGCGATCGCCTTGCCACCGTCCTCGCCGGCAACCCCGACCCCGGCGCCCCCGAAATCAAATCCCAAGTCTCCGTCGAAAGCACCTTCACCAGCGCCGAAGACACCGACCAGGGCAGCGCCACCATCATTGTTGTGGTATTGCTAGTCCTAGCAACGGCCATCCCGATGATCACCTACTTCGCCTACCAGCGATAACCCCAGCCGTCATCAGGACGTTCCACAGGGTTCAGGATTAATCGCCATAACAGAAAATCCCCGGACATAATGCCGGGGATTTTTGGGTGCATCTACCTCTCCATCCCTTCCATCGGCGATCGCCCCGATCCGGACAGAGGGCCCGTCGAGATATTTGGGTAATATTTCCTTGAGTGATATTACTGGTGCCTGGCTCATCTTGATCATTGGCTCGATACTGAGCGGCCATTTCCCACCGCCCACGACGGTTCAAACGAGAGGGATAACGAGAGAGATCCAGGCGAACTTGATATCCTAAGGAGACACCCATCCAGTTGAGCATGCCCATCCAAACCACACCGGGAGCGTTCGGCCATGGCTAACCCAGAACATCTCTCCCTAATGTTGAAAGGGGCAGATGTTTGGAACCGCTGGCGGCAGCACAATCCCACCATTCAACCCAATCTACGGGAGGCCGATCTGCAAGGGGCCCGCCTGCGCATGATGAACCTCAGCCACGTGGATCTCTGTATGGCATCCCTGGAGGGGGCAGATCTCTCCAAAGCCGACATCTACAACGCGAATCTCTATACCGCCGACCTGACGGGGGTCAACCTGAGGGAAGCCACCCTCAGCCAAGTTGACCTGCGGGAAGCGTCCCTAAAGGGAGCCGACCTGTGCATGGTTACCGTTCGAGACTCTGACCTCAGTCGAGCGGACTGTCGTGGTGCCAATTTTTACACAGCAGCCCTTAAAGGGACAAAATTTCGCGAAACGGATTTTTCCAGGGCGGATTTGCGAGAGGCAAATTTATGTATGACCGACCTGCGGGAAGCGAATTTGCGCTCCGCAGACCTAAGCCTTTCGATCCTGTGCATGGCCAGCATGGTCGGTGCCAACCTGTATCAAGCCAATCTCAACGTCGCCAACCTCAGCCTAGCGAACCTCTGTGTCGCCAGCTTAATGGGAGCCAGCCTTGATTCCGCCACCCTGATCGGAGCCAACCTGATTGGAGCCAACCTCTACACGGCAAGCTTGGCCAACGCGATCCTCAAGGAAGCCGACCTACGGGAGGTGACCCTCAGCAACACAGACCTATCCAACGCCAACCTGAGCATGGCGAATCTGAGCATGGCCAACCTCCGGGAAGCCAAGGTCATCCGAACCAATTTAGAGGGGGCCAACCTACACAAGGCCAACCTGTGGTCCGTCTCCCTCAACAACGCCCACCTTCAGGATGCGATTATGCCCGACGGTCAACGTCACGGTTAACGCCGCGCCCTAAAGTCCCTGCCGGTGCTGTAGAGTCAGCGCGCCAGAATCAGCGCAAAAGAACCAGGAAGCACCGGCAAAGGACGGGGCGCTATTCCTCTTCATCAGCGGTGCTGTCTGCCCCATCAGCAGCCTCAACGGGGGTATCCCCCTCAGCCGTAGCATCGCTCGCAGCATCCTCCGCATCCGCAGCCTCGCCATCCTCCGGCAGGGTTGCCAGATCAATTTGCTGACGGTAATAATCCACCCCCCGCACTTCCACCTTGACCTCACTGCCCAGGGCATAGCGCCGCCGACTCTTGCGCCCCACCAACATTTGCTGACGAGACCGGTACTCATACCAGTCATCCTTAAGGGACGACACATGAACCAGCCCCTCCACCTGAAGATCTTGAATCTCCACAAAAAATCCGTAGGACTGAACCCCAACGATCAATCCCACAAAACTTTCCCCAATCCGGGATTGCATGGTGGCCGTGCGTTGGAGGCCAATAATGTCCGCCTCGGCATCTTGGATTGCCCGTTCGTGGTCTCCCAGCCCGGTGATAATACCGGCTAGACGGGTTTCCATCTCCTGGTGGATATCCGGGGGCAACACGTTCCAATCGATTTCGCCGTGGCTGGTATTGTCCCGCAGGTTGACCACTTTCTTTGACCGGGAGGTGCGGCGATCGCGCCCTTTTTCGAACACCAGGGTCAACATCTGCTGGATCAGAAAATCCGCATAGTGGCGACTGGGGGCATTCGCCGTGGTGTAGACCGGGAGCCCCAATCCAAAGTGGGGACGGGGATTGACGCTGTAATAGCAGGGCTTGAGGGTGGGCAAGAGCAACGTATTTAAAATTTTGCTGCTGCTGCTGGGGCCCGCCAACTCCGCCAGACAATCCTGGTAGATTTTTGGACTGACCTCCGCCTCATCCTCCAGGGTGTAGGTTAACCCCACATTGCTGGCGAGCTTGATCGCATCTTGCAAATCGCTCAAGGGGGGCGCGGCCTGGCAACGGTATAGGCTCGGGATGCCCAAGGCTTGCAAATGTTCAGCGATCGCCTGATTCGCCGCAATCATCAGCTCCGGGATCACCCCTTCTCCGGGCTGCTCCCCATCACGGCTGAGGATCGGCACCCCCGGCACCCCCTCCCGCTGCAACATCGAATCCACCTCCGGTCCCCGGCGCAGGTCAAATCCCCCGCGCCCCCGGCGCTGTTGCTTAAGGGCTTCCGCAACCTCTTTGAGTTGAGACAGGAGCGCCTGAACCGCTTTTTTCTTAGGCACCGCCGAATCCGTTTTCCCATCCCCAAAGAAGCTGGAAAGCTGCGCCTGGGTTAACGCCGCATCGGAACGTACCGCACTGGGCTGTAGCTCGACCCCGATCCGCTTGCCGTCCCCATCCAACGTAATGAGCACCGACACTCCCAGACGATCTTGGCCCGGGATAAAAGACCCATGGACCGTACTCACCTCCGGAGGGAACAGGGGCAGCACCGTCTCGCTCAAATAGGCCGCCAACCCCCGCCGCTGGGCTTCCCGCTCCAGGGGCGACCCTAGGGGAATATAGTGAGCCACATCGGTCATATGAATCCCAAGACGGGTGTTGCCATTGCCACTGGTTTCAACGGTAACGGCATGGTCGCAGATGGGCACCGACTCATCCCCCTCCCCCGCCGCGATCGCCACCGTCGGGAGCGATCGCACATCCAGCCGCCCTTTTACGTCCGCGGCCTTTAAGGTCTTCTTCAACTTAGGCAAGCCCGCCGCCGCATCGATTGCTGCGGTTGAGAAATTCTCCGACAGCCCATATTTACAGGTGACAATATCCACATCCCGCGCCGACTGGGCATCCACCCCCAAAACCTTGCTGATTTTGCCCTTCGGTAACGTCCGTCCCAGGGGATAGCGCTGAATCTCAACGCTCACCAAATAATCAACAATCTCCCCCAACTCAATGCCCTCCGTCGGCTCCAGAGCCACCTCAAATAACAGGCGATCGTCCAAAGGCACCGCCCGAAACTCATCCTCATCCGTCTTCTTCACCCGCGCCAACACATACCGATTAGACCGCTCCAGGACAAGACACACCTCCCCCTCCGGACTACGGCGACGGTTACGCCCCATCCCCTCCTTGATCACCTTCACCAGGACGCGATCGCCATTCCAGGCATGGGACAAATGACTCTCACGGATATACACATCATCCGCCTCATCCTCATCCTGGATGGCGAAGCAAAAGCCCTTACTAGAGCACCGCAACTTCGCTTCAAATAATTCTTCCTGGGGGGCAAGGCGATACCGTCCCCGCTCCTTTTCCACAATGCCAATGGTTTCCAGCGCTTTCAGGGCAATGCCAAGGTGCTGCTTCTCCGGATCGTCATTCAGACTCAGTTTCTGCTCCAATAGCTTAGGAGTGAGGGATTTATCCCCGGTGAAGCTCCCCAACAGGGTGGCAATTGAAAAATCCATGAAGCGCGTCAACCTCCAACGGTAAAGCGAATTGCAATCGAACGAATAAACGAATCCAGATACCCGGTTCCCCGCCCCGCCAATCTTAAGGAAATCAGCAGCGAAAGCCAGAGGGCGATCCCAACCCAGGGGACAATCTCGACAGGGGCAAACCTACGGTAGGTCCCAATAACACCAATCCAATACCGCCAACCCAGTTCAAAGCAGCGCAACTGAATTGGACAACCCGTCGGTCCGTAGCGGTGACAAATCCCCAACCCCACCAGAACTAATGGAAAATTAGGCGAGTGGACTAGCCTGAAAGGGAGCAGGGACAAAGGAAAACCTGATGTTAGTGGCAACGAATGGCTTGAAAGGTCGCGAAATTCGTTGATGCCAGGCAATATATGTCGTTCCAATTCTGCCACAAAGCGCCCCATGCCACGTATTGCCCTCGGGGAGACCTCCAAATTGCAATATCCAGCCCGCGATCGCCCCTTTTTTTGTTGTTATGGTTGGTCAGTCGAGACCCGTTTTTTAATCTCCCTTTTTATAGGCAAGTTATTGGCAGGCGAGTTATTGAATGATGTTTGCGGAATTTCGAGCGCAGTATCCCAAAGGGGCCTTGGTGTCCCAAATGCTCGAATTTACCCAGGGGCAATATGTGGTTTCTGTGGCGGTCCAGCTCGAGGGGGAAGTGTTGGCGACGGGGATGGCGACGGCGACAACCCTGGAGGAAGCGGAAGATCGGGCACGAATCCGCGCCCTAGAAGCCTTTGGGCTGGTGGAAATTGACTATGACGGCACAGTACATCTGATAGGGGACAGCGATCGCCCCGACACCGCCCAACTATCCAGCACAACCCCCACCCAAGCCCTGCTAACGGCAAGTACTCCAACGCCAGCCCCAACCCCAGCGGCCGTTGAAAACACCGAAAACGCCGAACCCACCAAACCTACCGAACTCGCATCCCCCAGCCCAACACCACCGCCCCCCCCAGGATTAGACGACGCCATTTCCGACGTCCCGATCCTGGAAGAAACCGCCCTAGAACTAGATTTTGCGCCCATCCCCCAAGCGCCCCCCACTCCAGCGCCACCGGCATCGGCAACATCTCCGACCCCACCGCGATCGCCCCAGCCGCCCCCGGCCGACCCGTCTCCCGCTCCCGAGCCTACAGCACCGGTCGATCTATCCGATGCGATCGCCCAAATCGGTCTCCTCATGCGTCAACTGAACTGGGATAAGAAACAAGGCGTAACCCACCTCCAGCAAAACTACGGCAAACGCACCCGCGCCGAACTAACAGACCAAGAACTACTGGAATTCCTCGCCCATCTCCAGTCCCTCAGCAGCGGAGAACCGGATTTCTAGCCCCCCAATCAAAATCCCCCTGCTCCATGTCGGAGAGGGGGATTTTAACCATCTCAGGATGACTCAGGGATGGCGCAGGTCAGGGAGCGACTAGCGACCCACCCCGACATAGCGGTAGCCCATGGCCCGTAGCTCCACCGGATCCAGGAAATTCCGGCCGTCGATCATCACAGGCATATTCATCAACTTCGCCATCTTGCCGTAATCCAACGACTTGAACTCTGCCCAGTCGGTCACCAACACCAAAGCATCACAGCTATCCGCCAAACGCTCCGCATCGGTCTCCACATAGACATTAGACAGCCCATGGCGCATCCCCGTTTGGGACACAATCGGGTCATAGGCCTTGACCTTCGCGCCCAAGCGGTTGAGCTGCTCAATCATGGTCAACGCCGGCGCATCCCGCATATCGTCGGTGTCAGGCTTGAACGTCAAACCCAACAGCCCCACAGTCTTACCCTTCAGGATCTTCAGCTCACTTTGCAACTTCTCGATCGCGATAGTGCGCTGATGCTGATTCACCGTCACCGCCGACTTCAGCAACTGAGCCTCATAGCCATAATCATTAGCGGTATGGATCAGCGCCGACACATCCTTCGGGAAGCAGGAGCCCCCCCAGCCAATGCCCGCCTGGAGGAACTTACCGCCAATCCGGGAATCCAAACCAATCCCCTTCGCCACCTGGACCACATCCGCACCGACGCGATCGCAAATATTCGCCACCTCATTCACAAAGCTAATCTTCGTGGCTAGGAATGCATTCGCGGCGTACTTGACCATCTCCGCCGAACTCAGGTCCGTCTTCACCACCGGCACCGGCGGCAAGGTCTTATCTTCAGCCAAAGAACGACTCACAATGGGTTCATAGAGAGCCTCCATCATGGTCAGCGCCTTCTCCTCGTTGCTGCCCAGGACAATCCGATCCGGATTAAAGGTATCGAACACCGCCGACCCTTCCCGCAGGAACTCAGGATTACTCACCACAGCAAAAGCCGGCTCATTGGCACCGCTGTTAGCCTCATTAAACCCATCTAGGACAATCATCCGCACCCAGTCACCGGACCCAATGGGCACCGTCGACTTATTCACAATCACCTTAAAATCGCTACCCTCTTTCAGGTTGGAGCCAATACCTCGAGCCACCGCTTCCACATAACGGGTATCGCTCTCCCCGGTGGGCAGCGGCGGCGTTCCCACTGCAATGAATAAAATTTCACCGTGCGCAACGCCCGCCGCCAAATCCGCCGTAAATTCGATGGTGCCATTTTGCATACAGCTCTGCATCAGCTCCGACAGCCCCGGCTCATAAATGGGGGACTGGCCAGACCGCATCAGCTTGACCTTCTCCTCATTGTTATCAACGCATATGACCTGGTGGCCTGAGTGGGCCAAGCAAACCCCAGTTACTAGGCCGACATATCCGGTACCAATCACACATACGCGCATAGTTGAAGTCCTTCTTGAAAAACAGTGGTTGATGGAGCTGCCATAAACTCCCGTTGCGATCGCCCCCTTGGGGAGTCTTCCAACGCTTCCGTCATAGCAAATCTAACGGTCAATCAGGGAGGCGATCCGGATGAGATTCGCCGCCCGCCCGCTCCACGTCTAGGGGATAGCCCATCGGGTGAAGGGATCACGGTCCTTGACATGTTTGAAATTTCACAACATCTCAAGGGCATGACATTGACCCATTTATTTGCAGGGCCCGTTCGCAGGGCCTATTTGCACGGTGGAATTTACGCGTCGAGTTACACGCGCCATTCACGCCATATCCAATGACAGATATAGTTTTCCCGTAAACCACCCCCATACGATCATGCCCAGCCAGGGCATCCCATTTCTGGGGACATCCCTAGCTGGGCAATCGCTAAGTACCTATTGAAATAGAGGGTCAATCCATCGCCCCCACGGGGCTTGGTCTAACTGGTTATGGCCAGGCGATCGCGGAAATAGGCGATCGTCTTATCCAGACCCTCATTCAGGGGCACCGTCGGCGACCAATCCAACCAATTCTTAGCCCGAGTAATATCCGGCTGACGACGGCGAGGATCATCCTGAGGCAACGGCTTAAAGTCGATATCAATCTTAGAGCCCGTCAGCTTGCGCACCGTCTCCGCCAACTGCAAGATGGTGTACTCATCCGGATTCCCCAAATTCACCGGACCAATATGCTCCTCATTATTCATCATGCGAATAAACCCTTCCACCAGGTCAGACACATAACAAAAACTCCGAGTCTGGGAACCATCCCCATAGACCGTCAGAGGATTCCCCTGAAGCGCCTGCACCACAAAATTACTCACCACCCGGCCATCGTTTTCCAACATCCGAGTGCCATAGGTATTGAAAATCCGCACCACTCGCACATCCACCCCATTCTGGCGATGGTAATCGAACGTAAGGGTTTCAGCGATACGCTTCCCTTCGTCATAGCAACTCCGGGGACCAATGGGATTTACATTGCCGCGATAATCTTCCGTCTGGGGATGAACCTCGGGATCCCCATAGACCTCAGAGGTGGATGCCAATAAAATGCGCGCCTTGACCCGCTTCGCTAACCCCAGCATATTCAGGGTTCCCGTCACATTGGTCTTCACCGTTTTGACCGGATTGTATTGGTAATGAACCGGCGAAGCAGGACAGGCAAGATGATAAATCTGGTCCACTTCCAAACGGATGGGCTCCGTAATATCGTGGCGAATCAGCTCAAACTGTGGGTTTCCCAGCCAAGGCAGAATATTACGCTTGTGCCCCGTATAAAAGTTATCGACACAGATAACATCATGATCGGCATTCATCAAACGATCAATGAGGTGGGATCCAATAAAACCCGCACCGCCGGTGACCAAAATTCTCATAACTACACAGGATTAAGAAGGGCGCATGATGGGTTCAGAGGGAGTGAGGACGCCCTAAACAGCACGGGAAAGACCGAATAGCGTCATCCCGAAAGTGTCATTACGTTGACGGATGAGGGGGATTGGGGGCAAGCAATGCCGCGCAGCAGATGCTACGGGGAACGGCTCTGACCTCAGGGTTGACCCAAAACGCTGGGAAGCTTTGGAGTGGTCAAACGCTAGCCTCAATCCACGCTGAACCTCCAATACTTTATCACGGTCATTTTGGGACCTTATCCGAATTCTGGATAGGATTCTAGGCAGGAAATTTCTGGCGTTGTTGGCACAGTTGTTAGCACAGCGGGAATGCACATCTTTTCGGTCCCAGCTCCCCCTAGGACGCTGCCCAGGACGATCGCAGCAGCAGAGTCTAGGGACCGGCCGGTTAAGCGTCGCCGGACCAACTACTACGCCAAGCCTGGTCCGCCTGGGCGACGGTCAGTTTCCGATGAAGGTCTTGATGGCGTTGGTTAAGCTGTTCAATCTGATTAAAGAGCGTGCGAATGTTCCGCGATCGCCGACTGAGATCCGGGTTGGCCAGCTCCAAATCGCTGAGGTTGAGATGAATCGCCACCATCCGAAAGGGGGGAGATTTGGGACGATTTCGCGATCGCTTTTTCTTCTTTGCCGGCCGGATAGTCATCGCCATCAAGTTAGGAATTTTGAGGGATGTATCCCGCGTCAGGGACAATTCTCCCTCCAGCAGGGGTGCCCCCAGGGGCTCAGGAATGGCATGGGTAGCGCGCAGAATTTGATTGGTTTGGTGGGAAAACCGCTGAAGCCCGAGCAACACTAAACGCTCCCGCGATCGCTGCCACTGAATAATCTCCCGGGGACCATAGCGAGGAAGAACCTCCTCCAGAAACGCCTTCGGTGAGAGGGGCGCCTCCGGGGCTGACTCGGGCGTCTCCGATGGGCTACCCCCGTCATCGTCGGCTGACCTAGCATGATCATCGGCGGAAGCTGGCGATCGCCCCTGACCCGCAAAATACCGCCCCAGAAAACTCGTGTGAGTATCCCCATTCCCAGCGGGTTGCGGCGAATCGTTATCCTCCAGGTCCCCTATTGCAGAACTCCCCTGAGCAGAACCCTCCTGGGCAGAACTCTCCTGGGCAGCATCTTCGGGCATAGGATCCGGTTCAGAACTTTCCCGGGCATCGGCATCCTCTCCCTTGGGCATATCCCCCTGATTGGCATCCACAGCATTAGCCTCTGAGGCGTCAGCGTCAGTCTTAGATTTCTCCGCCCCCTCAGCCGTGTCCCCCTCCTCCTCATCTCCCATCACCGACTCCAAAGCATTGGCCAAAGCCTCCGCCAAACGCTCAGGGGAAAATCCAGCCTCCGACAAATCCTCGACTGCAATCTCATCGCTCAACACCACCAGGGTTTTATTGCCCCCCGCATCTCCCGAGTCATCCTTTTTGGCTGAGCCCCCCTCCTGGGATCCCGTTTTGATCAGCTGCCCCTGGGCAAACAAGCTGCTTATTACAAAATCCTGCAGGCTATCGGGGCCATCCGCCGCCGAGTCCAGATCCCGCTCCAAAACCGTATTCAGATACCGCTGTAGCTGACGTCCCGCCTCTTTCAACTCCCCCTGAAGCTTTTGCCGCTGTTCCAGGGGCAATCCCAGAAATTCATCGGGATATTGAGTCGTACAAATTTGATAGGCCGCCAACAACAACTGTTGACGGGCAACTTTTCCCAGGGCCACCAAATAATCGCGATCCGCCCCATACAAAGTTTGGGCGATCGCCTGGGCATCCCGGTCGACGCTCTTTAATTGTGCTTCTAAACCTGGAATGGAATCGGCCATAGAACAGAGTAAATGGGAGTTGAGTCAGTGCGGCGGGGGAGGGAAGTTAGAAGAAAAAAACAAGGTCGAGGAGAACGCCAACAGGACGGGACGACTGACCCTCCCCAATCATCGTCGTCTAACCGTCTAATCGATATCGGCCGGCCAATCTTCCCCCAGGGTGAAGCGACTAAACCGTCGAACCCAAATGGTTTCCCCAAACCGGGCGATCGCCTTTTGCAACAGCTCTGCCACATCCAGACCCTGATCACGAATATAGGGCTGGGACAACAAACACAAATCCGCCAGTCGCTTCCGCAGCCGCTCCTCGACCACCTCATTCCGTTTCGCGTCCCCCAGCCCAGCCAAATCTTTTTGGCCCAGCTCCAGCCCCCGCTCCCGAGCCACCCGACTCTCCGGAATATCCGACCGCTGCACATAGATCACCTGGGGACAGGCCGCAATTTGCATCGCAATATTGTGGGCCAACCCATGGAAATCAGAATGCTTCGCCACCTCCCCCGTCTGGCAGTTCAACTCCACCAGAACACCAATCCGATTGCCCGTATGGATATAGCTAGCAACAATACCTTCCACCGGCGATCGCCCCATGGGCGGCAGGGAATCCATCATCCCGCGCTGACGCAACCAATCCCGAGCCTCAGCCACGTTTCCCTTCGTCGCCACTAAAGCCCGCTTACAATCCATAATTCCCGCACCAGTCTGATCCCGTAGGCTTTTGACCTGGCTTGCCGTGATGATTTCCGCCATTGATAGGCCGCTAGAAGACCGTTGCTGGAAGACCTAAGACCGACCCCTAGAGAAGGCTTAAGCCCTAACCCTCATCATCCTATGGGGAATTGCTGGAAATATCACCCTCCAGGGCGATCGCCCCCTCGAAAACCAGCGGATCAGCTTTTACCGGATGAATTTCGAGTGGATCAACGTCAGCGGAATATCAGCGGAATGGGCGGCCCCAAAGGGCCACCTATCAAGCAAAACGATCAGTCCTAAGCGTCAGCAGTCGCAGCGGCCTCTTCCTGGGGCGCAGCTTCTTCATCCTCATAGGCCTCATCCTCAAAGGACTCAGCGTTGAACTGGTCGTAATCATCGGTGGTCAGCTCACCGTGGCGACCCTCATAGATAGCATCCGCCAAACGGCTAATGATCAACTTGATGGACCGAATGGCGTCATCGTTAGACGGAATGGGCACATCCACCACATCGGGATCGCAGTTGGTATCCAACAGGGAGACAATGGGCACCCCCAGCTTGAGGCATTCCTGCACCGCGTTATATTCCCGACGCTGGTCGATGATGACCACAATGTCAGGCTGCTTGCGCATGTGCTTGATGCCGTCCAGATACTTCTTCAGCTTTGCCAACTCCCGGCGCAGCACAGACGCTTCTTTCTTGGGCAGCAAATCCAGCGCACCACTGGACTCCCGACGCTCCAACTCCTTCAGGCGCTCCACCCGTCCCTTAATGGTGGACCAGTTCGTGAGCATGCCCCCCAGCCAACGCTGATTAACGTAATAGCCACCGCAGCGGGCCGCTTCCTGGGCAATAATCCCGGCGGCTTGGCGCTTGGTACCGACAAATAAGACCGTCTTGCCCTGTTCAGACGCATCGCGCAAATAGCGATAAGCAGCCTCCATACATTGGGCGGTCTGCACCAAATCAATGATGTGGACCCCATTGCGGGCGGTAAAGATGAACGGGTCCATCTTCGGGTTCCAGCGGCTGGCCTGGTGCCCAAAATGGACGCCAGCTTCCAGTAGTTCAGCTAGAGCAACTACAGCCATGAATATTCTCCTGTGTTTTCGGGTTTAGCCTCCACCCAAGTTGTTTTCAGCGTTGACATCACGGGGGAGAACGATTGGACCCCGCCACGACAATCTTGCTTAAACCCGAAGTCTTGGGTGTGCGATATTTAGTACAGCCGGATAAGAATACCACAGCCGATGCCCCTCCAGACAGGGCGTTAACCAGACTTTGATCAGGGCCTAGCTCAGGAATCTGACTCAGGTATCTGGCTCAGCCAATCCATATGATCCATTCCCCTGATTGTCCCCACCGCGATCGCCCCGCCCGCCAGTTCTTAAAATCTCAAACGGCATGCTTTCCCAAAAGTCTTAGGTCCTTGCCGCCGACCCCTTCCTGCAATTCGTAAGGTCGAGCACATCCAACCCTGCCCAGTGGCCCGTACAATCAGCAAGCTCAGCCCACTCCCGGTATCGCCATGGGCGATCGCCCATCCCCCACCCTCGCCATTAGAAATAGCCATTTAAAATTCTTCGACCCATCCCGAGACAAATCCGGATTCCCGTCCCACTTCAGGTTCTGTCATCCCCACTGCTTTTTTTACAAGAACCCGTCAGAATAATGAAGTTGAAAGCGGCTAGCGATCGGCGCGAGTTCCGACCCGCCCCTAGCCCCCTCTTCTGGCCAAGTCGTATCTATTCCATCTCGCTTTAATATCATCTACTCCCCACGACCCTATGACAGCATCGCTCTTATCAAAACCGCTGCGTTCTGGCCAGAATAGTGGTGGTTCTATGGCCCAAACCGTTGTGGAGCTTGAAAATCGCATGGCCCCCGCAATCCTTGCCAGCGATGTACAGATGACCTACCAAACCGGTCATCGGGAAGTTCCCATCCTGAAAGGGGTCGACCTGGCGATTCACCCTGGCAGCATTCAGCTATTGATGGGTCCCTCGGGCTCGGGCAAGACGACCCTGCTATCGATTTTGGCAGGCATCCTAACCCCCACTGGAGGGGCAGTGCGCCTACTGGGGGAGGAAATTACGCAGCTCTCGAAGCAGGCGCTGGCAGATTTCCGACTGAACAACATTGGCTTTATCTTCCAGGGGTTCAATCTATTCCCAGCCCTGACGGCGCGGGAAAATATTGAGATTGCCTTGAACCTTAAGGGCATTCGAGGCCGCAAAGCGCGGCAGCAAGCGAAAGAATTACTAGCGCGGGTCGGATTAGCCGATCGCGCCAATAACCTCCCTCGGGATTTATCCGGCGGTGAGAAGCAACGGGTTGCCGTGGCCCGGGCGATCGCCCAGAAGCCGCCCCTAATCCTGGCCGACGAACCCACCGCCGCCCTGGATGCCCACAGCGGTCATCAGGTGATGGAACTTCTACGGAAGCTAGCGAAAGAAGATGGGAGCACCGTCGTGGTCGTGACCCACGATCCCCGGATTGTGGACCTAGCGGATCGGATTGTGCACATGGAAGACGGTCGACTGAACAACCCTGACATTTGCCCCCATCCCCCCGCCTTCCATTCCTAATCTTGTCCTTCATCCCCAAAAAACTACCCCAGTCTCCGCTCGGATTACTTAGCGAAGGCTGGGGTAGTTTTGTTGGAGCGGCTAGCGGCTATCGTTGCCCGCGTCCCGCTGCTGCTGCCGCCATTCCCCGGGACTAATAAAATCCTCTGCCCCCCAAACCCCCCGTTTTTTCCGTTTCGCGGAATCATGGGCACGGGCAAAATCATTCCACCGATCCGTTCCCCGCAGCCATTGGAAAAACGCAACGCAGCACCCTTCGGCCAGCAATTGAACATTCACAGAGAAGCCCTCCACAAACACCTCTGCGACCGGCCGGGAATAGGAATCCAGATCTCGCACTTGCAGGGTGACCTGGTCATAGGGCGCAATCAGGACTTCCAGGCGATCCTTCACCTGCTGTCCCCAAGGTTCCTGCCCCATTTCCGGCGCATCAACGCCAAACAGCCGAATCGCTAACCCCTGATCGCGATCGCGCCCCAACCGCCGTCTGAATTTCCACTCAATCTGATTAACCGCCTCGTCATCCCACGGCACAATCAGCGTATCCCCATCAGCGACCCGCTCCACCGTTGTTGTCAACTCCAGCATCCCGACTCTCTCCGCCATCCGCTTCAATTCTGCTGCTTATTGTTGCTGCTTAATGCTGCTGCTTATTGCTGCTCTGTCTAAGCTAGCTGGGGCAACGGGACGTTTGGGGTGAAATGATCATTAATTTCATTAATTTTTGAAGTATCGCCGAGAGGCCTTGACCCACTTCCCAGAGCGAGGGAAAGCGCGTAACTTCGCGCGCCTCAAAGGCAATGGGCGGTATGGTCACCCCTAAAGGCGCGGACCGCTACCGCTACAATGGCTCTATCGACGATTCCATAGAATCACCCAGGCGAGGAATTGCCACCGACGCCGCTTGACTCTAGGATGAATCTCACCGCTGTCCCACACCGTGGCGTGGCTTACCGGCGGGCGATCGCTGACCTGACCTCCCCCTGGCCCCATGAGCGACCTACATCGCTACTATCAACGGTTGGACCTAGACCTTGGTGCCTCCCAAGACGCGGTGAACCAGGCCTACAAAGATTTAGCGTTTATTTGGCACCCGGATCGGATTCCCGAAGACAATCCGCGCCTGAAGGAAAAGGCCCAAGCCAAATTACAAGAACTCAACGAAGCCCGCCAGTTTTTCCGGGAGCATTTTCGGAGCCAGCGCAACGGCGAAGATCCTGAGACCGGGGATAGACCCAGCGAAGAACGCCCCCCATCCACCCCCTGGACACGGCAGCGTCGCCCCTCCGCAGCCACTTCCCGGGGCGGGCGCAACGGAAATCCGTTTTACCGCCCCACCGAGAACGAAGGATCCCCACCCAATTCCAACGGTCCCAGTAAGTCTGCCCCCCGACGCCCGCGTGATCCCCAGCGGAACTCGCCCCCCGCTGCGTCCAGGAGTGCCCGGCAAACATCGCAAACATCAACAACCTCTCCCCCGCGATCGCAATCCCCACCACCGCCTCAGGGATCTCCAGCTCCAGCTCCAGTTCCCTCTCCTCAACCTCGACGGTCTAGCCGTCCCCCCATCGTCCCCCCTGGATTTAATACCGGGGAGCGCCCCAGCCGTCGCCCCGGATCGGACTTGAGCGGGGCAGATTTCCGCAATGCCAATCTTAAGGAGCGGGATTTTTCTGGGCGTAACCTAAGTGGAGCCGATCTACGGGGCGCAGATTTAACCGATGCCTTTCTCCACCGCGTCGACCTGAGCGGAGCCAACCTAGAAGGGGCGCGCTTATTTCGAGCCAATCTCCTCCAGGCAGATTTGAGTGATGCCAACCTTCAGGGCACCAACCTGATCAGCGCCGATTTAAGCGGTGCAAACCTACAAAGGGCCAACCTAAGCGGCGCAAAAATGTATATGGGCGATCGCCTGATGGTGCGTTTAACGGGAGCCCATTTGGACGGGGCCATCATGCCCGCCAAACGTCGAAAATCTAGCTAGGAGCCTGTCAAAAACCACCCATGGTTCAAGAAGCCGATCCAGTCAGTGACCCAGAGGGGACGGCAGTTAGCCAAGGTCCTGTTCTGGTAACAGGACCGAGTCGCTCTGGCAAAAGTGAGTGGGCAGAATACTTAGCCCTCCAACGGCAACAACCGGTGACCTATGTGGCAACCGCGATCGCCGATCCCGAAGATCCCGAATGGCAAGCCCGCCTCCAACTGCACCGCGATCGCCGTCCCGATCAATGGCAAACCGTAGAAGCCCCCCAAGACTTAGCGATCGCCCTGCCAAAGATTCCGACTGAGCACACAATATTGCTGGATTCCCTAGGCACCTGGGTCGCCAACCATTTAGAGGCATCTGATCGCGACTGGCAGATCCTAGACTCCACCCTGGTAGACACCCTGACGGCCATCGGCGATCGCGCCATCATCGTCGCGGAAGAAACCGGTTGGGGAGTCGTACCCGCCTATCCCCTGGGGCGACAATTTCGCGATCGCCTGGGGACCCTCACCCGCCACGTTGCCTACCACAGCAGCCAAGTCTTCCTAGTCACCGCCGGCTACGCCATTGACATCAAGCGCTACGGTCAGCCTGTCCCCCCTTCAAATCCGTCGGGCAAACATCCCGCGAAAGAGGGAGATCCTAAGCAAGAAAAAAATTCTAAGCAAGAAACTTAAGATCAGCTCTAGATTCTGAAGCAATGATCCCGAGTGTCATTGGATAGGATCGAATCAAAGACAGACATCACGTCGCAGCGATTCCACCACGGTCCCCAATTCCGGGCCGCAGGATGGACTTTATTTTTCCCCCAAGGCTGGCACTGTAACGCTCACCAATCCCCCTTGAATTCAGCCTTGGGCTGTAGCGATCAACAGATAGAAATCGACAGATAGAAATAAAATTGGCACCGCGATGGGAAACAGAGTCTTGCTCTAACAATCCCAATTCCCTCTCCCTATGGCATCACAATTCCAGGTCAAACACTACCTCGCCCTTTGGTTTCAAATGGGGCAACAGGCCCTCGGCAACAAGACTGACGGTCAGAACAACAGCATCCAGTTTTGTCCCCAACCGGTTTTTCGGGGGACTCAATATACCCCTGAATTTGAGCAGGCATGGTCACAGATCCTAGAACATCCTGCCGATTTCCATCTGGATGGCGAATCGGTGGCGATCGCCGATCTCCTGTCCAACACCTGGGAAATCATCCCCTGCGGCAATTGCCTCATGCCGGTCCCCGCATCGGTCTTAGGCAGCGAAGCTCAACCATGTCCGTGCCATACCCTAGCCAACGGGCCCAACACCGAGCTTCCCATGCCCCGCCTGCCGGTCAACGACCAGGCACACCTGAGCGAACTGTGTAAGCGCCTAAAACAGCGAGCTCCCCAGAAACAAGTCGCCCTATAGGCATCCGCAACCAGTCCAGCGGTCAAATAGCAGTCAAAACCGCTAAGCAACAAACCCCTCCCCATCCAAATCGGAGGAGAGAGAGTTTGGAAGCGCTCTAATCTAAAGCCCCCTATTCTCTTTAGACTAGGGGGCTTCAGACCTAGATAAACCAGAGACTAGGCAGGGATGCTGGACAGAACCTCACGGGCCGCAGCCAGCGTGGCATCAATATCGGCATCCGTGTGAGCCAGAGACGTAAACCCAGCTTCAAACTGAGACGGTGCCAGGTAGATACCCCGCTCCAACATGCCCCGGTGAAAGCGACTGAACTTATCCAGGTCACAGCCCTTCGCATCGTCATAGTTACGAACTGGACCAGCGGTGAAGAAGAAACCAAACATGGCGCTCAAGGAACCACCGCAGGCAGCATGCCCCGTTTCCTCGGCGATCGCCACCATTCCCTTAGCCAACCGCTCCGTAATTTGCCCCAACTGATCGTAGGTTCCAGGGCGACGCAGCAACTCCAGAGTCTTGATCCCAGCAGTCATGGCGAGGGGATTCCCGGACAAAGTACCCGCCTGATACATGGGACCCGCCGGCGCAACCATCTCCATAATGTCCCGACGCCCCCCATAGGCCCCCACTGGCAAACCGCCGCCGATGATCTTACCCAGGGTGGTCAAATCAGGAGTAATCCCAAACTTCTCTTGGGCCCCCCCATAGGCAATCCGGAAACCCGTCATCACCTCATCAAACACCAGCAACGTGCCGTGCTCTTGGGTAATCTCCCGCAAGCCCGCCAAGAAACCAGGATCAGGAACAATAAAGCCCGAGTTACCCACCACCGGCTCCAGAATCACCCCCGCAATTTCATCGGGATACTGGGCAAACAGTTCCTTCACCGCTTCCAAATCGTTGTAGGGCGCGGTCAAGGTGTGCTCGGTCACGGACTTAGGCACCCCAGGGGAATCAGGCAATCCCAGGGTTGCCACCCCGGACCCCGCCTTCACCAGGAACATATCCCCATGGCCGTGGTAGCAACCCTCAAACTTCAGCAGGCGATCGCGCTTAGTATAGGCCCGCATCAAGCGCTGCACCGACAAACAAGCCTCCGTCCCAGAATTCACAAAGCGGACCATCTCAATACTGGGAACCGCATCGATCACCATCTCAGCCAGCACATTTTCCAACGCACAGGGCGCCCCAAAACTAGTCCCCTTAGCCAGGGCATCCGTCAGGGCCGCCAACACTTCGTCATTAGCATGGCCACAGATTGCCGGACCCCAAGTGCCGACATAATCGATATAGCGATTATCATCCACATCCCAGGCATAGGCCCCCTTCACCCGATCAAACACGATCGGCTGCCCCCCGACAGATTTGAACGCCCGCACAGGGGAATTAACGCCACCGGGCATCAGCTTCTGGGCAGCGTTAAAAATAGCTTCTGACTGGCTGGTATTAAGGGCGGTTGCGACCACGGTGCTCTCCTTACGTTCTCGAATCTGGATGATGGTTATCGCGTCAATTTCAAGGCTGAAGGTCATCCCCAAGCAAGCAGCGCCAGGGGCAACATTCAGTCAGCAAAATAAGGCTTTTCAAGGTGTTTTTTATTGTAGATGAGAACGCCAAAGGACTGGCTGGGGAGCGATCGCCCGTACAAAATCGTTGCAATTATTGCCTTTTCTTCCCCTTTACCCTCCCAAAAACACCAACAAAAATCCATACGGCCAAAGCCCCCCCCAAGGAAGCGCCAAATACCGTATGGATCGTCATCGTATCGAAGTCGTACGACAGCCCCCGCGCCATTTATGGTCAAGGGGGCATTTGTATAAATTGCGTGTATAGGTTGCGTGTATGAGCTGTGTCAGGCTCAGACTCAGAGGCTTAGATCCAGCTCAGTTTCCTCAAACCGGACTTTCCTAAACGACATCTAAGCCTCTCCCATCCTCACCTACAGCGCCCCGACAAACGCCTCCTCTAGAGCAGAAACGCCGGATCTAGGGCCGGATCTTCGGAAATGCCCGGAAGCGGAGATGTGGGCGTTGTGGGCGTCGGCGTTGTGGGCGTCGGCGTTGTGGGCGTCACCCCCGGCACAACAATAGTCGTTGGGGTCGGAGTCGACGACGGCGACGCAGCAGCCGGAGCAGGCAAAGGCGGAATGGGATCCTCCTGGACATTACCCGTGGTCAACACGCCCAAGGGATTCCCATCCAGGATGGCTAACGCAAGACCAGAGGCATCACGCACCTCCACCCGATCCGCCGCCACCGAGACGAACGACACATCCGCCAGGGTCAATCCCCCTTCAAAGGCCAACTGGTCAACCGCAGCATCGAAATCAAGGATAAAGTCAGCGCTGCCGTTGTTCTGGACCACAAACGTATCGCTACCCGATCCACCGATCAGCGTATCGATGCCCTGATCCCCGAACAGGACGTCATCCCCCTGGCTACCGAACAAGGTATCTTCCCCTTGCCCACCAAACAGGGTGTCATCGTCCTCACCGCCATTCAGCAAATCATTACCGAAGTTACCGAATAGCTGATCATTACCGGCACCACCGGACAGCAAATCATTACCATCCCCAAGGCGAATCGGGTCAGCAGGGTTGTCCGATCCCCCCAACAGGATATCGTCGCCATCATGGCCACACAGGGTATCGTTCCCCTGCTCCCCATACATCAGGTCATTACCGGCATCCCCCCACTGGATATCATCGTTGCGACCTCCACGGAAAGTATCATTGCCGTCCCCACCGACCAGGGAATCATTACCCGCGTTACCGAGGAGTTGGTCATTACCCGCCCCCCCAAACAACACATCAGCGCCATTCTCAGGCACCTCCGGATCCAGGACATTGTTATTACCCCCAATCAGGGTGTCATCCCCTTGGTCACCGTTAACGGTGTCATTGCCCTGATCCCCATAGATCAGGTCATTGTTCTTACCGGCAGACACCAGGTCATCCTCTCGTCCACCAAAAACCGTATCCTCCCCTTGGCCCGCGTTAATGCGGTCGTTACCCCGGTTACCAAAGATGAGGTCAGCATCGTCGTCACCCACGGCCGGCACTGGCGAACCCAAGCCACCGAGGATAGAGTCATTACCGCGATCGCCGAAGATAATATCCCGTCCCTGGCCGCCGGCAACCAAATCGTCACCCTGCCCGCCAAAGACCAGATCATCCCCTGCCTCGCCATTCACAACATCATTAGCCTCATTGCCGTTGATGATGTCATTGCCGGCACCGCCAAAGACCGTATCCTGCCCGTCCGGATCCTGAATCGCCAGATTCCCGGTCCCCCCGAGCAGCAGGTCATTCCCGCGATCGCCCAGGACCACATCATTCCCGCGATCGCCCAGGGCAAAATCATTCCCCTGACCGCCGCGAAGGAAATCATCCCCCTGACCCCCGAAGAGAATGTCATCCCCTTCGCTGCCCTGGACAAAATCACTCCCCGTATTGCCGAACAACACATCGCGATCGCCCGCGAAGCCCTCCGGCACCGTAAGCGCCAGCCCGCCAAAGATCTGGTCATCGCCCTGATCCCCACGGACCTCGTCATTACCGCGATCGCCCAGCAACTGGTCATTACCAGCACCACCATTGACCAAATCATCCCCATCGCCAGCAAAGACCACATCATCGCCGCCATTGCCATTCAGGAAATCATTACCAATGCCGCCGCCAAGGCGATCCGCCGTATCATCCTCCGCCGCTGACAGGGCACTTCCGAAGACACTATCATCCCCGTCATCCCCCAACAGCTCATCAATCTCAGGGCTCCCCAAGATCAGGTCATTACCCCCCAACCCCCGGAACCGCGTCCCCTGAGTCAGCTGAATCACATCATCCGCCGCATCATCCCCCAGCATCGTCTCATCAAAGGCAGGCGCATCCCGCAACACCACCTCCGGCTGCTCCGTAAAGACCGGCACCGCCATCGAGAACCCGATCGCCTCCGGCGGCGGCGGGCAATCCTCCGGACGATCCACCTGTAACCCCGGGAACCGCTGCTCCACCGGCGTCGCCGCCAAAGCCTTCGCCGCGATCGGGAAATTATAGAAAGGATCCCCAGTACGATTCGTCTGAATCACCACATTGCCAGAGAACACCCCCGACGTCGTCGGCGTAAACCGAACCGGGAACTCAAACGTCGCCCCCGCAGGCACACCGAACCGCGAGAAATTCCCGACCAGCTCAAACCCCTCGGGCACCGAAATCGACTCCACCAGCAACTCCCGGGGCCCCGGATTAACAATCCGGAAAATCTGAGTCACCGACTCCCCAACAATGCACTGGAGATCGGAGAAGTCGGAGATAATTCCCCCCTGGGTTCCGTTACCGCCCGGCCCCCGTAACCCAGACCCCAACACCGAATCCCCAGGCTCCGTTGGCTGCCCCGGGAAACCAAACGTAGACGGTGTCCCATCAGGAATCGGGGTGCGATCGCCCGCCTCCACCTGGAAATCAACATCCGGCAACGGGGGCGGCGGCGGCGGAAGAGAAGGCGCCCGGGCAGACCCAAGGGAGACCACACCATTCCGCAAGCTCATATTATTGCCCGCGTCTGTGATGCTGAACTCGAACTGACTCCCCGTGAAAGTCGTATCAGCCTCGAAAAACAACGTCCCAAACTGAGCCGGCGTTAAATCAATCGGCCCCGTAATTGGCATTGGAGCGTTGACAGATCCGAAAAACAGTTGACCACCGGTCGGAATCGTCTCAATCCGATAAGTACCCGCTCCAGTACCCAAAGCCACATCGTCAGTGCCGGAGGGCAAATTCCCACCCGTACTGAGGGGAATTGAGAAAAACGGAATATTATTCCCCCCCGCCGGCTCGGTCAGGTCGATGATCGTCCCCGGCGCCACCTGGAAAGCAGCATTTTGAGTATCAGGGGGATTAACACTGGCCCCCACACCCACTAGATCAATCGTGCCATCCGTCAAACTCGTATTGCCTAAACTATCCGTCGTCGAAAACATAAACGACACTGGGTCAGTGCCTTCGTATCTCAGGGTCGCAGCTTCCGCGGACGTTAGCTGAGTTCCCGCCAAAATGACCGTTCTGACGCCCCCAATCACAGCCGTCAGCTGTCCCGACGTCGGCAGCTTCGTAATGGTAAAGAAAGAAATAGGATCACCGTCAGGATCCAGGGCCACATTTAAGGCATTTAAGTCGAGATCCGTCTGGGCCCCTGTCAGCTCAAGCTCCCGGTTGGTATTCTGAGGCGGGCTATTGGTATCGGGGACGACAACCAGGTCAGTTTCCGTCGCGGTCAGAGTCTGCTGCAGGGGTGGCAGGTCCGGGTCTTGAATCCCTTGCGGCAAGGTCGCAGACACCGTATTGGTCAAAGGTCCCGCCACGGCATCAGCCCGAACGTCCGCAAGCACGCGGAAAACAAGAGACTGACCGACGGCTAGGCTCCGAATCTCAATATCTTCAAAGGCCCCCGTTTCAAAAGTGCCGCCAATCGTAAGATTCGCATTGGTATTGGGCAGTCCTACAGTCGGGGTAACGCCACCGCCACTGAAAGCCTCCACCCGCCACCGGACGTTCTCCACCCGGGTCAGATCAGGGGCGTCGGTGACCGTAACGGGGAAGGGAGGCTCAATATTGTTATCGCCGCCGGCATGGGCGACAGTGATGCTGTACTCGATGGTGCTACCGGGGGTTGCCTCGGTGTTGACACTGCTTTTAGCCAGATCCAGGTCAATTTGTGGCGTCACCGTCGGCAACGTTGCCAAATCCCCAATCCGCGCGGGAGTGCCATCCGCTAACCGTGTGGTGATCGGAGAACCAATCGCCGCTCCGGAGAGCTTATCAACCTGTATAATCTGCCCCGCTCCTGACACATAGAGACCACCATCAGGACCGAAGGCTAACCCCCCAGCATTAATGGGCAGTGCTCCGACCAAGGTTGCCTGCAAACTAATGATGGGTAATTCACTAACCCGGGTCAATGAATTGGTCGCATTAACCGTCCCCGTTGCAATAGGGCCACCACCAACGGCCTCAATTCGATAGAGTTCCGAGACCTGCCGACCGTCTCCAACACCGTCAAGGACAGCCTCAATGGTGCCTTGCTCACCCACCGTCACGTCAGTCAAATTAGGGCCAGTGACCGTGAAGGAGGACTGCGCAGGAGTGGCTGGGGCTTCGGCACCGGTCCTCAGGGCGATAAACAGGCTGCCGTCGGCGGGGTCGAAGGCAAGGTCACCCGACCCAGATTCCCTATGGAAACCATTGACAGAAGGATCCGCCAGCCCCGTTAGGGTTAAGGGCGTGACCCCAGGGAACGGATTGGGGCTGTTGGTAATGCCCCCAATGACATAACGCGCGGCCACGCCTCGATCATTGGCAGTAGCGCCAACAACGTCAATGATCTGTAGCTCGTTACCACGCCCAACAAATAAGTTACCGAAACGGTCGAACCCTGCACGACCGAGCTGCTTAACCCCTGGCTCAATGGAATCGTAGAAGTAAAAGGGCTGGCCGCCACCGGCAGTGTTCTCACCACTGCCGAGGATTGCCTCGGGTTGCCCCGCTCCGTTAAGGTTTCCACTGAGGGTGTGGAATCCAATCTGTAATTTGAATGGATCTTGGGAGTTGACTGATTCTAGTCCCCCGTTCTCCCGCTGGTTGTTGATGTAGTAGACCTCGTTTGTCCCAGGGCGTCTGGCGATCGCGATCGAGTCTGCGCTAGGGGTGGGGATAGGGGCAGGGATAGAATTGGGAGTCGTCGCCGTCGCATTGTTAATGGTCGCTCCAGCGTCGGGCGCTTCGGGCAAGGGGAGGTCCAGAAAAACCGGGGTCACAATCCCCGTTGTCAAGTCAACCGTTACCAGATCGTCCCGCCCATTGTCACCATTAGCCGTAATCCGAGAAATCCCGTAAAACTGGTTCGGAACCCCCAGGTGAATGGGATAAGGCGCGATCGCCGCTTCATCCCAAGCCAAAGCAGATCGAACCCGTCCCAACACCCGGTCCAAACTCCAGGACGCGCCCGCCTTGGGCGATCCCACTGCATGGGAAGCCGCCGCAATATTGATCGTTTTGTCGCTCGCATTCGCCGTCAGGAGCGATCGCCACGTCTCGAGAAACCGCTGACCTTGGGGAGACGCCCCCGAATGGCAACCATAAATCAGCAAATCGGCATCGGGGGCCAAACTCTCGCCCCATTGGGCAATTTGCGCCCCATGGTTCAGCAAGGTCTGCGTTGTAACCCAGGTGCCCCCCAAATAAAGCTGTCCCGGCGCACCATGGGCCACCAGGTGCAACGCCTCCAGATTCCGAAACTGACCCAAAATTTCGGTGATCGTCCGGAAAGTACTCTCTGAAGTCAGAGCAAAGCAGCATACATCGGGATCAATCGACCGTAACAGCTCCTCCTGGAAGGGTAAGCGAGAGTCAATCAGGGCGATCGCCCGAGGTCCGTGCGTCTCCAACCCGGTTCGTTCATGGGATACAGGAGAACAGTCGAGATCTCGGCGACCAGCGTCTAGACAAAGCGGGGTCTTGCAGGTTCCGCTATTCGACTTACTGCTAGTAGCGATCGTCAGTAGGTCAGCCATCATAAAAAAATTAGCGTTAAGGTCTGGTTAGCGTAGTTGAAAATCACATCCACCAGCGATACCAAGATCGGCAACCGCAAAAGCGATGCCGTGTCTTGCCCCAGGGAGGCTGTACTGATAGACCAAACGGAGCTGATTGGGAGATGAAGGCTAGCCCAAGCGACGACGCACCTGCACCATCACAGTGACGACGCAGCATAGTCGCTAAAGTTCCTTAAGTGCCCATAACCCACTCGGGGTGTAATAGTCCCCAAGCAGCGATAGTAAATATCCGGACATTGCCCAACCGATCCATCACTCTGGATGTGATCACTGTCAAATAGATGCATAGATGCAAGGGTAGTCGAGCGTGCACCCTGTCCCACCCTACCCGTACCCGAATTTTAAGTCGTAGGAAAGTGGGGAATTGGCCAGTGACGCCTTTATCCCCTCTTAGCAATGAAATGGGTCGAATACGCCCCAACTTCCCATGGATTTAAGATGCCCCTTGGAATTATCAACAAACTTTGATTTTTTGTCATAAATAAAGTTGTGAAGATACCCCCCGGCACGAAGAACGACAACGGGTGCCGCGATCGCCCCATCTGGAGCATTAAGGTGCATTGGACTGCCTAATTTGGAAAGCCCCACGGTGTGGGCAATCGCCCAGTTTTGAACGGGGGTTGAACGGGGGTTGAACGGGGGGGTGACTGGCCTACAGCCTTAGCAAAAAGCACCGAAAAGATAGGGGATTAGAAGGGGATTAGATAGGGCTTTGAGCAGTTTATGCACTGTCCCCATGCGCCATTTCCATACACCCCCTTGACATTTATTCCTAGCAAGCCCCTTGAGGGAGGGAGCGGCGGCACAATCCACCGAGCTATTGACTTAACCATTGACTTAACCATTGACCCAGCCCACTAACCCAGCACCTAATCCAGCATCCACCGGAGACTTGCTTAAGCCCGTCCCTTTTAGGATTGGTTCGTTCAGGATTTATTCAGGATTTATCCTGGCGGATGATTGTTTTTTAGAACCGCTTTTCGGAACCGTTTTTTGGAACCGTTTTTTAGAACCGCTGAGGACCCATGCTGCGACTCTTACCCCTGGGGGATTCAATTACGGAGGGCTACGACGTGCCGGGAGGATATCGATGGCGTTTGGGGGAGCGACTCCGGGAGGCAGGGGTGACGTTTGAGTTTGTGGGATCGTTGGAGAATGGTCCAGATGACTGGCGCGATCGCCACCATGAGGGCCATTCCGGTTGGCGGATTGATCAGCTTCAAGCCCACATTCACGAGTGGTTAGCAACGGCAAAACCGGATTGGGTCATGCTGATGATCGGGACCAATGACATCGTGCAAAATTGGGAATTGTCCACAGCCTTGGCGCGGCTGACGGCGTTGGTGGAGGCGATTGTTCAGGACTGCCCCCAAGGGACCCTGGCGATCGCAACGGTGCCGCCCATCCTAGACTTTTTCCCGGTGGGGTCGAATCTCAATGCCCACGTCAACACCTATAACGACGGGGTGCGATCGCTGGTGCAGGATCAGCAGGCTCAGGGGCGATCAATTCAGCTTGTGGATGCCTATCCCGTGTTTGCCCCAGAGGATTTACCCGACGGGGTGCATCCGAACCGCACCGGGCAGGATAAATTAGGGGAGTTGTGGTTCCAGACCCTGATCACCGGTCTGATGCCCCCCACCGTTTGAAGATTTGAGACGATTCCCTAGCAATCCTATGCAACTGTTGGACGCCCGCGGCCGCCTCTTCGGCAAAGTCAGTATTCTCGACCTCGGGGCTGCTCTCACCATTCTGGCAGTCATTTTTGGCATCCTATTTTTGCCCGGTGGCGGCGGCTCGGTGGCCCAGGTGGGCGCAAACAAAGCCCCGGTCGAAATTGACCTAATTGTGCGAGGATTATCGGTCCGCGATCCCCAGGTGGTCATCGACGAGCTTTTGGAAGAGCAATCCACCAAAATTGTGATCCGCAATCAACCCTACGGCACCATCAAGGTCAAGTCCGTGGAAATGCTGGAGCGGACAACGGCGGTGCCCCAGCCCGATGGGTCCGTGAAGGCGTTGCCGGACCCCCGCCCCGGTCTCTACAACACGGATATGTACATCGTGCTGGAGGGGGATGCGATTATCCGTGACGATGGTCCGGTCCTGGGCAATAGCAAAATTAAGATTGGCACCCCGGTGGAGCTGGAGGGCAAAACCTATGGGTTTAATACGTCGGCGATCGATGTGCGGATTTTAGAGTAGCGAGTGAGCCGATCAGGCAGACTGATCGCAGCGGCGATCGCCAGACTGGCATATGCCCCGCTTGTACCCCGTAGACATGTCCCCCGCTGAAATTTGCCACAATGGGACCAGTGTGAATGGTTCATTAGTGGTTCCGGGATAGAGCAGCATGCAAAATTTTGGTGATATGGCCCAGAAGGCGCTGTTTCTGGGGATTGGTCTGGCATCCTATGCGGGCGAAAAAGCAAACGAGACCCTAAGCGAGATTAGCGATCGCGCCCAAGAGTTGGCAGACGAGATGGTGGCACGGGGGGAAATCTCCGCCGAAGAGGCCAAACGCATGGTGGATGACGCGATCCAACGGGCCCAGGAAGCCGTTCCGGGCGGAGTCCCATCCCCAGACGCTTCCCCCCAGGAGAATCGCGGACCTCGTCCCATTGAAGTCATTGACATTACCGATGAAGACGACGGCGGTGCGTCCGCTTCAGGGAACCCCGATGTGCAAACCATGCGGGATGAGGTGCAGGCCCTCGAGGAAGAGCTACGGCGTTTAAAGCGCGATCAGTAGACTCTGAGGCGTAGGGTTTGGGACAGTGGGGTTTGGGACAGTGGGGATTGAGAAAGCGGTCGATCAGCCTGGAGCGTAGGGGAGGTTATGACTAAGGGGAATTCTTGGTGGACGGAGACGATGGAGGCGATCGCGGCGATCGCGGGCCAGGCTCAGACGGAGGCCACCGACTCAATCAATCAATGGCTGTCCCAATCAGCCCAATCCTTGGAAGCGGGGCTCAATGCCGTGGAATCCGATCTGGAAACTCGCTTTGAGGGGTTTGAGGGTTGGTGGGAGGAACAGATTAGCCCCCTTGAGGAAGCGGTCGATCGCACCCTGGAGGAGTGGGAGGTTTTGCTGCAGCCTTGGATGGCACCGTTGCTCGATTGGCATGTGGATCCAGAGGCCCTAACGCCATGGAATGAAGCCGATCCAGTGCTGGATGAGGTCGTGGCGGGACTGCTGACGGCGTTGGGGCTAGATGCGGCCCTTGATGAGTCCGGCCTGATGACCGATGAGGAATTGTGGAACGAAATTGCACCGAAGACTGAGCCTCGGGCGGATTGGCATCCGGCTTGTGTTGGCTGTCAGCATTTCCATGGACGACTGTATGGGGGGAATTTACTGATTTGTGCGATGCATCCCTATGGCGCAGAGGGCGATCGCTGCGCCGATTGGGAAGCCCCAGCCAATCCATAACCCGCTTTCAAAACTAGGCCCCAAAAAAAGGGAGGTTCCCCATTCTCGGAGAACCTCCCTTTTTTATCTTCAATTCATCGCTGACCGATGGATTCAATCCTATGAATCCAATCCTCTAGACGGTATCCACTATCAATCTGTCGCGATCTCGCAATCCCTAATCGCGACCGTTAATCGCAATCAATAGACGCAGAATGAAGACGAACAGGTTGATGTAGGTCAAGTACATGGACAGCGCTGCTGCCAAGTACTGACGATCCTCATAGGTGCGGGGCAGGATAAAGAAATCCACCACAGCGCCACCGGCAAAGAGGACGACACCGAAGCCGGAAATCGCCACATCCAGGAAGGTGGGGGTGTAAATCCCGAAGAAGCTCAGCACAAAGGAGATCACCAGCACTGCAACCAGACCGATCAGACCAATCTGGAAGGTACGGGTTAAGGCAAAGCCATCTTCCTCGGAGAGGTTAGAGCCGATTTGCTTACCCACCACAAAGGCGATACCGCAGCCCAAGGCCGCCACGCCCATGCCCGGCAGTCCCACATTGGGGGTGTTGAGGGCAACGGCCACTAGACCGGTCAGGGTGTAGCCCGACAGCAGACTGTAGGTCGCCAACAGGGGCAGCGCCACGGCATTGTTAGCGTTTTGCGCCACCGAGGAGCCGACGAAGAACAGAATCAGCTCCACCACTAATGCCCCGATAAAGGTGGGCATAAAGAGTTCGGGCTGGTTCGCGAAGACGTTCAAGCCCGCGTAGGTGCCAATTCCGGTAAGCACCAGACCGCCGCCCACATAAGGTAGGGCGTTGGCAATGACATTGGGCCCAACAAGCGCGTTGCCTCGGGCGTCTTGCATTGCCTTCCGAAAATTACTTGTTGTTGCCATATTTGGAAACGTAGTTTCTAGAACGCTTTGATTACTTACTATTGTGCCCTGAAATTCAAATGCAGTCAGAGGAAATCAACACTTTGGAGATTCGGTTTACATCCCCAGTGGACCAATATCTACCGTTAGGATGACTGCTGCGATCGCTCAAGGTCGAGGTTAATCATTGTTGCCGATCCACAGTCCATCACGGCCGCCTGTCCCCATGCCATAGCCACCGGATGACTCAGGAGGTGGAGGTTATGAGGTCGAGGTTATATTGAAAGCTGCCGGTGATCTGTTGCTAATCTTCAGCAGCGATCCTCGTTAGCCCCTTTGCCGAACGTCCCCTGAGCATTCCCCCATGCCCCAGCCCGACATCAGCATCGCCCTTTCTGGCGGTGGTCAAATTCCCGACGGCACCCCCAATCCCGTCGTCTTCCCTGACGTTCCCCTGGGGGAGACCGGCACCCTAGTATTCAGTGTTCGAAACCTGGGACAGGAACCGCTACGAATCTCCAACATCACGGTACCGGCGGGGATCAGCCTCGATCCCAACACCGTGAGTCAGATTAGCGGCAACAGCCAAATCGTCCTATCCCTGGGGCAGGTGGTGAACATTCCGGTCCGTTTAACGGGGACAACAATTGGGGCATTCGGCGGCAATTTTGTCCTACAGTCCAACGATCCAGACAATGCCGCCTACAACTTTCCCCTCTCCGGCACCGTCTTTGACCCCAATCCCACTAGCTCTGACCCCCTCGGCGAACCCAGTCGTCCGCTAGATCTAAACGAGCTGATTGGGTTGGTCACCGCGATCGGAACGCCCGCACCGGGCACCGTTGATAATGCGATCGCCGATGGTCCGGGCTCGACTCAGATCGAAGGGTCACCGTTGAATGATCTGATTACGGCATCCCGTGGCAATGACCTGGTGTTTGGGCGGGAAGGGAATGATTATCTGCTGGGGGGGCGGGATAACGACACCCTACGGGGGGAAACGGGCAATGATTCCCTGTCGGGGGATTTGGGGAATGACGTGCTGTTTGCAGGCCCGGGCGAAGATTTGGTGATTGGTCGCTCCGGGGCGGATATTTTGAATGGCAATCAGGGCAATGACACCCTGGGGGGCGGCGAAGGGAGCGATCTAATCTTTGGCGGCCAGGGGAACGATATTTTGGCCGGTGGGGTGGGCGGTGATGTTTTATTCGGCGATCGCGGCGATGACACCCTAGTAGGCGGAGTCGATGCCGATCAATACGCGATTATTCCGGAAGCCGGATCGGACGTGATTTTTGACTATGAGGACGGCATCGATAAATTCCTGTTGGTGGGCGGACTAACCCTGGAGGCATTACAGGTGGTGGATTCACCGGCAGGGGCGACCTTCCGCCAGGGAGAGACGGTGCTAGCAACAGTCTTGGGCCGTGCGGCGGTCCAAGTTGACCCCAGTGATTTCATCATTTTGCCGCCGCCGCCACCTGCTTAGTCGGTCGATTTTAGGGAGATCGGGGTGGGCGTTTGACGGAGGCGTTATGATGGGCTTTTTTCCTGAGCGAGTTGATCGAGCGATCGCTGCATTTCCTGACGGACCCGTTCACAACATTCCGCCACATAATCCCTATCTTTTGCTGCTTCTCGTCCCTGGCGCTCGAAATAAATGGGGGGACAAACGCGGATATGGATCGGCAGGGGCGGGGGAAAATTCGGCAACGGGCCGATCGCCAATCCCCAGGGCAGTCCCAAATAAATGGGCAACACCACAGGATCGATATTGAACAGCCACGGCCAATTGTTTTGCTGGAGCAGCTTTTTAACCGGCTTGTAAATTTCCGTCAGCACCACCAACCCTTCGTGGGCACCCCAGGAAATAACAGGGACGATAGGAACTTCGGTCCGCAGGGCTAGCTTGATAAACCCCGTACGCCCAGCAAATTCAATGCGATCACGTTGACTGTAGGGTCGGAACACATCCTGGGCACCGCCGGGATAGACCAACACGCTAGCGCCACTTTCCAGGGCCGCCGTCGCCATCTTGGGATGGGTCCGCAGACCACCGGTTTGGACCGCAACCTTGGCCACCGGAGGATAATAGGTCCACATATAATCATGCATCAGCCCATAGACCGGGCGTTCCGCGCCAAAGCGACGAAACCAGTCATACATGGCCATCACCATATCCGGTGCCGCCAAACCGCCATTATGGGATCCCACGATCAGGCTCGGGGTGTCGGCGTCGGGGATATGCTCCCACCCATCACTGGTCACCCGAAAATAATGCTCATAGGCCCACTGCCAAAACGGCATCAGCTTTTCGATCACGGCAGGATCGCGATCGCCCAGGGACCATCCATCACAGGCCCCCGCAGTGGGCGATAGAATCCCATCGACGGCCTCACGGATCGCGGCGAATAAATTAGGAGAAGAGTCGGGGGAAGGTTGGCTCACAGAGACGGGGAAACTTTTTAGAATTTTTTAGAGCAATCGAGGGTAATCCAGGGCAGAAAAAACCTCCCATCAGTGTAACGGCCGGCGATCGCCCCGCGGCCACGCCACCCGCTACACTAAATGCTGGTTCATCGCCCCATCCAGAAACCTGATCCCCGTTATGCTTGCCGCATTTCCCGACTTTCTGCCCCATACCGTTCGGGGGCTGACCGAATCAGAGTCCATCAACTTCGCCCAGCAAATCCAGCGCACTCCCGTTGAGGTATCGACGGCAACCGGGGACCAGGCGATCGCCACAAGCTATATCACCCAGGGCACCCCCACGGACCAGCCGCCCCTACTACTCATCCACGGGTTTGACAGTTCGCTCTTGGAATATCGCCGGCTGCTGCCGTTGCTGGCAGCCCAGCGGGAAGTGTGGGCAGTGGATTTGCTGACCTTCGGATTTACGGAGCGTCCCGAAGGCCTGACGTTTGATGTGGCCACCATCAAGGCTCACCTGCACCAGTTCTGGCAAACCGCGATGGGGGGGCGATCGCTCGTACTGGTCGGGGCCTCTATGGGGGGAGCCGTCGCCCAGGATTTTGCGTTGACCTACCCGGAGGCGGTCGAAAAATTGGTGTTATTGGACAGCGCCGGATTTGTCGGAAAACCCCTGGCGAGTCGATTTTTGATTGCCCCCATCGGCAAACTGGCGACGAATTTCCTATCCAATCCCAGGGTCCGTAATGGCATCGGCAAACAAGCCTATTGCGACCCCGAACAGTGGGCAACACCGGAAGCCTATCGCTGTGGGGCGCTCCATGTGACCATGCCCCGATGGAGCGAGGCCTTAGTATCTTTCACCCAACAGGGCGGCTACACCATCCAGGGCGATCGCATTGCCCAGATCCAACAGCCCACCCTAGTACTCTGGGGCGATCGCGACCAAATCCTAGGGACCGCCACCGCCCGAAAATTCGCCGACACCATCCCCAACAACACCCTCATTTGGGTATCGGAGTGCGGCCACGTTCCCCACTTGGAACAGGCCCCATTCACCAGCGCCCAAATCTTGGACTGGCTGAATGAATCGGATTAAGCTTTCGCACCAACGGCACCGCTGGCAGTCCGAGCCCGGTCGGATAAGCGCTCCGTAATGAAATCGTAAGCTTCACGGTAGTTAGGCACACCGCGCATCTCCAGACGGCTCCCATCCTTCAGGGTCAACACCATATCCCCCCACAGGCCAAACCCCCGGGGCACGGTGACCACTTTCGCCACTTCCGAATAAATAATGTCCGAGCGATCGCGACCGAGCCAGCCCCCGATCACCGTTACCCGACGGCTGGTGATGCGGAATCGCAGCCACAGGGCCCGTACCACAGCGCCCACGGTCAAGGGCAAACAAATGACCGTGAATCCGAGCAAGAGATTAATGATGAGTTCACCGATGTGGGGACCGCCTTCGTAGAACACATCTTCCTTAACGCCCATGGAGTACCTCGATGTCCTTAAGTAATGTTTCTAATTCTTGCAGAAACTGAGAAGTATTGCACTCGAGAGCGGCGTTACGGGCGGAGATCCGCACACACCAACCGGGCTGAATCTGGGGCAGCAGCACTTGGATCGCGCTGTGGATACGGCGGCGGATACGATTTCGCACGACCGCTCGTTTATGAACTTTCTTACTGATGGCCACCCCAAACTGAGTAGGGACTTGCCCAGGCTCGTCGGATTGGTCGGGGTGCGATCGCGCCAGGGCCCAGAGGGTCATGGTCTTGCTGCGGCGACGGATGCCCCGGGTCCGTAGGTCATCAAAAAGGGCGCGATCGCGGAGGCGATGGGCTTTGGGTAGCGCCATACGATCTAGTGCTGGGAATAAGACAGGCGGGGGCATCGAGCCTGATCACATCGAACTCGGCACTGTCGAACTCGGCAATGCCAAACATCAAGGCGCACAACACTAACGGAGGGTCCCCATTGGACAATCTCCGGTGCCTCGTAATTCAGTGCGCTGTCATTCAATGCCCCGTTCAATGCCCCATTTTGCTGCGCTGTCTGGGAAAAAGGGTCGTCCATTCTAAGCAAACTTGAGCTAATCCAACTCACGTCCCACTTAAAAACTTTCGTCAAACTCAATTCTTTCAAATCTAAGCAGACAACTCTATGCAGACAACCGAGCCCGGCCTTTTTTGCGGCGAGCTTTGATGGTGTTGCGGCCATGGTGGGTCCGCATCCGAACGCGGAAACCGGAAACGCGCTTCCGCTTACGGACGGTGCCGCCGAGGGTACGCTTAGTCATAGGGGTGACTCCAAAATTGCAATGGTGGACAAAGGGTGCTGAATCGCGATTAATGATGATATCACGCAATCTTTCGTGCCTTCCTTTGGAATGGGCAGAATAGACACGAGTCAATACGGCGAGGGATGGGGGATAAATCGATGGTGACGATCGCAGTGGTTGGGGCCGGGCGTTGGGGCTCCCACTGGACTCGCATTGGATTAGAGCATTCGGACTTTCGATTGGGGGCCGTCGTCGATCCCATTGCGGCAAGTTTGGATCGGATGGCAAAACGCTACGGCGATCGCCCGGATTGGCAACGGGTAAAGCTTTGCGACTCCCTAGCGGCAGCCATTGATGCGCAGCCGGCGGATGATCCCCTGGGCGCAGTAATTGTGGCGACCCCGGCAGTGGACCATCTAGAAACGGTATCTTTCGCGCTGAAACAGGGGCTCCATGTGCTGGTGGAAAAACCCCTGACTTTGACCGTGGAGGATGGCGAAGCACTCGCAGCGATCGCCGCTGCTCAGCGAAAAATTCTCTGCATTGACCACACCTATTTATTTAATGGAGCCGTTACCGCCGGACAACATTTTCTGGCCACCGGCAAACTGGAGACCTGCCGCTATGGCTATGCCACCCGCACCCATTTCGCCCCTGTCCGCCAGGATGTGGACGCCCTCTGGGATCTCGCCATCCACGACATCTGTATCTTTAACCATTGGCTAAAAGAAGCACCAACGGCAGTCTCAGCCCGAGGGCTTACCTGGCTTCAATCTGGGACTGAATCCTCCTCAGAACCGACCAATTTCCCGATACCGAGCCAAGGGCTCGCGGATCAGGTTTGGCTCACCCTGCGCTATGGGTCTGGGGTGGAAGTGACTATTCATTTATGCTGGTCCAACTCTGATAAGCAGCGGCGGCTAGCATTGGTGGGCGATCGCGGCACATTAGTCCTAGATGAAATGCGATCCGAACAACCCCTAACGTTCCTAGGCAGCCAATGGGAAACGGGCGATCGCAATCAAGGACAGCCGCTATTTATGCCAACGGTGGACGATCCCCAAGCGATCGCCATTGAGGCGGTCGAGCCCCTGCGAGCCGTTGCCGATTGTTTTATCGAAGCGATCGCCACCGGAAAAATCGATCCCCGCAGCTCCGCGGAAACAGGTATCGGCTTGGTGAAAATCTTAGCGGCAGCCAGTCGTTCCCTTCACCAGGACGGCCAGTGGCAACCCGTCGAATAGGATCGCCAGGCCAGCAGAACTCCTGGGCAGAGTCCCCCAGGAACTCGGTATGATAACGGCAGGTTGAGAAACGTTAACGTTTGTTCTCCTCCTGTTTTTCGTCGCTGCCCAGACACAGCGCTACCCCTTACAGCAGCACCCTAACGCCAGCACTATGTGGGAATCGGTTGAGACTAGCCTCTATGCAGTTACCCAGTGGGCGAATGCCCTGGTGGAGACCCAACTCACCCATCTAGGACTGCCGGCGATCGCCATTGTCTTCTTCGCCGGACTGCTGACCAGCCTCACACCCTGCATGTTGTCCATGTTGCCCATTGCCATCGGCTATATCGGGGGCTATGACGGCGGCGGAAACGGCGGCGAAAACTCGGAGCGATCGCTCGCCCAAGCCGCCGCCCAATCCAGTTGGTTCGCCCTCGGTCTCGCCACCACCCTTGCCCTGATGGGCGTCATTTCTGCCGGAATTGGCCAGGTCTATGGACAGGTGGGCTTCGGATTGCCCATTGTGGTCAGCCTGGTGGCGATCGTCATGGGGCTGAACCTGCTGGAACTGCTCCCCCTACGCTTCCCCAACTTCGACACCCTCAAACTGATCCCCGACAATATTTCCACGGGTCTGCGAGCCTATCTGGTGGGACTAACGTTTGGGTTGGTCGCCTCCCCCTGTAGCACCCCCGTCCTCGCCACACTTCTCGCCTGGGTGGGCAGCACCGGCAACCCGGTCATGGGCGGTGTTTTACTGTTTTGCTATGCGATCGGCTATGTCTCCCCACTGATCCTCGCCGGCACTTTTACCGCAACCCTAGAAAAACTCCTATCCCTACGGCGCTGGTCCACCTGGATTACCCCCACCAGTGGCGCGCTCCTCCTCGGGTTCGGTACCTTATCCCTAGTTAACCGCCTCCCCCTCAACTGGTTGGGATCGACGTTTAACTCGGTCTGGCAAGGGGGCGGCATCTAGCCCATCCCCTAGCAAACTAGACTCCCGTTCAAACATCCCGTTCAAAAATCCCGTTTAAGACTCCCAAGACGACTGCTATGGATGCCAACGATATTTCGCCCAAGTCCCTTCCCCAACAATTAAAGGACCTTTGGCGACGGGATATTTTGCCAGCGATCGCCGATCTCCGCCTTGCGATCGTGCTACTGCTGACGATCGCCCTATTCAGCATCAGCGGCACCGTCATCGAACAGGGACGCAGCCCCGCCTATTACCAAGCCAACTATCCCGAAGATCCCGCCCTCTTTGGATTTCTTTCCTGGAAAGTTATTCAGGTGATGGGGTTAGACCACGTCTATCGCACCTGGTGGTACTTGGGTTTATTGGTCATCTTCGGCATTAGCCTTACCGCCTGCTCCTTTCTGCGGCAGCTACCGGCCCTAAAAGCGGCCCGATCCTGGAAGTTTTACCGCCGCCCCAAACAGTTTGAAGCCCTCGCCCTCAGCTCACGGCTAGACCTATTTTTAAACCAAGCCTCGTCCGCCTCTACAACGCCCTCAGAAGAATCAGCAGCATCAGAAAATCAAGCCGACGAATCCAACTCAAACCTAGATTTCATCCAAACCTATCTGGGTCAAAAATCCTACAAAGTGTTTAGGGAAGGCGATAGTATTTACGCCCGCAAAGGCATTATTGGTCGCATTGGTCCCATCGTGGTTCACATCAGTATGCTCCTGGTGTTGTTGGGGGGAATTGTGGGTGCTTTAGGGGGATATTTTGCCCAGGAAATGGGACCCAGTGGCGGCATTATCAAAGTTCAAAACTTGCTGGATGCCGGCCCCTTTGGCGTCAGCCGTGTTCCCCAAGATTGGTATCTCAAAGTCAACCGCTTTTGGATTGACTACACCCCCGGTGGCAACATCGACCAGTTTTATTCCGACCTGTCCGTCATGGGCACCGATGGCGAAGAACGCGATCGCCAAACCATTTCCGTAAACCACCCCCTGCGCTATAGCGGCACCACCATTTACCAAACCAACTGGGGCATCGACTCAGTCAAACTCCACCTCAACAACAGCCCCGTATTCCAACTGCCCATGGCCCCCCTCCAGGGCCTTAGCGATCGCATCTGGGGGACCTGGGTGCCCACCAAACCGGACCTCAGCGAAGGGGTCTCGCTCATTACCCGCGATCTCCAAGGCACGCTGCTGATCTACGACATGAACGGCGATCCCATTTCCACGACGCGGGTCGGGCGCTCCGTCCAAGTCAATGGGGTCAACTTAGTCATCGACGATCTGGTGGGCAGCACCGGTCTACAAATCAAGACCGACCCCGGCGTTCCCCTGGTTTACTTCGGATTCGGGCTATTGATGATCGGCACCCTCGCCAGCTATGTGTCCCACTCCCAGATCTGGATTTTGGCCACGGACCAGGGGCTCTATGTCGGCGGCCGAACCAATCGCGCCCAGGTCACCTTCGAACGGGAAATGTTAGCGGCGATCGCCGAGATACAAACCCTAGCCCCCGCCTCTCCATCCGCCCCCGAAACCGCCCCCGCCGAAGACTCCGCCAAAGACCCCACCGCCGAGTCCCAGCCCGCCTCTCCGATCAGCTGATCGGCTAATCCATATCCGCCGCCGCGTCCAGTTGTTCCTTTATCACCGATGGCGTAACGGGACCGATGGTGTAACGGGAATAATCACCTGGAAAAAGGATCCCCATCCCAACTCCGAAATACAAATCAGCTCGCCCCCATGCTGCTCCACCACAATGTGATGGCTAATGGCGAGCCCCAGCCCAGTCCCCTGCCCCGGCGCTTTTGTAGTGAAGAATGTATCGAAAATCTTGCGCTGAATCTCCTTGGAAATCCCAGGACCGTTATCTTTCACGGTGATTGCAATGCGATCGTCATTCAGCAGCGTGGTCGTAATCTCAATCAACGGCGTATAGGGAGCCTGCCGCCGCGCATCATCAAACGCATCAATGGCATTCGTCACCAGGTGCAAAAACACCTGATTCATTTGGCTGGGATGGCAAGTCACCGCTGGCAACTCCCCATAATTTTTTCGTAGCCGGATGGTCGGCAAAAACTCTCGATTCACAAAGCGATGCCGCAACACCATCAAGGTATTGTCAATCCCTTCATGGATATCGACGGTTTTCACATCTGCCTCGTCCAAACGGGCAAAATTGCGCAGGGACAGCACCAATCGACGGATGCGATCCGTCCCTGTTTTCATAGAATCCAGGATTTTCGGGAAATCCATGGAGATAAAGTCAAAATCAATGTTCTCCAGCACCGCGGCCAGCTCATCATCGGGAAACTTCTCGCTGTACTGGCGAATCACATCCAGCAACGTATTGGCATAGTTGCCGGTGTGGACCAAATTGCCGTAAATGAAACTCACCGGATTATTAATCTCGTGGGCAATCCCCGCCACCAGATGCCCCAATCCAGACATTTTTTCGGAATGAATTAGCTGAGCTTGGGTTTCCTTCAACCGCTCAAGCTGTTGGAGAGCCTGCAAGGCTTGGCGTTGGGACTGCTGTAGCTGAGCACTATGGGACAATGCGATCGCCATCTGAGCCAGCACCTGATCCAACAGGGTCAATTCCTGGGGAGACCACCCATGGGGAGCGTCACAATACTGGAGATACAGAACCCCCCAAAGCTGACTTTGGCGAATTAACGGGACACTCAATATTGCCCGAGCCTGACAGGTCTCCATCAAAAACTGCCGTTGCTCGGGGGTTAACTCCGCCTGAGACACATCGCTGATCAGGATTTGGGCATGCTGTCCCCCCGGAGATTGGCGAGATTGCACATGGGCAGACTCGCCGTAGGGGATGGTAGACCCCAGGGACTGATCAGGATCCTTCAGCTCCATCCCCAGTAGCGATCGCCACGGAGCAGTGACCGCCTCCGCTACAAACTGTCCCGGAGCCCCCAAAATATTACGCTCAAACTGCAAAATGCAAACCCGGTCAGCCGCCAGCAAGAGGCGCAGCCCCTGCACCGTCGCCTCCAAAATATCCTTCTCGTCGAGCGAGCGATGGATTTGGGCAATTGCGTCCGCTACAGCCATCCCATCGATTACCTCCATAGAACTCAGGGGAGGTGGATCGAGTTCACCCTCAGCCTCCTGATCGCTCCCGCTCCCCTGGGGAAGCGCCATGGTCTTGCCTAAGGTAGCCGGATAGCTTGGGTAATCAGGGGGGGGATCAGCAACCAAATCAGGGGGTAGGACTGAAGTCATCAGTGAATCAATAACGTGACGTCACGACTGAGGTCCTCCGATGCATCACCCGGAGAACCACAGCAGAAAAGAGCGAGTAATAAACTTAAAAATGGTGTAGATGTACTGTCACAGACCCAACTCAGCAATGTGCCAATTCGCTGAAGGGTGCCGTAATTCCTTCTCTAAGGGAGGTTGAAACAAACCCCAACAAGGCTCTAGCCTAGGATTCAAGTGCATATGAAAGCAATTTAACCGGCTTCAAGATTGCAAATAATATTGCCTCACCCAGTCAGCGCAATATTAAGCAATGTATCTTGAATTATTCCCATCTAAAACGTTCTGTTTCCGTACCAAACGTTACTATTCCCCAGAAAGTCAGGATAGCGGCACGCTTTCAGTGACGAATCCCCCCACCCTTAACGCCTTCCCCCTGACATGGTTTATCTCCTCGGCATCGACTTTGGAACGTCCGGGGGGCGTGCCATCGTCCTATCCCCCCCATCTCAAGATCGTGGAATTTCAGAAGTCGCGGGGCAAAGTCGGACAGAGGCTCCCCAGGGTCTAACGGGCGCAGCCTTGGCCCAAGCCTGGTGGGATCAACTGAAAACCCTACTCGAACAATTGCCGATCGCCCTCCGGCAGCGATTAGGGGCGATCGCCATCAATGGCACGTCGTCTACGGTACTCTTGGCAACACCGGCAGGGGAGGTGGTGGCCGGGCCCCTGATGTATAACGACGATCGCGGGCGATCAGCACTCAAAACATTTGCGACGCTCTTGCCCGAGACCAGCGGGGCACGGTCTGCAACCTCGACCTTGGCCAAGGTGTGGTGGTGGCGGGGCGATCGCTTTGGGAACCGCTGGCCGGAGCCGCCTTATGCCCCCCTTATTTTTCACCAGGCGGACTGGTTAAGCTTTCAGCTCCATGGACAGCTCCATCGTCCATCCCCGAGCGCCCATCCCCGCGCCATCAGCGATTATCACAATGCCTTGAAACTGGGCTATGACCCGATCGCCCTCGCCTATCCCCATCCCCTGCAAACCTCAGATTTCGGGCATTCCCTGCCCCATGTCGTCGCCCCCGGCAGCATTATTGGCCCCATCCTGCCGGCGATCGCCCAGCGATTTAATATCAATCCCCACTGTCAAATCGTGGCGGGCACCACCGACAGCATTGCGGCATTTTTAGCCAGCGGCGCAGACCAACCGGGGGAGGCGGTGACCTCCTTGGGCTCGACCCTCGTGTTGAAGCAATTGAGCACCGTGCCGGTGAATGCGCCCGAGTTTGGTATCTACAGCCATCGATTGGGCGATCGCTGGTTAGTGGGGGGCGCGTCCAATACGGGGGGCGCAGTGCTCCAACAATTCTTTTCGACCGCCGAATTAACCCACCTCAGCCAGCGGATCAATCCCGCTATCCCCAGCCCCCATGACTATTACCCCCTCATCAAACCGGGGGAGCGATTTCCCATCAACGATCCCGATTTGCCACCGCGATTAACCCCGCGCCCTGACGACGATTCTGAGTATCTACAAGGACTATTGGAGGCGATCGCCCGCATTGAAGCCAAAGGCTATCAACGACTGGCCGAGCTAGGGGCCGATCCCTTAACTCAAATCCAAACCGCTGGCGGCGGTGCCCAAAATCCGACATGGACAGTCATTCGCCAACGTTACTTTTCCGTGCCCGTCACGATCGCCGCCCAGACGGAAGCCGCCTATGGCAGCGCCAAACTAGCGGCGATCGCCCTGGTTTCAAATAACTCTCCAACGCCCCCATTGGCAGAATCGTAGGGGGGCATAACGAGGAATAACATTGCCCGCATTACGAATCACAAATAATGGGGTCCACCATATGCTGCCCAGTTGGCGATCCCCCCCCATCATCTCCTATGGTGTTTTCATACTCCCCACGACTGCCCCGAATTCTCATACTTTCCCGAATTCCAAACCTCAATTCCCATAGCCTGCGGTTCAATTAGCCCATAGCGCCCTACTGCACTGCCATGTCGTCGTCCGATCCCATCCTCCCCCCTGACGAAGAAAACAGCTCTGAGGAGGCTCCCCCCCTTGAAGGAGAAAGCATAACCACTGGGGAAAATACCCCCAATGAGAGCAGCAACTCGGACGAGACTGCAATGGAAGGGGGCGAAACGGAAGAAGGCGAAGCTGGCGAAGACGAAGTTAGCGAAGGCGAAGCGGATGAACCTGAAACCGATGGAGAGGATGCGGTAGATCTGTCTGGGGGAGAGGAGATCCCAGTCGTCGCGATCGCCGAAGACGTAGATTTAGAAGAATCAGATCCAGAAGACACAGATCCAGAAAATACAGACCCAGAAGACACAAATCCAGAAGACACAGATCCAGAGGAAGCGGATCTAGATATTGAAGGTGGCATTGCCGACAGTGCAGCCCCAGAGCCTGACCCAGCCCCAGAGGAAGTATCCGAAGCAATCCCGGAAGAGCCCCCCGCCCTAGAACGGGTCCCCCCCGGCATTATTCGGCGATCGCTTGCCGGGGTGCTGCGGCTGGTCATCAAAATCCTGAACTGGCTGATTGTGGAGCTGGAGGCGGAGGATATTCGCCAGCGGCCAGGAGCGCCGAATTCCATAGGCAAGCGCCTCACCATCACCCAAACGGCGCAAGACGAACTCACCCCCCTACGACAGATTTGGCGGCGAGTGTTATTAACGGTGCGCGCCATCCTGCCTCAAAAATTGCAGGACGTATCGGATCGAAATTTGGGGTTAATTGTGGCAACCCTAGTGGTCGTGGTGGGATGGACCGCCGTGGACGGTATTTTGCCGAAGCCCGCTCCCATCCCGGAACAGGCGATCGCCCAAGTGCCCCCTGAGCCCCCGCCGGTGCCCACCCCCGAGCCGGAAGAAGAAATTCCCGCCGCTCCCCAACTACCGGACGTGGTGGAAATTACTCCCCCGCTTCCCCCATCGACGGCATCAGAGGAAACAGAAGGGGAAGAGGCAGGCGAAACCCAGGCTGAAGAATTAATCGACGGCGATGATGGGGGATCGGCAGCGGAGACCGAGCTAGGGGACAATCTGGCCGACAATCCCGATCGCCCTGAGCAGGCAACGCCCCAGGAGCCCCTCAGCTCCTTCGAGAAACCGCCCGCCTTAGAAATGACGCCGGAGCAAAGCCTGATTGCCGCCATTCAAGATCAGGTGGTGGACACAGCACAGCAATATGGCGACTCCGGCATTGTGCGCTCCATCCAAGCCGATTTCCGACAGGGACGACTGTTGGTGCGCATCGACTCCACCCCATGGTTTGATCTGCCGGCAACGGAGCAGGATCAGCTAGCCGCAGACCTATGGGCGCGATCGCTCAACCTAGACTTCAACAAACTCGAAATCACCACCGTTGAGGGCGTCGTTCTGGCCCGCAGCCCCGTCATTGGCAACACCATGGTGATCCTGCAACGCCAAGGGACAATCCTGTAATGCCTCACCTGTAATGGTTAGGAAGGTTTGGGTAGGGGGCGATCGCCCCCCTACCGAATAAGGGGCTGACTACTCGGGAGCCTCTCCACATTCACCGCCTAGACCTTCCACGATGGCGCAGGTGTTGTACACCAGCATGTCGGTATAGGTCCCGCCCGGCGCACCTTCTTCTGCTAAGCCATCAGCCAGCAAGACTTTCTCGGAGACTTCAACCCCCGCTTCGTCTGCAACCGTCTTTAAGACGCGATCGTTAGCGGTCAATTCCGCAAAGATGATAGGAATCGCTTTTTCACGAATGGAGGTAGCCAACTCGTTAATCGTGGCGGCACTGGGTTCCTCTTCCGTCGAAACCCCCAGCAACGTGCCCTCAACCGTCAGCCCATAGGCTTTGGCGTAATAGGACATCGCGTCATGGGTCGTAATCAGACGGCGCTGATCTTCGGGGATCGTGGCAATTTGCTCAGGAATCCAGGTATCGAGAGCCTCCAACTTAGCCGTCAGCTTGTCGGCATTTTCGGTGTACATCTCGGCATTGTCCGGATCCACCTCGATGAGGTTATCTCGGATCAAAGCAACCATCGCCAGACCGTTTTCAACGTCATGCCAAACGTGGGGATCAGGTTCAACCTCGCCCTCTTCTTCCACCTCAATCACTTCCTGCACCGACTCATCATGCAAGGCAATTTTGGGCGCATAGGACTCGGATGACTCTGCCATATCAATGATCGACGGCTCAAAGTTGAGCCCCGCATACAGGACCAAGTCAGCCGTCTCAACCGCTTCTCGATCAGAGGGCTTGCCCTCATAGGTGTGGGGATCCTGATCCGGGGGGATGAGGCATTTCAGGTTCACCGCATCTGCCGCAATTTGAGTCGCCAAGTCGCAAATGACGCTGTAGGATGCGACCACATCGATTTTGGAATCGTCTCCCTCAGCCTCTTCTGCCACCTCACCCGCAGGGGCGTCAGCATCGGTGGTGCCTGAATCGCCTGAGGTTGAGCCGGTACAACCGACACCGACAACACTAATCGCCAGGGCGATCGCGACGCCAAAAATCCCTTGCTTTCTTATAAAGTTCCGTTGCATTGTCTCTGTTGCTCGCCTGTCTTGATTACTAAAAAACTGCCAGAAGCGCTGGGGAGAGAAAACCACTCCCTCACCAAGGCTTAATGCAAATAATTAGCGGTATAGCACATTCATCAACTTCCATTACACGCCTTGGGAGCAGAAAGGTAAATCGCCGAAGAAACCTAGTATCAGGCACTACAGCCTTTTTGTTCCATATGACATAGCTTTTCACTAATTGGCTCCAGTTGTTAAAAGATCCTTGCGATTGTTGCCCTCTCTGCCAAGTTTGCTGCTTCTATGAAGCTAGGCGAGACAGCGTCCCGCTACTGTCATAGGTTGATGTCAATGCTAGAAGTTCGGAATCTGTCAGTCGATTATCGAGGCAACCGCGCACTCCAAGGGGTCAGCTTTTTTATACCCATGGGGCAACTGGTCGGGATTATTGGTCCCAATGGTGCGGGCAAAAGCACTTTGGTTGAGGCCATGCTGAATTTGATTCCGGCAACCCAGGGGAATGTTCGATTTCAGGACAGATTGCTCAAGAATCAGCTCCTCAAAACCAGTTATGTTCCCCAACGCTCCCGGATTGATTGGGATTATCCGGTGACCGTCTGGAATGTGGTGCTGATGGCTCAGACGGTGCAAACGGGGCTTTTCCGTGGGGTCAGTCGAAGGGCTCGACAGTTGGCCCGTGAAGCCCTGGAACGGGTCAATCTCTATGATTTGCGCGATCGCCCCATTGGTGAGCTATCGGGGGGACAGCAGCAGCGGGTGTTTCTCGCCCGGGCGCTGGCCAAAGAGGCTGAACTATTGATATTTGATGAGCCTTTCACCGGGGTTGATCGCAAAACTGAAGACATTATTTACGACATCTTTCAAGAGCTACGGACTGAAGGCAAAACGGTACTGGTCATCAGCCACGATTTGGGTGAATCTCTGTCGATTTATGATCAGCTACTCCTTCTGAATAAACGTCTGGTTGCCCAAGGTCCCCGCAAAGAGGTCGTCACCGCTGACAACCTGGAACGGGCATATGGTCGCGGACTTGCCCGTGTCTTTGCTTAGACGCCATCGTCGCTTAAACACCCTCTTTTGAAACCGTATTCACCTTAATAAGGAGGCAAAAGTATTTCATGTTGGATTTGATTATTGAGCCGTTGTCGTTATCTTTTATGCAACGGGCACTGATGTTGGGTATTTTGCTTGGGGTCCTGTGTGCCATTGTCGGCAGCTATATGATTGTGCAGCGGATGGGAATGTTGTCCCATGCCATTTCCCATTCGGTGATGGCTGGGTTGCCCGTCGCTTACGTCATGGGATTAGCTCTGTCGTTTGGGGCGTTGGTTTCGGGGGTGCTTAGCGCATTGGTGCTCTATTTAATTGAATCGAGATCCCGCGTAAAAACCGACACTGCAATGGCTCTAATCCTGACGTCATTTGTTGCCCTTGGAGTCACGTTGGTCAGTGTCCTGCCGGGAGCGAATCGTCTCGATTTAATCCATATCCTGTTTGGCAATATTCTAGGGGTCACCATGGAAGATGTGTGGTGGACTCTTCTCATTACCGCCATTGCCATCGTCCTGATACGCCTGTTTTTTAAGGAGCTTTTGTTTTATACCTTTGATCCGAAAGGGGCGCAGGCCAGTGGTTTGCCCGTGCGTTGGTACAATGCTGCCCTGATCGTTGCGATGACCGTGACGATTGTCGTTTGTTTGCCTACGGTTGGCGCGCTTCTGGTGGTTGCCTTGCTGGTGGCACCCGCTGCGACGGCTTATTTGCTGGTTAAAGAGCTTCATCAAATGATGTGGGTGGGGTCGATGATTGGCGCCCTGTCCAGCGTGGTTGGTATGTACCTGAGCTATTACTTGGATTCTCCCTCTGGAGCAGCGATCGTCCTGGTTTCATTCTGCTTTTTCTGTGTGGCTTTTGTGTTTAGTCCGTCTGATGGTTTGTTGAGTAACCTTTGGACACGGCATCAGCGAGCGAGATTTCCTGACCAAGCAAAGTTTGCCGACCAGTAAGACGAAACTCCCCCGTACTTGCCCCGTTTTAACGGTCTGTCGTTCAGAGGGGGGCCAGTTATGGCGGGCCCTAGGCGCAGAAAAAAACTCCCGTGACGCTTGGCGTCAGGGAGCATGGTTAGAACAAGTGATTAGGTGTGTTGGTACTTCTCCACAACTTAGGGGGAAGAGATCCAGCCTCAATAACTACGGCGATCGCCCCGGCTATTGGCGGTAGGCAGCTAGAGCAATAGTTGCTTCAGCCACCACACATAAGGAATACGGGTGGCTCTCGGGATTGGATGTGATTCTGCGAAATTAATTTTTCCGGCTCTGATTCCCCATTGGATTTAGGCAGGAGCTTAGACGGGGGACCTAGACAGAATCTAGCGATCGCCAGAGCTGTCGGATGGTACCCATGGGCACTTCCCCCACCAGGACATACACATAATCGCGATCGCCCCAGACGAGACCATTGGGTCCTTCAAACATCTGGATGGGCATGGGGCGATCGCTGATTTTTAGGGAAAATCCTTCGCGATCGAGTCGGTAGAACGAAATGGTTTGCCCCGCAGATACTTTGTAGGACAGTCGGACCCCTTCCGTTTTGCTCAGTTCGCAAAAACTTCCCCCCAATAGCTTGGCCCGTTTCAGCTCAGGGAATTTACCGGACATATCCACCCGTTCGCCATACTGCTGACGCATCTGGGCGACGTCCTGGGTGCCAAAGTCGACGGGGCCCTCGCTCCGGGATAAAGAGTCTTGGTGATCGAGGAACACTTCCCCAAATGCCTGCCAAGAATCCTGAGGCACCCTGTCATCGGTGGTGATGGCAATTTTGTAAGGTGCGCTTTGGGCGAGCTGTTGACGCAGTTGCCAGTTTTGTAGCCCCAGGGCGATCGCCCCGGTGATGGCAATGCCCGTAATAATCCGTCCCCAAGGAAGTCGCCAGGGTTGGGAGACTTTTTTCGCTGGGGCGGCGGCGGAAGCTGCTGTCGCCAATAGCTGCGCCTTCACATGGGCGGGGGGCTGCTGGAATTCCAGGGCTAGCGGAATGGCCCCTAGGGTGTTTTGCAGTTGCAGCACCTCGGTTGCCAAGGCCGGATCCTCCCGCAGGAGTTCTTGGACTTGGGCCATTTCCTCGGGGGTTAAATCCCCCAACACATAGCCGGCCAGTAGCTCTTGAGGGGTGGACTCCTCTGGAGTGTTTGGATTTGTCGCGTCAGACATCGTCGGATACCTCCCCCAACACATCGCGCAGTTTTAATAAGCCCCGCCGTGCCCAGCTTTTGACGGATCCTAAAGGTTTCTCGAGTTGTTTCGCAATTTCTGCTTGGCTCAATCCTTCGTAATAACTGAGTTCCAACACTTGCCGCTGGATATCGGATAGCTGGGACAGGGCAAATCGTACGCGCTCCCGCCGGTGCTGCAATAGCATTTGATCCCCGGGGAGGTTGGGCACTGGTTTCACCATATCCTGTCGCCAACGGTTCAATATTTGTTGTCGATTACTCCGCGATCGCAGCCGGTCGATCGCCCGCGATCGCGTTAAGGTCGCTAGGTAGCTCGGTAGCGATCCCCGCTGCGGGTTGTATTTCCCCTGGCGGTAGAGTTTCAAAAATATTTCTTGGGTTAGGTCTTCCGCCTCCTGGCGATCGCCCAGCACCCGCAGTGCCAAGCTATAGACCAACTTGCTGTAGCGATCGTAAATCTGCCCCAGGGCGCGGGTATCCCCCCCCTGCAGCCGTTCCATTAATGCCCCATCGGTTGCATCAGTCATAGGAACACTCATAGGAACACCCAACGCCTCCTGTCCTTGCCTAAGGTGTGGTCGGCATGGAACCGGTTTAGCACTACTACGAGGGTAAGTGCTGGTCTGTAATGGTTTCGACAATGGTTTCGACGTAACAGACAGCATTCAGAATCATGGCGCGACTACACCTTCAATACGCGCGACTGTCCCTAATGGATGCCCTAGGGCCGCATTGAGTTCTTATTAAGATTCGAGTCCAATGGATAGGGACCCATGCTACCCTCAAAGCCTATTGCGATTTATTGATTGTAATTCTCAATAGATCCCTATCACTCCAGGACCTTGATGTCTTAATCTCAGGGTTGCTTTCTGAGCCTGCTGCCGAGCCCTAAGCTGGCTCTGCTCAGGGGTATGCCGGATGAAGTTGCTTCGGTCAGTTGGGGATTGGCCAAATGCGTCTGTTCTCAATTTGTACCGGGCGATTTGTATCGGGCGATCGCCTCTGGCTGTCCAATATGATCTGGGTTTGAGTTAATCTAGTTCAGGCAGTGAGAATGATTATCGTTCTCTGCCTTGATGGGCGATCGCCAAGCTGCGTGCGATAACGGTTCCCCATTTTATGGTTGTGAGTTGAGTGAATGACCGCTATGTTTCAGAAAATTCGTTTTAATCTGCTGCTGGCAGGTTCTGTGGGCCTTGCGGCCCTCGGATCCAATGCCTTGATTGCTCCGGCGCAAGCTAATGAGTCTGCTGCCCCGTCCATCTCTAGCGATGAGATTGATTTCGACGCCTTGCGTCAATATGGCCTGGAAGCTTCGGGGCCGGCAACCCCTGGTTTTGACCAAGTTACTTCTGTTTCCCAGCTCTCCGACGTTAGCCCTACGGACTGGGCATTCCAGGCGTTGCAGTCTTTGGTGGAGCGGTATGGTTGCATCGCGGGTTATCCCAGTGGGGTTTACCTCGGTAATCGCGCCCTGACCCGTTATGAGTTTGCGGCCGGTTTGAATGCTTGCTTGGACCGGGTCAATGAATTGATTGCGGCGGCTACGTCTCCCTTGGCAACCAAGGCTGATTTGGCGACGCTCCAAAAGCTTCAGGAAGAGTTTGCGGCTGAGTTGGCGACCATTCGTGGCCGTGTGGATGCGTTGGAAGCTCGCACCACTGAGTTGGAGGCGAACCAGTTCTCCACCACCACCAAGTTGGAAGGTTCGGTGATCTTCAGTGTTCACGGCGGCTCTTTCACCGATGACGATGGTGACGAGCGCAGCGATCAGGAAGAGATTGCGTTTGGTCAGCGGACCCGTTTGCTGTTTAACACCAGCTTCACCGGTGATGACCTGTTGACCACCCGTCTGGAGTCCAACACCATTCAGAGCCCCTTGGCGGACGCCACTGGCTTGAGTGCCCTGAGCTATGGCGATGGGGATAGCACTGTTTTTGAGCTGAGCTTCTTGGGTTATTCGTTCCCCATTAACGACCAGTTATACCAATTCGCTAAAATAGAGAGGTTGTTGAGGTGCCCCTAGGGAGGGCCC